>CAVOSE010000008.1:0-73003 GCA_963698775.1 uncultured Gammaproteobacteria bacterium
GCCAGTCGGAGACCAGGGAAACAGTTTTTCCGCCAGCACGAACAATGTGATGATGGCTACCCAAAGCATATTCATTACGCCGACGGCGAATAGCACGAGCATCAACGCCCAGCAACAGCCGACACAAAACCAGCCGTGTTTGAGGCCCATTAAGAAGGCGCCGCCCGCCCCCTCGCGCCACTCGGTCATCAAGAACCCGAGCGGGCTTCGGCATTGTTGCAGGCAGGCGTCCTTCCACGGCGTCCATTGATAGACGCCGGCCGCAATCAGCACCAAGCCCGCCATGGTGGCGCTGGCATTGTCCATCATCGGCGTCAGCAATGCCCAATGATGTAGCGGCCATTGCGCCAGCGTCACGAGCGCGCTGAATAAGGTCCAAACCGCCACGTAGCCCGCAGCGAATACGAACGTCGGCACATACGGACGCTGTTGCGCCCGGCGCTTGCGGTTCACCGTCGCGAACATCAACACCATTGGCGCCGCGGACGGCAACATCATGGCGACCATCATCACCGCCCACATCACGAAGGTAAGCCAGAAGTCTTGCAGCGACCAGGCGCCGCCGCCGGTGGGTGGCATCCACATCTGCGACATCGGCAGCGTCTGCATACGCACGTAGTCGTACAGCATGTAGCCCCAGGCCGCAATGCTAACCGTCACCAGCCCCATGAGCACGATGACTCGATCCCCGGACCAGAGGGGCCCGGACAGGAGGTTGGGTGACGCCGCCCGCTGGCCGGCGCCCGTCCCCGACGCGATCTGAGACGGGTTCACGGCAGAGATGCCTTGGTGCTCTTGCATTGGGTGTCGACGGACTCGGTGCCTCAGGCGAAATACGAAAACGGCGACGACAGGCCCGAAGTACCTGATCTGGACGCCTCAAGCCCGTGGTCTTTGAAGGTCCAGCTATTGGACCTGGCCACTGTAACGGCGAACGGCGGCGCCACCGCTAACGGCATGCCGGAAAGCACCACGTCCTGCCCTTCCATACCCTCGATGTCTTGAATGTCAACGCCGCCGACACCCGCGACGGTCATCGTGCGATGACCTTTGTCATCCTCGTTCCAATCGATCTTAGCGGAATGCACGCCCAGTACGTCGGAAACCAGCGACGCAATCACCTCGAGATAGCCCCCGTGCTTACCGCCCCAGAGTTCTTCGATGGCCTGGTGTTGTTCCGGCGTGGCCCGTTCGTCGATGTAAAGCGCGATGCGCCAGTTACCCTCCGTGAGGGCCCCCGGTGTGCGCAGCCAGATAGCCACATTCAGACCGTCGAGGGCGACCTCACCGAGACGGCCCTGTTCAATATGCCAGGACGGGAAAGCCTCGCAATAGCCTTCCGTGGGTGGGTCCAGCAGCAGGCAAGGGCAGACTCCGAGGCAATTGCAGCTCTCGAAATAGTGCCCATTGACATAGTAAGTCTGATGCTCTGGAACGGAAAGACTGGTCGGATTGCTCATTGCGAGACTCCGGTTGTGGTGTTAGCCGACTGTATCGTGCGGCGCGCCCAAACATGGCTACTGTTGGTGATTCGCACCCGTGCGACGTTCGTTGGCCCGTCAATGGCGCCCACCAGGGATGCTGCTGGCATCAAGAAACTTATCAAAGTGGATCGCGTCCGAGCCGATGCCCTGGGCCTGCAGTACCTCGATCGCAGCGTCGATCATGCCAGGAGGCCCGCACAGATAGCCCTGCGCCCGAGACCAGTCGAGGTCCTGCGCTGCGATCTGCTCGGTCACCAGCCCGCGCAGCCCGGTCCAGTCGCTGCCCTCGGGCTCGTCGGACAGAATTGGCAGGAACCGTATGCTGTGTTGCGGATGCCAACGCCCAGAAACGGCCTCCATCGCATCCAGACAATACAGGTCGCGCTGAGAGCGGGCGCCGAACAGAAACACGACGTCGCGGGTACAGCCGACGTTGACTGCATGCTCCAGCAACGCCTTGATGGAACTCATGCCGCTGCCACCAGCGACGCAGATGACTGGCCCGTCGCCATCGCGCAGCCAAAACGAGCCGAATGGACCGGTCACCGTCAACTCGCAGCCGGTGCGATCGGCGTCGAACAACCAGGTCGTCAGCTCGCCCTGGGGCACCTTTCGAATGAAGAACGTCAGGCCCCGTCGGTCATCGTTCTCTGGCGGCGTGGCAAACGAGTAGGAACGGGGCGCACTGATGCCTGGAAAGCCTAGGTCCGCGTACTGGCCGGCGAGGTAGTGGCTGTCGTCCTCGCGCAGCGGTTGTTCCAGGCGCACCGACAACTCCATGATGTCATGGGTCAGCATACGCGTTGCGCTCACCGTCCCCGCTACGGTCGCGACCGGTCGCGCCGAGGCGTTTGCGGTGTTGAGCGCCACCTCGACCACCAGATCGCTTTTCAACGCAGTCTGGCACGCCAGAATCATGCCGTCGTCGAGTTCCTCGCCACTCAGCACGTAGGCGAAGTCTGAAAGCTCTTTGATCTTGCCTTCGATCAGGCGCGCCTTGCAGGTGCCGCAGCTACCGACACGGCAGTCGTGGGGCCAACCGAGTCCCGCGGCCAGACCAGCCTTGAGCAGGTTCTCTCCGGGCTGGACCTCCAACTCGACCCCCGACGGTTGCAACCGAACCCGTTGCGCCTTCTTGGCTTTGCCTAAACCGAACATGATGTCTCCGTCCTCTTGCTGTGACTGTCGAGCCGGTGGTCGATCCGGGCCATAAACGCTTTAAACGCAGCGCCGTCTCCGGCACAAGGGAGTTTCAGGCGTTGATGGAGACGGAGCGAATGTGCCGGCCGCGGATCTCGTCCATGGTTGGCAGCACGCTGGAGGCAATGAAGTTTTCCTTGCTCGTGCTCTTGTGACTCTTCACGGCATCCCACCAGGCCGCGGCGTTGGGACGGGCGGAAATCAGTTCCCCCCTGCCGGCCAGCTCGCAGCAATGCGCGTAGGGCGCCCAGTGGATATCCGCCAGAGAGAACTCACCGACGATGAAAGCCCCCTTGTAGCGCTTGTTAACCAGGTGGGACTCAAAGGCATCGAAGATCGTCGCCAACGCCGCGACGGCCCGATCGGCATCCTCGACCGGAAAGCAGTTGGGCGACCTGCGGCGCCACGTAGGCGCTGGCGAATTCGGACCACTGATAGTGAATGGCACGGGCAACGCCGTTGCGCGGGATCAGCGATGGACCGAAGCCCTTGTCGTTCAGGTACGACATGATGGTCAATGTGCCGCACAGGGTAAAATCGACATCGCGCAGGCAAGGGATGGAACCGAACGGCGACATCGACCGAAACTCCTGGGAGTCTGCGCTGACGGCATCAGGGCCAACTACCCGACTTTCAATATCGACGCCTTTCTCACCGGCGGTCATTAGGCACTTGAGGGTATCAGGGTCTCCGGGTAGTCCGAAGAGTTGCATCTTGGTTTGTAAGTGTTCGCCGATCATTGTGTATTTCCCCTCGCGTGGTGGTTTGGTGAAGAGCGTTTCGGGTTATTGGCTTGTCGTCGCTACGGGTACGTAGTCAGACAATGCTGGCCTGCCGTTGCCAGGGCTAAACCCGGCAACATCGGTCAGTCTTTAAGCTGCAATGCACCGGACGGGCAGCTGGCGACCGTGGCCTTGATCTCGTCTTCGCTGGCAGCGGCCGAGTGGATTTCGAGTCCTGTTTCACCAACCTTGAAGACCGCTGGCAGGCCCTTGACGCAGTTGCCGGCGTGGATGCAGACCTTCTCGTTCCAGGTAACCTCGGACATGCGATAAACCTCGCGTGGATTGCCGATTTTTTGCGGGATTGCGGTGCCGAAAGGCCCGACGTGGTTGGGCCTCCGGTCAGACGTGAACGATGTCGCCCTTCATTGAATAGAGAATACACAGGACTTCGTCCTTCTCTCGTTGTCCGACGTTGTTCTTCGTCATCGCGTCGAGCACGTCGTCGATAACGGAGACGAACTCTTCCGGGCTAATGTTCATGCCGCGATGCGCTGCCAGCATGTCCTTACCGGTATAGCTCTCAGGGCCGCCGGTCCCGGCGCAGAACATCTCACGCACCAGCCGTTTAACATTCTCGGCATCACTGTCGGCATAGCGCTGTTTGATCGCACTGTTACTGACATGATTGGCCCAAATGTCTTCTGTGATGCCCGCAATACCGTCATAACCGCCCAAACGCTGGTAGAGATTTGAATCGCCGTCGCTCATGTTAATGCCTCTCAGTGCTTCTTTTTGGTTGTGAAAATCCGCATCAGTGTGGTATCAGCGTAAACAAAGGCCCTCTGTTCGCCTATACGTGGTTCCACGTGGAGCAGAGGCCGGCGGCAGCGGCATCGGACTGACGAGGCTTCCCAATAATCGAAATCGGGATCGGGATCGGGATCGAGTCCCTCGCCCCTCGCTAGGATTTCGATAGCGATTTCGATTTCGATAGCGATACCGATACCGATACCGATACCGAGGGTTGCGACTCGTTGGTCTGAGGCGAAGCCTCGCTGATTGATCGCTGGGTTCATGGCTGGCGAGCATCCTCCTCGCTCAACATCGCAATGCGCACGACATCCGATGGAGAACGCGCGTCGAGCTTCTCCATCACCTTGGCTCGGTGCAGTTCGACGGTGCGGAAACTGATCGCCAGCTCGCGCGCGATCTCCTTGTTGCGTAGCCCGGCAACGATGCCCTGCATCACCTCGCGCTCGCGGGGGGTGAGCAAGGCCACCCGTTGACGCGCCGCCTGGCGACCCTGGGCGGTCTGCCGGCGCGCGCTCTCGCCATTGAGACAACTACGAATACGCATCAGCAGGTCGTCGACATCGAGCGGCTTCTCGACGAAATCCAGGGCCCCGCCCTTCATCGCCTGCACCGCGGTAGGCACGTCGCCGTGCCCGGTGATGACGATCACGGGTAACTGCGCCCCACGACGCTGCATCTCCCGCTGTACTTCCAATCCGCTGGTGTCGGGCATACAGATATCGAGCAGCAGACAGCCGCTCAGCGCTTCCGGGTCGACGCCCTCGATGGCGGCGAGGAAGGCGGCGCCACCGTCGAAGGCCTCGACCTCGAGTCCTTCGGAGCGAGCCAACAAGCTCAAGGCGCGGCGTACCGGCTCGTCGTCGTCGACGATATAGAGTTTCATACCGGCTCGGCGCAGCGCGTCGTCGGCAAGATAAACCGGAACAGGGCGCCACCACCGGGATTCGCAACGACTTCGATGGTCCCTCCGTGTGCCTGAATCACGGAACGGGTGATGGCAAGCCCCATGCCCATGCCGTCGTTCTTGGTGGTGAAGAAGGGTTCGAACAGATCCCGCAGGCAGTCGTCGGCGACGCCCGGGCCGCTATCGGCGACCGTGACCCTGATCGCATGGTCCGTCAGCAGGGCCGAAGACAGGTGCAATCGACGCTGCTCGGGCGGTACCGATTCCATGGCATCGAGGGCATTGCGCACCAGATTGAGCAGCACCTGCTCGATGAGCACGCGGTCGGCGCTCACCTCCGGCAGGCCTGCCGCCAGGTCCAATTCCACGGTCATACCCCGATGCCTGGGCTCCGCGTTGGCCAGCCGGAGCACGGTGCGGATGGTGTCGTTGAGGTCGACGGCGGTGAACTGGAGCTCGGACTTGCGCACGAAGTCGCGTAGGCGAATGACGATGTCGCGGGCGCGCTGCGCTTGGCCCGAGATCTCGCGCAAGGTGTCACGCGTCTCGTCGATGCTGGCAGCGTCGGCCTCGAACAGCTTGACCAGCGCCCGGCTCAGGGCATTGATGGCGGTCAACGGTTGCGACAACTCGTGGGCGATCTGACTACTCATCTGGCCGATGGTGGTCACCCGCGATACATGCGCAAGCTCCAACAATTGCTGGCGCTCCCGGCGCTCGACGCGCTTGCTCTCGCTGATATCGGTAAACACCCCGAGGCACCCGGTGAAGTCGCCGGACTCGTCGAAAAAGTGCCGGGGCGATGTCAGCGTATGCAGCAACTGACCGTCGCCGGCGATCCAGGCGGTCTCGAAGCGCCTCGAGCCACAGGTCCCGCGGATGGCCATGTGCTCCCGCAGCAGGCTGGCATGGTCGGGATGAACCAGTTCGTTCAGCGGCCGGCCTACCAGGGCCTCTGAGTCGAACCCGAACATGTCGCAGAAGGCCTGGTTGACGAAGGTGATGCGGTACTGGGCATCGGTCATCGCCAGCCCCTCGTTCATGGTCTGCACCAGTTCCCGATAACGGCGCTCGCCGTCCCGCAACGCCGCTTCCGCCGTCAGCCGTTTGTGCTCCGCCAGCACACGATCGGTCACGTCCTGCAAAATCAGTGTGGAACCGAGCTGGCCGGTGCGGTCCACGAGCGACGACGCAATCACTTCCACATGCCGCAAACGGCCATCGTCGGCGTTGATCTCAACCACCTCCGGTGTCTGCTTGCGCAGGGGCGCGACACAGCGACCGATGAGGTTACGCAGACGGGCATGCGCCGCCGGCGGCAAGAAGCGCGTGAACGGCGTGCCCAGGGCTCCCCGCTCGCTCACCCCCAGTACCTGGCAGGCATACCGATTGACACTCAGGATCATGCACCGGACGTCGACATTGAGCACGCCGATGGGGGCGCGATCCAACAGCCGTTCGACAAAATGGGTCACCTGCGGCGGATTCGCCGGCAGTCGACCAATGCGCCGCTGGGCCTCGGCCACGGAACCTCGGAATTGATGGCGCTTCGACGACCGCTCCACCGCCCGGTTCACCGCCGCGGGAAGTTCCGCCAGGTCGTCGCTGGACCAGGGTTTGACGTCGCTGCCGATAAATGGCGCGAACCGCAGCGTTTGCTCCAGCTGCTCGCGGCGTGCGCCATCGGTCAGGATCAACACCGGCATGTCGGCACCCAAGCTGCGGGCATGTTGTACGACGCGCACCGGTTGTGCGATGCCGGCACCGATGACCATGGCGCACGGCGACGGGCGGCCCTGCTCCAGCGCGGTATATAACTGCTCGGCATCCGCCAACCGGCGCAGGTCGATCTCGTCCGCCAATGCTTCCGCAATCAGGTTGTCGACCGCGGCATCGACCTGCAGCAGCACCAGATCGCCGACAGCGGTGCCGGCGGTTGGGCTGGCGGCTGGCCTGACAGCTGAGCTGGCGGTGGGCGGCATCGGACTCAGTTGCCGAGAATCGGCTTACCGAGCAGCGCGCGGCCGGTCCAGAGACGCAACACATCGGTGGTGGGTGCCATCACGTGCGCGGCCCGTGCGTCGCGCAACAAGCGGTGCAGCCGGGAGCCGCCGCGATAGGCGATGCCGCCGCACAACGTCATGACCTCGTTGACGATGGTGACCGCGCAGTCGGCCACTTCGGCCTTTGCGGTGAACACCGCCGGCAGTGCGTCCGGGTCGCCGGCATCGAAGCTCGACGCGGCGTGGTAGCACAGGCGCCGCGTGCGCTCCAGCATGCCCCAGAGGCAGCCCAGGCGATGCTGGCTGATCGGCATTTCGCTCAGACTGGCGCCGGTGTCGGCGTAATCTCGCTTGAGCATATGATTCCTCGCCTCCTCCAACGCGGCACCGGCGATGCCCAGATAGGTGCCGGTCATCGCCATCAGAAAGATCGGACAGACGACATTGAAGACGTACCAGATCTGATCGCCCTCTTCGCCCAGCAGGTCGGTCTTGGGCACCACCAGGTCCTTGATCTCCAGGCTCAAGGACGAGTTGCCACGCATGCCGAGTCCGGTCCAGGCGGGCCCCCAGCGCAGCCCTTCGGCGGTCGCCGGTATCACAACGCAGGAGAACTGACCCAAGGGGCCGTCGGGGTCCGCCGCCACCGTCGAGACCACGTAGGAATCCGCATGGCCACCGTTGGTGACGAAGGTCTTGGCGCCGTTGACGCGATAGAGATCCGGCGAAACCGCGTCCAGGCGCGTGCGGGGGATGTAGAACTGCGCCCCAGTGCCTGCCTCACTGAGAGAAAGCGTGGTCAGATGGCGGCCCTCGATGATTGGCTGCAGGTAGTGCGACTGCTGATACGGCGTCGCCTTGGCCGCCAGCACCGCCGAGCCAACCAGGTGCATGCCGAAGCACATCGCGGTCGACGCACACTCCTGGCCCAGGATCTCGCAGGTCTGCGCCACCGCGAACGAGCCCTGACCGAGACCGCCGAACTCCTGCGGAATGGTCATGCCCGCCAGCCCGGCACGCTGGAGCGCACGAATCCCCTGTTCCGGCCAGAGCACCAATTGATCGACGTTGGCCGCTTGATCGGCAACCACGGTCTTGGCGATGTCCTGAACCGTCTCCAGGACAGCTTCCAGATCGGGCGGATGGGCGCCGCGGTCGAGTGCTTGCATGGTCGCAGCCATTAGTCGTATTTCAGATACTTGAAACGCGGATCATCCGGCGTACCCTCCAGCGCACTGTCCTCACCCGGACGCCACTGCACCACCTCCTCGATCTTTCGCGCCAGCGCGAAGTCCTTGTCCGTCACCCCCTTGGCAGAATGCGTGACCAACTTGACGACGACAAACGCATAAGAAACCGTCAGATCCGGATGATGCCAAGCGGCCTCCGCCAGATGCCCCACGGTATTGACCACCATCAGCGTGCCCTTCCAGCCGCTGGTCTTGTACTTGCGACGAATCCAACCCTTCTCCAGGTACCACCGCGGCAATTCCGCCTCGAGCCGCGCGATGACCTCGGCCTCCGAATAGACCTTCTCTTGTGTCCCCATGAAGGATCACTCCCATTTCAGTGACAAAGAAGCCCACCGCACACCTATTCAAACTTCACACTTCACACTTCAATCGTGCGCCCAGTTCGGATCATCGGTGGTGATATCGCCGACCGGAGCAGCAAAGGCATCGCTGACCAGCGTGTCGACATTGCCGCCGGTCAGGGAGCGCATGAAGGCGACCAGATCGCCCACCTCTTGATCGCTGAGACCAAGCGGGCGCAGACGCGGATCGAGTAACGGATTGGGCACGCCGCCGTGGTCATAAAAGCGCACCACATCCTCCAAGCTGCCCAGCGACCCGTCGTGCATATAGGGTGCGCTCAGCGCGACGTTTCGTAGGCTCGGGGTGCGATACTTCCAACGGTCATTCGGGTCCTGGGTGATCTCGTACAGACCAAGGTCCGACGGCGGCGCCTCCCCCACGTCGTCGATGATGTCCCAGTCCACATCGACGAAGACCCCGGGGGCTAGGGTCACCCGCTTTTTCGGCGGACGGATACCCATCGAGGCCTGGTAGCCCAGACCGGTGTTGTGCAGTTGATGATCGGTGAACAGGGCCTGGTCTTTGCCAACGCTGTGACAGCTGACACAACCGGCCTTGCCGGTGAACAGCCCGAAACCGCGCTTCGCGGCGGCGTCCAACGCGGTCTCATCACCGCCGAAATGCCAGCGATCGAACGGCGAATTGCCCGACACCAGCGTGCGTTGATAAGCCGCCAGCGCCTGCCCCAGCGTCTCCATGCCTGGCCCGCGGCCGTCGAACACCGCCTCAAAGCGCCCGGCATAGTCGGGAATCTTGCGCAGCTTCTTCAGCACGGCGCCCACCGACGGGTTGGCCATTTCGTTGCGCGCCAGCAGCGGTGCCCAGACCTGCTGCTCCAGCGTCTCCTCACGGCCATCGTGAAACAGGACCCGCGCGTAGGCCACGTTGTACAGGCTGGGGCTGTTGCGGCGCACGCTGCGCCCTTCGAAGCCCACCGCGGTCGCCATCTCGTTGCTGGTGAAGCCTTGCTCCGGGATATGACACATTGCACAGGAGAAGGTGTCGTTCAGGGACAGCCGCCGGTCGAAGAACAGTTTCCGCCCGAGTGCGACGCGCTCCTGTGTCAGCGGATTGTCCGCCGGAACTGGAACCGGCGGCAGGCCAAGTTGCGACTCCGTGGCAAGCGCAACCAAGTCTGCGGACTCACCGTCGCGCTGCTGGACCGACTTGCTGCGGGTGCGGTAGTCGCTACTGTCGTAGCCGCCCTTGTAGTCGCCGGCTTGGGATAAGGTGGGCGCGTTGGCAACTTGCACCGCGGCGGTCTCGACAACAGGGAATTCCGCCAGCGCGGTCTTGGCGTCGTTGACGATGAGTTCCGGATATAGGAACGACACGCTATAGATGTTGCGGATCTGCTTGTCGGGATCGATCAAGAATACCCGCAGGATGTGCGACAGGCTGGGTCTCGGCTCGCCTTGCTCGTCGATGTCGCGGATGATGGTCTGGCCGTAGGCGTCGAGGATCGGCGCGAGGTCCTGCTGCGACGCCGTGGTCAGAAATTCCCAGTGATTGCCGCCCGGGTTTCGGCCGGCTAGGCCTTTGCCGTACAGCGACATGACCTCCGGCGTATCGTAGACGGGATCGAAGCTCAGACTGATCAGCTTGAATCTGTCGCGCAGCGCCGGGTCCTCGGCGATCTGGCGCTGCACCTGATACATGACCGCGGTGGCCAGCGGGCAGCCGTTGACGTCGCTGCAACTGCTGTAGATGAAGCTCAGCAGCACCAGCTTTCCGCCGAACAATTCGTGCAGGCGTTTGGCGCTGCCGTCCGACCTGAGCACGGCACCGTCGGCCGCCTCGCCAAGGGGCGGTAGACGATAGCTGCCGACCGCCGGGGGCTCGTATTCAGCGCCGGTGTAAAACGGCGCCAGAATCTCGGTCTGGCCTGTGGTGCCTCGCACCGAGCCGGTGAATGCGAGCATCATTAAGATGCCCAGAATGGTGGGCCACTGGCGGAAACCGTGCATTGCGATCGAGCCGTGAAACAAAGGAGACTCCGATGTGAAAGCGATTTGCAATCGCGGCGGCAACGACAACGGAAAGCTGCGTGATCGAATCGCGGCTGCAAGCCACTCGCGCAAAAGTGGGAGCGAGTTGCACTCGCGACAGCAACGACAGCCGAGTGCTACGTAGCCAATCGCGGCTGCAAGCCGCTCCCACAGTAACGCCCTATGCCGCTAGGCTACAGGGCCAGGGCGAGTATCACTCGCTGACGGCGAATCGCGTCTCCGGACGCTTCATGCCGTAAAGGGCATAGGCGCCGAAGCGCATTTGGTGCGCGCGACCGAGCTTTTGCTCGTAGAAATCGATCGCGAACTGCTCGGTCAGCTTCTCGCCGTCGAAGGTGTAGGCCTTCAGGTACTGTTCGTCGTCCTTGCCCTTCTTATCCCAATTGGCCAGCAGCGACGAGGTGTAGTAGACGCGCTCACCGCTCCATGCGGACGAGGCCATGTTGACCTGGGCGCCGATCTGCTTTTCGTAGATCTGCTTGGGGTTGAACGGATCGGAGATGTCGAACAGGCGGGTCTTGCCGTCCATGAAGGTGTTGACCCACAGGTGCTTGTCGTTGGAGCCGATGGAGATGTCAACGGGCAAGGGTATTTGCGACGGATCGCCGATATCGGCGACTGCCTTTGCCTGCCACTCGCCCTGCTCGTCTTCATAGATGAGCCAGATCTTGGAGGTCAACGCCGTGGTGGTGAATGCGTAGTTGTGATCGGAGCCCCAAGCGAAGCGAATCTCCAGCGGCGCGCCGGGTACGTCGAGCACTTTAATAGGCTTACGCGTATGCAGGTCCCAGACGACGACGGTGTTGCCGAAACGCTTCATCGCCTCCTCGTCCTGCAGCATCTTGCCGAAATCCATCATGTAGTTCGACCAGCCGGTGAACGACGAGGTGAGCATGACGTTGCGCCGCGGCAAGGCACGCACATCGTAGTTGTAGCCATCGGCGAATTGACCCGTCTTTTCGGCACCACGCAGGTCGTCGTCGGTGGGCATCCAATAGGTCTCGATGTACTCGCCTTCGTTGGTGTATTCCACCATCGCCGTGCGTCCGCCATTGTCCTTGTTGTTTGACAGGGCCGTGATCATCATACGACCCGGCAGTGCATAGGTGGTGTGCGGGCCAACGACGCCGCCGCTCTTCGCGGTGAAGTCCGTGATGACCTTATGCAGCGTCGGTTTGGCCGGGTCGGAATGCACGTCGAACACAAAGATCTTATTGGTGTCCAGGCCGCCGGCCCAGAGATAGTGGCGATCGTCGGTCAGCCCCGAGTGATGCGCCTCGTTGCGACCGCCGACCGAGAGGCTATGAACCACTTGGCCATAGGTCTGCGAGGCGGGGTTGACATCGACGGTGACCAGCTTGTCCTGGCCGTCGCCGACGCCCTCGACGCCCAGTGTCCAGACATAGATAAAGTCTTCTTGCCCGACGATCTTCGCCATGTACGGCGACATGCAGGTCTCGTCGGCGAGCGCGGTCGCGGGCAACAGCGCCCCGGCCGCCAAGGTGGCGCCCGCCAATGCGACGGCTGGCGCACAGTTGCGCCAAAGACGGATGCCTGTAAAGGGATTCTTCATGCGTACTCCTGCCTCGTTGATGGTTGTGGTGGTGGTGAAATTATCCGCGTACGACAGAGGTCGGCGCGGTGGTTCTTCTCGATGTACTGTCGATCTACCTCGGCCGGGCCACCGACCGGCGATCTCGCCATCGCTTGGCGACAATGCGGTGGCAAGTGCTCACCACTGCCGACTTCGAAGGCCATGCCGGCGGTCCGTTCAGTTCACAATCGTGCCGAGAAGCCTCTGTCGTGTTGAGTGCGTCAGCTTCACTCCGCTTGAGCCTAAACAAACGGCTCGCGTCCGCCAATACGTGGTTCCACCTGCGCCCGCCCTGGGCGTCGCTCGTGCCCTGGGCAGGACGTCTTTACAGGAACTCAAGCAAGGCACGCGCCAAGCCCCAACGGGGTCCGGAACCCAAGGATCGGGCCGCGTCATCGCCTACCCCAGCGGACGGCGCCTGAAGAGTGATAAGCCGTCGTTGCACAAACTGTCACGGCTAAGCGACATGCGTGCAGCGGACAGTCGCCGTCCGCAGAGACATTGTTCTCGATCGCGCCGCATGCATCGCGCCCCGGCAACGCCTACCTACGGAAGCACCGTCGGCGCCGCGGGATGACCGATACCTGGAACGCCCCATGCTTGGGTCGGCGGTACAGTCGCACGCGGGATCATCACGGTATGCATAGCCTCCTTCGAACCGGACGACGGCCGGGGTCCAAAACAATTTTGAGACGAAATCCGATCCTGGGACCGAAGCTCGGCCTTGGGCTGCTGTTGGTCTGGCTATGCACTGCAAGTCAGGCAACTCCGGCGGGTGGGGATTTCCAGCTGACCGACCAGCACGGCAAACCCTGGTCGACGCAATCGGCACGCGGGCAGGTAGTGCTGCTGTCGTTCGGCTATACCTTCTGTCCCGACATTTGCCCGACCACACTGGCCACCATCAACGCCGCGCTGAAGCAACTCGGCGACGATGCGACACAGGTGCAACCGGTTTTCGTCTCCCTGGACCCGGAGCGCGATACGCCCGAGCGATTGAACGAGTACGTCAGTTGGTTCAACCCGCGCCTCATCGGACTCACGGGGAGCGCCGAAATGCTTGGACAGGTCGCGGACCACTATCGGGTGCGCTACGCCCGCGTTCAGGCGGCCGACGCCGACTACTACACCCTCGACCACAGCGCGAGCCTCTATCTGCTCGACCGTCAGGGTAAACTCGCCGGCATGTTGCCCCATGGCCTGCCGACCGATGCGCTGGTCCATGCCGTTGAGGACCTGTTGCGGGAACAGCCCGCGCCGTCGCCTCCTTAAGCACGACACATCGCCGCATGCCGAGCTGCTTCCTGACGTTGCGAGAAATCCTCGAGCGAGAAATCCTCGAATCGCTCACAATCGCGGACCTCAAGCCACGCCGGGCGCAGATCCCGCTCGCAGCCCCCGCCACCCGCAAGGCCGACCTCCCTGCACGTCTGGCGCAACTCGCGGCACCGCCGGCGGCAATGCGCATCGCCGCCCTCCACGACGAACAACTGCCGGATGTCGCCATCCGTGTCGGCGACCACGCCCCGCGCTACGGCGGCGGGCCGATCCGCCCGATTCGCGCCTTTGCCTGGACGTTGCTGTTGCAGACCGGCGGCCTGGCGAAGATCGACGGCAGCAAGCTCACCTTGACGGTCAAGGGCTGAGTGTCGCCGAGACGGGAGGAAGGCCTTAGGGACGGGTCGCACCCGTGATGGCAAAGTCGTTCGGTGTCGCTGCCTGAAGCTGGGCATAGAAGCCGTCGACGGCGCCGCGTTCTGCATCCGTTAGTGCCGCACAGGGACTAAAGGCACGCTCCGACTGCAACCCGCGATGGCGCGCGATGCTGGCCATCGTGCCACTATCGACGAGGTAATCCGCAACCTCCTCCATCATGGCGACACCATCGTCGTCCGCCGGCTGGAACACCATCAAGCAATGATGCAGCTTGGTCGGTACAACACCACGCAACTCCAGCGCGTAATGCAGCATTTCGTGGGCCAGACTGTAGTATCCGCGCCCATCGAAATCACGCCGGATCCCGTAGGGATCGAGCTGAACCGAGGCAAGGAACGTGCGTTCCGGATTGATCTGGATGCGATTGGTCCCGTCGTAGTGGAAGGCAAGAAAGGTCTTCGGGAATGGAAAGATCTCCGCGATGTGGTCATCGATCCAGCCTTGAGAGACCTCCCCATCCAGAGGGATATCCTTGCTCGTCCCCTTCGCTTTGAGAGCGGTCCAGTCACGCCAAATGACCGGATGCGTGCGTGTCCAATCCATTTGCCAAGTGGTCCAGTCATCCGATTGCATCGCCTTATCGAATGGACGAAAGTGGATCACTGGTGGGGGATGATGCGAGGCGATGCCGACGCGATGCGTGAGATGCGCCCAGATGGCGTCGGCAGTTTGCTGAAGTGTTGGAAAGTCGTCCAGCGGCACATCGCCGCTCAGGATCACGGCATGCTGAAGGTCTAACGCAGTCGGCACGGCTGGCTGAGCACGGCCCGCCCGTGCAGCGCCAGTTGGAGCGACCTGAGGCGGATCGGCCTGGATCGGATCAGATGATTCGGCGCTGGCAAGGTCCGCCTGGACCAGCAACGCGAACACCATCGCGAAACCGGCCAGACACCGGGACAGGCCCCCGGACCAGCTGTTTCGACCCACAGCTCCCTGTGCAGGGGCTACCGCTTGAGGTATCACTGGAGCCAAGACACAACAGGAATCGGGCGCGTGGCTTCGCGTCCCCGGAAGAGTCGGCGTCATCGCAAGCCCTCTAATATTTCGGTTTACAATAATATTCTTATATTATCTTTATCGAAATGTGAGAGCCAGCGGAAACGGGCGGAGTCAAGTGCGTCAGATCAATCGGACCGGAACCCTGGGTTGGCCTAAGGCGCTGTCAGCTCATGAAGCGGCGGCAATCGCAAAGGCCACGTCCGCCGCCTGGCGGTTGGCAGCGACATCATGCACCCTGAAGATTCGCACGCCGGCGGCGACACCGAGCGCTGTGGTCGCGGTGGTGGCATGTATCAGCCGGGTCGGGTCGGTTTCGTCGCACAGGGCACCCATGAAACGCTTGCGACTGGCGCCCAGCAGCACCGGGTAGCCGAGGCTCACCAGCTCGCCAAGCCCGGCCAGCAGGGCCAGGTTGTGTGCCCGGCGCTTGCCGAAACCGATGCCCGGGTCGATCAGGATATGGTCGGCGGCCACCCCGGCGGCGATTGCCGCCGCCGCACGCTCCAGCAAGAAGGTGCGGACCTCGGCGACGACGTCTCGATAGCTTGGGGATTGCTGCATGGTCCGCGGCTGACCCTGCCGGTGCATCAGCACCAGCGGTGCGCCCCGCTCCGCCGCCAGCGCCAGCATGCCCGCCGAATCGCGGCCGGCCGAGGTGTCGTTGATCCAGTCCGCGCCGGCGTCCAGGGCCGCCTCGGCAACCTGGTCCGATGTGGTATCGACGCTGAGAATGGGCGGCGTGTCGATGGTCGCATCGCGGATCGAGCGGATCACGTCGACCACGCGCCGCCGTTGCTCCTGGACGGGGACAGGCTCGGCACCGGGACGGGTGGACTCGCCGCCGACATCGATGATGTCCGCACCCTGCCGCAACATCTCCAGGGCGCGCCCGACCGCCGCGTCCCGCGCCATGTGTCGACCGCCATCGGAAAAGCTGTCGGGCGTGATATTGAGGATGCCCATGATCAGAGGGCCGGGACGCAGGGCTAAGGTCATCGGTTCAAGATCCCGCAAATGATCGGGCCAAGGTTGGAAAGAGCCATCAAGAACAGCGGAGCCCGGTAGTCAGCTGGGGTGAACAGGTTGAACCCCAACAATCAGGGAGTAGCTGTTACCGGGGTTCGTTCTTCACCCCAGCCTAATCAACTTAGAATATCAATGGATTGTGTGCCCGGAGATACGATTTCAGTCGCATGGCAGGCTTTGACCGGGCGAATGAATTCGCCCCTACACCCGGAACAACTGCCGCCTTCAGGTTCAAAACGGACCCGCACGCCGCCCTCCCCTCGCACCACGAGCCGCTCGAAGCTGCTGCTGTCGGCGCCGGACAGCAACCAGACTGGGCAGCCACAGCGGCTGCCGTAGTCGGCGAACGCGACATCAAGCAGATCGCCGATCTGGCCGGCGTGCACCGGCCCCGCTGGCAGCGGCGCCGACTTGACCACTGCCAACCCGCGCGCGCCGATGCGCCCGGCGAGGACGGCGGCGAGGCTGTCCGAGGTGATGTCCCAGCTGCCGGGGATGTCGGCGTCATCGAGCAGCTCCGCGGCAGGAAACCAGACCGACAGGCCCCGGTCGGTGCTGCCCGTGGCGAGTTCACGGGAATGTTTGAGTGGCACTAAATCTGGACAGAGCCCGCACAGCAGGTGCGCGGTCTGCTCCATGGCCAGGATGGCCATGCGATGGGCGGTGCGATCATCGAGGCGCCAGCGCGCTTGGGCAGCACGCACGCGGTCGGCAAAGCAGCCACCCCCCGGACAGATCACGACCGGCACGGCACAGCCGACCAGCGCATCGACCCAGGATTTCAGCGTTCCGGCCGCCTCCAGGCTGCCGCCGAGCTTAACGACCCACACCGGTTTGGGCCACACCGGCGAGGAACTCGGGCTCAAGCAGCCGCAACATGGCCGCCGCCTTGTCGAAGGTCTCCTGATACTCCGCGTCGACGTCGGAGTCGTAGACGATACCGCCGCCGGCCCAGCAGCGGATCACGCCGTCGCTGTTGACCAGGGTGCGGATGGCGATGTTGCTGTCCATGGCGCCATCGAAGCCCAGATAGCCGATCGCGCCGCAGTAGACACCGCGCCGGTGGGGCTCGAGTTCCTCGATGATTTCCATGGAGCGGATCTTCGGCGCGCCGGTGATGGAGCCGCCGGGGAAGCAGGCGCGCAGCAGACTCAGCGCATCCTCGCCCTGCCCCAGATGGCCGGTGACGGTGCTGACCAGATGGTGCACGGTGGCGAAACTCTCCACCGCGAACAGCTCGGGTACCCGCACGCTGCCGATGCGGCAGACGCGGCCGATGTCGTTGCGCAACAGGTCGACGATCATCAGGTTCTCGGCGCGATCCTTGGGGCTGTGCGACAGCTCCATCGCCAGCACCGAGTCTGCCTCCGGGGAGTCGCCGCGGGGCCTTGTACCCTTGATGGGCTTGGTCGATACCGCGCCGTCGCGCAGTTGCAGAAAACGCTCCGGTGACGAGCTCAGCACCTGCGCATAGGGCGTCGTCAGATAGGCGGAGAATGGCGCGGGATTCAGGCGCCGCAATTCCCGATAGCCCTGCCAGGGATCACCGGCGGCGGGGGCCGCGAAACGCTGGGCCAGGTTCACCTGGTAACAGTCGCCGTTGCGGATGTAGCGTTGGATGCGACCGAAGGCGGCACCGTACTGGGCACGGGTCATGTTCGAGCGGACGGCACCGCGGACGCGGAAGAGCCGGTGTTTGGGCGCCGACGGCGGCATGCTAAAGGCCGCAATGAGCTCGTCCCAGCGTGCGGCGGTGGCGGCATCGCGGCCGGCGGCCACCAGCCAGGAGCGGCGTTCGGCATGGTCCACCACCAGCGCCCAGTCGTAGACGCCCACCGCCATGTCCGGGATCTGCTCGGCGTCTTCGGCGAGCACCGGCAGGCGCTCGATGCGTCGGCCGAGGTCGTAGCCGAACCAACCGATGGCACCGCCGCAGAAGGGCAAGCCGGGAATCGGCTCCTGGTCGACGCCGAGCCGTTCGCGCAGCAGCGCAAACGGGTCTTCGCGGGACAACTCGCAGCGCTCGCCGCCGCGCAGCTCGGTGAGACCGCCGCGGGTGACCAGGGTCAGCATCGGGTCGGCCGCGAGGATGTCGTACCGACCCTGGGCGCCATGGGCGGTGCCGGGATGACGGCCGCTGTCGAGGAACGCGGCCCAGGGGCGGTCCGCGAACGCCTCGAACAGCGCCGCGCTGTCCGGGTGGTAGGGGAGTTCAGTCAATCGTTGCATGATTTGATCCAACTGCAAGCAACGCCATCGCCGTCGCCGGCGCACAATCCGCCGCGGCGACAGCGGCACCAGGGTAGCGCACCGCTGTGGTCCGCGCCTCCGGTGCGCCGGTGTCGATCAGTTCCGAGAGATCCAGATAGGGGCGCTCCTGCCGCTGCGCCGCCCGTTGCACCAAAAACCGGCCAACGCCCGCTCCGACCAACGGGGCATCCTCGGCGAGGCCCAGCGAACACTGCCGGGCCAGCGCCTGACCGATCCGCGTCAGCTGGCATTCGCGCAGGTAACGGGCAAGCCCGCGCCAGACGCCAGGTTCATGGCGCCCCGCGTCATCGCCCACCATGCGCGCGAGGCGCACCGCGCTGGCCTGCTCGGTCTTTTCACGACCGTCGGCGGTATCGCCCAGGTCTGCGTTCGGGCGGCAGTTCGCCGGTCAGACGATAGACGTCGGCCATGGTAGCAAAGTGCTCCGCGGCCAATTCGATCCAGTCCCCCGCCAGCGGTACCCGATGCGTCAGCGACATCACGGAGGTGCGGACCACACCGGTGTAGACCAACTCCTGGGTCGCCAGCCGCTCGCGATCGCTATAGCCGCGGGCACGCACGTCGGCATCGACGATGGGGATGATATCCGTCGTCGTGCTGCCGACGTCCACCAAGAGGGCATGAGACAGGCGCCTGGCGACCAGGCTGGCGGTGGCCTGCCAGTTGGCCGATGCAATACGGTCGGCATGCTCGGCGGCGCGCTCGGGTGAGACGAACCCGTCCGGACCAGCGTAGATGCGGAGCCGTCCGCTGGGCAGGCGGGCCGCGAGGCGCGCGCTCAGCGCCGCCACGCCCTGAGCGCGATCATCGAACAGGTCAACGAGTTCAGCCGTCATGGTGACGCGATGCAGCGCGTCCGGTAGCCACGCGAGCGCTTGGCCAAGCGCCGCGTCCAGATGCTCCAACCCCTGCCACAGCGGCGTGTAGTGAGTCTCGACCCGGTGCACACGCCCGTTACCATCCGCCAGCGCGACCTTGAGATGCGCGCCGCCGATGTCCCAGCCGACGATCCAGCCGGAGTTGTCGGATTCAGGCGACATGAAACTGCTCCAGATCCACGTCCACTCGTCGCGGCCGGAGCAGCGTCTCCGGGTCATGCGCGCGCGGGCGCATCAGGTCCACCACCATGGCCGCCACGTTGCAGCCGAGGGACTCGCTGAGGCCGATGTAGGAGGTGGTCAAACGCGGATTGACCTCCAGCACCACCGGCCCCTCATCGGTAATGGCCAGGTCTACCCCGACATAACCCCACAGCCCCGGTAGCGCGTCGACGACGGCGCGACTGAGTTGCTCATAGGCAGCCCGCTCGCAACGCAGGCCATTGACCTCGCAGCCGAGGAGGATGAATTGATCGTCGTCCAACACAATGCGCTGGACGTTGCAGCCGAGCAATTCCACCTGGCCGTTGCCGACCAACAGCGACAGGCTCGCGGCCTGACCCGATAGGTAGGGTTGCACCACCCAATCCTCGAAATCCGGCAAGTCCGCGATCGCGTCAGCCAGCAAGCGCTGGCTGCGAATCAAGCGAGCACCGCTGCAACCCACCCCACGATCCGGCTTCAACACCCAGCAACCGTCGCCGATGAGCCTCAACTCTGTCGGCCGCCAGGTCGGCACCACCGATACGCCGCGCTCGTCGAGCCTGCGTGAGGTGGCAAGCTTGCTGCCGGCGATCTGCACGCCGTCGGGCCGGCTGCTGAGCAAACTGCGACCGGCCATCTCCACCCAGCCACTGAGCAGCTCCAGCACGCCCTCGGTCTCCGGGGCGATGGGCCACACCGCGTCCGCCTCGGCGACTGCAACGGACCAGGCGCGCAGCAGCTCGGCGCGGGACGAGACCGGCTGCACGTCGATCGCGAAACCGAGCTCGGGAAGGCGCGTGTCGCGCGTGGTGCACAGCTGCACGTCGGGGATCGCATGCAGATCACGGATCAGCGCCTGCAGCATCAGATCGCCTTCGCGCGCGAGGTCCGCTACCATCGGCCGCTCGGCGTAGCCGCCACCCGTGATGTATTCAAAGACGAAGATCCGCATCGCACTGCCTTGAAGCTGATACCGGTAATCGACCTGATGGGGGGCCGCGTGGTCCGTGCCCGAGGTGGTCGGCGGGATGACTATCGCCCGCTAATCAGTCCGCTGTGCCCGGATGCGGAGCCGGCCGCCCTCGCCGGCCGCTTCCGCGACACCTTGGGCGCCGACACGCTGTATCTGGCCGACCTCGACGCAATCATGGGGCTGGGCAACAATCATGCCTTACTGCAGGCCATCGCGTGCGCTCAACCGAGCCTCGCGCTATGGGTCGATGCCGGCCTCGGCGATCGGGATGCCCTGTCCGCGTTTCGCGCTGCCTGCCCCGGTCGACCCGTCATCGGCTCCGAGACCTTGACCGACCCGCACCTGATCGACGTTGCCCCCGACGCCCTGCTCTCGCTGGACTTCAAAGGCGACACCTTGCTCGGCCCGGCGACCCTGCTGCCCACGATTGGGACCGACCGCCGCGACCTGATCCTGATGTCATTACACCGCATCGGCGGTGACTTCGGCCCGGACCTCGCGCTGTTAGATGATCTACGGCGCAGGCTGCCTCAGTGCCGGCAACATGTCGCCGGCGGCATACGCAACGGCGACGACCTGCGCTGCCTCGTGGACGCGGGCGCCGCGGGTGTGTTGCTGTCGAGCGCCCTCCACGACGGTCGCATCGGTGCCGCGGACATCGCAGCGCTGGGCGATTGACGCGAAATGCTCCGACTCAGGCGCAGGGATCGACCACGCGCAAATGCCGCGTGCTGGTGGCGCCCAGCAGGCGGCGGCGATCCACTACGGCAATCTCATCCAGCGGATGTAGCAGCGGATGACTGCCGAGCGCCTGGTGCTCGGCCAGCGTCGGCCCGCGATAGTCGCACCAGGATTGCGTGGTCTCGTACAGGCGCAGCCCGCTGAGCCCCGGCAGGAAATCGATCAATTGCTCCCAGACGTAGACACAGACCATCTCGGTACTGGAGCGCCAGGCCAGTTCCGGCGCCGCATAATTCAGCGTGTGGTGGTCGAAACGCTCGATGATGTGCTGGCCGACCACCCGCTTGAGATAGCCGTAATCCACAACGCAGCCAGTGACCGGATCGACGCGCCCTGTCATCTGCACCTGGAGCAGGTAGCGTCCGCCGTGCAGGTTCGAGCACTTCGCCGGGTGATCGGTGATGAAGTGGGCGGCGTCGAAGATGAGTTCCTTGGTGACGGTGGCCGTTGGCATCGGCTCGTGAAAGCGCTCCCAAACGCCGGGCATGGCCCGCAGTTCCGACTGCAACAGCGCGAACAGCGCCGTCGTGTCCTCGGGCGTGCGCGTCCGCAGCAGGCCGCCACCGGGCTGTTCCGAATAGTCGAGCAGGACGCAGTGGATGCCGTGATCGCGCGCCAACCGTTCGCGCACCGCATCGGCATCGACGGCGTCGGCGAACGGCATCATCAGATAGCCGGCCTGCAATTCGGCAACATGGCCGACAAAGACCGCCAGCACCTCAACAAAGGGCGGCGGCGGTTCCGGGGCCGCCAGCAGGCCTTGCCGGGTGCAAACCCTGAGATTGCCGAGCGGTGCCTGCAGATAGCTGCGCGCGACGACCCGATGGGCGTCGCCCTCGTAGTCATAGGCCTGCCGAAAGCGAAAGCCATAGTCCGCTAGGCGCTCAACGTCCCACAGCAGCAAGTCAAGCCGTCGGACTTCTCCTGGGATGATGACATCGCAGCGCCGGTCGGGCCTTGACTGCCGTGCCCGATGTTGAACGGGTTGTTGGATTGGTTGCCGACCTAAGCCCTGCGGGAGTTCCGCCACCGGTTCCTGGACAACTTCTTGAACTAGGCCGGCCCAGCGCAGTCCTTGCAGCGTTGCGCGCGCGGCCTCGTCGGGGGTGCCGTTGGCCGCCGCAAACGGTGGCGCCTCGAAGACGCTGCCGATCTGATCGGGCTGCAACAGCATGTCCAGCGGCAGATGATGACGCATGGCATATTCGTGCAGGGTCAGACCGCTGCACGCGAGCAGGTGCTCGTTGTCGAGCACGACCAAGTCCCCATCGCATTCCAGACAACGCATGACGCGCCTCGCAAAACTGTGAATAGAGCGCCGCATCTTGAGGGACGGCAACGGGCCGCCCCGAGTCGATGGGCGCGGCCTGCACGATTGCGCAGGCCAACGCGCCGAGTGCTCAGTCGTGGGCCGCGAACGGATGTCCCTGAGAGGCCTTTTTTGCAACCACGTCGGCCGGTTGCGGATCGCCGGCGACGGCGCGCTTGATGGACTCCTTGGTGGCGGTGTAGTTGTAGTCCTGGATCTTGGTGTCGTCGGCCGCTTCCCAGTGGATAAAGACGCCGACGCAGATGAACACGTCGTTGGCCTCGTCCATCGGGATGGTGCCGTCTTCGACGCAGTCGGCCACAGCCATGGCGACGCCGCGCTGGGCCGGGCCAAACATCTGCACCGCCTGCTTGGCACCCTTGATGGTGACCTTGTTGAACATCATCGTGTTCGGCTTGCACGGCAGATTTGGCGCGACCACGGCCAGCAGGCTGGTAAAGCCATCCTTGTTGTTGACCAGTCCGTTGCAGAAGGCGGTCTCGACCGCGGAGCCGCGTGGGCCGATCAGCAGATCGATGTGTGCGACCTCATTGCCGTCGCCAACCAGAGATTCGCCAACCATTGTCTTGTCGATCAAAGCCATCTTAGGATTCTCCTACGAGTAGAGTCGAGATCAGCGGCGCCCCACTGGACGCGAGGCGAAGTTGCCGCCAGGTGATCCGGCGGGGGACGCCGGGGTTGCGGGCAGCCGCGAGTTGCAGCCGTTCCAAGAAAAGGGTCGCGACGGTCAGGTCGGCGGTGGTGCCGGGATTGATGCCAGCCGACTTGAGGCGCGCGTCGAAGGCCCAAAGCAGCCCGGACGCCCGATCCCGGTCGGCATCGCGTTCGCTCAGGGCGCCGCCGGCACGGGCTACGCGCCAAGCGTCATAGACCTCGGCGGCCTGCTCGCGCAAGGCCGCTGCCGCGTCGGCTCCGAATTTGCGCTGAACGTGGCTATCGGGATAGCGCGACAGCAGGTGCAGGTATAGGTCGGACACCGCCACGTGGGTATTGCCGAAAAACCCGATCGCCTGGCTCAGATGCGGTAGCGCATCGTCGAACAAGTCCGCGAAGCCCGAGGCATAGAGGGCTGCGATATGGTCGCGATCGGCCGCGGCGGCCATCGCCTCGCGCAAGCTCACCTGGGCCGGGCGCGCCACGTCATGCTCGGCGGCGTCGCCGAGCCCGCCGGGGTTGGCGATGCGGATCGCGGCGAATACCCGTTCCGCATCCAGCACGTCCGCATGCCGCAAGACCTCCCGTACTACAGATCGCAACGGCCGTCCGGTCGTCGCGCGCAGCGCCGCCTCGGCCAGCGGCGCGCACAGCAGCACGATGCCCAAATTGGTGTTCATGCCGACCGCGTCTTGGGTCGCGGTCACCGCGCGCCGGATGCGTTTTCCCAGGCCCGGTGCCGCGTCCGAGACCGCAGCGGCGCTGGCCAGCGCACTGCGATGAAAATCGTCGCTCGTCATACCGTGGCCCGCCGATGCCGCGGAGACGTTGCCGGGCTTCAGCGCCGCGACATCGAGCGCGCAGGCGGCGAGGTAGGCATCGCGCACACGCCCCGACTCGATCCAATTGATCGTGTTCATACCTAATCCAGGGTTCATACCGCCTCCAGGGACAGGGACTTGCTCAGACGCTCAAGCAAGTTGTCTACCAGCAGCAAAGCAATATCTGCGCCGCAAACCCCTTGCAGCCCGCGCCAAGCCGGGATGCTGTTGACTTCGATGACCCACCAACGACCGTCGCGATCGCACATCAAGTCGACACCGGCATAGTCCATACGAAGCGTGTTCGCCGCGCCTTCGGCGAGACGCTTGTGCTCACCCTCTGCCACCCCGGCATGACACTGGCCACCTTGGGCGACATTGGTCAGCCAGCCGCTGTTGCTGCGACGCATGCTCGCAACCACGTGCCCGCCGATGACGAACAGACGCCAGTCCGCCGCGCCGGTATCGGCCGTCTCGATAAAGCGTTGCAAGTACCAGACACCGTTGACGGCCTCGGCCTCGGGCAATTGCGCGACGTCGCCGACCCGCACCAGGCCCTCGCCCTGGGAACCGAATAGCGGCTTACAGACCAGACCATGACCGCGCGCCGTCTGCGTCAGCACCCAGTCGCGGGCCTCATCCGGGTCGGCGGTGATCAGCGTGGGCGGCGTCGCCAGGCCCGCCTGCGCCAGCAGAAAGCTGGTCAGGCTCTTATCCACCGAGCGCTCGATGGCGCGAACGTTGTTGTAGACGGGGATGTCGAACGCCTCGAGCGCGTGCAGCACGTCGAGCCGGAACACCACCTCCTCCAGCGTACCGCCGGCGATGCCGCGCACAAAGGCTGCATCCGGCAGCCCTCCGCCGAGGCCCGGTAAATGCAGCCGCGGTGCGCCGGTGCGCAATGCGATGGCACAGTCGCGCAGCGACAACAACACCGACTCAGCACCGCGCGCGGCGAACGCTCGTTGCAGCCGAGCGCCGTGCCAGCCGGGCAGGTCCGTGAAGATGGCGATGCGCAAAGCTCAGCCGCCGTCCGCGAGTGCCTGGCCGGCCGTGGCGTCGGCCTCGGTCCCGAGGCGGACCCCGAACGATCGCGACAGTAGCCCCAGATCAATCGCACCGGCGCGAAAGCTGTTGCCGGAGTCCATCGCCGTCACGGTCACCCGGGCCGGGCTGAATAGCATCGGATCGACCTGAAAGAAGTCGTACTTGTATGCCTTGAAGACCTCCGCGAAGGGTCGACCGTAGTCGCGGGACGCGCTACTCGGCAACTGCCGGCATAGCGCCTCGGCGTCGGCATCGGGGCCGGCGACGTAGAGGACGACGCTGCCGCCGTAGAGCACGGCGTCGTTGGTCCGACCCATGGCGTTGAGAAAGTCCGGTGCCGGCGGCGGCAACGGTGCGGTACCGCTGCCGTCGATGATGCGCTCCAGCGGGAAATGCAGCTCGTGGGCCTTGTGCAGCGCCACTTCCAGCACCCGCGAGACCACCTGGACCGTCCCAGCCAGGCTGCGCGTCGGCGTTAGCAGCAAGGTCAGCGCCTCGGCATCGACACCGCAGGCGGTTGCGATCTTGTCCGCGACCTCCACCGGCGGCACCTTGTCGACCTCAAGCACCAGGCAGGCGGCGTCGTGTCGGTCGGCCACGCCCAGTTCCTCGAACAGCGCCTTCTCCTTGCGGGCCAAGGCACGAGCAGGTCCCGACCCCAGCGCGTGGAAGGCACCCTTGCCATCGCCATGGGACAGGCTCCAGCCGGCGTATTGGCTGCCGAGACAGGCCAACACCGGATCGGTGCTGTGCACCTGGACCGAAACGGGCCAGTCCGCGACCGGGCCGGCGCCGGCCAGCGCAATGCGCCCGAGTCCGCCCAGGCAGACCTCGGCGATCAGCCGGCCGGCCTCAAGCCCGCCGGGATGATCAATTCCGGCATCGATGATTCGGGTGCCGTTGGCGAGCCGGTCGACGCCGACCCGCAGCACCTCGGCGTCCTCCAGCAGCGTCTGCACGATCTGGCCGGCGCGTCGGTTCAGGCCCAGACCCCGGGTTGCCGGACTGGCTTTGGCGGATGGCGTGTCGGTGTGGCGATTCATGCTGCTTCGGTGTCCGGTGCGTCGGGCTGGGATTGGGTTGAGGCTGCGAGAGAACGCAGAACGACGGTCGCACGTCTGCGCAGTCGTTTTTCGACAAGCACCCCGTCGTCGCCGTCCGCGTAGACGCAGCAGATCGGCTCGCCGGCGGCAATGTGGCTGCCGGGTACCGGTCGATCACGACACCAGGCGGGCCAGTCGCGACGCGTTACCCTGACAGGATGCGGGGCGTACAGCACCCGATACCCGTGGAACCCGCGTGGGGCCGTTGCGTCGATCGGCATTGAGGGCGGACGGCCATCGCAGGCCGCCAGATGGCAGTGGACGGCGCCCCCCGGCAACCGCTCCGGGTGCAGTTCCAGGGTTGCGGTGGGGCGAGCGTTGAGTTCCAACAGCAGCGGCCCGCGCTCGGACACCGGCGCCCCGGACGCGGGCAGCACCAGGTCAATGCCGTTGAGGCCGCGCAACCCGAGCTCCCGCGTCAGTCTGTCGACCCAACCGCGAACAGTCCTTTGCTCTTCGACGGACGGTCCGGCCCAGGAGACGGCACCGGCATAGCTGAACGTTCGCCGCCCGACGGTCACGAAGAAGAGCCGATTGAAGCCGATAATCCGCGCGTCGCGGCCATCGGCGATGAGCACCACCGACGCGACCGGCCCGGCGACGAAGCGCTGAAAGTAGGCATCGGCGGCGAGATCCGGCCCGGCGTCGGAGGCCGGAAGCACGGCCTGACCACCGCAGGAGGCCGCATGCTTCAACAGCCAGCCGTCCGGCACTGATGGCCGGCAGAAAGCCACCGGGGGATGGGCAATGCCCAGCCGATCAAGCAGACTGAACCAACGCGCCGGCTCCGCCAGCAGGCCGGCGACCTCCGGGCCGTTGCCGCGCCGGCGATAGTGCCTTTCGAGCCGGCGCAGCAGGTCCGGCCTTGCGTCGAGCCCGCCGCCGATGATCAGATCCGCCCGGTCGTGGGCGCCGCCCCGCGCCGCCGCGATGGCGGCATCAGCCAGCGCATCGGCGTTGCACGCCTCGGCTCGGACGAACCGATCACAGGCCGCTCTCGCATCCAAATCGCCAAAACAGTCGATGCCGGTCAGCGGTCGCCGAGACCATCGTCGGCCCTGCCGAGGCAGGTCCCGCACCGCGGCGGATTGGGCCAGCGAACGAACATCCACACCGAGCAGGGTCAGGCCAACGGCCTTAGACATGCGTCCTCGCCTCTTCGAACGCCTGGTCGAAATGCAGGTACTGGGGCTTGTCCGCCGACAACATGCGCTTGAGCAGCGCGCGCTGGGTCTGGTATTTCACGTTGCCCACGGCCAGGGCGCCGATGCCCACCGCACCGCTGGAGCTGCCCTCGATCGGCACGCCATCGTTCATAACACCAACCCCTTCGATCCCCTCCGGCGGCACCGCGTTGACATCGCAGGCCACCGCGAGCCGCGGCGCTGCCTCGATGTGACGCCGGGACAGCACCTGCACGCCGGCGGCGGCGGCACCGAACACTACTTCGACGTCCTCCATCAGGGCCAGAACTGCCGCATCGTTGCTGCCGTCGACACCTTCGGCCTCGATGCCGTAGCGGCGCGCGCATAGCTCGGCCGCCTGCCGTGCCCGGTCCGCGCCCGCGTGGCTAACGATCGCGACGTGGGCACCGGCCTGGGCCGCCAGCACCGCGCAAGTGGAACCGACTGGGCCGGTGCCGCCGAACACCAGCGTCCGACGTCCTTTCAGCTTGAGCTCTTTCGACGCACGTAAGTGTTTCTCGGCGCACGCGACCATGCCTGCGGCGGTGGTAAAGGCGCCGCTCGGGTCTGCGAACACCGACACCTCGAACGGCGGCACCATGGACTTACGCGCCGCCTCGAGCATGTCCATAGCGAGATGGATGTCGCGTCCGCCAATGAACAGGCCGGTATGCTTCACGCCCTTCGGCCCGCGGGAGAAGATCGCGTCCTGGGTGTAGGCCTGCACCTGATCCACGCCGATGGCCGTATACGGAATGCAGTGCTGCCAGCCGGCATCGATGGCCATGTTGACATCAAACGGGCTCAGATTCGGCGCGGCGGTCAGCATGTGCAGGATGGTGGGCTTGGCGGTGCTCAAAAGGCTTTCCTCAGGGATTCGGTGCAAGGGTAGGTCTCGATGCGGCTGCCATGATTACACCCGCGCACGAGCATGAAACGCAGTGGGGACAGGTCGCCGACACGGCGATGCAGACGCTCGACTAAGTCCAGCGCCTGCTGCTCGTCGCTGGTGAGCACGAAGCCGGTCGGCCCCCAGGAACTCTGGCCGACGCCGGGAAAACCCTCGTGCTCGGCAAAGGCCAGCGCATCGGCGACGGCCGGGCTGGTGAAACGTCCCCCCTGCGCCGGCGCGAAGTGATCGCCCACCACGCGCTGCAGCTCGGCGATGCCGCGGGCGAAGGGCATCGGATCCTGCTCCACCACGGCCGGCATGATCTGCATCAGCGCCAACCGGCACAGGTGCCCGGCGCGCTCTGCCGGAAACGGCGGCAGCCGGCGGAAGGCGTCGAGTTCCTGCGCCCCGTGCAGGCCTTCGCCGCGACGGTCCAGCAGCAGCACGACACGCCATGCCTTCGGATAGGCCGTCCGAGCAATCAGCGGCGGCGCATTCGTGCTCGCGCCGCGGCCACCATCGAGCAGGAAACCACCATGGTCGAAGGTCCCGACGCCGATACCAGAGCGCGCACCACGCCCCATGGACTCCGCCAGATGGCCGGTATCGGGTTCGACGCCGTACAGTCGCGCGTAGGCCGCGCCCACGGCGAGACACATCTGCGTCCCGGACCCCAGACCGAGATGTCCAGGGGTGGCTTCTTCGACGTCGATCCGCACCCCGCCCGGCAGCCCCAGCGCTTGTTGAACGCGCCGCGCACTTCGCTCAGCCCGATCGGCATTCGGACCGGTCGCCGAGATCGTCGCCGCCGGTCGCACCCGCAGCCGGGTCGGAAAGGCATCGATCGCCAGGCCCAGACTGCCGAAGCGCCGACCGAGGTCGCCGCAGAGATCAAGGAATCCCAAGTGCAGACGCGCTGGGGCCTCGACATCCACTTGCGCAAAGCTGGGCGCGGCCCGGGGCCGCCTTTGGGCCTGAGTTTGGTGCGTCGGGCGGGGTGCCAGCTGGGGCGCGTCGTGAGCGCTAGGACGAAGATCGGTCAGCGAATCGTTTGAAGGACGAGTGAAGTGGGCATTTTCCATAGGGAAACGCTCAGCAACTCGCGTGCCGAAGGATCGGCCGCCGTGTCGAGACCGGGCAAGTCCTAGCAACTCAGGCGGTTTTTCAGAATCGACGCCGCTCAACCGCGACGCCATTGCACCGCGACTGCCCGCATGCGTCCCACTTGGCGCAATCTGTCACATCCTTAAACCGGAGAGGGTTACAGCGAAGAGCGGGCCGATGAGGGAATCATACTGAGGCGAGCCCGCGGACATCGGCACGGCGATTGCTGGAAAGCAGGCTGGCTCTCAAATTTTACGCAGCGTCCTGCCGCAGCAGTGAGCGTCTCTCGTCGCTGTTGCGGGATCGAAACGACTTTATGCACAGTCCAGCGAACACCCCTAACAGACCATCTGCTATTGCGCATGTGGCAGCAGGCATTGGTCAACCCGCTCGCGGCCAAGACCATCCGACGCCGGTCAGTGGCGACGGCGAGCAGCCGACCCGATGAACTTGAACGGCATCCCGATCGAAGACACCTTCGCCGAGGCCTTCGGTATGAAGGCAACGCGGATTCTGATCACCGCCATCGACGCACGCTGGGCCCGCCAGGCCGGCGACACCATGACCGGTTTCGCTACGTCCGTGATCGGTTGCGGCGTCGAGGCTGGCGTCGAGGCCGAACTCGCCCCCGAGACAACGCCGGACGGTCGCCACGGCGTCAGCGTCCTGCTGTTCGGCATGTCCAATAAGGAACTGGCCAAACAATTGGAAAACCGTGTCGGGCAATGCGTGCTGACCTGTCCGACTACGGCCGTGTTCGCCGGCATGGACGGCGACGACCAGCTGCCCCTAGGCAAGAACCTGCGCTTTTTCGGTGACGGCTGGCAAATCTCGAAACAGATCGGCGGCAAACGCTACTGGCGCGTTCCGGTCATGGACGGGGAGTTTCTGGCGCAAGAGACCACCGCTCGCTGCAAGGCCGTCGGTGGAGGCAATTTTCTGGTCCTCGCGAATTCTCAGCGGGCCGCGCTTACCGCCTGCGAGGCGGCGGTGGTGGCCATGCGCCGACTGCCGAACGTCATCCTGCCCTTCCCCGGCGGTGTCGTGCGCTCCGGCTCGAAGGTCGGCTCCAAGTACAAGGCGCTGATGGCCTCCACGAACCAGGCCTTTTGCCCGACGCTGCGCGGACTCACGGCGTCGAACCTCTCCAGTGAGGTCCGCAGCGTGATGGAGATCGTCGTCAACGGCCTAACCCCGGAGGATGTCTCCGCCGCCATGCGCGCCGGCATCAAGGCCGCCTGCGCCGGCGGTCCGACCAGCGGCGTCGTGCGCATCTCCGCCGGCAACTACGGCGGCAAGCTCGGGCAGTTTCACTTCCGGCTGCACGAGGTGACGGCATGACGCAACTGACCCTGACCCAACGCGAGGCCACGGCCCAACGTCTGGACCTGCGCGTCTTTCTGCCGGAGCGCCTGGCCCGGCTCAGCCTCGCGCAGATCGCCGAACTGCCGCTGCAGGTGGGCAACCAGACCAGACCCGCCGGGGAACTGTTCGAGCTGTCGGGAGAGCCGTGCGAGCGCCTGCGTCTCGTCTCGAAGGCGGACAACCTCGACTTCATCGGCGCCGGCATGCGCAGCGGCGAGTTGACGGTTGCCGGCAACGCCGGCGACGCCACCGGCCAGGGCATGCGTGGTGGCCTGCTCCGCGTCGAAGGCGATACCGGCGATGAGGCCGGCACCGGCCTCACCGGCGGCGAGTTGCATATTAGCGGCAACACCGGCGAGCGCCTCGGCGGCCCAAGCACCGGCGCCACCCAAGGCATGAGCGGCGGTCAGATCCAGGTGCAGGGCCATGCCGGCGACCGCGTCGGCGAACGCATGCGCCGCGGCCTGATCCTGATCCAGGGCGATGCCGGCGGCTGGTGCGGCGTCAACATGATCGCCGGCACCATTGTCGTGCTGGGTAGCACCGGCACCATGGCCGGCAGCGGCATGCGCCGGGGCACCCTGTTGCTGTCCAGACGCCCGGACGCCCTGCCCTCCACCTTCAACGACAACGGTCTGCACGACCTGAGTTTTCTGCGCCTGCTGTGCACCCAACTCGGCACCCTCGCCGACCTCGGGCCCTGGACGACCTCACCGCCCCCCGGCGCCCATCGCTACCTCGGCGACCTCGCCGACGACGGCCTGGGCGAGATCCTGTGGCCCGCCGCCGATACCGCCGATGTTTGAGGTCGAGGTGCTCAACGACGGCAGCATCAACTACATTGCCGCCCGCGAGAGCCTTGGTGGGCGTCCGCACATCTCCAACTACAACAGCGTTGAGCAGTGGCTGGACGCGTTCTATTTGACCCTGGGGACACTTTTGGAGATCTGACTTGAGGCCGCAGGGGCCTGCAATGAATGAACGTTGCAAGTCTGGCAAGCTAGTCGCTGCTGGTCATCTACATCTACACCTGATCCGGCGACAGCGCCGGGCGGAATTCCGTTCATTCCGTTGCTTCGAGCAAGGGTTTGACGCGCTTGTCGAAAATCCATACCCCGACCTCATCCTCCTCGACCTTGACGGAGGTTAGCTTTTCGCCTGCACAGATTGCGCTCATGGATTCCCCCGTCACGGGATCATAGACAATCCCGTGCATCGAGCAGCGCAGATGTCGCCCGGCATCATCGAAAATCATGTCTTTCTCGCAGTCGAGCCTGCGCGGCATGTGCACGCAAAGATTTCGATATCCGAGACAATTGCCTTCGTAGCGGAACACGACGACAGAACAAGGCGCTTTGGCATAAGCCACCTCAACACGCTTGTAATCCCCTTCCTCGAGTTCCTCGCTGCGACACACCCAAATGCGGGGTCTGGCTTTCATGGACTTCGTCCCCGTTGTACTGCTTCGGCTAGGGAGCTGCGGATGGATTGGCCATCAGAGCCGGAAATCAGGGTAGACGTCAAGGACGCGATGTCAGGTTTGAACGAAATCGGCTATCATTCGCGTTTGGTTCTTCACCAGCGAGGCTGGTGTTCGATGCTGCCATGCCTCCCTCACTCGCGGCTGTCGCCACGAACCCCGCCGAATGTTGGCCAGTGGCCGGCTTGCTCCCTGGCGTCGTGCCTGCTGATCATCGCCTCGATGTCATTTCAAGCAGCCGCCACCCAGCCCCAAGCACAAGATGACGGACAGAGCCTCGGCCGCGTCGTCTTGCTGGGCCAGATACCAGTAGAGCAGTATCCGGCTGTCCAGTCGAAGGCCGATCGGATCTGGTCGTATCTGGTTCGGCGGTTTGCGCTGCCGGACGAGACACCGACACCCGTCGTTCAATTCGCGCCCTTTGCGCTCGCATCACAGGCGCCGGCTTGGAGCGTTTGGCAGAAGGATTGGATCAAAACCCATCCCGCCATCTGGCGCGACTGGTCTGCCATGCAGCCGACGCGCTCCTCGGCGGAAGTCTCGGTGGAATGGATCGACAGTCATATCGATTCGGTGTTTCCGTTCCCGAAGAACTTCCTCGCGTTTCACTACGACGGGACCAACCGCATTCAGATCGATCCCAAACGCACCTTCATCGATTCGATGCAGGTGTTCATCGACGGGGAACGACGCGGCCGCAGCGGCCAAGGGTTCTACAGTCTTGGCCACGAGATGTTGCACTATGCCTTGGAGACACGAGGGGTCGCGCAGAAGAAGCTGCATCACTGCCTGATGCTCTACAGGGGCGATGCCAAGGACGATGCCAGCGCCGATGCCCTGCCGCCGCCGGCACTCATGGAGGACGTCGCAACTCATCTGGTCGAGGAGCACATCATTGCACCCATCGCCCGCCTGCGCGGCCTGCGGACCGAGCAGAGCCTGAGGCCCTGCGACCGATTGACCAAGGACGAGTTGACCCAGGTCGCGGAGATCCACAAGCGCCTAGCGGCACCGGTAACGGTTCCCGCGTCGGCGCCGGGCCCGGCGGCTGGATCGAGCAAGCGCCCCGGCGATTGACCGCCAAGACCTCGGCCTTGATTGATGTGCATGACACCTGCAGCGAGATCAGTCGGGCGAACACTGGCCCGAGCCTTGCTGCTCCCGCGTCATCCCTAGCCGCATCATCCCCGACGCGACAGCAAACGAGGCCGCCAAGCCATGCCGGATCAGCCCAGCGCGGCACCACCACCCACCATTGCCTGCCCCTTTTGCGGCCTGGGCTGTGACGACCTGTCACCCCTGCGGCGCAGCCATGGCCTCGGGGTCGATAGTCATGGTTGCGACCGCGCGGAGGTCGCTTTCACGGCGGCATTGACGGCACCTGAGACCAGCCCGCGCATCAACGGCCGCGATGTATCGCTGGAGCAAGCACTCACCGAGGCCGCGGCGCTGTTGGGCTCCGCACGGTTGCCGTTGTTCGCCGGTCTGTGCGGCGACCTAGCGGACCAGCGGGGCGCGCTGCGCTTGGCCGCACAAAGCGGCGGCGCGCTGGACCATCGCAACGGCGGCGCCCTGATCAGCAACCTCTCGGTGTTGGAGGAAAGCGGCTGGATGATCACTAGCCTCGGCGAGGTACGCAACCGCGCCGATTTGGTCGTACTGGTCGGCAGCGGGCTCACGGAGCGCTTCCCCCGACTACGCGAGCGCATCCTGCAACCCGGCGAGCGGCTACATGCAACGGTCGCGGCAACGCTGGTCGAGGTGTGCACCGGAGCCAGCGACAGTGCTGTCAGCCCCAGACCCGGCGCAGCCCCGTCGGATAAGGCCGAGTCAGGCGGCCGAGCAGCCGCTGACGTCCGCCTGAGCGTGGGTCAGTTGCGCGACTTCGTCGGCGTGCTGCGGGCACATCTCGCCAAGCGCCCTTTGGACATCGACCCCTATCCCGGCGCCGCCGACCTGGCCAAGCGTTTGGCGGCCGCCGCCTACCCGGTGATCGCCTTCTCCGCCTCGGATCTGCAATCGGAGCCGCAACCAGACCTAGCCGTTCGCGCTCTGGCCGCGGTGGTCAGGCAACTCAATCAGGAAGGCCGCGCGGCGCTGCTGCCGCTTGGAGGCGCCGACGGCGAAAGCAGCGCCCATCAGGTCAGTGCGTGGCACACCGGCTTCAGCATCCGCCAAAATTTCGGGGGCAGCGTACCGCGCTACGAGCCCCGCCGCGGCGCTGCGCAACGCCTGCTGGACCACGACGGTGCCGACCTGCTGCTGTGGATCAGCACGCTGAATCCGGAGCCACCACCCGCGACCTCCGTGCCGACGGTGATACTGGGGCATCCGGCTATGGTGCTGGAGCACGAGCCAGCCGTCTTCATCCCGCTAGCCGTACCCGGCGTGCATCGGGCCGGCGCCGTGCATCGCGGCGACAGCATGGCCCTGCTGCCGCTGACGGCCCTGGTCGAGACCGGCCTGCCCGCCAGCGGCGAGGTCTTCGCTCGTCTGCTCGAACTCCTGCCCGCCCGTCCGCTCGATCCACCGGTGGAGACCCCACGACCATGCTGACCTGTTTGCAAGGCGCCCGCCTGTTCGATCCCGTCAACGGCTTGCGCGGTGAGATCGGCGACGTGTGGGTGGACGGCAGCCACATCTGCCCGCCGCCGTCGGCGCCGTCCCGCGCCGACCGGACCATTGATCTTACCGGCCGCGTGCTGATGGCCGGCGCCATCGACATCCACAGCCATATCGCTGGCGGCAACGTCAACACCGCGCGGGTGCTGATGCCCGAGCAGCACCTGGCAACCGCCCGGCGCTATGCCGCCCTGCCCTTCTCCGGCGCCAAGTGGTCCGCTGCCGACACCGGTTATCGCTATGCGGAGATGGGCTTTACCACCGTGGTGGAGCCCGCCGTGCTGCCGCTGAACGCCGGCCAGGTGCACGCGGAGCTGGCGGACATCCCGATCATCGACAAGGCCGGGCTCGCGATCCTGGGCAACGACGACCTGCTGCTGCGCATGCTGCGCGACGGCGCCGAGCAGGCCAGCATCAATGACTACGTGGCCTGGACCCTGCACGCCACGCGCTGCCTCGGTATCAAGGTCATCAACGCCGGCGGCGCCACCGCATTCAAGTTTAACGCGCGCACCTTCGGTCTCGACGACGAGGTGCCGATGTACGGTATGACGTCGCGCCAGATCCTGGGCGCACTGCAGCGGGCGGTGCATCAGCTCGGCATACCGCATCCGCTGCACGTGCATTGCAGCAACCTCGGCGTCGCCGGCAATGTGGAAACGGCCATCGACACCATCGACGCCGCCGAAGGCCTGCCCATGCACCTGGCGCATGTGCAGTTCTATGGCTACGGCAAAGAGGGCGAGCGCGGCTTTTCCAGCGGCGCCGCGGCGCTGACCGACGCCATCAACAGGCACCCGAACGTCAGCGTCGACGTCGGCCAAGTGCTGTTCGGCCAAACGGTGACGATCTCCGGCGATGTGTTGCGCCAGTTCGACGCGCGCGGCATCGCGCGACCGAAGAAGTGGGCGGTGTGGGAGGCGGAGGACGGCGGCGGCGGCGTGGTGCCGTTCCAGTACCGGCAGCGCAACTTCGTCAACGCGCTGCAATGGGCCATCGGCCTGGAGATCTTCCTATTGGTGGACGACCCGTGGCGGGTCTTCTTCACCACCGACCACCCCAACGGCGCGCCTTTCACCGCCTATCCAGAGCTGTTTCGCCTGTTGATGGACAAGCACTATCGGGCCGAGTGGCTGGCACGCATCAACCCGACCGCGGCGGATGCCACCGTGCTGCGCCATCTCGATCGCGAATACGACCTCTACGACATCGCCGTCATGACCCGCGCCGCGCCAGCGCGGCTGCTGGGGCTGCCGGATCGCGGACACTTGGGTCCCGGCGCCATCGCCGACATCAGCGTCTACAGCGAGCAGGACGACAAGGCGGCCATGTTCCGCGCCGCTGATCTGGTGCTGAAGTCCGGCCAAATCGTGGTCGAACAGGGTCGCGTCGTCGCCACCCCGGCGGGGCGCACCCACGCCATCGCACCGGCCTTCGACCGCGGCATCGAACGTCCGATCTCGGACTATTTCGACCGCTACCACCTGGTCGGCATGGAACACTACGCCATGCGCGCCCCCGGTCTGGCCGAGACCCTGGGGGCCGACCTGGTGGTGCAGAACGGGAGACAGGCCGCTTGAGCGAGTTCATCCGCGAGACCATCCTGACCACGCTGGGGCCGGACGGACAGACGCACATTGCCCCCATGGGCGTGCGCGAGCGCGATGGTCTGCTCCTGATCGCGCCGTTTCGCCCGTCCGGCACCCTCGACAACCTGTTGCGCGAGCGCCATGCCGTGGTCAACCTGACCGACGACGTGCGCGTCTATGCGGGTTGTCTGACCGGACACTTCGACTGGCCCTTGGCACCCGCAACACAGGTGATTGGACACCGCCTGCGCGACTGTCTGGCCCATCAGGAGCTGAAGGTGGTCCGAATCGATCGTGACGACCAGCGCCCAAAGCTGTACTGCGAAATCGTGCACGAGGCCAACCATCGTCCCTTTCGTGGCTTCAATCGCGCCCAGGCCGCCGTGCTGGAACTGGCGATCCTAGTTAGCCGGCTCGGCATGCTGCCGGACGCCAAGATCGACGCGGAACTGCACTACCTGCGCATCGCCATGGACAAGACCGCCGGCGAGCGGGAATGGGAGGCCTGGGGCTGGCTCGAGGAACGCCTGCTGCGGCATCGGCGGAGCGCCTGCGCATGACCGGCATGCTCGCCAGCGTCAGCAACGCGGCCGAGGCGGCGATCGCCCTGCGCGCCGGTGCCGACCTGATCGACTGCAAAGACCCGCACCGGGGCGCGCTTGGCGCCCTGCCTAACGTCGCGATCAAGGCGATCCGGCAGCAGGTCGGTACCAGATGCCCCGTCAGCGCCACCGTCGGCGACCTGCCGAGCGAGGCGGCGGCGCTTGTGCCCGCGGTGCAGCGGATCGCCCAGACGGGAGTCGACTACATCAAGCTCGGCCTGTTTCGCACCGCAGGGATCGACGCGCTGCTGGACGCGCTGCGCCCGATCGGCGCCGAGCATCGGCTCATCGCCGTGCTGTTCGCGGATCGGTCACCACGCCTCGACGTTGTCCCCGACCTGGCTGCTGCCGGTTTCAGCGGCGTGATGCTGGACACCGCCGACAAGGCGAACGGCAGGCTCCCCGACCTGATGTCGGCCGGTCAGCTGGCCGATTTCGTGACCCTGGCGCATAGACATCGACTGCTCTGCGGCCTCGCCGGCAGCCTGCGGGTGGAGGACATCGAACCGCTGCTGGGGCTGGCACCGGACTATGTCGGATTTCGTGGTGCCCTCTGCGAGCAAGGGCGCAAATCGGAGCTGTCCGCGGACGCCTGCGCACAGGTGAGCACGGCGATGTCCGCAGCGGCTGACGACGGTGTGGCGCCGACGGGAGAGTCGGTGCTCCCAAGGCGGCAAAAGCGGCGGCACGAATACTGCTTGTGATTGCGCAACCCAACGTTGCCGGGCTCACCGATGCAACGGCGAAACATAATCAGAGAGGCCCCACGACAGGGCTCGGAACAAGCCAGAAAAACCAAAGGAGGTTTTCATTGATCCATTCAAAAATGGTCGCAGGGCCCTTGCTGTGTGTCCTTCTCGCCGGTGCCGGGGCAAATGCCTTGGCCGAGGAGGCCGACGGCGCCACGCTCTACCGGGTCAAGACTTGCGTCTCCTGCCATGGCGAGAGCGCCCAGAATCCGATACTTCCCGTCTATCCAAAGCTCGCCGGCCAGAACGCCGACTACCTATACAACCAGCTGCGGGACATCAAGTCGGGCGTGCGCAAGAACGCGATGACACCGGCGATGAACGGCATCATGCAGAACGTCAATGAAGACGAGATGCGCATTCTCGCCGACTGGATCGCGGCCCAGGGTTGCAGCAGTTGACCCAAGCTGTGACGCCCCCAAGTCTCTCGGCGTGACGGAATGACACAGAATCGTCACGTCGACGAGACCGGCAGTGCCAACGAGGGGTCTTTCAACGCACGGCAAGAGGCATGGCACAAACTATGCTTGTCTCTCGCTGTTAACGTCCCGTCCGACGGGAATTTCAGCCGAAGCAGTTCCATGCTTCAGCTTTTGTCTCTAAGCGACCAACCACCAACGAGTAAATGAGGAGCAACACCATGAAATGGTCTACCCCCAGTTTTGAAGATCTCCGCCTCGGCTTTGAGATCAACCTGTACATTAACAACCGCTAACCCCACGCGGCATCAGCCGCGCGTCGATCTCACTTCGGTGCGCGGCTGACGGTCATCCGTTAACGGTCCGACAGCCGTTTCGGACCAGCAACACGGCACATCCATGCGGATTCGCATTCTCGGCTCCGCCGCCGGCGGCGGTTTTCCCCAATGGAACTGCAACTGCGGCAACTGCCGCGGCGTCAGGGACGGCAGCATCAAGGCAAAGCCACGCACCCAGTCGTCGATTGCCATCAGCGCAAACGATACCGACTGGACGCTCTTCAACGCATCGCCGGACATCCGCGCGCAGCTCGAATCCTTTCCGGCACTGCAACCGGCCCGTCGGCAGCGCGACACCGCCATCCGCGCCATCCTGCTCGTAGATGCACAAATCGATCACACCACGGGTCTGTTGCTGCTGCGCGAGCATACGGAGCCTTGGGAGGTCTATTGCACCGCGGCGGTCAAGGACGATCTGAGCAGCGGGTACCCGATTTTTCCCCTACTGTCACACTTTCGCGGCGTGAACTGGCATGAGGTTCAGACCGACGGCTCGGCCTTCACGATGCCCCACGCACCTGGCTTGTCGTTCGTCGCTGTACCGTTAAAGAGCGAGGCGCCCCCTTACTCTCCGCATCGGCACAACACCGTGCCCGGCGACAACATCGGCGTGCGCATCAGCGACAGCCATAGCGGCAAAAGCCTGTTCTACGCGCCCGGTCTCGGACAGCTCGAGGGTAAAACCATCGAGCACATGAGCAACGCCGATTGCCTGCTGGTAGACGGCACCCTGTGGACCGACGACGAGATGATCCGCGGGGGCTTCAGCGAGCGCAGCGGCAGCGAGATGGGCCACCTGGATCAGTCCGGCAAGGGCGGCATCCTGCAACTGCTCAAGCAGTTGGATCGGCCCCGCAAGATCCTAATCCACATCAACAACACCAACCCGATCCTCGATGAGTCCTCTCCGCAGCGGCGACTGCTGGAGCAGGCCGGCATCGAGGTGGCGGAGGATGGCATGGAGATCAGGCTTTGAGCCTTGCGCATGACCGATCGCCGCAGGCAACCAGGCCGTGGACGCGCGACGAGTTCGAGCAGAAGCTGCGCGACAAAGAGCGCTACTACCACATCCACCACGAGTTTCATGTCCGCATGAACTCCGGCCAGCTGGACAAGGACGCCATTCAGGGTTGGGTGGCCAATCGCTTCTACTACCAGACCACGATCCCGCAAAAGGACGCGGCGATCATGGCCAATTGCCCGGATCGGGACGTGCGCCGCCACTGGGCGCAGCGCATCATCGACCACGACGGTACACAGGCGGACGAGGGCGGCATCGAGGCCTGGTTGCTGCTCGGGGAGGCGGTCGGCCTCGAACGTGCCGACCTCCTGTCGCACCGATTCCTGTTGCCGGGCGTGCGCTTCGCCATTGATGCCTACATGAACTTCGCACGCCGGCAGCCCTGGCAGATCGCCGCCAGCTCATCGCTGACGGAATTGTTCGCCCCCACCATCCACAAGGCGCGGCTCGACAGCTGGCCCGAGCACTATCCCTGGATCGACGAGCGCGGTTACCGCTACTTCCGCAAGCGTCTCAGCGAGGCGCGACGCGACGTCGAGCATGGTCTTGCGATCACGCTGGATTATTACCGCACGCGCGAGCAACAAGAGCAGATGCTCGACGTGCTCCAATTCAAGCTCGACGTGCTCTGGACCATGCTGGACTGCATGTGGATGGCTTATGTCGAGAAGCGCCCGCCCTATCACAACGTTCGAGACGCACAATGACAGTCAGTTTCGGCCCTGAAGACGTGCCGGTGATGGCCCGCACTTTCCGCCTGCAGTGGGAGGAGGCACAAGGGAGCTACGTGATCCTGTACCCCGAGGGCATGGTCAAGCTGAACCCGGCCGCCGGCGAGATCCTCAGCCGTTGCGACGGCGAACGCACCGTCGCCGCGATCATCGGCGAACTCGAACACAAGTTCCCGGACAGCGACGGCCTGCGGGACGACGTCATCAACTTCCTGAGCACCGCATATGAGCAACAGTGGATCGAACGCGGCCCAATCTAAAGCGAACCAGTCTAATCCGCACCTACCTAATCCGCACTGGCTGCTAGCGGAGCTGACCTACAAGTGTCCGCTGCAATGCCCCTACTGCTCCAACCCTCTGGATATTGCCCGTGAGCAGCAAGAGCTCAGCACCGATGACTGGAAGCGCGTCTTCCGCGAGGCACGGGCCATGGGCGCGGTCCAGCTCGGTTTTTCCGGCGGCGAGCCGCTGGTCCGCGGCGATCTGGAGGAGCTGATCGCCGAGGCCCGACAGCTGGGCTACTACACCAATCTGATCACCTCCGGCGTCGGCATGGATGAGGCCCGTATCCGCGCATTTAAGCAGGCCGGCCTGGATCACATTCAAATCAGTTTCCAGGCGAGCAACGAGGAGATCAACAACCATATCGCCCGCAATGATTCCTTTCAGCACAAGCAGGCAATGGCCAAGCTGGTGAAGCAGTATGGCTATCCGATGGTGCTCTGCTTCGTCCTGCATCGACAGAATACCGATCAGGTGGAAGAAATCATTCAATTCGCACACTCACTAGAGGCCGATTACCTGGAATTGGCCACGACGCAGTATTACGGCTGGGCGCTGAAGAACCGCGAGCAATTGCTGCCAACGTTAGAACAGGTACAACGGGCCGAGGCCGTGGCCCACGCGTATCAAGAAAAACTAAAAGGCAAGATGCGCGTGCTGTACGTGGTGCCGGACTATTACGAAGACCGACCCAAACCCTGCGTGCGCGGCTGGGGCGGTATCTTTTTGCTGGTCAACCCCCATGGCGTCGCTCTACCCTGCCATGCGGCGGGGATGCTGCCGGGTCTCGAGTTCCCCAACGTGCGCGATCATGATATCGAATGGATTTGGCGCGACTCGCCAGACTTCAACAAATACCGCGGCGATGCATGGATGAAGGAACCCTGCCGCACCTGCCCCGAGCGTGAAAACGACTTCGGCGGTTGCCGCTGCCAAGCCTATCTCCTCACCGGCGATGCCGCCAATGCCGATCCGGTCTGCAGCAAATCGCCGGACCATGCTGCCTTGCAGCAAAGGGTCGAGAGCATCCACGCATCCCATGCGCAAGGTACTGCCGTGCCCCTCGTCTTCCGCAATATGCGCAATTCCAAACGCATCATGAGCGGCGAACTCTGACGACCAATCGTCCTAGCGGGTACAGCCTGTCACGCGGACTGTTCCGCGCCGGTACAGCGACACCAATCAATTCGATCAGGCAGCTGATTGATGGGTTTCGCTTCGCTCTACCCATCCTACGGTGAGTCGGCTTCCGGGGGACTTCAGGAATATTTGCGCAGTCTCTAAACCTGCGACCGTGAACTTACCGGGCGTTGCCCTGATGCCCGCATCGGTTGCTCTGGAGCGCCGTGGCAGACGGGAACGCTACGGCATGCGCCTGTTAGAAAACCGGCGCTCCCAATGACGCCCCCATCATACCTGACTGCACACTGGCACGAGTCATGCTTCGTCTGATAAGTCTACTGAACGCGATGTACAGTTTCACCCTGTTTCCAGGAAATTCTGCACACGCCAAACCCCACCAGTGACGCTGCTGGTTCATAGCAGCAGATGGACCGCTCCAGGTACAACAACAATAGCGAATCGCGTCGTCGCTGATTCTACAAAGAGCCTTAACAGGTCATTCGAAAAACGAGGTTTACCACCATGATGCGATTAAAGACCCTTGCCGCTACCACTATTGCGGCCACCACAATCGGTGGCGCTTGCGGGGCTCTGGCCAGTGCCGAACTATTGGAAATGCAACAAAACCCGAAGGACTGGGTCATGCAGAATGGCAACTACGCCAGCCAGCGATATAGCTCACTCGACCAGATCAATAAGGGCAATGTTGATAAGCTGAGGGTCGCCTGGAGCTTCTCCACCGGTGTGCTGCGCGGTCACGAGGGTGGTCCGCTGGTGATCGGCGACGTGATGTATATCCACACACCCTTCCCCAACAAGGTCTTCGCCCTCGACCTGAAGGACGACGGCAGGATCATCTGGAAGTACGAGCCGCGCCAAGACAGCAGCGTCATCCCGGTGATGTGCTGCGACACCGTAAACCGCGGCGTTGCCTACGGCGACGGCAAGATCTTCCTCTACCAGGCCGACACCACGCTGGTCGCCCTCAATGCCAAGACCGGCGAAAAGCTCTGGTCGGTGTCCAACGGCGACCCGAGCAAGGGCGAGACCGGCACCGCGGCGCCGATGGTGGTCAAGGACAAGGTCTACGTCGGTATCTCCGGTGGTGAGTTCGGCGTGCGTGGTCACCTGACCGCCTACAACATCGCCGACGGCTCGCAGGCCTGGCGCGGCTATTCGATGGGGCCGGACTCCGATACGCTGATGGACCCGATCAAGACCACCCATCTCGGCCAGCCGGTGGGCGAGAACTCCGGCACCAACACCTGGGAAGGCGATCAGTGGAAGATCGGCGGCGGCACCACCTGGGGCTGGTTCTCCTATGATCCGGATCTCAACCTGGTCTACTACGGCAGCGGCAACCCGAGTACCTGGAACCCGGTGCAACGCCCCGGCGACAACCGCTGGTCGATGACCATCTGGGCACGTGACGTCGACACCGGTATGGCCAAGTGGGTCTATCAGATGACGCCCCACGACGAATGGGACTACGACGGCGTCAACGAGATGATCCTGGCCGAGAAGGAGATCGACGGTAAGCAGCGCAAGGTGCTGGTGCACTTCGACCGCAACGGCTTCGCCTACACCATGGACCGTGAGAACGGTGATCTGCTGGTGGCGGAGAAGTATGACCCGGCGGTCAACTGGGCCACCCATGTCGACATGGAGACCGGCCGTCCGCAGGTGGTGGCGCAATACTCTACCGATCATCAGGGCGAGGATGTGAACACCACCGGCATCTGCCCGGCGGCGCTCGGCACCAAGGATCAGCAGCCGGCCTCCTACTCGCCCAAGTCCGGCGTGTTCTACGTGCCCACCAACCATGTCTGCATGGACTACGAGCCGTTCCAGGTCTCCTACACCGCCGGTCAGCCCTATGTCGGCGCGACGCTGAGCATGTACCCGGCACCGGGCGGCGACAATCTGGGCAACTTCATTGCCTGGGATGCGGTCGAGGGCAAGATCCTGTGGTCCAATCCGGAGAAGTTCTCGGTCTGGTCCGGGGCGCTGTCCACCGCTGGCGACATCGTCTTCTACGGCACCCTGGAGGGCTATCTGAAGGCAGTCGATGCCGCCACCGGCGAGGAACTCTACAAGTTCAAGACGCCGTCGGGCATCATCGGCAACGTCAACACCTATGAGCACAACGGCAAGCAGTACGTCGCCGTGCTCTCGGGTCTCGGCGGTTGGGCCGGCATCGGCATGGCCGCCGGTCTGGAAGACCCGCAGGCCGGTCTCGGCGCGGTCGGCGCCTACGCCTCGCTGAGTAACTACACCCAGCTCGGCGGACAGCTGACCGTGTTCGAACTGCCCAACTAAACCGCAACCACGGCCAGCGCCGCCCCTGCTCCATCGGGGCGGCGAGCGGTCAGGGGCGAATTCATTCGCCCATGCCCAAGCCACCGGGCGAATCAATTCGCCCCTATCGCTCCAGACAGATGCGACGGCACGGCATTTCCTCTTCAAACCAGAAACGCCGAGCCGCGCTATCGATCCGGGGCTACCGTCTCACAGCATCCCGTCGAGGTTACGTATGCGTTACAGATCGTTTCATCCGCGCACGGTAACGCTGGCACTCCTGCTGCCGTTGTCGTTGAGCACCACCGCCCACGCGATCGAAGAATCCGCCGGCGACATCCGTGCGTTCAGCTTCAGTGCCGAAACGCCTTACTTTTATCAGGGCGGCAAGGTCGACTTCGGTACCTACAACGGCTTCCGCCGTTACCACTCCGAATGTCATGTCTGTCACGGACCTGCCGGAATGGGCAGTTCCTACGCGCCGGCCCTGACCGAATCGATGGAAACCTTGAGCTTTCAGGACTTTGTGCACGTCATCGTGCAGGGACGGCAAGGCCAGGAAAACTTCGTCATGCCCAGTTTTGCGGAGAACATGAACGTGCTCCCGTACCTGCATGATTTGTACGCCTACCTGAAGGCCCGCTCCGACGGAGCGATTCCCGGCGCCGCGCGCCCGGATAAATTCCCGAAAAGCAAGTGATAGCGGACCACGACATGCGCGCCACTATGCCGTGGAGGGCTGTTTTGCTCTGCCTCGCGCTGACACTGCCCGCCCTCTCCGCGCAGGGCGCGGCCGGGGATCATGAGGGGCGCAATACCGACCACTTCACGGTCTGCGGCGATCCGAACAACCTGCCCTTCTCCAATCGCGAGATGCAGGGCTTCGAAAACCGCGTTGCCGAGATCATCGCGACCGCTCTCGACCGACCGTTGCATTACCGCTGGTGGCCGCAGAGCGTTGGCTTCGTCCGCAACACATTACAGGTGCGGCGCTGCGACCTGGTGATGGGCATCACGTCCGTCAACGAGATGGTGCAGAACACCAATCCGTACTATCGCTCGGTCTACAGTCTGGTGCAGCGGGCAGACGGCAGCCCTCGTATCGAATCATTGTCAGACCCGGCACTGAAAGAGCTGCGGCTCGGCGTGGTAGCTGGCACGCCACCGGCAACGCTGATCGCCAATTATGGTTTGATGGCCCAGACCCGCCCCTACCAACGCACCGTCGATACGCGGCACCTCGCACCGGCGAAGCAGGCCGTCGATGACGTCGCCGCGGGCGTCACCGACATCGCGGTTGTTTGGGGACCCATCGCCGGCTATGGCGCTGCGCAGCAGACACCGCCGCTACTGGTGACGCCCCTGCCGGCTCAGGTCGATGACGTACCCTTGGCGTTCAATGTCTCGATGGGCCTGCGCCATCGCGAGAAAGCTTGGAAGCACGAGATCAATACGCTGATCGAGCGTTTGCAACCAGAGTTTCGGCGCGTGCTGCTGGACTACGGCGTGCCGTTACTGGATGCCCAAGACCACCTGATTCAAGCCGCAACCGACCCCTGATGCGTGCCTGCGTTAGCACCCGGCCTCGCCGGAAGCCACGCGCTATTTTCACCGCGGCGTTGAACGCACTGGGCGGCCATGCGCCAGCCGCCGCGGTGATCGCCTTGTCCTCCTTGTGTCTGACGTCGTCGGCCCAGTTGCGGGCCGATGACCAGGCACTTCTTTTTGCACCGAACGGCTACCGTATCGACCAGTTCCGAGCGCCGGTGCCGACCACGGTAGAAGGCGCCAACACCGTCGACACCGCAGCCCTGCGGCGTCTCCTGAATAGGGCCGGCGAGTCGGTCGCCCTCATTGACGTCTTGCCTGCCCCTCCACGACCAGCCAAGCTTGCCGCGGACACCCTCTGGCTGCCGGCGCCACACCATAGCCTCCCCAATGCCACCTGGTTACCCAACGTCGGGTATGGCCGAATCTCCGACGAGATCGACGCCTATTTTCGCGCCAACCTCGCGCGGCTGACGAACTCGGACCAGGACCGCCCCGTCGTCGTCTTCTGCCAGGCCGATTGCTGGATGTCTTGGAATGCGGCCCGTCGTGCCGCCGAATACGGCTATGCATCGGTGTACTGGTATCCGGAGGGCACGACCGGCTGGGAGCAAGCGGGCTACGCCCTCGCCGTCGTTCGACCGGTGCCGGCGGACTGACCGGCTTTACAGGCCTCCGCTGAGAAGAAGACACGAAACGGGCACGCCGGCGGCCACCGGGCGGGCTGGCATCCACAATGCTCGTCGGCTGGCACGCAGAATGCGGTTCGGCTGGCATGGAGAATGCGGTTCGACTGGCATGGAGAATGCAGTAGCGTTTTCGTCGACAAACATCGACCTTTTCCGGCTAGTGAATGATTCCGGCCTCTTCGTTACCAAAAGACCAGCTAAGAACCAAACCACCTGAAGAACGAGGTATCTAGACCATGATGGAGTTCAAGACCATCGCCGGTGCGGCAATCGCCGTCGGCGTCCTCGGATTCGTCATCGCTAACAGACCACAACAAGAATCGGCTCCCCCAGCCCCGATCGCAGCCGCTCCAGCTAAAGAGACCAAAGAGACCGCCATCACAACGGCCGCGGTCGATGCTGCGGCGACTCAGGCCGACGTCGCCGTCGTCGCAACGACCGCGGAAGAAGCCGCAGCGCCCGCCGCTGCCCCAACCCCAACCGCAGCCCCAACCATCGGCACCGCAGTCGGTAACCTCGAGATGATGCAGAACAACCCGAAGGATTGGGTCATGCAGAACGGCAACTACGCGAGCCAACGCTACAGCTCGCTCGCTCAGATCAACAGGGATAACGTCAAAGACCTTCAAGTCGCCTGGAGCTTCTCCACCGGTGTGCTGCGCGGTCACGAGGGTGGTCCGCTGGTGATCGGCGACGTGATGTATATCCACACACCCTTCCCCAACAAGGTCTTCGCCCTCGACCTGAAGGACGACGGCAGGATCATCTGGAAGTACGAGCCGCGCCAAGACAGCAGCGTCATCCCGGTGATGTGCTGCGACACCGTCAACCGCGGCGTTGCCTACGGCGACGGCAAGATCTTCCTCTACCAGGCCGACACCACGCTGGTCGCCCTCAATGCCAAGACCGGCGAAAAGCTCTGGTCGGTGTCCAACGGCGACCCGAGCAAGGGCGAGACCGGCACCGCGGCGCCGATGGTGGTCAAGGACAAGGTCTACGTCGGTATCTCCGGTGGTGAGTTCGGCGTGCGTGGTCACCTGACCGCCTACAACATCGCCGACGGCTCGCAGGCCTGGCGCGGCTATTCGATGGGGCCGGACTCCGATACGCTGATGGACCCGATCAAGACCACCCATCTCGGCCAGCCGGTGGGCGAGAACTCCGGCACCAACACCTGGGAAGGCGATCAGTGGAAGATCGGCGGCGGCACCACCTGGGGCTGGTTCTCCTATGATCCGGATCTCAACCTGGTCTACTACGGCAGCGGCAACCCGAGTACCTGGAACCCGGTGCAACGCCCCGGCGACAACCGCTGGTCGATGACCATCTGGGCACGTGACGTCGACACCGGTATGGCCAAGTGGGTCTATCAGATGACGCCCCACGACGAATGGGACTACGACGGCGTCAACGAGATGATCCTGGCCGAGAAGGAGATCGACGGTAAGCAGCGCAAGGTGCTGGTGCACTTCGACCGCAACGGCTTCGCCTACACCATGGACCGTGAGAACGGCGATCTGCTGGTGGCGGAGAAGTATGACCCGGCGGTCAACTGGGCCACCCATGTCGACATGGAGACCGGCCGTCCGCAGGTGGTGGCGCAATACTCTACCGATCACCAGGGCGAGGATGTGAACACCACCGGCATCTGCCCGGCGGCGCTCGGCACCAAGGATCAGCAGCCGGCCTCCTACTCGCCCAAGTCCGGCGTGTTCTACGTGCCCACCAACCATGTCTGCATGGACTACGAGCCGTTCCAGGTCTCCTACACCGCCGGTCAGCCCTATGTCGGCGCGACGCTGAGCATGTACCCGGCACCGGGCGGCGACAACCTGGGCAACTTCATTGCCTGGGATGCGGTCGAGGGCAAGATCCTGTGGTCCAACCCGGAGAAGTTCTCGGTCTGGTCCGGGGCGCTGTCCACCGCTGGCGACATCGTCTTCTACGGCACCCTGGAGGGCTATCTGAAGGCAGTCGATGCCGCCACCGGCGAGGAACTCTACAAGTTCAAGACGCCGTCGGGCATCATCGGCAACGTCAACACCTATGAGCACAACGGCAAGCAGTACGTCGCCGTGCTCTCGGGTCTCGGCGGTTGGGCCGGCATCGGCATGGCCGCCGGTCTGGAAGACCCGCAGGCCGGTCTCGGCGCGGTCGGCGCCTACGCCTCGCTGAGTAACTACACCCAGCTCGGCGGACAGCTGACCGTGTTCGAACTGCCCAACTAAACCGCAACCACGGCCAGCGCCGCCCCTGCTCCATCGGGGCGGCGAGCCGTAGGGGCGAATTCATTCGCCCATGCCCAAGCCACCGGGCGAATCAATTCGCCCCTTGGCGCCGAACAGAGGCAATGGCGCGGCATTCGCCTTCTGTGTCGCACTGGCAGTCAAGTCGCCCGGCCATGCTCGTTGAAGACCAACCTCAATCCGACATCATCTTATTTCTCGGCGCCCAATCCCGGCAGGCTCTGGAAGGGCCTGATGCGGGGGCGCTTGGGGCAATACTCTGCGGTGGAGGCGCGGTCGACAGATAGGCCGTCGCTGACTCGCCGGTAGTCCTGACACGCGCAAGGCAGCCGCGAAGGTCGTCGCCCAGGACGCTGCTGTACTAAACTGGTCGCTGGTGCACTTGTCCAGATCGGCCCATGCAACGCAAACCCTTGCCCATCGGCATCCAGAACTTTCGGGAGATCCGGGAGGGCGGACACTATTACGTCGACAAGACCCAGTTTGCGCTGCGGCTCGGAACACTAAGCCAGCGACCTCCCGCCATTGCTCACGCCGCGAACTGGCGAGCCAATTGACGCAGGCGCTGCACCATGGCCGAAAGCCCATTGCGACGGGACATACTGAGGTTTTGATTCAGCCCGATGCGAGCGAAGAAGGCGTCGATGTCAAAGGCAAGAATCCGCGCCGCGTGCTGTCCGGAATAGAGTTGTTGCAGCATCGCGATCAGGCCGCGCACAATGTTGGCATCGCTGTCGGCCAAGAACTCGATGACGTCGTCGGTGCCGGGCTTGAGCCTCGCGGCGATATGCACGGTGCTTTGGCAGCCCGCGACGTAATTCGCCGCGTTCTTCAGGGCCGCGGGCATCGGCGGCAGTTTGTCACCGAGGTCAATGATATGTTCGTGACGCATCGGCCAGTCGGGCAACAAGGAGAACAGAGCCGCGATCTCGTTTGCCGCGGCGTCGGGGGAATCCGCGACCGCGGCCGGATAGTCGGCGACCAAATCCGAATCCGACGAACTGGTGCCCTGGGGGTTCAGTATCGCGACCGATGCCTGGCTGGGGCGGCCATCCTTCGGAGCACTCCGGATGGCCCTCACGCTGGCGGTGTGTCCGGCGCGCTGGACGATCTCCGCAAGGGCCTCGACCAACCGATCGATATCTTGCATGGAGTTGTAGACCCCCAGCGACGCGCGTGCGGTGGCGCTGACGCCGAGCCGTTGCATCAAAGGCTGACAACAGTGGTGTCCAGTGCGGATGCAGATGGCTCGCAAGTCCAGTTGCGTACCGACATCGAGCGTGGCGATTGGCGGATCGTTCAGCGTGAACGAGATTACGCCGCTCTTGTGCCGCGCGGTACCTTTGATCTCGAGTCCTGGAATCTGACCCAGGCCTTCAGTTGCATGCCGCAGCAGGCGCTGTTCGTGGGCGCCGATACGCTCGAGTCCGACCGACTTGATCCAGTCAATGGCCGCCGACAGGCCTACCGCGCCAGAGATGTTCGGCGTCCCCGCCTCGAACTTGTTGGGCAAAGCGGCGTAGGTGGTCTCGGCAAAGCTGACGCGATCGACCATGTCACCGCCGCCCTGGTACGGGGGCATGGCATCGAGCAATCGGCGCTTGCCGTAGAGCACGCCGATGCCGGTCGGCCCATAGAGCTTGTGCCCGGAAAAGGCGTAGAAATCGGCGTCGAGGGCCTGGACATCGGTAGCACCGTGGGCAATCCATTGCGCCCCATCGATCAGTGCCAAGGCGCCCGCGGCATGCGCCTCGGCAATGATTTCGCGCACCGGATTGATGCTGCCGAGGGCATTGGAGACATGATTCACCGCCACCAAACGCGTGCGGCTCGACAGCAGCCGGCGATAGTCGTCGAGCAGTAACTCGCCAGCGTCGTTGATCGGGATGACCTTGATCCGGGCGCCGGTTGCCTGGGCCACCAATTGCCAGGGTACGATGTTGGAATGATGCTCCAGTGCCGACAGGATGATCTCATCGCCAGGGTGGAGGTTGGCCCGCCCCCAGGCGGAAGCCACCAGATTAATGGATTCGGTGGTGCCACGGGTGAATAGACACTCCGCCGGCTCGGCGGCATTGATGAATCGGGCCACCACCGTGCGCGCGTTTTCGTACAGGCGCGTCGCGGTCTGCGATAGTTGATAGACACCGCGGTGGATGTTGGCGTGATGGCGGAGATGGTAGTCACTAACGGCATCGATCACCGCCTCGGGCTGCTGGGTACTGGCGGCGCTGTCGAGAAACACCAGCGCCTGGCCGTGGACCCGCGACCGTAGGATCGGGAACTGGGCACGCACATCGGCGAGATCCGATGGGGTCATGTCAGCGATTGCTGGGCGGTTTGAAGCTGTCATAAGCGATGTCGATTCCCGTAGAACCCCAGTTCGACAGTTGGTCCGTTTGTGGGGACGAATTGATTCGCCGAGTCGATGCCTTCCGTGCGACTGAAGTCGCACCTACGTCTTGGTTACGCTAAGGCATCACGGCCGCTGGGCGACTAGCAGTGCCTCGTCGCGTAGACCCAAACGGGTATCGCCAATCGTCCCTTCCTCCCGATACACCCGCACGATCAAACCGGCGAACAGTCCGAGGAGTTCGTTGCGTTCCAGCCGGAAACGCGGTGACGACGGGCCGACATCCGTCACATGCTCACGGACGAAGGTCTGATAGTACAGGAGACCGCCGGGGCGAAGCGCAGCGACGATGGCAGGCACAAGGTCGCGATCGAGGAAATGGGCGACGACGATGACGTCGAAGCTGTCGGGGTCCGGCGGTGACGCCACCAGGTCCCGCACCTGCGCGTGGAGCTGGAGCCTCTGCACCGCGGCGGCCGCTCGCAGGCGTTCGCAGGCAACCGGCGACAGGTCCCAGGCGCGCACCTCAAGGCCATGCCGCGCCAGCAGCAGGGCATTGGCGCCTAGCCCACAGGCCAGATCCAGCGCCCTGCCCCGCGCCGGCAACAGGTGTTGGTTCTCTTGCAGCACCGTGGCGGGCGCACGCAGCTCAGGCGGCGACGCGCGGTAACGCTCATCCCACTTACGCGTCAGGGCCTCCGTGCCGAGATCGGCCTTCATCGATTCTCAGCCCGCGGCCAGCCCGGCTGCCAGGTCCGCCTGGATGTCCGCGACCGATTCCAGGCCGACGGCGATCCGGATCAGTCCTTCGGTGATCCCAGACGCCTCGCGCGCCTCCGGACTCAAGCGACCGTGGGTCGTGCTGGCGGGGTGGGTGATGGTGGTCTTGGTATCGCCCAGGTTGGCGGTGATGGAGCACAGGCGGGTCGCGTCGATGATGCGCCAAGCGGCTTCGCGCCCCCCCGCCACCTCAAAGGAGACGATACCGCCGCCGGCACGCTGTTGGGCATCGACGCCGACCAGGTGATGCTGCGGATGGCTGTCCAGACCTGGGTAATGCACCCGCTTCACGCCGGACTGGACAACCAGCCAGCGCGCCAACTCCAAAGCCGCGGCGGAATGGGCCAACATGCGCAGTTCCAGCGTCTCCAGGCCCTTGAGGAACAGCCAGGCATTGAATGGGCTCAAAGAGGGTCCGGCCGTGCGCACGACGCCGAATACGTCCTCGCCGACGCGCTTGGCGTCGCCGACCACCGCGCCACCGACGCAGCGCCCCTGGCCGTCGAGGTACTTGGTGGCGGAGTGGATCACCAGGTCTGCGCCCAGGGCCAACGGCCGCTGTAGCGCCGGGGTGCAGAAACAGTTGTCCACCGCCAGCACGCAGCCGTGCGCATGCGCCAAGGCCGCCAGCGGCTCGATCGCGGTCATCTCCGCGAGCGGGTTCGACGGTGTTTCGAGAAACAGCAGGCGCGTCGTTGGGCGGATCGCCGCGGCCCAGGCGTCAAGAGCGTTCAGTTCGACATAGGTCGTCTCGACGCCGAAACGGGCCATGTACTTGTCGAACAACATTGTGGTGCTGCCGAACACGCTCCGCGACGAGACGATGTGGTCCCCGGCCTGGAGCAGCCCCATGCAGGTGGCCAGGATGGCCGACATGCCGGAGGCGGTGGCAACGCATGCATCGCCACCTTCCAGCACCGCGAGGCGCTGCTCGAAGGCGCGCACGGTCGGGTTGGTGAAGCGCGAGTAGATGTTGCCCGGCAGCTCACCGGAAAAACGGGCGGCCGCTTCGGCGGCATTGGCGAACACGAAGCTCGACGTGGTAAAGATAGGCTCGCAATGCTCGCCTTCGGCCGTGCGTTGATGACCGACGCGAATGGCCCGCGTCGCCAAGCTCCAGTGCTCCGACGCCGCGTCTTCGGGGGCCGATGTCGGCGCGGTTGCCGCTGGGGATTCAGGCGGAATTGTGAAGTTCAATGACGGTCTCGTCGCAGCGTGATCGATTTTCCTTCGCCGAGTCGTTGCGTGCCCGCTCCAGGTCGTCCAGATACTCGCTGGTGACATCGCCGGTCACGTAAACGCCGTCGAAGACGGAGGTGTCGAAGCGATCGACGGTGCTTTTGCTCTTTTTCTGCACCGCTTCGATCAGGTCCGGAAGATCCTGAAAGATCAGCCGATCGGCACCGAGCTCCTGTTCGATCTCGGCTTCGGTGCGGCCGTGCGCCACCAACTCGCTGGCCGCCGGCATGTCGATGCCGTAGACATTAGGATAGCGCACCGGCGGCGCGGCGGAGGCGAAATAGACACGCCTGGCACCGGCATCGCGGGCCATCTGCACGATCTGCCTGGAGGTGGTGCCGCGCACGATGGAGTCGTCCACCAGCAGCACGTTCTTTTTGCGGAATTCCAAGTCGATCGCGTTCAGCTTTTGGCGCACCGACTTCTTGCGCACCGTCTGCCCCGGCATGATGAAGGTCCGCCCGATGTAGCGATTCTTGATAAAGCCCTCGGCATACGGAATGCCGAGCTGGATGGCTAGCTGCAACGCGGCGGTGCGGCTGGTGTCCGGCACCGGGATGACGACGTCGATATCGTGATTCGGCCAGATGCGCTTGATCTTGGCGGCGAGCTTCTTACCCATGCGCGAACGCGCCTTGTGCACCGAGATGTTGTCGATGATCGAGTCCGGGCGTGCGAAGTAGACGAACTCGAAAATGCACGGCGACAACACCGGCTGCGGCGCGCACTGCCGGGTGAAGATCTTCCCGGCGCGGGTGATCAGCACGCATTCGCCGGGCGCGATATCCGCCACCAACTCGAAGCCCAGCGTATCCAGGGACACGCTCTCGGAGGCGATCATGTACTCGGTGCCGTCGTCGGTCTCGCGCTTGCCGTAGACGATGGGGCGGATCCCGTTGGGATCGCGGAACCCGAACACGCCGAAGCCGGGGATCATGGCCACCGCCGCATAGCCGCCGCGGCAACGCCGATGCACGCCCTCGACGGCGCGGAAGATGTCCTTCTCGTCGATGCGCAACTTGTCTTGAGCCTGCAACTCGTGCGCGAAGACGTTCAGCAGGATTTCGGAGTCGGACTCGGTATTGATGTGGCGCAGGTCATCGACGAAGACCTGGCGTTTGAGTTCGTCGGCGTTGGTCAGATTGCCGTTATGGGCCAGCACGATGCCATAGGGCGAATTGACGTAGAACGGCTGCGCCTCGGCCGAGCTGGAGGCGCCTGCGGTGGGATAGCGCACATGCCCAACACCCATATTGCCGAACAGCTGCAGCATATGGCGGGTACGGAAGGCGTCGCGCACGAGGCCGTTGTCTTTGCGCATGTGCAGCTTGTCGCCGTCGCTGGTGACGATACCCGCGGCATCCTGACCGCGGTGCTGCAGCACCATCAAAGCATCATAGAGATACTGATTGACGGGCTGTTTGCCCACCATGCCAACGATGCCGCACATGGATCACCTCACTGCAGACGGCCGATCACGATCAAGACTGTTCGAACGAGTCGGTTAGCCACCTAGAAGCGGCTTCGCGCCCGTTCAGTACATGCCGCGTGGCCCAAGTCGGGGGGTTGGTTCGCCGCCCCGATCGAGCCCCATCCTAGCCTAGATCGCGCGAATCCTGTCAGTCACGTCCGGCGGGATCATGTCCAACATCAAATCGGCAAGTAACTGGAATTTGGGCAGCAGACGCGACTGCGACCACCAAGGGTCCTCCGCGACCGGCGTCAACGTGGCCAAGAACACCAGCAAGGCCACCAGCACGGCACCTCGACCGGCGCCGAAGACCATGCCTAGCAGCCGGTCGGTTCCGGTAAGACCCGTCTTTTCGACCAGCACGGACAGCAGGTAGGCGACGATGGCGCCTATGATGAGCACACCGATGACCAGCATCAGTACGGCGACGGCCATGCGGACCGACGGCGTCGCGATCCAGGGTGCGAGTTGCTCCGCCAGCGGGACGTAAAACATCCATGCGGCAACCGCCGCGACGATCCAAACCGCAAGCGCGATGACCTCGCGGATCAGCCCCCGCGCCAGTCCAATGATCGCCGATAGCGCGATAATGCCGATGATGACGTAGTCGACCCAGATCATACGATTGCCTTTGTGTATCCTGTGAGACGGTCGTCCGTCATCGGTAACTCTGGACCAGCGGCTTGTTGCCGGTCTCGCGCTGCAATTTAGCCGCTACGCCGTCCGCACGCCCTCGGTTCGTCTCTGGACCGACGCGGACTCTGTAGTAGAGCTTTCCGTTCACCCGCGCCTGTTCGACGAAGGCCGGGTAGCCCTTGCCCCGCAACTCGTCTCGCAGATTCTCCGCGGACGCCGCGGAGCCCAGGCTGGCCACCTGAATCACCCAGGCTGCCGCCCCTTCCGGGACCGGCTTGGGGCCAATCGCGGCAGGAGGAGGACGCCGCGCGGGCGGGACGGCCCGAGCGTCAGCACTCGGTTGCGAGCTAGCTTCCGTCCGTGTCTGGGCTCGCGGTGTGGATCGCTCGGTCGCTTCGCGCGCGGGCTCAACCACCGGCTCTGGAACTGGCAGCCGCGGGGCCATCTCAGAATCAGCCCCCTGCGAGAAGTCGCTGGTCGGAGGTTCCGGACGCGGCAGCGCCGGCGTCATGTCACCCGCGGTATCGCCGGTCGTGCCATCTTCAGTGCCGGCGGATCCAGCGTCGAACTCCGGCGCATCCGGGATCACGATCGGTTCACCAAGACCACCTTCTTCCTTGTCGTTCAGCAGCATCGGTACGAAGATCACGGCCAGCGCGACCACCACCGCGGCACCGACAAGGCGTCTTTTCGCCCCCTCGTCCATCAGCGACTCCAAAACCGTTTGTTGAGCAAGCCTGTCATGACGGGGGATTATACAGAACCCACCGTCGGGTTGCGCAGGGCGACCTCGACCGTCATAAAGGATCCGAACACGAGAATGCAGTCGTTCGGTTCGGCGACGGCCGCGGCCCCGGCGATCGCCTGCTCGACATCGGCATAGTGCACCACCGGACGATCGGACGCGGCGGTTGCAACTGCGGCCTGTAGTTGATCGAGCGGCATGGCCCGCGCACTCGGCGCCGGCGCCAGGTGCCAGTGCTGCACCTGCGCCGCCAACGCCGCCACCACGGCAACGGCATCCTTGTCGGCAAGCAACGAAAACACCGCATGGCATCGCCCGGAACGGGGATAGGCCGCGAGATTCGCGGCCAAGGTCTGAGCGGCCTCGGCATTGTGGGCAACATCAAGTATCCAGGTGACCGCTCCCGGGAACACGGTGAAACGTCCGGGCAACTGCGTTCTGAGCAGTCCCTGTCGCACGGCAGCGGCAGACACCGGCAACGTGGTTTTGAGCAGGCTCGCCGCGCACAGCGCGGCGGAGGCGTTGTCGTACTGCACGGGGCCGCGCAGTGCCGGTGGCGGCAACGCACCCCAATGCGAGTCGGCGGACCCGTGCCAATGCCATTGCCCAGCCTCTATGCGGTTGCCGAACTCGCGGCCAAGTTGGTACACCTCCGCCCCCAACTCCACGGCCCGCTCCCGCAGGCGCGCCGGCGCGTCTCGCTGCCCAATTACCGCCGGCCGGCCGGCACGAAAGATCCCAGCTTTCTCGTAGGCGATCTGGCTAAGATCATCGCCGAGCCACGCGGTATGATCCATGCCGACACTTGCGACCAGCGCAACGTCCGCATCGATGATGTTGACCGCATCCAGCCGGCCGCCGAGACCGACCTCCAGGATAATCACGTCCGGCTCGGCACGTAAGAACAGATCCAGCGCCGCTAGGGTGCCAAACTCGAAATAGGTGAGTTGCACGTCCCCACGCACGGCATCGATGCGGGCAAAGCTGTCGCAAATTGCTGCATCATCGGCCTCACGCCCGTCGATGCGAATGCGCTCGTTGTAGCGCAGCAGATGCGGCGAGGTGTAGGCGCAGGCCCGATAGCCGGCGGCGCGATAGAGGCTGTCGAGGTAGGCGACGCAGGAGCCCTTGCCATTGGTACCACCGACGGTGATCACCGGACAGGGCAGACGCGCGGGGCCGAGACGTGACCAAACGCCACCGACACGCTCCAGCCGCAGGTCGATGCGATTCGGATGAAGTGTCTCCTGCCAGCGCAGCCAGTCGGACAGGGTTTGAAAGCGCATTACGGCCGCGCGCGCCAAGGGCTGGGACCGGCAAATGGGCACCGGGTCAGTGATTTCATCTCGCGATGCCGTTGCCGCGGATGCGGCCGTCGAGCGCTCAAAAGCCGCCGCCTAACGCACCGCCGCGGAAGTTCCGAGACGGTTGGAGTGACCATCGGCGCTGTGGGAGCGACTTGCAGTCGCGACCATCCCCGTCGCGGCGGTCGCGATTGCAAATCGCTCCCACAACCGCGGCTGATCCCGGCATCTTCGCGGCGAACCACTAGGGACGCGGACGCCGCATCAACATCGCCGTCAGGTCGGCGATGCAGTCGCGCAGGTCGCGACGGTCGCAGATCTGATCCAGTGCGCCGTGTTCAAGCAGGAACTCACTGCGCTGGAAGCCGTCGGGCAGCTTTTCGCGGACGGTCTGTTCGATGACGCGCGGCCCGGCGAAGCCGATCAGCGCGTTCGGCTCGGCGATGTTGATGTCGCCAAGCATGGCCAGACTTGCGGAGACGCCGCCCATGGTCGGATCGGTCATCACCGAGATGAACGGCAGGCCGCGGTCGCGTAGGCGACCCAGCGCCGCGCTGGTCTTGGCCATTTGAAACAGTGAAAACAGCGACTCCTGCATACGCGCGCCGCCACTGGCGGAAAAACAGACCACCGCCAGATTGTCGCGGATCGCGACGTCGACACCGCGCACGAAACGCTCGCCGACGACCGATCCCATGGAGCCCCCCATAAAGCTGAACTCGAAGGCGGCGGCCACGCAGCCAATGCCCTTGATCTGGCCGCGCATGACAACCATGCCCTCCTTCTCGCCGGTCTGTTTTTGCGCCTGGCTCAGGCGGTCTCGGTACTTTTTCAGATCCTTGAACTTGAGTGGATCGGTGGACTCAAGCTCGCTGCCGATCTCCTCACGGGGTTCGTCGTCCAGGAAGACGTCCAGCCGACGACGGGCACCGATGCGATTGTGGTGGTTGCACTTGGGGCAGACCTCCAGGTTGCGCTCCAACTCCGCGCGATATAGAACCGCATTGCATCCAGGACACTTGTCCCAGAGCCCCTCCGGCACGGCCCGCTTGCTGCTGGCATCGGTACGGATGCGGCTCGGAATGAGTTTCTCGAACCAACTCATGGCGTCTCGGCCTGGTTGCATCAGACCCTCCGCGCGCCGTCGATGGCGCTGCGCAGTTCGCCGATGAAGTCGCCGATGGTGTCGGGGATGCGACTCGGCGCATCGGCCAGGTCTTCGATCCGCTGCACGATGGCGCTGCCGACGATGACGGCATCGGCAACACCGGCGACACTGGCGGCACCGGCCGCATCCTTGATGCCGAAGCCGACGCCGACCGGCAGGTCGATGCGGGCGCGAATCTCGCCGAGCTTCGCCGCCACGGCATCGACATCCAGATTGCCGGCACCGGTGACCCCTTTGACCGACACATAGTAGACGAAGCCTGAGGCGACCGCGCCAATGCGCTCGATACGCTCCGCGTCCGAGGTCGGCGCCAGCAGGTAGACCAGGTCCAGCTCTCGTGCGCGCAGTGCGGTGACCAGGTCATGCCCCTCCTCCGGCGGCACATCGACCACCAACGCGCCGTCGACACCGGCGTCGGCGGCCGCGGCGGCGAAGGTCTCGGTGCCCATGATCTCGATCGGGTTCAGATAGCCCATCAGCACCACCGGCGTCTTGCCGTCTTCCTCGCGGAAGGCGCGCACGATGTCGAGCACGTCGCGCAGGCGCACACCGCGCGCCAACGCGCGCTCGGTAGCACGCTGAATCACCGGGCCGTCGGCGATGGGGTCGGAAAACGGCACGCCGAGCTCGATCAGGTCGGCGCCGGCGGCAACCATGCGGTGCATCAGCGGCACCGTCACGTCCGGCGACGGATCACCGGCGGTGACGAACGGGATCAGCGCCGTGCGCCCCTCCGCCCGCAACCGATCGAACATACCCCGGATGCGACTCATAGCTTGATCCCGTCGAGTTGGGCCACGGTGTGCATGTCCTTGTCGCCGCGGCCGGAGAGGTTGATGACGATGCTCTGGTCCTTGCGCATGGTCGGTGCCAGCTTGGCGGTGTAGGCCAGCGCATGGCTGGTCTCCAGCGCTGGGATGATGCCTTCGGTTTGGGTCAACGCATGAAACGCGGTCAGGGCCTCGCCATCGGTGATGGAGACGTAGTTGGCGCGGCCGGAATCCTTGAGCCAGGCATGTTCGGGACCGACGCCGGGGTAGTCGAGGCCCGCGGAGACCGAATGGGTCTCGATGATCTGACCGTTTTCGTCTTCCATCAGGTAGGTCCGGTTGCCGTGAAGCACGCCCGGCTTGCCGGCACACAGCGGCGCCGCATGACGGCCGGTGGCGAGACCGTCGCCGGCGGCCTCGACGCCGTACATTGCCACGCCGTGATCGTCGATAAACGGATGGAACAGACCGATGGCATTGGAGCCGCCGCCGACGCAGGCCACCAGGGCATCCGGCAGTTGACCGGTGCGCTCCAACATCTGCATGCGGGTCTCACGGCCGATCACCGACTGGAAGTCGCGCACCATGGCCGGATAGGGATGCGGGCCGGCAACGGTGCCGATGATGTAAAAGGTATCGTCGATGTTGGTGACCCAGTCGCGCATCGCCTCGTTCAGCGCATCCTTCAGCGTGCGCGAGCCAGAGGTGACCGCGACCACGCGGGCGCCGAGCAGGCGCATGCGGTAGACGTTGGCCTCCTGCCGCGCCACGTCCACCTCGCCCATGTAGACCACGCACTCGAGCCCCATACGCGCGGCCACGGTGGCAGAGGCCACGCCGTGCTGCCCGGCGCCGGTCTCGGCGATGATGCGGGTCTTGCCCATACGCCGCGCCAACAGGGCCTGACCGACGGTGTTATTGACCTTGTGCGCGCCGGTGTGGTTCAGGTCCTCGCGCTTCAGATAGATCTGCGCGCCGCCCAGCTCGCGGCTCCAACGCTCGGCATGATAGAGCGCCGACGGTCGGCCGACGTAGTCGCGCAGATCGTTGTCGAGCTCGCGCACGAAATCCGGGTCGCTCATGTAGCGCTCGTAGGCCTCGCGCAACTCAATCAGCGGATGCATCAGCGTCTCGGGCACGAACATGCCGCCATAGGGGCCGAAGTGCCCGCGCTGATCGGGCCAGTGATAGGACTCCGCGCCGTCGATGGGAGCAGAAGTCAGGATTTCATCGGGTCTGGTCGCCATTGCGTACACCTTGCATGAATTCAGCGATTTTGTTGCGGTCCTTGATACCCTTCGACGCCTCGACGCCGCCGCTCACGTCGACCGCATGCGGTCGCACGCGGGTAACGGCGTCGGCTACGTTGTCGGCATCGAGCCCACCAGCGAGCACGATATGCGGCGCCAACTCTGGTGGCACCTGATCCCAGTCGAAACGCTTGCCGGTGCCGCCGGCAATTCGGGCATCGAAGGTGTCGAGCAGTAGTGATGCGGCACCCGCGTAGCGCCGGGCATGGGCCAGCGGATCGATACCGTCGCGCATCGCGACGGCCTTGATCCAGGGCCTCTCAAAGGCGGCGCAGTAGTCCGGCGACTCATCGCCGTGGAACTGCAGCGCCCCCAACGGGACTCGGCGCAACACCGCGCGGATGGCCTCCGGCTCGGCATCGACGAACAAACCCACCACGGTGACGAAGGCCGGTACCCGCGCCGATAGCGACGCGGCCAACTCCAGCGACACGGCCCGCGGACTCGGCGCATGAAACACCAGTCCGATGGCATCCGCGCCAAGCTCCACCGCGGAGCGCACATCCTGCTCACGGGTCAGACCGCAAATCTTAACGCGTGTTCGCATGCTGAGTGATCAAGAACCGAGGGGCGAAATTAGAGCACAGACAGCGGGTCGGCGTCGTCCCCAAAAGGCAACCCGAAGCACTGCGGGTAATCAACCCGTGCGAGATAGAGTCCGTGGGGCGGCGCAGTGACCCCACCGCGCGCCCGGTCGCGCAGATCGAGCAGTTCGCGGCTCCAATCCACCGGCGCATCGCCGCGACCGATAGCCATCAACACACCGGCCAAGTTCCGCACCATATGGTGCAAAAAGCCGTCCGCGCCAACACGCAGCTCGATCAAGTCGCCGCGCCGCTCCAAGTCGAGGTAGCGAATGGTCCGCACCGGGCTCTTGGCCTGGCAAGCCAAGGCGCGAAAACTGGTGAAGTCGTGCTGCCCCACCAAGACCTCCGCGGCCTCGCGCATGGGCCCGATTTCAAGTGTGCGATGGGTCCAGACAGCACGGTTGCGCCAAAGCGCGGAGCGCGTTGGTCGGCACAGGATCAGATAGCGATAGTGCCGCCCGGTCGCACTGAAGCGGGCATGAAAGGCCTCTGACACCGGCACCGCCCAGCGCACCGCAATATCGTCCGGCAGATTGGCATTGGTGCCGAGCAGCCAGGAGCGCTCACTGCGCTGAGCGACCGTGTCGAAGTGCACCACCTGCCCAAGGCCATGCACACCGCTATCGGTGCGCCCGGCGCAGTGCACCCGAATGGGATGATTGGCAACTACGCCAATCGCCTTTTCGACGCATTCCTGCACCGTGCGGGCGTGATGCTGGTACTGCCAGCCGCTGTAGGCGCTGCCATCGTACTCGATCGCCATCGCGATGCGCCGATGGTCAACGACCCCGGAGGATCTGCTCGGCTCGTCAGACACCATCATCCCGATACCGATACCGATACCGATACCGATACCGATACCGATACCGAAACAGGGACAGAGACAGAACTGCACATTGGGAAGGCGGACACGAGCGAGGTGGTCACTGCTGAGAACGGCGGTCAGGTGCGAAGCCGCGTCAACCCAGCGTCGCGAGCAATGTCTTGGCCTCGCCCTGCTGTGCCTCGTCTCCCTCCCCCAGCACCTCCTTGAGAATCGCCCGCGCGGCGTCCGGGTCCTCCATCTCGATGTATGCACGCGCCAGATCCATCTTTGTCGCGACCTCATCCCAAATCCCGGACTCGGATGGCACTTCAAGCCGCAGCCTATCGTCCGCCTCCGCTTCCGCGCGAACGCCGAGACCGTCGTCTTCCAACGAATGCGGGTCCGGCAGGGTGTCGTCCCGCTGCGTATCGACCTCATCCAAGCCCGCAAGCCTGTCTAACGCACCCAAATCCAAATCTAGATTGTCGCTGAATTCGATCGGGGCGCCATCGTCCCTGGGCGCCGCGGACGATTCTGTTGCATCCGGAGGCAGTTCGAGCACCGGCGCGACGGGCGCCTCGGTGCGCGGCGCGCCCGTCGCGTCCCGTGTATCGGCACTCAGTTCGCCGAGCATGTCCAGGTCTCGCAGATCGAGCGCCAGCTCATCTTCTTGGTCCAATGGTCGGTCAACGGGCACCTGGTCTGCCTCGTTTTCTAAGACACCGGCCCCGACGATTTCGCTGTCGCCGAAGTCCAGACTCCCGAGCGGATCGATGCCGTCGACATCAACCTCTAAAGTGATTTCTTGACCTTCCTCCTCGGAATCTGGCTCCGGCTTTGGCCCAAGGGCCTCAGAGGCTGCGGCGGTCCCCGCAGCAGCCGCAGCGCCAGCACCCGCCGGACGCTCGGCAACGCCTGAGGCAGCCTGCATACGGCTAAGCTCCTGCCGCATCGCGAACCATCGAGCGGGATCGCTGCCATCTTCACCGGCAGATTCCATTTGGTCCATCAGCGCCGCCAACGCTTCGCGGTTCTCGCCGCCAATGTACGCCTCGGCCAGTTTGTATCTCAATTCGGCTCGTTTCGGTGAATTCGCCAGCGCATCGAGCAAAATGCTCTCGGCCTCGCGATACCGCCCGTAGAGGATGTAGATATCCGCCTCAGCGACGAGGTCCGTCTCCTGTGTGACGGGGGTCGACGAAGACGGCACGCGCTCACCGTTTGAACCTGTTCCGAGGGGCCGCCGGGGTCGTCCATCCGCCGCTGGCTCGGCTTCAACCACTGGCAGGGCCGGGCCTACATCGAGTTCGGACTCCGTCACTGAATCGAGCTCAATGGACAAGGTCTCCCCGTCTTCGAACGCATCCTCCAGCGAACGCACAAGCGCGTCGTCGGAATCAGCCTTGGGCTCAGCCTCGGCATTTGCATAGGGTTGGGCGGCGCTATCCGAAACTGCCGCAGTGGGCGCACCGGCGTATGGGGTTTCCGCCTCCTCCGGAGCCGAGTCCAGGTCCAGGTCGAGGGACAGGCTCTCGGGCTCGATATCGGCCAGGCTCCGACGACGCCGGTAGGCGAATAGGCCCAGGCCGCCAATCACGATGACGCCCAGCCCTGACGCCAACGCCCATGGCGAAACCAGGGCGGTCGCAGGGGATAGAAAGCCGAACAGACCGGAACTCGCCGATTGTGGATCGGCCGCGCTATCTGGGGAGTCCATGGCGCTGGTCTCGCCCGCGCTATCGTCCGGTCGCTTAGCTATCGCGTCCTGCTCCGAGTCGACCGCGAGCGCGGACGCAGTTTCCCGAGTCGTATCGGACTCCTCAGTGCTGGCGCCCAGCTCTCCGGCGACGCCGTCACCGGTGTCGAGCGCAGGCTTGGGCAACAGCTCCCGCCCGGATGCATCGGTCGCGGGCACCGGGGTCGACAACGACTCCGCGGCATCCGAACCCGCCTGGCCCAAGTCCAAGCCAGCGTCCTCGGCCCCGGATTGACCGGCAACCTGGAGTTGCGCCAGCTGATCGTTGCGGAGTTGGAGCAGTCGCTGGATGTCGCCGAGTTGGTCCTCGAGCTCACGGATGCGATCACGTAGCTCCGTCGTCTCTTGGCGATTACTCTCGGTGGTCTCCCGCACCAGCAGCAGATCGTCTTCGAAGCTACCGTTCTCTTCTCGCGGCGCGCCAGGGTCGGCACCGTTCGCATCGACGGTCGGATTATCGCCATCACCCGCTTCAGCCACGGCTATCCTGAGCGCGGCTTGCTCCGGAACATCAGTGATCGGCGTCGACGTGACACTTCGGCCGGCCAGCGCACTCTGAAACTGTCGCTCGGCGCTATCGGCATCGAGGGCGAATAGCTCCGCGGCGGTTGGAATGGTCAGGTCTGCGCCAACAGCAAGCACATTGATGTTGCCGCCGACAAAGGCATCCTGATTATTGCGATAAAGCGCCATCGCCGTCTGAGCAAGAGTCGCGCCGGGTGGCGCCATTTGCCGGGCAATCTTCCACAAACCGCTGCCGCTGGTCACGGGTCCGTACCGCAGCGGGAAGGCGCCAGCCGACTGGCCCGCTGGGATTGGCGATCTCACAGCCGCAGGCGCTGAGCTGGCCGCCGGGGCGGTTTGCTGGCGAGGCTCTGGAGCCGGCGAAGCCCGCGATTGGGTCGGTGGTCGCGGCGGCCGAACCGGCTCCGTGCGCCGAACAGGCGCCGGTGGCGCGCGCCGTGTCGGCGACGTTACTCTGGGCGGTGTTACCGGCGGTGCGGACCCTGTCCCACTCCCCGGCAGGTCCATGAGTACGGTGTATTCCTTGACCAGCCGACCTTGGGGCCACAACACCTCGACGAGAACGTCCAGATAGGGTTCTCGAATCGGCTCACGACTGGTGACCTGAACGACGGGGGCACCGTTGCGTCCGATCATCGGCGTGAAGATGAGCCGCGTCAGGAAGTGTGGGCGTTCAGCGCCGGCCTCATCGAAGTCTTCCCGGCTGGCCAGGCGCACCTTCACCGTGTCGAGTTCGTCGGTCTTTACATCGAACAGCTCGATCTCGGCGTAAAATGGCTGATTCAGCGCCGATTGGGTACGCATCCCGCCCATACCCAGCGCCGACACCTCACCATGGGCCAGCGCGAGACAACAGCCTACGACCAATGCCAGCGTCGGGTTGCGCAACGTCGTCAACGTGAGCAGCCGCGCCCCGCTACCACAGGCTGCGCCAAAAAGACGCCTTGGGCGCAGAGGCCGGGGAAGGTTCGACACAAACGACATGCGTGATCAACTACCCGTAAGACTGGGAATTGTGCAGCGTGATCCGCAAGACCTGTGTGAATTCGACCTGAGGTTCATGGTTTGACGACGCTCCGGGAGACGCAGCGCTTGTTTAGCGGTGACACCGGGTCAGATGCCCTTGATGGGTCTTTCGCACGATCGATGAAGGGTCGAGCGCGACCTTGCTCCATCGACTTATTGGCTCACGACTATAACGGAAACCTCAGACCAGCACCAAAGAGATCGTCGCCCCCACCGCCGCCAGTCAACGCGCAAGCAATAACCGAAGCATGCGCCTCAGCGGCTCAGCGGCCCCCCAGAGCAACTGGTCGCCCACCGTGAACGCGGACAGGAAGGTCGGCCCCATATTCATCTTGCGCAGACGCCCGACGGGGATGGCGAGCGTGCCGCTGACCACCGCCGGAGACAGCTCGGCAATGGTCCGATCGCGCTGATTAGGCACGACGCGCACCCAATCGTTGGCACCGGCGAGCAGGTCCGCGATCTCGTCGACCGGTATGTCCCGACGCAGCTTGATCGTCAACCCTTGGCTATGGCATCGCATGGCGCCGATGCGTACGCAGGTGCCGTCGATGGCAACCGGGTCATCGGAGCGACCGAGGATCTTGTTGGTTTCGGCATGCCCCTTCCATTCTTCACGGGACTGACCGTTTTCGAGCTGCCTGTCGATCCAGGGGATCAAGCTGCCCGCCAGCGGCACCGTGAACAGCTCATGCGGAAAGTCGGCGGCACGCATCCGCTCGGTCACGGCGCGATCGATGTCGAGGATCGAACTGCCTGGATCAGCGAGCAGATCGGCAACCCCGTCGCGTAGCGCGCCCATCTGTGCCAACAGCTCGCGCATGTTGCGAGCGCCGGCGCCAGAGGCTGCCTGATAGGTCATGGCGCTGACCCATTCGACCAGATCCCGCCGCAGCAACTCGCCGACCGCCATCAGCATCAGGCTCACGGTGCAGTTGCCGCCGATGAAGTCGCGCTTGCCCGCGGCGAGCGCCTGCTCGATGACGTTCGAATTGACCGGATCGAGGATGATGGTGCTATCAGCAGCCATGCGCAGCGTGGAGGCGGCGTCGATCCAATGGCCTCGCCATCCTCGCGCCCGCAGCGGCTCGAACACCGCCGAGGTATAGTCGCCGCCTTGGCAGGTGACGATCGCATCCATGGTCGCCAGCGCATCCAGATCGTGGGCATCCAGCAACGGCTGCGCCCCGCGACCGACATCCGGCCCCGGCTCGCCCTGTTGCGAGGTCGTGAAGAAGACCGGCTCCGAAATCTCGGCAAAGTCATTCTCGTCGCGCATACGGTCCATCAGGACCGAACCGACCATACCGCGCCAACCGACGAAACCGACCCGATTCATACTGCTGCTCCGATAGAGTGAAGGCCAGAAGGAAACGTGAACGTCAGCTGAGCAGGCTCAGCTTTGTCCTGCGCGCATGGCCGAGACCACCGCATCGCCCATCGCCTCGGTGCCGACCTGTTGCGCCCCGTCGGAAAAGATGTCCGGCGTGCGCAGACCGAGATCGAGCACCGCGGACACTGCCGCTTCGATCCGCTCGGCATGCTCCGGGGCATCGAGCGAGTAGCGCAGCATCATGGCCACCGACAGAATCGTCGCCAGCGGATTCGCGACGCCCTTGCCGGCGATATCAGGGGCCGAGCCGTGGATGGGCTCGTACATACCCTTGCCGTCCGCGTCCAGCGAAGCCGACGGCAGCATGCCGATGGAACCGGTCAGCATCGCGGCGCAGTCCGACAGGATGTCGCCAAACATATTGGTGGTCACCATGACGTCGAACTGCTTCGGCGCCCGCACCAGTTGCATGGCGGCATTGTCGACGTACATGTGGCTGAGTTCGATCTCGGGATAATCCGCAACCGCCTTGATCGCGACCTCGCGCCACAGCTCCGTGCACTCGAGCACGTTGGCCTTGTCGACGGAGCACACGCGCTTGCCGCGCTTCATCGCGATGTCGAATGCGACGCGGCAGATGCGGTCGATCTCCGACTCAGTGTAGACCAGCGTATTGACACCGCGACGCTCACCAGAGGGCAAGGTCTCGACGCCCCGTGGCTGACCAAAATAGATACCGCCGGTCAGCTCGCGGACGATCAGGATGTCGAGACCGGACACGACGTCGGCGCGCAGCGTCGAGGCAGCGGCGAGTTGCGGATAGAGAATCGCAGGGCGTAGGTTGGCGAACAGTCCAAGCTCCGCTCGCAGACCGAGCAGACCCTTTTCCGGCCGCACGGCGATATCCAGCGGTTCCCATTTGGGTCCGCCGACGGCACCCAGCAGCACGGCGTCCGCTTCCCGCGCCAGATCGAGGGTCGCACCGGGCAGCGGATGGCCCGCGGCATCATACGCTGCACCGCCCACCAGCGCCTCGTCCATATCGATGTCGAGACCGAAATCGTCGCGCAGGCAGGCCAGCACCTTCACGGCCTCATCGACGATCTCCGGCCCGATGCCGTCTCCCGGCAGAATTAGGATTTTCTTGCTCAAGTCTTGCTCCGAAAGGTGTGTTGCTAGGCACTCGCGCAGCGGCACCTAGCCCGAATGTCTCACGCGAAGCCGCGAAGAACGCAAAGAAATACAAGCGCAGCGGTTGCGCCATCGATGCGCTGAACCGACTGGCGATTGCGCCGGCTCAATGCAATGGCTGAATGCGCGTACCGGCTAGCGCGTATCCGGCCGCATCAGGCGGCATCAGGCGGCATCAGGCGAACAACCAAGGCGCCTCAGCACGCCGGCGCTGCTCGTAAGCGCCGATCTCGTCCACCTGCTGTAGCGTCAGCGCAATATCATCCAGTCCGTGGATCAGGCAGTGGTGATGAAACGGATCGATGACGATCTCGATCGGGGCCTGCCCCTCCGCACCTGGATGCAGCCTCAAATTGTGCAGATCCACCTCGATCTCCAACGGCTGGTCGCCGCCCGCGAGCTCGAACAACTCGTCGATCAGCGCCTCGTCCAGTACTACCGGCAACAGGCCGTTCTTGATGGCGTTTTGATGAAAAATATCCGCAAAACTCGGCGCCAGCAGCACCCGGAAACCATGGTCAGCCAATGCCCAGGGCGCATGTTCACGGGAGGAACCGCAGCCGAAGTTGTGCCGCGTCAGCAGAATGTTGGCGCCGGCATACTTAGGATCGTTCAGGACGAACTCGGCATTCAATGGACGTCCGGAACAGTCCTGCTCCGGCTCGCCCTGATCCAGATAGCGCCACTCGTCGAACAGGTTCGGTCCGAACCCGGTACGCTTGATGGACTTCAGAAACTGCTTGGGGATTATCGCGTCGGTATCGACGTTGGCGCGGTCCAGCGGCAGGACGATACCGCGGAAGTTCTCGAACGGCTTCATGTCAGATCTCCCGGACGTCGATGAAATGGCCATGAACGGCCGCCGCGGCAGCCATTGCCGGGCTCACCAGATGGGTGCGCCCACCCTGCCCCTGGCGGCCCTCGAAATTGCGGTTGCTCGTGGAAGCGCAGCGTTCCCCAGGTTCGAGGCGGTCGGCATTCATCGCCAGACACATAGAGCAGCCGGGTTCCCGCCACTCGAAGCCTGCCTCGGTGAAGATCTTGTCCAGCCCCTCGGCCTCCGCCTGCTCCTTGACCAACCCAGAACCGGGCACGACCAGCGCGAGTTTGATGCTGTCGGCCACCTTACGGCCGATGGCCACCTCGGCGGCGGCTCGCAGGTCCTCGATACGTCCATTGGTGCAGGAGCCGATAAAGACCTTATCGACGGCGACCTCGGTCAATGGGGTACCGGGCGCGAGGCCCATATAGGCCAGCGCGTGACGGATGCCGCCGGCCTTGACCGGGTCGGCGATCTCGTCCGGATTCGGCACCTCGCCGTCCACCGGCAGCACCATCTCCGGCGACGTGCCCCAGGTAACCTGCGGGCGGATGCTCGCGGCATCGATGCGCACCACGCGATCGTAGCGCGCGCCTGGGTCGGAGTTCAGGCTCGTCCAGTAGGCCGCCGCCTGCTCAAACTGCTCGGCCGACGGCGCGAACGGCCGCCCGCGGACGTAGTCGACGGTCTTCTCGTCGATACCGATGACCCCGGCCCGCGCACCGGCCTCGATGGCCATATTGCACACCGTCATGCGCCCTTCCATGCTCAGGGCGCGGATCGCGTCACCGGCGAACTCGATCACATGTCCGGTACCGCCAGCAGTGCCGATCTCACCGATCACGGCCAGCACGATATCCTTGGCCGTCACGCCGCGACCCAGCGCGCCGTCGACACTGACCAGCATCGACTTGGACTTTTTTTGCAGCAGGCATTGCGTGGCCAGCACATGCTCCACCTCGGACGTGCCGATACCGAAGGCCAGCGCGCCGAATGCGCCATGGGTAGCGGTATGACTGTCGCCACAGACGATGGTCATGCCTGGCTGCGTAAAGCCCTCCTCCGGCCCCACCACATGCACGATGCCCTGGCGCTTGTCCGCCATGTCGAACAGCGTGATGCCGAATTCCCGACAGTTGGCCTCGAGCGTCTCCACCTGCACCCGCGACACGGGATCGACAATGCCGAGATGGCGGTCAGTGGTGGGCACGTTGTGATCCGGCACCGCCAGGTTCGCCTCGGGCCGGCGCGGCTTGCGATCGGTCAGGCGCAGGCCCTCGAAGGCCTGCGGAGAGGTGACCTCATGCACCAACTGGCGGTCGATGTACAACAGCGTCGTACCGTGCTCGTCAACGCGCACCACGTGCGCGTCCCAGATCTTGTCGTAAAGGGTTTGCGGATTGGCCATGCTCGATCTCGGCAACAAATGCGAAGCCGAACAGCATAAACCGGTGCCGTACCGAACTCAATCAGCTACGGCGAGCGAAGATGACCGAAACGGGTGCCATCCGGGATGGACGGCGCGGTCGCCATCGCGCCCTGCCGCAGCGGGATAGGCGTGGCGAACAACCGTCTCGGGTATGCCCCCGAAGCGCTGGGAAGCGTGCGCGGTTGTCCCGCCATCTGGCGATGGCGACGCGGCCAACGCCATCTACTCCGGGGCGACGCTCGTGTTGTCACTCTTGTTCTGCTATCGCAACTTGTCATACTGATCCGCGCTGACCGCACCCGATTCGTCGCTCTTGTGGGTGCCTGCGGGAGAGCGGTTCTAGGACCGTTTTAGTCGATATTGATTTCGGCAAACGGTCCCAGCGCGAGCCCAACAAAGCCGAGATGCTCCATTGCAGGACTCCGTTCTTTCCCGCCAGGGTAGCCAATGAAGAGTCGATAATCGTCCTCCGCGAAAAAGATTGCCGTCCGATCGATGCCGCGCAAAATGACGTGCATAGGGAAGCCGCCGGCGGCAATGCGGGCGTGCCGTGGCACACCAATAGGGCGTCCTCTAGAAGGAGCACAGGAACGGCTGACAGCAGCAAACCCTGGTCCGCCCCAGGTTTCTCACGCGGCTTCCTTCAGATCCCTCATTGGCTCCCGTGCGGTAGCTTCCCCGCAGTTACTCCTCTTCCTTGCGGTGCGCACGGCAGTTTCTTCGGGCACCCTTGCCTTCACCTCCATGTTCCCCTCTTCCAAGGGCCATGGCTGGACTTGCACCAGCTAGCCGACTAGCATGCGGGGCACATATGGCGAGCGCTGCGCTCGCCCGACCCCGCCAGGGGCGTTATGATCGAGGCATGAATCAACGCCACCGCAAGACCCTTGCCGCCATCTTTTCCGACCCGGTGAACGGCAACATGGAATGGCGGCGCATCGGAGGCGCTGCTGCTCGCGCTCGGGGCCGCCAAGGACGAGGGGCAGGGCTCGGCGGTGACATTCTTCCTCAACGGCCGGCGCGCAGACTTCCACCGCCCTCATCCACAAAAAGAAGCGCTGCGCTAACGCGTCAAGGCGGTCGGAGATTTCCTACGCAGCGCCGACATCCAGCCTGAGCGAGACGACTAGATGAGCAGGATCAACTACCGAGGCTATCCCGCGCTGGTGGACTACGACGCGGAAGACCGCATCTTCGTCGGGCGATTGGCGGGTATCGACGACATCGTCGTATTCCACGGCACGACGGTGGATGAGCTGGAAACCGCTTTCCACGAGATCGTCGACCACTATCTGGAGGTCAGCGAACGCCGTGGAATCCCCGCGCAGGAGCCCACAACCGAGACTTTGACGGTTCATGTGCCGCCGGATGTTTATGCTGCGGTCACGCGTGCTGCCGAGCTTGAAGGGGCGAGCATCGATAACTGGGCGGCAAGACGCCTGGGCGAAGCGGCCCGTTCTTAGCACGGGGGAACTATAGGGAATTGCGGTGACAAGAATTACGGAGGGCCGAAAGCGCGTAGCGAAAGTGGTCGGTGGCCGGCTTGCCGAGCTTGTTTCCGGGGGTTTAGCTGCTGCGTCCAGCACGTCGAGGGCCCAGGGTCTTGTATCTTGTGCAAGACACAAGACCCCGTGCACTCTCGTGACCCCGTGCACTCTCGTTCACCCACCTATCGGCGACAAAGAACAGGCCCGTCTTGGTGCTCAAAGCGTCGAATCCACAAGGCGACTTCGTGGCAGCGCAGATTACCTCGCAACTGCACCATCATCCCAGCATCAGACTTGCCCCTGATAATTTCGAACTCGCCAACTTGCCCAAGCCCAGTATTGTCCGTACCGACAAAGTGTTCACGTTGAGCGAGTCTCTCGTCACCAGGCGAATCGGCCGGCTGGCACAAGCGAGCGTCCAGCCAATCCTATGATGTGGTGCTCGAAATGCCAGGCGCGGCACCGAGCAGGACAACCAACAATATCGGTACGCGCGATGATTCTCGCGCTTGGCCGGTTCCGTGTTGCCAATGAGCCAGAGGTCAAAAAGCTCGAAAAGGACTGGGCAAAGTAAAGGAAGGAACATCGGCTGGACTTAGATGGAAAGCCAGAGATCACCGTCAATGAAGAGCCACGGAACAGCGTCCTTGAGATGCCGGAGCAAGGCTAGTGTTCGTCCCGTCGATCGCTTTCGAGTCATCGAGCCATCTTGACATCCGCGGGCTCAAAAATCCGCCGGGCTCTTCACTGGAACCATTCCCGGACGGTTCAGCACATGGGTATAGACCATGGTCGTCGACACGTCCGCGTGCCCCAGAAGCTCCTGCACGGTGCGGATATCGTAGTCCGCCTCAAGCAGGTGAGTTGCAAACGAATGACGCTTATGCCGCAAGACATGACTGCTAATGCGCTTGGTAATCCCCGACTTCGCCGCCGCTTCGTGGATCTTGCGCCCCAATGACGACTCGTGCAGATGATGCCGCCGGATCAGTCCCGACTTTGGGTCGCGCGATAGCTGAACGCTCGGGAATACGTACTGCCAGATCCATTCGCGTGGCGCGTTCGGATACTTGCGCGCCAGCGCGTACGGCAGATACACCCTGCCCGCGCCAGCCGCCAAGTCCGCCACGATGCAGCGCCTCGACCTCTTTGAGGTGCGTGACAAGCTTCGAGCCGTAACGCTTCGGCAGCGGCACGACGCGATCCTTGTCTCCCTTGCCGTTGCGCACCACAATCGACTCGTGGCCGAAGTCAAGGTCAGCGACCCGCAGCCGCAGCCCCTCCAGTTTGCTCGGTACGAATCGAATACTGCTTGGTCCGCAGCGTGGGCGGCAGGCTGGCCAAGACCGGGAATACCTCGGCGGACGCGGCAAACTTCGGCGCCTTCAGCCGCGCCTCCGGTGCCTGCTCGCGAGCGATGGTCGGATGATCCGCCGGCAGTACCGCCCCAGCTTCACGCCAATAGTCCCAATCCACCACTTGGGCCGATTTCACGTCGGCGAGGTCCACGAGCAGCAGCTGCAGCGCATCCACCATCTGGCGGAACTGCCAGTCTTGCCACTTGCCCTGGCTCGACGCCTGTCGGAGATATCCAGTAATCTCGTCCGCCGAAAGGCCTTTGAGTGAGTTTGGCTGCACCGCGCCCAAGAACTGCTCGACGTGTGTCACGTACCAGCGCTGTGCCTTTTGCGGTATCCGCTTGGCGACCAGCAGCTCCCGGTACTGGTCCCAGCGTGACGGTGTGCCATTCTCGCGCCGGGGCGAGCCGGACAGGGTCTTGATTCTTGACATGTTTCCGCGCTCTTGGTAGCGTCTTGCGGAATTCGACTACTTTTTTTATGGTACGCAAATTGAACCATTTTGCGTGCATGCATGTTGAATGGTTCGTTTTGCATGC
>CAVOSE010000009.1:0-268787 GCA_963698775.1 uncultured Gammaproteobacteria bacterium
TCTCTCCTCAGATCGATCGAGTCAGGCAGTCGATACGCCACTTCAAGACGACCGGCATCCGGAACCATCACCGAGTCGCTCCCATGGAACTCTCCGTGGGAGCGATTTGCAATCGCGACGACGGCCGCGACAATAGGTCTCGGCGCAGCTCAGCCGCCCTGCCTGAAGCTCGCCCAATTACCAGGGCAGCTTCGGGTCAGGGCCAACCGGGGTGGTCGCGATGCCTTCCCGTGCTACCGAGCAGAGCACTTCGAAGCTCCGCAGCAATCCATCGGTATTCGAGGACAAGACATCATGACTGCTGACCGGCGATGTCTACGTCGATGTCTGGTGACAGCAGGACCAGATTGTCGATCTTGTATTGTTCTCTTGGCTCTTTGCCGGCGGCGATGGACTCTAGCGCCAACTCTTGGACCGCCCGCAGGGTTAGGGCCGTGCCCCGGCTGTGCGCGAGGAGCTGCAGGCCCTCGACGCCGGGGGTATTAGCAAGTATGCGGATGGTCTTCTTGAGATGCGCGACCGCGTAGTCGGCGGACTCGGTGGTGGTGATGTAGGAAATCAGGAAATTTCCGGTGCTCGACGCCGGCCAGGTGAAGAAGGCGCAGACCTGCTCGCGGCCGAGGAAGTGACAAAGCTCCGCGGCGGTAAAGGCGGCGGTGGCAAAGGTCTCATTGAATCCGTGAACGTAGAGCAAGACCTCCTCCTTCGGGGCCTGCTCAAGGCGCTGCTCGACCTCGCGCTCCAACTCGGCCTTGGCCTCGAAGTGGCGCGCGAGCTCGGCACGGTCGCGGACCACCCTGCCATCGTCCTCCCGATAGACCCGGTAGGGCTCCTCGGGGAACACGCCCAGTTGCCGCACCTGGCTCAGCTCGAGATTGACTTCCCGGGTACGCTCGGCAAGCTGGCTCTGCTCGCGCAAGGTGTTCCAGTCCAACGCCGGCACGATGCTCACCCGGGCAGAGCCGAAGGCGATGTGCCGGGCACGTTCTTGGCCGTAGTTCAGCGGCCCCTCCGCCGCGTTGTGTGCCTCACGCTCAGCGGCTGTCGGCGGCGCGCGGTCCGTGATGAACAGCAGATCCACATCCGGGCTCTGCCGGGATGGGTCGATGCGATCGAACACCGGCTGGCCGCCGGGGTCTTGATAAAGGATGGGCGTCGGCATCAGCTGGCGCGCGCTGGTGGCGCAGCCGCCAATCAGGACAGCGGCAAGTGCTACGACGACCCTCTTGGACGGAGTCGCTAACATCGGTCTATTTTGCATTCGCTTCGGTCGTTTACGCCGGCGATGCGAGCAGCGTGGCCCTGCCCGTTGAATGGATCTTCAAGTGTATCGTTGACTGGAGCATCCGCCTGATGCCTCCGCAGCGTAAGAGGCCAACCGAGCCGGGAACCCAAGAACGACGTTCGACCGATCGCAGTCACTGATCTAGAGCAGCTCTACGTTCGGACACGAAACAGAATCGCATACAGCGTCGGCACCACCACCAGCGTCAGCACCGTCGCGAAGCCGAGCCCCGCCATCATGGTGATGGCCATGTTGACGAAGAAGACATCGGGCAGCAGCGGGATCAGACCCAGGATGGTGGTGGCCGCCGCCAGTAATACCGGACGCATGCGGCTGACGCCCGAGTCGAGGATGGCCGGGAACGGCGGCTTGCCGGACTCGATCTGCTGGTCGATCTCCTCGATGAGCACGATGGCGTTCTTGATCAGCAGCCCGACCAGGGACAGGGCGCCGAGCAGGGACATGAAGTCGAAGGCGGCATCGACGGCGAGCAGACCGGCGGTGATGCCGACCAGCGCCAGCGGCACCGTGAGCCAGATGATCAGCGGCTGCTTGAGCTTGCCGAACAGCAGGATGCTGACCAGGATCATGATCAGGAACGACGGCGGCAGCGCGCCGAGCAGGGAGGATTGCGCCTTGGTCTGGTCCTCGTATTCGCCGCCCCAGGACAGGCTGTAGCCCGGTGGCAGGCTGATGGCCTCGATCTGCGGTCGCAGCTGCTCGAACAGCGGACCGGCCAAGGCGCCTTTGGGATTGCAGGAGGCGATGATGGTCTGCATGCGGTCGCGCCCGCCGATGACCTGATTCTCCCATTCGGTCTCGAAGCCGCTCACCACCTGGCCGACGGGCACCGCCTTCTGCAGTACCGGGCTCCAGACCTGGATGTCCTGGATGTTGGCGACATCGCCGCGCTCCGCCTCCGGCGCCCGCAACAGGATCGGCAACAGGCGCTCGCCGTCGCGGTACAGCCCCGCCTGGGTGCCCTCGAAGGCGTATTGCAGCGCGGCGGCGAGGTCTTCGCGGCTGATCCCGAGCTGTCGGCCGACCTGCTCGTTGAAGATCGGGCGCACTACCTTGACCGGCTCGCGCCAGTCGTCGCGGACCTCCTTGGTGCCGGGCTCGGCGCGCATGATGGCCTTGGCCTCCCCAGCCAGCTCACGCAGCACCGCCGCGTCCGGTCCATGGAAACGCGCCTCGATCTTGCTGTCGCGGCCGGGGCCAATCATCATCCGTTTCAGGATGGGGTCGGTCCAATAGAGCTCCTGCTTCAGGAAGGCGTCGACCTGGTCCCAAACGGCATCGATGCGCTCGCGGGTATCGGTGCGCACGATGATCTGCGCATAGGCCGGGCTCGCCTCCTTGGCGTCGTAGACGAGGGTGAAGCGCTGATGCGGCCCGCCGATGACCGAGGTGGTCTGCTCCACGCCCTCGAGACCGCGCAGGTACTCCGACACCCGCAGCGTGTCCTCGCGGGTCTTGCGGATGTCCGTGCCCTGGGGCTCCCAGATGTCGACGAAGAACAGCGGCGTGTTGGAATACGGAAAGAAGGCCTGCTTGACGAAGCCGAAGCCCCAGAGCGAGAGCACGAACAGCCCCACCACGACGCCCATGGTGACCCAGCGGAAGCGCAAGGCCGAGCTGACCAGCCCGCGGTAGATGCGAAAAGGGGCCGCGCTGTAGGCATCCTGCTGCTCGCTGCCCGCCTTGCCGGGCTTGAGCAGCAGGCCGCAGAGCAGCGGCGTGGTGCTGATGGCGGTGATCCAGGACAGGCTGAGCGAGATCAGGATGACGTAGAACAGGGAGCCGGCGAACTCGCCGGTGCTGTCCTGCGAAAAGCCGATACCGGCGAAGGCGAGGATGCCGATGACGGTCCCGCCCAGCAACGCCCAAATGGTCTTGCCGACCGCCTCGCTGGCCGCCTCGGGCGCCTTCATGCCGGCGTTCATGCGCACCAGCATGCCTTCGGCGACGACGATGGCGTTGTCGACCAGCATGCCGAGTGCGATCACCAGGGCGCCCAGGGAGATGCGCTGCAGCTCGATTCCGTACAGGGCCATGATGAACAGCGTGCCGGCCACGGTGATCAGCAGCGTCGCGCCGATGATGAGGCCGACGCGCAGGCCCATGAACAGCAGCAGCACCACCAGCACGATGACCACCGCCTGGCCGACGCTGACGATGAAGCCGTTGACCGATTCATCGACCTCCTTGGGCTGGTCGTAGACCGCGCTCAACGCCATGCCGATGGGGACGTCGCCCTGCAGCTCGGCCAGGCGCCGGTCCACCGCCTCGCCGACCGCGACCACGTTCTGACCCGCTTGGAGGGAAATGCCCAGGGCCAGCGCCGGCCGGCCGTCGCTGTAATAGTATTTGCCCGTGACCTCCTGGTAGGCGCGCTGGATCTCGGCGATATCGCTCAGACGCACCAGCTTCTTGTCGTCCGATGCGATCAGCACGTCGCCGATGGACTGCACCGAGCTCGACTCGCCGGTCGGCCAGATGCGCAGGTACTCGTCGCCCACCGCCACGTTGCCGGCGTCGGCCACCACGTTCTGCGACTTGAGCACGCTGGCGATGCGCTCCACCGGGATGCCGAGCTCGCCCAGGCGGGCGCGCGAGATGGTCAGGTAGGCCACCTCCTGCTGCGCGCCGTCGATGACGATCTTGCGCACCCCGGGGACCAGGATCAGCTGTTTCTTCAGGTCATCGGCCGTATCCCAGAGATCGCGCCAGCTGTAGCCCTCGCCGCCCAAGGTCACGTAGATGCCGTAGACGTCGGCAAAGCTGTCGACAATGATCGGGGCCTGGGCGCCGGGCGGCAGCTCATGCTGCATGTCGGCGATCTTGCGCCTGAGCTCATCGTAGATGTTCGGAAAGTCCGGCCCGCGATACTTGTCCTGGAATTCGACGGTGATGTCGGACATTCCGGGCCGCGAAATGGACTTCTTGATCCATTTCACCTGCTCCATGAGCTGGAGCGCCTCTTCGATGTGGTAGGTCACCTCGTCCTGGACCTGCTGCGCCGAGGCCCCGGGGTAATAGGTGATGACCTTGGCCACCTTGACGGTGAAGGCCGGGTCCTCCAGCTTGCCCATGCCCTGGAAGCCCCAGAGCCCGCCGCCGATCAGGATGATGACCAGCAGCCATGAAATCACGGGGCTCCTGAACCGAGTATTCGCCGATATTCACGATTCTAGGCTGTCCCCGATCAGGATGCGGGCGGGGCCGAGGCGGGAACCGGCGATTCGCTCGGCAGCTCGCCGGGCCGCGGCTCGGCCTCCTCGCGCTCGGGCAGCAGGCGCACCTGCATGCCCTCGGCGAGGTAGCCGACACCGGCGGTCACCACCCGGCTGCCGGGGGTGAGGCCGCCCATGACCGCGATCGACCGGCCCGCCAAGCGACCGACCTCCACCGGCGTCTCTGTGCACCGTCATCTCGGTCTCGTCGACCACCCAGACGAAGGGCTGGAGCGATTCGTCGGCGGTCACGGCCGCGGCGGGCAGGTAGAAGACCGTGTTGGCCGTCGCGACCTTGCTCAGATCCGCGGTCACCGTCGCGGTCATGCCGGGGAGGACCAGGAAGTCCTTCGGGGCCGGCATGGTAAAGCTGACCTCGAAGGTCTGGGTCTTGGGATCGGCGCGGGTCGCGACCTCGCGAAGGGTCAAATCAAACTCCCTGCCCGGGCGGTTGTCGAAGCTGGCCGTGACCGGTACCCGTCCGGCCTCCGGCTGGCCGCTTCCCGGGGGCCGGATACTGAGCATGATGTTCTCCGGCACGTCGATCCGGACCTCGAGCTGCGTGCTGTCCTGCAGCGCCAGCACCGGCTGCTTGGCCTGGACCTCTTCGAAACGCTGCACGTAGCGCTTGGCGACGGTGGCGGGGAAGGAGGCCGTCAGCCTGGTGTAGGAGAGGTCCTGCTTGGCCTGCTCGAGGGCGGCCTGTGCGCTCTTGAACTGGGCCTCCTTCTCGTCGAAGTCCGTGCGCGAGATAAAGTCCTTTTCGACCAGTTCCTGCGCGCGCTTGAAGTCGTTTTCGGCGCGGTCGAAGCTGGCCTGGGCGTCCTTGACCGCGATCTCGAAGTCGGTCGGGTCCAGGGCCACGAGCAGCTGCCCCTGCTCGACCAGGTCACCCTCTTTCACCGGCAGTTCCGCGATGGTGCCCGGTACGCGGAAGGCGACCTCGGCCTTGTTCAGCGCATCGATGCGCCCCGGGAAGCGGCGCACTCCGCCGATATCGGGTGCTTCGACCACGACGGTCTTGACCGGTCGTGGTGTTTCCGCCGGACCGGCTCCTCGCTCTTGGAGCAGCCAACGAGTAAAGGGACAAGCACCATCCATGCAGCAAGGCATAGGGATTGGCGACGACAAAGAGGGAAAAGTTGCTGATACACGGAGATAACCTAGTTGTCGGCTGCGGGCGCGGCGGACGCTTGCACGTTCGCCCGATCCCAGCCTCTCTCGGGGGAAAATACGCGTCGAGGACGTAGAGCGCCACCAGCGGCGTAGATCGCCGCCATGCCGAGCTCGCCCAAGCGGTCGGCGAAGTTGGCGCCGCCTTCGTCGCTGAAGGGGATGATCGATTCGCCGTAGAGGATCATCACCACGCTCAGAGCGAATCCGGCCAGCGGCGCCCAGGGCGCATCGGACGTGATCATGCGGGCGAGGACCAGCACGACGGCCAGCGTCATCGTCGCAACGAACGGAAAGTGCGGCGCCATGACGGTGAGCTGGTACATGACCAAGGTTAGCAGACCTGCCGCGACATTGGCCGCGAGGATGCCCTTGGTGACGGTAAGACCACGCGCCAGGTTGGCGCTGTAGGCGTAGATGGCGATGTAGATGGGTGTGTGGACGTTGGTCCAGCCGAAGCTGAAGTAGGCGACCGCGTAGGAGCCGGTGATTGCCGTCAGGATCCAGGCACGCCGGGTCACCTCGGCCGCCGGCAAGACCGGCTTCGGCGCCGGCGCCGGCTCCGTTGGCAGTGGCGGAATCAGGGCGAACAGGAGCAGCGTCACCGCCAGCGAGATGCCGATGTTGCCGACGAACGAGCCGGCGACATCCCGCGTGATCTCGACCGTGGTGTTCGCGACCATCGGCACCAGCATCAAGCCGACCAGCAGCAGGATCATCACCAAGGACGAGCCACCGTGCAGACCGGAGCGGAAGGTCCAGAACAGCGCGGGGAAGAGCGCGATCAGAAAGAGCGCCGGGTAGGCTTGCGACACGCCTCCCGCCACCAGGCACAGGGCCATGATCAGGAACGTCACCAGGAGGATGCCGACCGCCGCGCGCGGGGTCGGCGCCCTCGGCGCCTGCAGCAAGGGCGCGGTGAAGATGGGCGCCAGATAGGCCAGCGTCCAGTCGTAGGCCAGCGCGATGACGAAGGTGAGGGTCACGCCGAGGCCGAGCCGCAGCGCGCGGCGATCCCAGGTGCGCCGCGCGCTGGCCTGGTCGTCCGCCGGCTCAGGGAGCCCGGTCTCAGTAGACGGCTCAGTAGGCATAGGAGAGCCAGCTGATCAGCCTGATCCAGACCGCGCCCAAGGCGTTCAGGAACCCGTTGTCGCCGGTGTAGACGATGACATTGGCCTGGCCGTTGAGATTGCGCCGGATGTCCGCGTTCTCGCTGCCGATCTCATAGCCCAGCATGCGGATGCGCACCGGAAACCGCTGCGGGTCGCGCAGCCAGGCCTGCTCCTTCGGTACGCTCGGCAGGCTGCCTGGCGAGTCTGGGCCGACCGACGCGGCATTGGTGATGCTGCTGACCTCGCCCTTGAAGATCCGGCCCGGATAGAGGTCCAGCACCATGTCCACCGGATCGCCGACGGACACCCGCGCCAGGTTGTTCTCGGTCAGATAGGCCTCGACCCAGACATCGTCGAAGGACACGAGGTTCATCAGCGCCTGGCCCGCCTTCGCGAAGGTGCCCTCGCCGATCGTCAGATCGACCACGACACCGCGCGAGGGCGCGTGCAGCTCGGTCCATTCCAGATCGAGCTCCGCCTCACCGAGCTGGGCGATGGCGGAGCGGATCTCGGCGTTGTCCGTGCCCTGATCACCCAGCTGTTGGCGCGCCTTTTCGAGATCCGCCCGCGCCCCGGCCACCTTGCTCTCGGCGGCGGCCAGGTCGGCGCGCATGTCGTCGGCCTTGGCCTTGGCGACCAGGCCCTTCTGCTCCAGCTCGAAGATGCGCGCGCTCTGGACCTTCACGTTCTCAAGGTTGATCTCGGCCTGGGTGAGGTTGGCCTGGGCGACCTCGACCTGGGACGAACTGGCCCCGACGGACTGGGTCGCGGATTGCAGCGCGGAACGCGCCTTCTCCACCTCCAGCGCGAAGGGGCGCTGATCGATCCGGGCGAGCAGGTCGCCGCCTTCGACGAGCTGCGCGTTGGTCACCGCCAAGCGCCGCGACATAGCCCGAGACCTGCGGCACCACCTCGATCACGATCGCCTTGACCCGCGCGAGCGACGTGTAGGGCGTGATGCGGTCGGCGAACAGGTACCAGACGAACAGCAGCAGTGCCAGGAGGGTGACAAGTCTTGTGGTCGTTTTCATCAGTTGGCCTGCCATGCGTGTGTGATTGTTTCAGGTCTCGTCTGCATCCGGCAGAGAAATCGAGGTGGCGAAGGTGACTCGGCTGGGATCGGAATGCGGCCCCCCGGCGCAGCGCTTCGGTGCGGGCCGTCAGTCGACATCGGCGTCCGCAATCTTGATGTCGCGACTGAGGCGCTGGCCGCGGATCGCCGTGGCGACCGCCTTGCTGGCAACGGCGACATAGAGGCCGGTCGCGACAATGCCGACAATCGCCGACGCGATGCTGGCAATCCTGCCCAGTGTCGTCACCGGCGTCATGTCGCCGTAGCCCACGGTCAGTCCGGTGATCAAGGTGAAATAGGCGGCGTCCCCCAGGGTCCAGTCTTCCGCCCAGGCCAGCGTGAGCCCCAACAGCATCAGGAGCAGGCACAGGAACACGAAGACGTACCGAACGAAGCGGGCGATCACATAAAAATTGTTTACGAACAGCAATAGATCGCGCATCGTTTTGCAGCCCTCGCTACCGAGACCAGCGACGAGCCCTGAATGGGCGCGTCCTTGTCCCAGCCTAGTTCGCCGCACCCTTGTCCTTGCCTATTTCGTCGCTCCCTCGCCACGCAATGCGGCCAGGCGCTGGGCCGTCAGCGCGGCCCATTTGTCGAACGCGTTTTTCGCGCTATTGCTTATGCTCTGATGCATACTCTTCAAGGATGAGTTTTTCCGGATCGATGTCATAGACCCAGGGGGCCGAGTTCTTCCAACCGTTCCTCATCCGCTTACCGTCAAAGACGCTGCCGGGATCCTTGACCTTGTCGCCTTCAAATCCGTCAGTGACCGTGTAGACGTTCTCGAAGCCGGCAGCCGCCAACAGTTCGACCGCCTTGGCGCTGCGGTCGCCTGAGCGGCAAATGAGCAGCACGGTGTCGGTTTTCCCCGCTAATTCTTTCACCTGCTTGACAAAATCCGCGTTCATCTTCGGGCCGTATTCGGTCTTGCCGTCCTTCCTCTGATAGGTGACAAAGGCGAAGGGGATGTTCCATGCCATCTCCGGGTGACCGACAAAGGCGTATTCTTCCGGGGTCCGCACGTCGATGATCGTCACTTTCTCAGGTGCGGCCTTCCACTGTTCGTAGGCCTGCGCGGCATTCATGTAGAGACCGAGGGTCGTCTGTTTGCGTTCGGGAACCTGCTGTTCTTCGGGCGCAGAGAGGATCGTTGTAGAAGCGAGTAGGAAGGTCGCTGCAACGACACTCGAAAGCCACCTTGGATTCATCGTCGACTCCTCTCATTGATCGGGGCGCAGTTCCGGGCCCAATTCGGGATTCAGTGCGTTGCGGCGGCGTCACTCGGCCCCTCAACGTCACTGTGGGTGTCATGTCGAAGTCGGTCGGCTGGACGGAGACCTCCACCAACGCGCATAGATCGACGGTAGCGTAGGACTCTAACACGGCGCTTGCCGTCGTACTGGACATATCAAGACACACGATGGGCATTTCCGGACAGAAACGCCTAGAATGTCGAAGGAGACAAAGCAGTGGACACGCCGTAACCATGGCCCGACGCAGAGCAGAACCCACGCACCCGGAAACCGAGCTGCGTATCGGCGCCACCATGGCACTGCCGGCGGTTCTCCGGAGCCTGGGTGCGAATCCGGCTGAGGTACTGGCCGGGGCGGGGTTCGACCTGGGCCTGTTCGATGATCCCGACAATCGGATTTCCTACGCGGCGCGCAGCCGTCTGTTGGCGCACTGCGTCGACAGCACCGGCTGCCAGCATCTGGGGCTGCTGGTCGGCCAGCAGGCCGGTCTGCATTCCCTGGGGTTGATGGGCCTGCTGGTGAAATACTCGCCAGACGTGGGGACGGCCCTCAGGAGTCTCGTGCGCTTTCTGCATCTCCACGTCCGCGGCGCGGTGGCGCACCTGGAGCTGGACGGCGATCTGGCGATGCTGAGGTACGAGATCTATCAATCCGGCACGGTGGCGACCGATCAGATCGGCGACGGTGCCGTTGCTGCCATGTTCAACATCCTGCGCACGCTGTGCGGCCCGGACTGGAAGCCGACCGAGGTCCGGTTCGCTCACCGCGAGCCGGAGGACGTCCGTCCGTTTCGCAGTTTTCTCGGGGCTCCGTTGTTCTTCGACACCGCGCTGAACGCGGTGGTGTTCCCAGCCGACTGGTTGAATCACCCTTTGCCAGGGGCCGATCCCGATCTACGCCGCTTGCTGCAGGCGCAGATCGATGCGCTCGAGGCCGAATACGGCGACGACTTGCCCGGGCAAGTGCGGCGCGTGTTGCGGACGGCATTGCTGATGGATCAGGCCAGGTCGGACCAGGTCGCGAAGCTCTTCTCGATACACAGCCGCACGCTCAGCCGTCGCTTGAATGCCTGCGGCACGAGCTTTCAGGAACTCCTGGACGAGGGGCGCTTCGAGATCGCCCGGCAGATGCTCGAAGACACCCGGATGGAGGTGCACCAAATCGCCGAGACACTCGACTACGCCGACGCGAGTGCCTTCACGCGCGCATTCCGGCGCTGGAGCGGTAGCACGCCTGGCCAATGGCGGAAGAATCGCAAGGCTGCGAGATTGCGCGGGAAGTAATGTACCGAAGCGCATGTGGGAAAATGCGATTCAGGAAACGTCCGAACGCTTGGTAACAAATTCGAGGTCCGCTTAACGTCGTTTAGCGGTCGCCCGCGGCGAACGGGTGAATGTCCGGAGTTGGCCGTTATGTAGAGTTCACATTTATGTAGAGCTTCGATCCCGCGGCATGGTAAGCAATTGGCATCGTTGGTTTTTAGCGGGTGTTGGCTACGATTAGCTCAACATAAGTTTCCGGTCTTCCGGCGTGCCATCCTCACACGGTGCGGTACTCCGCCGCCGTCGACAGCCGTGCATATGCTGCACTCCCAGTCGCCTTGGGCGTGTTCGCGCTCTGACTGGGGCATGAGAGCACGACAACTCCGCGCCGCTATGTCGAGGCCCCATCTGACGATGAAGCCAACCGCTTCTACCCGCCTCCAGGAGGCCGCACGCGCATCGGCGCGCTCCAGGCCGGCTGACGAGCTGATGCGCTTTCTTCGGAACCTGTTAACTATGTAGAGCCACGATTGCGCCGATGCCCGCCAGCCGCGGCATCCGCGCGACAACTCAACATAAATGCGACCTCTACATAATGCCCATTATGTAGAGCTCAACATAATGGCCGACAGCGGACGCCAATGCCGACCTGCATCGAGCCACGATATCCTGTCTCGGAGACACCCGTAATGGCGGTGTGCGAATCCGGCAGGGCCAGCCTGGATCAGTCTGAGAAATTCTCACGGGATAGAGTGAGCGACAACACCCGAATAGGGCGCAAGCATCACCCATCGACAGCCCGATTCAGGCGGATCAGGACTCCGGGAAGGGGAGCACCGCTTCGGCTAGGCCAGTTGCCGGTACCTCCACCGTCGCCTCCTTCGTGTGCTCGGCGTACACCGCGATCACGCGGTAACCGCCGACAGGCAGTTTCACCAAGAGCCAGGGCCCGACGTCCGCCACCTGGAAGACGGTTTCCTCGCCGCGCTGGATCGTTACGGAGACGTCACTGACGTAGGCCCCGGAGCCGGCAATGGCGAATGCCAGTTTCAGGCTGTAATCGGCCGCCATGGTCTGCATTTCATCCCGTTCATCGATGCCGATGCCGCCCGAGGCGTAGGCGATGTCTTGGCCGATGGTGGGCGTGCCCTGAGCGCCGGCATCGGTCGGCCACGCCAAAGGGATCAACAATGGTAGGGCGAAGAGGGCGCTGAGCAGGGAGGCGCGTTTGGTCATTTCTGTTCTCCGGTGGCATGGGGTACTGACAGTGCCGGTTTTCCAGCCGACGCCGGTCGACGGATGGCGCGGCCGTAGCCGTAGTATGTGGCAGCGCCGAGGATATCGCCGGGATTTGTGCTTGCGCAATCGCGACCAGGGACCCCCGCTCGGCCTGAGACGCGCGGCAGCTACTCTGCCGCATGCGCCCAGCCCCGCTTGACCCGGATCAAGGGCGATCTGTCGGTGGCCGGTTAGTCTGCCCGGAGACAACGGAGAACGCGGATGACCGAGCAGCCATTGCTCTCGACCCAGACCGGCCTACCTGTGCTGACCCTCGGCTTTCGGCCATTTTTTCTGGCCGCTGGTGCCAGTGCAGTGCTGTCGATGTTGATCTGGTTGGCGATGCTGGGCGGCCTGATGCCCATCAACACCCTCTATGCCGGCAGCGCCTGGCATGCCCACGAGATGCTGTTCGGCTACGCCATGGCTGTGATCGCGGGCTTTTTGCTGACGGCCGTGCGCAACTGGACCGGGCAGGCCACCGCGGCGGGCGCCGAGTTGGCGGGTTTGTTGACGCTCTGGCTGGTGGCCCGCACGCTGCCGTGGCTGCCTCTGCCGGCCTGGATCGGCGCACTGCTCGCCGCGGCGTTTCCGCTGGCGCTTGCGCTTTCGTTGCGCCGGCCGCTGTGGTCCGGCCAGAACCCGGTCAATCGCGTCTTTTTGCTGCTGCTCGCGGGCATGGGCCTGGCGGCGTTCTGGAGCCACCTGAGCGCGGTTGACGTGGCGCCGTCTGGGTGGCTAAACGCCGATACACTGATGTTGGACCTGATCCTGATGACGCTGTTGATCGTATCGGGCCGGGTCTTGCCATTCTTCACACGCGCCGCGCTGCCGGGCGCTCAGCCGCGTTCGTCGCCGAGGCTTGAGCAGGCGACCTTCGCGGCCGCGGTTTGCTGGGTGGCGTCTGATCTGTTCAGCCCTTGGCCCGTGCTCACCGGGGCCGTCGCGCTCTGCCTGGCGGTGGTGCTTGCGCTGCGCATCGGTGGCTGGCACGACCGTCGTGCCTGGGGTGTGCCGATCCTGGCCGTGCTCTATGCCGGCTCGCTTTGGCTGATGCTCGGCCTGATGCTGAGCGCGTTAGCGGACTTCGGCGTGCTCGCCCCTAACCCCGCGCTGCATGCACTGACTGCCGGTACCATCGGCGTGTTCACGCTCGGCATGATGGTGCGCATCACCCTTGGCCATACTGGGCGACCGATGCATGCAACGCCGGTGTTGGTTGCGGCCTTCGTCGCCGTCAATGGCGCGGCACTGGTCCGGGTGTTCTTTCCGCTGCTGTGGCCAGGCGCCTATAGTCTTTGGATGGCCATCTCCGGGCTGCTGTGGGCCGCCGCATTCGCCGCCTTCTTGATGGTGCAGGGCCCGATGTTGCTGCGTCCCCGTGCCGATGGGCGACCGATTTGACCGATGCGTTAAGGTTGCTCCGCCATGCGCAAGAAGCTCGCGAAGCGCGGCAGCCCGTTCTTGGTGCGGCCATGGTATTTGAACGTCACGATACTGCCGATGGCGGGGGGATCGGCGCGTTCGGCGTCGCTGAAACCGGAGCCGATACGAAAACGGTCCCCGTCGATCTCTTGCACCAGCAGCGAACCCAAGCATGTCGTGGAATTTGCCACGACCGGGCAGGTGCTCGATGACCCGTGCCTCGCCCTCCAGATAGGGTTTGACTTTTTGTAGGTCATCGGAGCGGCCTGCGCGATAGGGCGCTTGCCTGTGGTGCAGCATCAGTCCCTCGCCGCCGCCGGCGACAACGCGCTCTAGCAGGGCCATCAGCGCATCATGATCGTCGACCTGAGTCTGGTCGATCAGTTTCAGGTGCGGACTGGGCGATGCCGCGACCAGACGCCGCAACTCGGCGAGCCGTTGCTGGAAATCACCCTTCATCGCAGGCAGATCGAACAGGGCGTAGCGTATCCGCTGCCAGTCCGCGAGTTCTGGTTGGAGGCGCCGGACGGCGCCCGAGACTTGCGCGAAACTGCGTCGGCCCATCCACAACTCGCCGTCGAGCGGGACCGCCGGAAAGCCGGCGGTGAACCACGCGGGGGCGTTGACGACGAGACCGCCGCGTGTGATCAGCCTGCGCCCGTCCCAATAAGCGCGGACACCGTCGAGCTTCTCACTGACCAGATACTGCTTCAGGTCCGTGCCCGGTTCGTATTGGTCCGCGAGCGCCAGAGCCGGCTCTGACGCGCGTGAGGCTACGGCGTCGGTTGCGCAGTCGGGCGCGTGCCCAGGCATCTCGGCGAGGCAGTTCGACTGATCAGTCGCCGCGTCGGCATTGGCCCGAAGCGTGCCCAGCACGAGCAGTGACAGGCTGAGGCGCGGCCATCGCAAGCATGCCATCGCGAATCATCCATTTCGTGTTTATTTGGCCGCAATGTACACGAAAAAGCTGATGATGAAAACCGATCTAGCGATCGCCGGGCCGGCTGCCTGCGCGCGGGGAGCGCCGCTTGCCGCCAATGGCCTTACGCCTTGCCGCCGGCGCCTCCGGGCGCGGGCGCGAAGTGGCGGAGCGAATCGAGCTCTCGCGTTGCCCTTCGGGTCGCCCGCCGGTGCCCTTGGGTTGAAAACTCGGTATTAGATGACGCTTGCCGTTGCCGATCAGGTCGGCGCGGCCCATGGTCTTTAGCGTCTCGCGCAGCAGGGGCCAGTTGTTGGGGTCATGCCAGCGCAGGAACGCCTTGTGCAGCCTGCGCTGGCGCATCTTGCGCACGACACTCACCTGCTCCGAATCCCGGCCGACGCGTTTCAGCGGGTTGAGGCCCGTGTGATACATCGCGGATGCCGTCGCCAGTGGCGTCGGCAAGAACGCCTGCACCTGGTCCGGGCGGAAACCGTTGCGCTTGAGCCAGAGGGCCAGCTCCAACATGTCCTCGTCGCGGGTGCCGGGGTGCGCGGCGATGAAGTAGGGGATCAGGTACTGCTCCTTGCCGGCCTCTTTGCTGTAGCGATCGAACAGCTGCTTGAAGCGGTCATAGCTGCCGATGCCCGGCTTCATCATCTTCGACAGCGGCCCCTGCTCGGTGTGCTCCGGGGCGATCTTCAAATAGCCGCCGACGTGGTGCGTGACCAGTTCACGCACATAGCCGGGGGAGCGCACGGCCAGGTCGTAGCGCAGACCGGAGGCGATCAGCACGCGTTTGATGCCAGGTACCTGGCGGGCCTTGCGATAGAGCTGGATCAGCGGTTCATGATCGGTGTTCAGGTTGCCGCAGATGTCTGGATAGACACACGAAGGCCGCCGACACGCGGACTCGATCTTCGGGTCCTTGCAGGCCAGCCGCCACATATTCGCGGTGGGGCCGCCAAGGTCTGAAATGGTGCCGGTGAAGCCGGGGGTGCGGTCGCGGATGTCCGCCATCTCGTTGAGGATGGACCGTTCCGAACGGCTCTGGATGATGCGCCCCTCGTGCTCGGTGATGGAGCAGAAGGTGCAGCCGCCGAAGCAGCCGCGCATGATATTGACCGAGAAGCGGATCATCTCCCAGGCGGGCATGCGCGCGTCACCGTAGCCGGTGTGTGGGCAGCGGCTATAGGGCAGTTCGTAGACGCGGTCGAGTTCGGCGGTGGTCAGCGGGATCGGCGGTGGGTTCAGCCACAACTCGCGGTCGCCGTGGCGCTGTACTAGTGCGCGGGCGTTGCCGGGGTTGGTCTCCTGGTGGAAGACGCGCGAGGCGTGGGCGTACAGCACGGCATCGTCGCGCACCTGTTCGAAAGAGGGCAGCCGGACATAGGTTCGTTCGCGATCCAACCCCGATGGTCGGCGCATCGGCTTGCGGTGGAAGACGATGGGATGCTCGATCGGTGGCGCGTCACCCAGAGCTTTGCTGCACGCTGCGGCGGGTTGGTCCGTCGGTCGGTGGTCGGACTCGGCCTGATAGGGGTCCGGATGCGGTTCGATGCGGCCCGGGCTGGTCGACATCGGTCGAGTCGATGCCGACCCAACCGGCGGGGATCTCGCGACGCATGAAGGCCGTGCCGCGGATATCGCGAATGCTACCGATGGGCTCATCGCGGGCCAGGCGATGCGCCAGCTCAACCACGGCGCGCTCTGCGTTGCCGTAGACCAGCAGATCGGCCTTGGAATTCAGCAGTACCGAACGGCGCACCTTGTCCGACCAATAGTCGTAGTGGGCGATGCGCCGCAGGCTGGCCTCAATGCCGCCGATCACCACCGGCACGTCTTTGTAGGCTTCGCGCGCACGTTGTGCATACACCACCACCGAGTGATCCGGCCGTAACCCACCCTGGCCGTTCGGTGAGTAGGCATCGTCGGAGCGCATGCGCCGGTCGGACGTGTAGCGGTTCACCATCGAGTCCATGTTGCCGGCGGTGATACCGAAGAATAGGTTTGGTCGGCCCAGGGCCCGTAGCGGTTCCGCCGAGGTCCAATCCGGCTGCGCGATGATGCCGACGCGGAACCCTTGCGCCTCCAGCAGCCGGCCGATGATGGCCATGCCGAACGACGGGTGATCCACGTAGGCATCACCGGTGACGATGATGACGTCACAGCTGTCCCAGCCGAGCAAGTCCATCTCGGCGCGGGACATGGGGAGCTCGGGTGCGGTGCCGAGCTTGTGCGCCCAGTGCTTGCGGAACGAGAACAGATCGGGGGCGCTGTGCATGATGCGGGGTTGGTCGGCTTGGTCGGGATCGGAAATACAGTGTAATGCTTTTTATCGCGGCGATTTCCCGACGGGGCATGTGCCAGCAATGCCAAATTTGGCCAGCTGACGTCCGGGGCGCGTAGCTTCGCGGCCGCGACGCGGTCAAATTTGCCGATGAGGTGGCCCCATCGGGGCCAATTTAGAATTGCTGGGCAGGCGCTCCCGAGGTTGCAGCGCAGCCCTGCTACTGGTGGCCGAACAACCGATGGCCTCTGCGTTCGGTCGGCCATCGGTCGAACCGGTCATCCCTACAAGGTCGGATAGTCGGTATAGCCCTCTGCGCCGCCGCCGTAGAAGGTCGCCTGGTTCGGCTCGTTGTACGGACCTCCGCGGGCGATACGCTCGGGCAGGTCGGGGTTGGCGAGATATAGCCGGCCAAAGGCGATCAACTCGCCATCGCCGTCACGGATCGCGGCGCGGGCGCGGTCTGGCTCATAGGCGCCGTTCAGCATCCGCACATCGCCGAAGTTGGGGCGAATAAAGGGCAGTATTCGGTCCATCTTCGGGGCCGCGCCGGCCATCACATCGGTATCGGCGACATGCAGATAGGCGATGCCGAGGCGATTCAGATGGCCCGCCACATGACCCTGGGTCTCGGCCGGGTCGGCGTCATCGATGCCATTCAGACCGAACAGCGGTGATAGGCGCACGCCGACGCGCCCCGCGGGCACCTCGCTCAGCACCGCGTCCATCACCTCGAACAGCAAGCGGCAGCGGCCCTCCAGGCTGCCGCCGTAGGCATCGTCGCGCTGGTTGGTGTTGCTGGCCAGGAACTGATGCAGCAAGTAGCCATTGGCACCATGCACCTCAACCCCGTCAAAGCCGGCATCCATCGCGTTGCGTGTGGCGGTGGCATAGTCCTCGACCGTGGCCTCGATCTCGGCGACGGTCAGCGCGTGCGGCGGCGAGACCTGGCTCAGACCGCCTTGGCCCTGGGCGTCGACGGTGAAGACCTGGCACTCCTGGCAGTGCATGGCGGACGGTGCGACCGGCGGCCGACCGGGATGCAGAGACTCGTGGGACATGCGCCCGCAGTGCCAGAGCTGCAACAGGATGCGGCCCCCCTTCGCATGCACCGCGTCGGTGACCAGCCGCCAGCCCGCGATCTGCTCCGGCGTGTAGATGCCCGGCGTCAGCGCGTAGCCGGTGGCGATCTCAGAGATATTGGTCGCCTCGGAGATGATGAGTCCAGCGCTGGCACGCTGGGCATAATACTCCGCCATCAGCGGCGTCGGCACGTCACCGGGCTGGCCAGCGCGGGAGCGCGTGAGCGGCGCAAGAATGATCCGATTGGGCAGCGAGAGTTCGCCGACTTGGATCGGCGTGAAGAGCGGGTCGTCGTTGGTGGACATTTCAATAGAGGGCATCTCAGAATCTCGCGAGTTGAGGGGCGGTGGCGGCTTGTTCGGTGTGGCCTTCCGTCAGCTGTACGCATACATTGTGCGCCGTTTCCGTCGCACAAGAAGCTTGCGAGCGCTTGTCCATGATCGTCAACAGGGCTGAAAATCGAGTTCGTGCTTCGGTGCATGTCGTGGAGGCCATTGACTGGGCCAATAAATCCCCACTGCACCCGGAGCAACTGCCGGATTAAGGATGATCCGGCGCCGCGTTTCCTCTAACCGACTCCAAACCCTGAACAACTCCAAACAGGGCGAATTCCATGACTGACCTTCAATACTCCATTGCCACATTGCTTTCCAGCGTGCAGCGTCCCGGCGATTTCTATGCCACCGGGACCGTCGACATGCACCCGCCCCGATTGGCCGTGGACGGTGTCGGCACCGTCGCGCTGCCGTTGCTTCCAATCCAGGCGGAACAGCTCATCGCGGTGGCGGAGCGGGCGCCCTATGGCCGCGGTACCGAGACCTTGGTGGATACCGAGGTGCGTCGCACCTGGCAGATCGACGCGGCGAGGCTCGATCTCGCGGGCAAGCGTTGGGCCGATGACCTGGCGCAGATCGTTCGGCGGGTGACCCAGGGCTCTGGGCGTTAGTGGTCAGGTGGACGCGGAGCTGTACAAACTGCTGGTCTACGATACCGGCAGCTTCTTCGTCAGCCATCGGGATACCGAGAAGGCGCCCGGCATGTTCGCGACGCTGGTGTTGGTGCTGCCGTCCGACTATAGCGGTGGCGAACTGCTCATCCGCCACAAGGGCCAGGAGGTCTCTCTTGATCTGCGCCGTGAAGAGCCCTCAGAGGTCGCCTATGCCGCCTTCTATGCGGACTGTCGACACGAGGTGTTGCCGGTGCAGGCCGGCTGTCGGCTCGCCTTGGTCTACAACCTGTTGCGCCGCAACGGCGGGCCGTTGCCGACGGCGCCTGATCACGATGCCGAGCAACAGGCGCTCGCGGAGCAGCTGCGCGGCTGGAGCACAGCTGACGACGAAGCGGGCGTGCCGCGCAAACTGATCTACCCGCTCGAACACGACTACACCGAGGCGGAGCTTGGATTTTTCGCGCTCAAGGGGGCGGATGCGGCGGTCGCGGGCGTCGTGCTCGGTGCCGCCCGCGCCGCCGACTGCGACCTGCACCTCGCGCTGGTCAATATCACTCAGAGCGGCTGGGCGGAGTATGCCGGTAGTTACAGCCGTTATGGGTCGGACGAGTTCGAGATCGGCGAGATCGACGAAACCCACCGACAGTTGCAGCACTGGCAGCGGCCGGACGGCGGCGCGACCGGCATGGGTGCGTTGCCCTTCAGCGATGACGAGATCTGTCCGCCCGATGCCTTCGCTGATCTTGAAGACATCGAGCCGGACTTCGAGGAGGCCACCGGCAACGAGGGGGCCACGTTCGAGCGCATCTACCAGCGCGCGGCCTTGGTCCTCTGGCCGCGCGGTCAGCGCAGCGCGGTGTTGGCCGACGGCGGCCTGTCCGTCAGCGTGCCCTTCTTGACGGATCTGGTCGCGCAATGGCAGCGCACCGGGGCCGTGCAGGGCGACGATCTGTGGCAGCAGGCACAGGCGCTCGCGCTGCGTATCCGAGACGGCTGGCCGGAGCAGGCCTGGCAGCGTCAGCAAGCCAGCAAGGCCGGGCAGGGGGCGGCGCTGCTCGCGGCCTTCAGTGATCTCGGCGAGCATGCGGCGGCCGCGGTCTTCATCGCCGTCCACTGCGCCACCGGCGCCTACAGCGCGGAGGACAATGCCGCGATCGCCAAGACGCTGGTCGAACTGCCATCGGACCGGGCGACGGACCTGTTGACCAGCGTGGTCGCCAACAATACGGCGCGGCAACCCTCCGCCTGCGCCGGTCTGCTTGCGCTGTGCTCGGAACGCTTCCCGGACCCGCGAGCCGTGCTGCATGCCCCCGCGCTTGCGTTGCTGGCGGCGTTACCGACGACGCCGCCGGACCTGACGGACATGATGGCGGACGCGTCCTCGCGACCGTCGCCGGAATTGGTGGTGTATAGCCTTGTGGGTCTGGAACGGATCGATGCCGCGTTGGCGGACCAGGCCATCGGTCATTTTCTCGCCTGGCCCGTGATCTATCCGATGGATGACATCCTGCTTCGCGCCATGCTTGCCCTGGATGCGTTATCCAACCGCGCCCCCGTCGGCGCCGAGCCAGCGTCGATCGTGCGGCTGCGACAGGCGGTGTTGGATCACCTCGATCAGCGCATCGCCGAAACCCTGGCGCCGCCAGCGGATTGGCGTCGTCCGGCCGAGGTCAGCTGCTCCTGTGCACGGTGCGCGGAGCTGAACCGATTTCTCGCCTCGGCCACCGAACCCGTCTGGCACTTCAAGGCCGCCGAGCGCGACCGCCGTCATGTCGAATATTCCGTGCGCCAAGACCAGTGCGACCTCGACCTGACTACGGATCAGCGCGGCCGTCCCTACACGCTGGTGTGCAAGAAGAACCAGGCCAGTTACCAGCGGCGCGTGCGCCAGCGCGAGCAGGATCTGGCCAATCGCGAACAATTGGGCAAAGCGGAGAGCCCCGACAGCAGCTGAAGAGCCCGGTGCGATGGCAGGAGATTCGACGTCCCTGCGGCACCGGACTTTGCCTACGTCAGCCTACTTCTCCTTGGGTTCCTCGGGGGTTGGGGTAGCCGGCGTCGTCGCCACGACGGGCGGACGCAGGTAGGGAAGCGGCGCCGCATAGCCGGGATATCCCCAAGCGCGCCAGTAGGGGCGTGCCCAGTTCCAATGACGGTAGCCGTAGAAGGGGCGACGCCAGCCGTAGCCTGGTGCACCCCAATAGCGTGGACCCCACCAACCTGGGCCCCACCAGCCGGGCCCGCCCCAGCCACCCCAGCCGGTGCCGAAGCTGAAGCCTCCGCCGAAGAATCCGAAGAATGCCTGCGACTGCAGCGGGACAAGCATTAGCAGGGTCCCGAAAAGCGAGGCGAGAACGATTGAATGCCTTCTCATGATGCACCTCCTTCACTGCGTTTCGGACCCCGGCGCCCGCGCCCGTGGGAACGGACAAGGGGCCCTTGTTCCTATTTTAGTAAAGGATAATGAACTTATGTTCTGGCCCGCTCATTTTTCGGATCAGCGGCCTCAGGTGGAGAGGGACAACGGACCGGTCGACCAGCCCGCATTCGACGTCGAGCGTCAAGATGAAGGCATAATCAATAGGTTGTGCATCAATTGTAGGGGCGAATTCATTCGCCCGAACGGCATCGCCCGTGAGGAAAGATCCGCGTCGAAATTTTGAGACCGCTCAGGACGGCATCCTGCTGATCAACGGGATCACCGGCGCGATTGAGGACGTCAATCCCTTCCTGATCAGCGTGCTGAGTTATTCCTACGCCGATTTCATCGGCAGGGAGTTGACGGTCTATGATCCCGCAGCCGTCGATGCCTGCGAGCGCGTCTTCCACGAACGGAACTATGTCTTGCCGCCTTGATCGGGCGTGGCTGGTGCTGCCAGTCCGAGCCGCTGCATGACCTGCTCGATCATCTGCTCCATGGCTGCGCTGGCGATGTCGCTGAGCTGGCAGTTGGAATAGCCCCATTCGGCGCCGCCGGCGGAGATGAGCCAGGCGGTGGGGGTCTTGCCGTAAAGGGCCTCGCACCAGGCGAGCAGTTCGCGGGGGTCGTGGAAGTGGGCCATGGTGGACAGGGCGGTGGCGTCCGGCTGCAGCGGTCGGGAACGCACCTCGCCGGGGGGCGTGTCGGCGGCGGCGTCGAGGAAGATCGCCAGGTCGGTGCGCTTGAGATCCTCGACCAGTTCCGCGGTGAGGATGTGGCGGGATTGGATCTCGACCCAATCGGGCAGTTCGCCTTGGTCGAGAAGACTGTCGAGTCGATCCGTGGCGAGGGGGCCGATGGCGTCGTCGCCGCGGATGGGGCTGCCATAGCCGATGATCAGTGCTTTCACCTTGTGATCAGTCGCGCGAGATGCGCTTGATGATCTGTCCGGAGGCGTCCTGTATGTCGATCACCATCGGCATCTGGCCGAAGGCATGGGAGGCGCAGGACAGGCAGGGATCGTAGCAGCGGATCACCGCCTCGACGCGATTGAGCATGCCCTCTTTGATGTCGGTGCCATCGACGTAGGCATCGGCCACCTGTTTGATGCTGCGGTTCATGGCCAGGTTGTTGTGGCCGGTGGCAATGATGAGGTCGACCCAGCTGATGGGAAAATAGGGGACGCACCACGGATAATGGTGCGTGATCGGCAGGCCCGCGCAGACATCCAGAGCCGATGACGGTTGGCGGTTGGCGGTCTGGACTTGATTAGAGGGAGGATGCTCGGTAGGGCGATCCAGCGTCGCGGGGTACCGCCGATGGCGGAACCGCTGTTGCGTTCAGCCCTTCGCCTTGGTAAGTACTCGAACGCCCGGACCTCCCATGAACAAACCCGTTGATGTACTGGGCGTGGTGGCACTGACCACCGACCTGCCGGAGCGCGGGCTGGCCACCGGTCTAGTCGGAACAGTCGTGAACCATTTGGGCGACGTCGAGTTCGAGATCGAGTTCAGCGACGACGCGTGCTGGTCGCCTACTGGTGCTGCGCTACGCCCGATAGCGCGGTTTCGGTTTGACCAGTCACGGCAGCAGGACGTGCTTCCTCGACTGGTCGCAACAATGGGCCGGGAACTCGGCCTCACGGACCCGGCGCCGGATTACGTCGGCCAGCTCTTGACGCCATTCGCCATGCCGCGGGTGTCAGGGGATGCGCGGGTAAGAAAGCGTTGGAGCCGTGGGCGAGCAAGCACATCCTGCAGCTCAGCCAGGGTCTCGCTGCTGAAGACGGGGGTGATTCTGCCTTCGATCACCGCATCGACGACGGCGCCCGGCGCCCCGCGCGGATTGATCAGTCCGGAGACGAAGACGTTGGTGTCAACGACGACGCGCACGCTCGGTACGAGCCTCGTCGACGATGGCTCCAATCTCCGCGTCGCTGGGCGCGTCCGACTTGACCGCCGCCCGGATGCGCTCGACCAACGCTCGGAGTTCTTCGCGTGCCTGGGCTTGATCCCGCGACTCCACGATGAGGCCCCCCTTGATGCGGCGAACGATCGCGGTCGGCCCCAGTCCGTCGAGGTACTGCGGGGGGATCAGCAGTCCGTCGGGCTCGATTTTGATGTCGGTCATTTCTCGGTTCGTTGCTATCGCGTACTGAATCTCTCAAGTCTACGGCAAGTTTTACGATGCCGGCGGAGTAAAACAGGCGACCCACCACCATTCGCTCGCTTGAGATCGGCCCGTCCCGGTCTTCACCAAGGCGCAGAGGAAAAACACCCGGCGTCAGGATAGGTGGGCAATTTCAGCGTCCGCTTATGATTCCTTTGAAGTCTGCTCGCCACGGAGCGCCAATGACCGGGTCGATAGCGGAAGGTCGCGAGGCTCTCGCCGACTGCGGCCTCCCGGCCATTATGTTGAGAGCTACATAATGGCCGGTTGCAGCCGTTGGGGCCGACTGAACCGGCCCGAGACGGCTGACCCGCAGGCACCGACAATAGCGGTGGACGAATCTGGTTGGGTCAGCGCGGATTACTCTGACAAATTCCCGTGGAATAAAGTGAGCGACAACAGTCGTCACCTGTAAGCCACCGGCACCCGCGACTCGTGAAGCTGGAACTTCATCGCATCGGTGACGAAGCTGGAGCTTCGTTACCAGCGCAACGTTGGCAGAAATCGCCTTAGGTGCCCGCCGGCATCGGCGCCGCCAGTCCGAGCCGCTGCATGACCTGCTCGATCATCTGCTCCATGGCTGCGCTGGCGATGTCGCTGAGCTGACAGTTGGAATAGTCCCATTCGGCGCCGCCGGCGGAGATGAGCCAGGCAGTGGGGGTCTTGCCGTAGAGGGCCTCGCACCAGGCGAGCAGTTCGCGCGGGTCGTGGAAGTGGGCCATGGTGGACAGGGCGGTGGCGTCCGGCTGGAGCGGGCGACAGCGGACCTCGCCGGCGGGCGTGTCGGCGGCGGCGTCGAGGAAGATGGCCAGGTCGGCGCGTTGGAGGTCTTCGACCAGTTCCGCGGTGAGGATGTGGCGGGACTGGATTTCGATCCAGTCCGGCAATTCGCCTTGTTCGAGCAGGCTGTCGAGCCGGTCGGCGGCGAGCGGGCCGATGGCGTCGTCGCCGCGGATGGGACTGCCGTAGCCGATGATCAGGGCTTTCACGTTGCGATCAGTCGCGCGTGAGGCGTTTGATGATGCGCCCGGTGGCGTCCTGTATGTCGATCACCATGGGCATCTGGCCGAAGGCATGGGAGGCGCAGGACAGGCAGGGGTCGTAGCAGCGAATCACGGCCTCGACCCGGTTGAGCATGCCCTCTTTGACGTCGTTGCCGTCGACATAGGCATCCGCCACCTGTTTGATGCTGCGGTTCATGGCCAGGTTGTTGTGGCCGGTAGCGATGATGAGATCGACCCAGCTGATCAGGCCGTCGTCGTCGATCTTGTAGTGGTGCATCAGCGTGCCGCGTGGCGCCTCGGAAACGCCGATGCCTTCGCTGCGGTTGCCGCGGGCGCGGGCGCGGATTCGCGGGTTAAGGATGTCCGGGTCCTTCAGCAGGCGCTCGATCGACTCCAGCGCAAAGATGATCTCGACCAACCTGGCGTAGTGGTAATGGAAGCTCGACGTGATGGGGCCGGAGTCTTCCTGCAGCATGTGAAATTCGGCCAAGGCGACGTCGGCGAACGGCGTGCCGCAGGCATCGGCGTTGTTTAGTCGTGCCAGCGGGCCGACCCGATAGATGCCCTTGGGGTAGCCGATGGGCTTGTAGTACGGGAACTTCATGTACGAGTAGTCTTCGACCGCCTCGCCGATGATGCGCTGGTAGTCGCGGGGCGGCACCATGTCCTCGACGATGCGGCCCTGAGCGTCCTTGATGCGCAGCAGACCGTCGTAGTGCTCCAGGTTGCCCTTGGGCGTGACTAGGCTCATGAACATCGTGGGCATGGTGCCGAAGTGCTCAGCCTCGTCCTTGAACTTGGGCACCAGGGTCTTGAAGAAGGCGTAGGTGTCTTTGGCGATGCGCAGGGCGTCCGGCATCATCGCCAGCATGGCCTGGCGCTTCTCCTCGGTGAGGGCCTCATTGACGCCGCCGGGTACCACCCAGGTGGGATGGATCTTCTTGCCGCCCAGGATCTCGATAATGGTCTGGCCGATCTGGCGCAGCCGGATGCCGTTCTTGGCCAGCTGCGGGTCCGACTTCATGACGCCGAAGATGTTGCGCTTGACCGGGTCCGAGTCCCAGCCCAGCAGCAGGTCCGGGGATGACAGGTGGAAGAAACTCAGGGCGTGGGACTGCACCAGCTGGCCCAGGTTCATGATGCGGCGCAGTTTCTCCGCGGTGGGCGGGATGGTCACCGCGAGCAGGTCGTCGCAGGCCTTGTTGGACGACAGCAGGTGACTGACGGGGCAGATGCCGCAGGTTCTGGCGGTGAGCGCCGGCATCTCGCGGTAGGGGCGCCCCTCGCAGAACTTCTCGAAACCGCGGAATTGGGTGAGGTGGAATTTGGCGTCTTCGACCTCGCCGGTGTCGGCCAGTTGCAGCGTGATGCGCGCATGGCCCTCGATGCGGGTGACCGGTTCGATGCTGATGGTGCGGCTCATAATTTAGAGACCCTTTTTGGCTTGGTCGGAACTGATGTTAGGAGCGATTCAACGCACGATCAATGCTGTAGAGATCGGCCGTAGGTGATTGATGTCGCATTCTGACGGCACGGTCATTCGTCTTCAGGCTCGATGATGAGTTGCCCTGCCGCAGCGGCGCGGGCCGGGTCGATGTCCGCGTGCAGATGCACGAAGGCACCGGGTTCAAGCCGCTTGCCGCGCGCTAGTGTCAACGCCTGTACGTACTCGTCACCGTCAGCAGCGCGAAGCCGCAGCCGGACGGGCACCGGGCTGCCGACCGCGCCCCAGCGTTGGGGCTGTTGCAGGGGCGCGGTGATCTCTAGCATCAGATCGAGTTGGCCGCGTTTGCGATCGAATGTCTTGTGCGTCACGCGCAGCGGGCTGTCGGTGACACCCGGGTCCAGCTTCCAGACCACGCCGTCTGCGCCACGGGCCATGACCGACTCGGCGCCGGTCTCGGCGGTGACCGCCCGCCGTTCGAGCACGTCGACACGCTCGGAGAGTGTGCGGATGCGTGCCTCAAGTTCCAGCATGCGCTGGTCCATCGAGGACTGCGGCAACGATTGCGCGACCGACAGCGCCGGTAATGCAATGCCGACCGACAAACCGATTGACAGAACTGTTTGCCGAGCTCTAGTCATTGGGAGTCCAATGGCGTCAAGCACCGAAGCGAGTCACCGAACTCGGGTCGGGCATGCGACCGGCGATCAGTTCGCTCAGGATGTAGAAGATCGCATCCGCCTGCGGCGGACAGCCGGGCACGAAGACGTCCACGGCGACCACGTCGTGGATCGGTCGCACCGTTGCCAGCAATGCCGGGACGCCCTCGGTCGGTATCTGCGGGTTCAGGTCGACGTTGTCGCGGTAGGCGCGCTCGATCACCTCGTCGAGCTTGAACGGGTTGCGCATCGCCGGGACGTTGCCGTTGACGGCGCAGTCGCCGAGGCTGATCAGCAGCTTGCAATGTTTGCGGAATTCCTTGGCCTTGTGCAGGTCTTCCTCATTGCTGACCGAGCCCTCCAGGATGCCGACGTCCACCTGCTCCGGTAGGGTCTTGGCATCCACCAGCGGGCTGTAGACGATGTCGATCTTGTCCGCCAGGTCTACCAGGCGCTCGTCCATGTCGAGAAACGACATGTGGCAGCCGGAGCAGCCGTCGAGCCAGGTGGTAGCAATGGTGATTTTCGGCGTCACCGTGGGCGGCACCACGGCCGTTGCGGTTGCGCTCATCGAATGTGCCTCCGTCGGGCCAAAATGGGCAGGAAGTGTTGGTCTTTGACCATTTCACCGACGGAAGTGCCCTGTTTGACCAGCGCGCCCGTCGGGCAGACCTGCACGCACTTACCGCAACTGGTGCAGGTGTCGCTGTCGCCCCACGGCTTGGCCAGGTCGGTGATGACCTGGCAACCGCTGCCGCGGCCCATGACGTCCCAGGTGTGGGCGCCCTCGATCTCGTCGCAGACCCGCACGCAACGGGTGCAGAGCACGCAGCGGTTGTGGTCTACCCGGAACATCTCGTGGCTGCTGTCCACCGCGTAACCGACGTTGCGGTAGGGCATGCGCACATGGTCGACGCCGCAACGCTGGGCGAGCCCCTGCAACTCGCAGTGACCATTGGAGACGCACACCGAGCAGACGTGATTACGTTCGGCGAACAGCAGTTCGACCAGTGTGCGGCGGTAGCGCTGCAGCTTGTCGGTGTTGGTCTGAATGTCCATGCCCTCGGCGACTCGGGTGGAGCAGGCCGCCGACAGTCGGCCTTGACCGGCCACCTCGACCATGCACAGCCGGCAGGCGCCGACGGTCGACAGGCCCTCCATCCAGCACAGGCTCGGGATCGGGATCTTGTGCTCGCGGCAGACCTCGATGATGGTCTCGTCCTCACGCGCGGAGAGATCCTGACCGTCGATCTTCAGCGTGACGACGCGCACGCTGGGTTGCGGGGCGGGTAGGGGCATCGCGGGCTCCTAAGGTGAAGTTTCAAAAACAAGTAGTGCAGACCAAGCCCGAACCCCTGCGTTCAGGCGCGCTGCCAAGAGTCGCTTGCAATGCTCTGCTTGAGCCTCGTCGGCATCATTATCGAAATCGCTATCGGGATCGCTATCGAAATCGCTATCGACATTCTGCCTCTCATTGCCTTAGTCAGTCTGATCCTCGCGGGCAGCATATCCCCTGCCACCAAGACGACTCAGCATCGCGGCCATGCGGTCCAACTCCATCTTACGGCTCTGGCTCTCCGCTTCGTCCAAGCCTTTCCCGACAACCAGAACATCCTGAATGGCGGCGCATTCCAGCGCGGATCCCCGTGCGATCTCGAAATACCGCCGGCGGTCCGCGTCGGCTGTCTTGCCATTGCCTTCGGCGATGTTCAGCGGGATCGACTGGCTCGCTCGCAACCATTGGTCCCTTGCGGGACGGTGGACCCCGACGAGGGTATCCGCCTTCTCGTAGACCCAGGCGACGTAACCGATCGAAAGACGGTATACGTCGAGTTTCTCGTGGCCCAGTGTCATGTTGTCTCGATCCCGATAGCGATCCCGATTTCGATGCCGATGCCGATGCCGATCGCCGATAGCGATCCCGATTTCGATTTCGATACGCCGGAGGCCGGGCTAATCTTAGCCGGCCCGACCACAGAGGCCCCCGCTCAGCCGAGCTTCTGCTCGTACTCGTCCCGGAAGTAGCGCAACGTGCTCATAACCGGATTCGGTGCCGTTTGACCGAGGCCGCATAGGCTGGTGGCCTGCACCACTTCGCAGAGTTCCTCCAGCAGGGCCAGGTCGGCATGGGTCGCCTGCGACTTGGCGATCTTGTCCAGCAGGGCATGCATCTGCTGGGTACCGGTGCGACAGGGGACGCACTTGCCGCAGGACTCGTCCATGCAAAATTCCATAAAGAAGCGGGCCACGTCGACCATGCTGGAGGTCTCGTCCATGACGATCATGCCGCCCGAGCCCATCATCGTGCCCAGGGTCTTGAGGCTGTCGTAGTCCACGGCGATGTCCAGATGCGCGTCTGGCACGCAGCCGCCGGATGGGCCGCCGGTCTGCACCGCCTTGAACGCTTTGCCGTCCGGGATACCGCCGCCAATGACCTCGATGATGTCGCGCAGCGAGGTGCCCATGGGCACCTCGATCAGGCCCGTGTTGACAATAGTACCGGCCAACGCGAACACCTTGGTGCCCTTGGACTTTTCGGTGCCGATGCCGGCGAACCAGCTACCGCCCTCGCGCACGATGGGGGCGATGTTGGCATAGGTCTCGACGTTGTTGATCAGCGTCGGGCGACCCCAGAGCCCGGACTCGGCTGGGTAGGGCGGGCGAGGTCGCGGCTGCCCGCGACCACCCTCGATGGATGCCATCAGCGCGGTCTCCTCGCCGCAGACGAAGGCGCCGGCACCGAGCCGAATCTCGATGTCGAAGTTGAATTGGGTGTCGCAGATGTGGTTGCCGAGGAATCCCGCGCGCTTTGCCTTGCGGATGGCGGTCTTCATGCGTTCCACAGCCAGCGGGTATTCGGCGCGCACGTAGACAAACCCCTTGTTGGCACCGATGGCATAGGCGGCGATGGCCATGCCCTCCAGCACCCGGTGGGGGTCGGACTCCAAGATGGCACGATCCATGAATGCACCTGGGTCGCCCTCGTCGGCGTTGCAGATGACGAACTTCTGAATCGCTGGGGTCTTCGCCACGGTAGACCATTTCAGGCCGGTGGGATAACCGCCGCCGCCGCGACCCCGCAGGCCACTGGTGGTGACCTCGGCGATTACGTCCGTCGGCGTCATCTCGGTCAGCGCCTGGACCATCGCACTGTAGCCGCCGACGGCGACGTAGCCCTTGAAGCTGTTGGGGTTGATGACGCCGGAGTTCTCCAGCACGATCTTCTGCTGGCGGGCGAAGAACGGCGAGTCGTTGGGGCAACGCAGCCTTTCGATACCGCTGCCGCTGGAACCCGTTTGGCCCATACCGGTGCCGGTACCGACGCTAGCCATGATCTCGGCGGCATCGGCGGGAGAGACTTCGCGGTAGATGGCGGACTCGTGCAGGCCGTCGTCCTGAGCGCCGACGGTCACCATCGGTCCCGCGGAGCACAGGCCCATGCAGCCGACGCCCTTGACCCGGCACTTTCGTTCCGCCTGTTGGCCGCCGCTGCTATCGCAGATGTCGTTCAGTGCATCCAACACCGGTTGGGCGCCGGAGGACTGGCAACTGGCCGCCATACAGACGCGCACCTCTTGCTCGACTTCGGCGTTCGCGGCGCGGTATTGCTCGGCCAGGTCTTCGAGGTCATCCAGATTCATTCGGCGATCTCCTCCTCGATGCGGGCGATGAGTTGGTCGGTGCCCAGCTTGCCGATGACGTTGCCGTCGATGACCACCGCCGGGGCGAGCCCGCAGGCACCGACGCAGCGCGCGGACATCACCGACAGGGCCTTGTCTTCGGTGGTCTCGCCGGGATTAACGCCAAAGCGTTGCTCGATGCCCTCGATCAATGCGCCAGCGCCCTTGATATAGCAGGCGGTGCCGGTGCAGACCACGCAGGCATGCCGGCCCTGGGGCTTGAGCATGAACAGGTGGTAGAAGGTGGCAACGCCGTAGACCTTGCTCAGGGGCAGATCCAGCGAGTCGGCGACGAAGGTCATGGCCTCCTCGTCGAGGAAGCCGAAGGAATCCTGAACGCTGTGTAGGGCCTCGATCAGCGCATGCTCGGCATAACCGTTGCGGCGCATGGTGGCGTTGACCAATTTCCACCGTTTGTCGTTGCTGGGGAGATCTGGTCGTGCTCGCTGCATCATTTGGCCCCTTTGATGATTTGTATCCGGTGACGCGATTCTCTGTATGCAATTAGAACCCGCTTCGTGGCAATGTCAAAATAAAGTTTTGATGAACCCTCTCGTGCCATGAGCTGACGCCAACTTGGTGCAGAAATCTGGCCTGACGGGCCAATCTGCACCTGTATCGGGCGCCCCTCCGGGGATATACTGACGACCATCCTCGGCCGTGTCGGCTATCTCTCGGGGTCTGGTGGCCAGGTCTGGCGCCCAGCGTCCAGCCATCGGTACCAAGCCCCAAGCACCTCGCGCTGCACCATGCCTCCCATGAACTCCCCCGTTACGCCTCCCCCGGTTATGCCCCCCATCGATCCGCCGGAGCCCGTCCGTAAACGCCGACGGGGAATCTATCTGCTACCAAACCTGTTCACCACCGCGGCCCTGTTCGCCGGGTTCTACGCCATCCTGGCCGCGAATGCGGGGCGCTTCGAGGCGGCGGCGCTGGGCATCTTCGCGGCGATGCTGCTGGACGGCTTTGACGGTCGCGTCGCGCGCATGACCAACACCCAGACCGAGTTCGGTGCCGAGTATGACAGCCTGTCGGACATGGTCGCCTTTGGCGTCGCGCCGGCCCTCGTCGCCTACGAGTGGGCGTTGGGCGGGCTCGGCAAGCTGGGGTGGCTGGCTGCGTTCATCTACACCGCCGGCGCCGCGCTGCGGTTGGCGCGCTTCAACACCCAGATCGGTATCGCCGACAAGCGCTTCTTTCAAGGCCTGGCAAGCCCGTCCGCGGCGGCCATCATCGCCAGTGCCGTTTGGATCGGGGCTGATAACGCCATCGATGGCAGCAGTGTTAGCCTGATCGTTGCCTTTCTGACCGCCGGGGCTGGCCTGTTGATGGTCAGCAACTTCCGGTACCACAGCTTCAAGGTGCTCGACCTGCACGGGCGGGTGCCGTTCATGTTCATCGTTGTGGCCATGCTCGGCTTCGCCCTGGTGGTGTTGGATCCGCCCATCGTGCTGTTCTTGTTGGCGCTCGGCTATGCCGTCTCCGGGCCTGTATTCACGCTGGTGCGTCGACGCCAGCGGCGAGGTCGACGCCGGCGCGATGGCGGCGACGGCCGGTCGTCAGGCGACTGACAGAAATCGCCCAAGCTCAAATACGACCGTTTCCCCGATCCCCGGGATCCCGAATTCACCCGCTAATCGTCCAACAGTTGACACGGGTTAACGTCGGCGGCGCTCGTAACTGTTAAAACTAGTCGTCAGCAGAAGCTGGAGCACGTCTTAGGCATTGCCGAGACGTCATGCGACTCCGCCAGCGCAGCGACAAGCAGCACAAGATCCACTAAACCGCGACGACGACACGTTGGCCCTTCGGCCTCGGCGGCCCCAGTAGTCGACGGTTATTTTCTAACGGGAGGAGACGCCGTGTTGGATTTCCGCTCATCTTATAAACGCAATTCCGCGTCCGCCGTCGGGCGACTCGGAGGTCTGTTCGGTGCCTTGGCCCTGATGCTTTTCTGCGTCTCCACGGCCGCCGCCGATGCCGTGCCGGCGAAGGCCGATGGCGTTGGGCCTGATCAACAGGCGTCGACCGCTGATCATTCCAAGTTCGAGCAACTGCAAGGGCCCTTCGCAACCGGGCCGGACGTCACAAAGGCCTGTTTGGGCTGCCATACCGAGGCTGCCAAGCAGGTTCACAAGAGCATTCACTGGACCTGGGAATACACCAACCCGGAGACCGGACAGCTGCTGGGTAAGAAGCACGTCGTCAACAACTACTGCGGTAGCATCACGACCAACTACGCCCGCTGCACCAGTTGTCATGTCGGCTTTGGTTGGAAAGACGACAGCTTCGATTTCGACTCCGAGTCGAACGTGGACTGTATGGTCTGCCATGACACCACCGGCGAGTACATCAAGTTCCCGACGGCCGCCGGGCATCCGCCCTATGAAGACACCAAATTCATGGGCAAGGAGGTCAAGGCGCCTGACCTCGCCAAGGTGGCGCAGCAGGTCGGCAAGACCAGCCGCGAAACCTGCGGCAATTGCCACTTCACCGGCGGTGGCGGCAACGGCGTCAAGCACGGCGATTTGGACAAGTCCCTGAACCAGCCGCCCCATGCGCTGGACGTGCACATGGACAAGGACGGCCTGAACTTCACCTGCTCCACCTGCCACGAGTTCACCAACCACCAGCAAAAGGGTAGCCGCTACCTTGTGACGGCCAAGAACGAGGCCGGCATCGCGGTGCCGGGGCGCGAGAACGCGCGCCCGTCCTGCGAATCCTGTCATGGCCTGGAGCCCCATGATCGCGCCGTCGACAATAAGCTCAATGAGCACGTCGACAAGATCGCTTGCGAGACCTGCCATATTCCACAGTTTGCGCGCGGCGGTATGCCCACGAAGACCTGGTGGGATTGGTCCAAGGCTGGGCAAAAAGGGCCAGACGGCAAGCCGCTGGTCAAAAAGGAGAACGGTGTCGTCGTCTATGACGGCAAGAAGGGTGAATTCATCTGGGCCGAGAACGTCGAGCCCGAGTACCGCTGGTTCGACGGCAAGGTGCGCTACACCTTGCTGGGCGAAAAGATTGATCCCGACGGCGTGGTCGAGCTGAACAAGATCGTCGGCGGCCCGGATGACCCGGACGCGCGCATCTGGCCGTTCAAGATCATGCGCGGCATCCAGCCCTACGACTCCGGCAACGACATCCTGGTCGTCGAGCACCTGTTCGGCAAGGACGACGCCGCCTACTGGAAGAGCTTCGACTGGGGCAAGTCAATTGCTTCCGGCATGGCCGAGGCCAAGCGCGTTGGTCAGACCGATGTCGCCTATAGCGGGGAGTACGCCTTCACCGAGACCGAGATGGCTTGGCCGCTGGCGCATATGGTCGCACCCGCCGACGAGGCGCTGGGCTGCGGTGATTGCCACAGCAGGGATGGTCGCATGGCGCAACTCACCGGCTTTTATTTGCCGGGCCGCGACACCAACCCGCTGATCGACCTGGTGGGATGGGTGCTGATCGCCGCGACCCTGATCGGCGTGCTGTTGCACGGTTTGGGCCGGTACATCGCCGCCCGCAAGCGTCAGGCCTGAGTTCGAGTGAGGACAACGCCATGAAAAAGAACGTCAAACTCTTCACCGGCTTTGAGCGCTTTTGGCACTGGGTGCAGACGGTGCTCATCTTTGGCCTCTTGCTGACCGGTTTCGGCATGCATGGCCTGCATGGGCTGTTCGAGTTCGGTGAGGCCCTGGACATCCACCTGGTGTTGGCTTGGTCCCTGATCGGCCTCTGGGTGTTCGCCATCTTCTGGCATGTCACCACCGGTGAGTGGCGCCAGTACGTGCCGACCAGTAAGGGGCTGATGCCGACCGTGCTGTATTACGCCACCGGCATCTTCTCAGGCGAGGCAAAGCCCTTTACCACCAGCCTGAGCGCCAAGCACAACCCGCTGCAACGCCTCGCCTACGTCGGCTTCAAGCTGGTCATCGCGCCGGCCTTGTGGATCTCCGGGCTGCTGCTGATGTTCTACAGCGCGTGGAAAGGCACGTTGTTGGGCGAAAACCTGAAACTGGTTTGGGTCGCCTGGGTGCATCTAGCCGCCGCCTACGGCCTCATTGTCTTCCTGATCGGCCATGTCTACATGTCCGCCACCACCGGTTCGCCCTGGTATGCGCACCTCAAGGCCATGATCACGGGCTACGAAGAGGTCGAAGAGGAGCGTAAGCCGGGTTAGTCGTGCTCGGGGCTGCTGCTATCGGACCTTCTTGAGGCGGCGATAGGGTGACCCTGCATCAGTCGCCGCTGGAGATGCGCCCACGAAGTCCGTCGGCCCGAGAGGCTCATAGCGGAAAACACCAAACGCCTGTGGTCGCTATGTTTACCATGGCGACTCAGCCATGCCGGGGCGCAGGCAACGCGGCCAGCAGCCACCCGATCGAGGAGTAGAGCCCATGTATATCGTCAGCAATCGTGTTCCCGTCGCCATGGATTGGCGCGAGCAGTTCGAGCAGCGGTTCCGGGAGCGGGCCGGACAGGTCGAGCAGCAGCCGGGCTTCGTGCGCATGGAGGTAATGCGCCCCGACACCGACGGCGCACCCTACGTGGTGCAGACTGCCTGGCAAGACCGTGCCGCGTTCGAGGCCTGGCTGAAGTCGGACGACTTCAAGGCTGCCCATCGCAACCCACTGCCCAAGGAGGCCTTTGACGGCGAAGGGCGGCTGGAGACCTTTGAGGTCATCATCAATGCCGAGGCCGACTGAGCGCAGTCGCGGAAAAGGCCTAGTCCGTTACTTCGCAAGTCTTAAACACACCGATCGTCGCCCTCTCAGTCGCTGTCCCGCACCGAACCGCGCAGACGTTTTGTTCTAGCACGCTGTTTCTTCTCGTCGACCCGCCGTGCCTTGGCCGCCCGCGACGGCTTGGTCGGTCGGCGTGCCTTGGGGATTCGGCTCGCCTGGCGGATAAGCTCCGCGAGGCGTTCGAGCGCATCGGCTCGGTTACGTTCGCGGGTGCGATGGCGATGGGCGTGGATGGTCAGCACGCCGTCCTTGTCCACCCGGCTGCCGCCGAGCGTGAGCAGGCGGCTGCGGACCTGGGGCGGCAGCGAGGGCGAGTGGCGTACGTCGAAACTCAGTTGTACCGCCGTGGCGACCTTGTTCACGTTCTGTCCGCCGGGGCCCGGCGCACGCACGAAACGCTCGCTCAATTCGTCTTCGTCGATCTGGATGTGCGGGGTGATGGGAATCATAGTGGCGCGTATTGTCGGCCCACGTCAGCCCGGTTGTCAGCCCCCACCGATCGACGGCAAGCCCAATTCCTCGGTCACCGCCCGCCGAGCTGTCCAGCCTGTAGCAAGGCATCCAGGTGCCTGGCCACCGACTCGTCCCGGTTGCTGCCGATGACTTCCAGCTCTGGCAGATCTGCGTGCAGGCGCGGGTCGGCATTGTCCATCAACAGCGCCTTGCCTTGGCCGTTCGCAACCAGGCTCAGCATTTCGAAATCATTCAGTCCGTCGCCGAAACAGATGACATCGGCCGGCGACACACCGCGTCCCTCCAGCAACATACCCAAGGCTGTCCCCTTGGTGACGTCGGTGGCCATGACTTCCAGCGTCTGTGGCAGCGAGAACGTGGTACCGAGCCGCCCGCCGGCGCGCTGCAGGATGTCAGCCTCCAGTTGCTGCAAGTGCTCGTGCTCGCCGTAGTAGAACACCTTGAGCACCTCGAGGTCGCGGAGCGCGCCGAAATCGACCACCTGGTAGCGGAAGCCGGACTCCTGGTGATAGCGCAGCAATTCCGGCGCCGGCTGTTCGACCAGCCAGGCGTTGGTCAAAAACACATTGGTATGCACCGATGCGAACAACGGATCGCGCAGCAGGAACTCCACCGTCTCGCGGTCGATGCAACGGGACCGCATGAGCCGGCCCTGGCCGTCGTTCACCGCCGCGCCATTGCAGGTGATCAGGCAGCCATCTGATCCGAACTGCGCGGCCAGTGCACGCACGTCCATGAAGTGTCGCCCGGACGCCAGGATCAGCTCGACGCCAGCGGCGCGCAGGCGCGCCAACGCCGCACGCGTGTAGTCGCCCAGCCGGTGGTCAGGCCCGAGCAGGGTACCGTCGAGGTCAGAAACGACGAGTTTGTACATGGCCGCGTCCGTAGAGAGAAATGTGCCCAGGGTAACTCACGAGAAATAACGTTTCACGGAGGTGTCGCGACTGTTAGCCATTACTCACGTCCAGTTGAGCGACAACATCGGCTAATGACTTAGAGGATACTGAATTTTCGTCCTCTTTGGCGCTCCTTAGGTCCTGTAAGTCTTGATAATCTCCGGGCGCTTCCGCGATTTCGCGAAACTCCCCGATTAGGGGAACTGCGTATTCTTCAGGGCCCTCTCGCCCTATGCACTGAGGATGCAGGTTCATCGATCACCTCTTGGCAAAAATGCGCTTTCGGTGCACTACGCGATACACAACGGCTGTTGTGCCTTCGATCTCGACAAGCACCCGATAGTTGCCAACGCGAAGCCCGTACTCCGGCGTGAAGATAGTGAGGCGCTGAATGTTTCCGAGCAGTCCGTGCACTAGTTGGCTGAGCCTCTCGCCGATGCGAGCAAAGTACGGTCTCTGGAAGTCGCGCAGATCCATAAAATGCCGGAGGTTTTCGTTCGATCGTCGTAAAACAGCCGCGTTTGGTCCTGGAGGCTCGCACCATTGGCTACAACGTTCAAGCTATCCGGTGCGAACGAAGCGCCGCGTAGTTTGTGTCCGAACCAACGTCCTGTCCATGCCCGGTATGGGCGAGGCTCTTATGGGGTGTGAGTCCACTGCGGCAGCCAATAGGGCGTAGGAGGTAAAGCAATTGCTCGGTTGTTCTTTGGTTCAGGGCGAAGGATCGTGGTCTGTGATGCGCCAGGACAAACTGGCAAGAGGTAGTCGATGAAAGTTCGATACGAAATAGAAATGGCGATTCGTTTCGGCCCCGAGTCATGGGGGATATGCCGTGAGGTGGGCCTTGATCATCGTTCCGGCCGATCGCTTGTTCATGTCTGTAGTCAGGGCTTCCAGCCCTGAGACTATCAGGCCAGGATGGCCTGACTACAGAGGCAGTTGCTCAGCCGGCCGGAACGATGATCAAGGCCGTGAGGTGTAGCTCCAAGCGTTGACAGGGGAAACCGGCAGGCCAGCCATTGAGCCGCGCAATCACGAACTCCGGGATGCCGACGTCGTACGTACAGGCGGAAGGCGACACGGCTGCGGGCGCTAATCGCAAGTGCGCAGACGATCCCGCGCGGTCGGAGAGCCTGAGCATGCCGGGAAGCCTTTTGCACAGGACCTGGGAGGTCTCAACCGTACCCGCCACCGAGCGGGTGGGGCGGGGAAGGCAAAGCCGTCATCCCGCCATCGACGCGGATGAGAAGTCGGATACGCTCGTAGTACCGAAGAAGCTGCCGAACAAGGGGGCAACCCCGCGGAGGTGGTGGAGGGAAGGGGCGTAGCCGAGGGGAACGCTGGAGAGGCGCCCACGCACCGGACACAGAGCCGGGGTCGCGTGTCGATGGGCCTCGAAGGCGTACGCGAAGCGGCCCGCCGGGATCGGCGGGCACAGTTCACGGCACTGCTGCACCACATCACACCGACGCGACTGGAGGAGAGCTTCCATACGCTTCGCCGGGACGCGGCGGCGGGCGTGGACGGCGTGACCTGGACAAGCGATGAGGAGGGCCTCGCCAATCGGCTGGAGGACTTGCACCGGCGGATTCATACCGGTGCCTATCGAGCCACGCCGTCGCGGCGAGTTTACATCCCCAAGGCGGATGGTCGTTGGCGTCCCCTGGGGATTGCCGCGTTGGAAGATAAGATCGTCATCCTGGTCCGCTATGCCGACGATAGCGTGTATGGATGTCAGAACGAGGTGGAAGCGCGCAGCTTCCTAGCGGACCTGTGCGAACGCCTCCATCGCTTTGGTCTGGAACTCCATCCGGAGAAGACGCGGCTGATCGAGTTTGGCCGCTACGCAACTTCCAACCGGAAACGCCAGGGATTGGGAAAGCCGCAGACATTTGACTTTCTCGGCTTCACGCACCTCTGCGGCAAGACCCGGAAAGGCCGATTTGCGATCGTCCGGCGCACCGTCAAAAAGCGGATGCGGGCGACGCTGTCGGCTATTCGGGCGCGACTGAGGGAGCAGCGCTACGCGCCAATTCCGGAGCAAGGAAAATGGCTGGGCCGCGTTCTGCGGGGCTACTTCAACTACCACGCGGTGCCGGGCAATCTCAAACGCCTGGACGGCTTCCGAGCGGAAGTCACCCGCGCCTGGCGACAGTCCCTGATGCGGCGCAGTCAAACGCACCGGATGCCCTGGTCGAGGTGTAACAGGCTGGTTCGAAAATATCTACCGTCGGTGCAACTGGCTCACCCCTAACCGACGGTTCGCTTCGCGTCATGACCTGAGGCAGGAGCCGTATGCGGTAATTCCGCACGTACGGATCTGTGCGGGGGGCGGGGGGTAACCTCCGTCCCTACCGCGACCCCGGGTTTCTTTGCGTAGCCACGCGCCCTAGGCGATCTGGCTCTTTGCGCTCATGGTAATTGAGCCTGGCCCCTTTTCTTCTCATGGCCCCGTTTTTCGTTGTCGCACCGTTGCAGGGCGTTGGCCGCCTCCACGTTGTTGGCGGAGGGGAGGACGCGCCATACCGGCAGTTGCTTAATGCAATAGCCTTGCGTCTTCGCGCACCTTATCGACGGCCGCGACGATTAAGCGCACCTGCGTTGCGGATGTCGGCCGGAATGCTTGCTCGCCCACAAGATCGATGATATCGGGGCTATTGTAGGGCTATCCCTGCCGGCGCCAGTCGCGCGCCTTACGATACCCATCGAGCACGAAAAGTAGGAAGCCGAGCGAGAGAAATAGCTCAGCGAGTTCTTGATCGCTTAGCGCAGCCCGCGCCTTGGAGCAGCCTGAGCGAGAGCGAAGGCTGCTCCAAAGCGTCGGGCTGGCGCGCTCGTTAGCTCTTAGCTTGTTGTTGCAGGTATTTTGGTCCAGGGTTAAGCACCGGGCGCGTCGACCGCGCCTCTCGCTCCCTCAGAGCCGCAACGATCCGCCCAAGATCATGCCCATATTCCGAGGCATGTTCCTCGCGATGCCTTCGAAGTTCTTTGATAATTGCGTCTTCAATCATTAGATGCACCTCCAAGTTCTTCCGGGGAGCAAAGTGTAGGGCACACGTAGCCGAGGGACTCAACAATTTTGGTGATTAAATTCTTGGTTTCGGCGTTATTGATGTGCTTAAAGTTCCAAGTCAACAGATAGTCCGCGCCTTGAGTTGACGCAATGGCAATGTGAAGAGCGTCATCCTCACTGCCCACGGGGATCACCTTTTCTGCGATCAACCGTTCAGATAGGTGTCGAGCGTCCTCCGTAGCTGCAAGGATTGGGATTTCTTCGATGATGGCCAGTCTTCTTTCAGCCGCCGAAGGATCGCCGCGCGAGACCTCGTCTTCTACGAGAGCAGAAACCCTCAAATCAAAGCGGGTTCGCTCATTCTCCCACCAATCCTGCGTTAACGCTTGTCTGCCCGCAACAACGACATCACGACTCAATCGAGCAACCAAGTAGCTGACCACGGAAGATTCAATGTAGACAACTGGCTTCATTTGTGTCGACTTGGTTACTGTTTTCGAAGCTAACGCCATGCTCGGCCGAGCCGGTTGAGCGAGGGCGAAACCGGCTTCGGCTGGAGCTACTCGTTAGGCAATCTTCTTCGTTAATAAATCGTGATCTAATTCAAGCGTGTAAGACAGAATGGTGTTCATGTCTATTTTTTGCGATGCTTTTAATATTTCAATACCCGCAAGCTTACCGTCAGCAGTTGTATCAATATTGACTCCCTCTGCAATCTCAATAACTCCATCTGGCTCATCATCGCCTAGCTTTAAGTATAGTGCATCAACTGATTCATCATAGTGAACGTTCATCTATTTTGCCATTTTTCAGCGGATAATTTGTAACCACAGTGATCGTGGTGCCTTCGACAGCCACAACTGTTTTTATTGGATATTTAAATCCCGTTACATTTTTGATAATTTCATGCTCGCCTTCAGATAAATCAATATCCGAAAGAATCTCACGAATAACGTCTTCAGAGACTTTATAGAGCTTTGCTCTTCTCCTTGCATGTCGTGAGAACATAATGATCATTTGCTTTTTTAATGAGTAATCATTTTGCCAAACGTTAAGCGCAGCCCGCGCCTTGGAGCAGCCCGAGCGGTACCGCGTACGGGCTGCTCCAAGGCGCGGGCTGGCGCGCTAGTTGGGCCATTTCATCAGTCTTAACTCGCAAGAACAAGTCCGGAAACCAAAAAAATGGTACTACCGAAAAGGTACACGAAAAAACGTGGTCTGTCCCCTATTTCCCCTCCGCGCCAAACTGCGGCCACGCGCGAAGCGCCGGCCGCAGTTTGGCGTCGGGCTTGCGGGTTTGTTGGGCATCAACTCAGTTTGCGTATGATATTTCTCGCGAGATGCTCCTTGATCTCGCGATGTCTCGGGACTGGTTGAGACTCTTTTGTTTCAGGATTGTGATACCAGTCATGGCGACTGCCATGCCGAAGCATTACGCAGCCCATGCTCTCAAGTTTCTTGATCAAGTCTCGGCGCTTCATGCGACGGCAAGTTCACCTACGCGGCGGACGATGGGTAATTCGCCGCTAGTTAGCGTTGCATAGATATCCTTAAGATTTTCCTTCAGATCTTCAAAGTCTTCTCCTTGTGTCATGTAGTCGGGAAACTCTTCGAAATAGCCCAGCCACATGTCTTCATCTTTCCAATATACGTATCGGGCAGTCGTCATATGCAACCTCGTAGGTAAGACTTCGGGACAAGCTTGGAGGTAGGGGGCACCGGGTGCATGGCCTCGTTTCTGAGCCCAACGTCAACCGCAGCCCGCGCCAAACTGCAGCCACGCGCGAAGCGCGGGCCGCGGTTCGGCGTCGGGCTGGCGGACTCGTTGGGCGCTATCATAATTCAGCGGGTGCAAGAGGCAACACCCGCGGTTGTGCTCTTGGAAATAGTGTAAATGGTAAAGTGTCACCGTAATCTCCAGTGATCGCGCGCGTCGCGAAACAGACGCGCCAGCCGCGAGACGGGAGTCTTCAGATCGTTCATGCGCGTCCAACCTCAGATCGAGTGCCCGCCAGGTTAGGCGCAGCGGTTTGCTCACACATCCAAGGATTTTCGATGGTTCAGGGCACTTCTTCAAGCCTGTTGTCCGTTCTGTTGGCTAAGCACCTATCCTGCATGAATCACTGAGGGCGGATTTGGCACAAATTGAACTACCTAGCGCCAACGTCTACCACAGCCCGCGCCAAACTACGGCCTGAGCGAGAGCGAAGGCACGAGTTTGGCGTCGGAGCTGGTGGGCTTGTTGGGCTTCAATTGCGTTGCCGTTAAGCGAAGTGGGCGACTCGGACGGGTTTGGGAACAGAAAACGCTGGACGGTGGAGTTTGATTCTTTCGATTTCGTGCATCGTTTCGGCGGTCATGTAACTCTCGCCGCAGTGTGAGCAACTGACAACGGGAATATCCTCTATTACCAAGAGGTCGCTACCCTTCCCGAAGCTTCGAGTCACTTTTCGGACCACCGCCTCGGCAGATCCGCAAATATCGCAAATTTGACTAGCCATAAATATCTCTGAAGACAGTGACGATTACGAGCTTGCCCGTTGGACCGAGTTTGACTACGGCAAAGGCGTTATCTCCGCCAATGTGGATCCACGAATAGGCACTTTGGTTTCGGGCGGGTCTTTATCTCTCTGCCTTTCAACTACTTCTCCAGCGAGGATCAACCGCTCTGCATCGAAAATAGTCAAGCTGTCGTCGTCCATTTCTTCGGCCGCATGCACAGAAACGACATACTGATTCGTGCGCACGCATTCCCTGATTTGCCCGACAGTGGGCTTCATTTACGCGTCGTGAATCTTTTCAGTTGCCCAACGTTCAGGCTACCGCGACCCAAGGCCCGCTTGCACGGCCTTGGGGTCTGGCGCCGAGCTCGACGCGGGCCTTGGGTTCGCAGGTGAGCCGCTTGTTGGACCGGGTACATCTCGTCTCGCGAGCGCCAGGGCGATGCGCTGAGCTTGCCGTCTGCGCCGGCCCGAAGGCCGCGGCTGACGGCGAATTTGCATTCTTCTCGGCCTTGCCGAAGTCAACCTGCCTTTGCGGGTTGCGCAATCGGCTCCCGATAGCGGCGAGCCCATGCATTGTCCTATCCGCGGGTGGCGACGAATTGGTTGCCGAGTCCAACGCCCAAGCTGTGCGGCGCAAACGAAGCGTAGCGTAGTTTGCGTCCGAACGAGCGACTTGTTATGCATATTTGCCAATAACTTCATGACCATACGAATTGTCAATAGAGCAAAGCCAATCACCACTTGGTGATTTATTAAATACGTAAGTTGCTTTGCGCTCTGTGGAAGGGAGGTTAGGAGCGGATATAATCGTGTTAGCTAACACCAAAGCCGTATCACCAGCCTCAAGAACCTCCATTCCATTTTGCTCCACATGTAACCCGTTTTTGAAATATGTAGCTATGGCTTCAAACGCTTTACGAATTTGAACCTTACCGACTGCGTTTCGGCCTGGTTCAACAACTAATATCGCATCATCAGTGTAAATACCCATGAGTAACTCAAAATCCTCAGCAACAATAGCTTTGTCAGCCTTCTCGATTTGTAGCTCTACGGGATGCTGGTTCACTTGTTCAATTCTCCTTTACGCATAACAGTGTATTCGTATGCACGCAAATTGAACAGTTCGCTTGGCTTGCACGACGAACGCGTCATCTTGCATGCAAAACGAACCATTCAACATGCATGCACGCAAAATGGTTCAATTTGCGCACCCTACAAAAAATAGTAGAATTCTGCAAAACGCTACCAAGAGCGCGCAATCATGTCAAGAAACAGCACCCTGTCCGGCTCGCCCCGGCGCGAGAACGGCACACCGTCACGCTGGGACCAGTATCGGGAGTTGCTGGTCGCCAAGCGGATACCGCAAAAGGCACAGCGCTGGTACGTGACACACGTCGAGCAGTTCTTAGGCGCGGTGCAGCCAAACTCACTCAAAGGTCTTGCCACGGACGATATCACCGGATATCTCCGACAGACGTCGAGCCAGGGCAAGTGGCAAGACTGGCAGTTCCGCCAGATGGTGGATGCGCTGCAGCTGCTGCTCGTGGAACTCGCCGATGTGAAATCGGCCCAGGTGGTGGATTGGGACTACTGGCGTGAAGCCGGGGCGGTTCTGCCGGCGGATCACCCGACCATCGCCAGGGAGCAAGCACCTGAGGCGCGGCTCAAGGCGCCGAAGTTTGCCTCGTCCGCCGAGGTATTCCCGATCTTGGCGAGCCTGGCGCGTACGCTCCGCACCAAACAGTATTCGATTCGCACCGAGCAAACCTATGTCGACTGGGCTAGTCGCTTTCTACGTTACTGTAAGGGCAAACCGGTCGAGACCCTCGGCCCAGCCGAGGTGGATGCATTTCTGACGCACCTTGCAGTGGAGCGCTCGGTGGCGCCGAGCACCCAGAGCGTCGCGCTGAACGCATTGGTGTTCTTCTTCAATGAAGTGCTTGAGAAGCCGCTGGATGGGCTGAAGTTCTCGCGTGCCAGACGCCGCGATCGTCTGCCGGTGGTGCTGACGCGCGACGAAGTCGAGTGCCTCCTCGCATGCATGGAGGGCACCTATGGCTTGATCGCCGGACTGCTCTATGGCACCGGGATGCGGCTGCTGGAGGGGCTGCGGCTGCGGGTCGCTGACGTAGACTTCGGCCATGAGTCGATCGTTTGCAACTCACCTGCTGGAAGCCGGCTACGATATCCGCACCGTGCAGGAGCTTCTGGGTCACGCGGACGTGTCGACGACCATGATCTATACCCATGTGCTGAACCGTCCGGGGATGGTTCCAGTGAAGAGTCCGGCGGATTTCTGAGCCCGCGGATGTCAAGATGGCTCGATGGCGATCGACGAGACGAACACTAGCCTTGCCCCGGCATCTCACGGACGCTGTTTCGCGGCTTTTCACTGACGGCGGTCTCTGGCTTTCCATCTAAGTCCAGCCGATGTTCTTTCCTGTACTTTGCCCAATCCTTTTCGAGCTTCTTGACCTCTGGCTCATTGGCAACACGGAACCGGCCAAGCGCAAGAATCATCGCTCAAACCGATATTGTCGGTTGTCCTGCTCGGTGCCGCGCCTGGCATTTCGAGCACCACATCATTGGTGTCTTGATCTGTCGGGTCGTTCTGATTTCCTGCAATGTTGTGTTGAGACGATCTCGCAACAGGATCAGTTCGTCCCATGACATTGTCGGCTTCCACTGCTCCTTAAGGATGCCTATCATCTCTGGAAACCATCTTTTGCTTGCGTCACCCGATGCCATGCGGGGCTCCAAATTGTTTGGGCAAGGGGGTTCAGTTCACTCGCCGTTAACCAGTAGTATCAAAGCAGCGGCTGCAATTCAGTTGTGCGCAGACGGCGTCTGGGATCGGCTGGAAGCTTTCTTGTGCCAGCCGGCCGATTCGCCTGGTGACGAGAGACTCGTTCAAAGTGAACACTTTGTCGGTGCGGACAATACTGGGCCTGGGCAAGTTGGGTGCGGCCTCAACATGATGTCGGAACCCGTTGCGATGCGGCAAGAGAAGACTCGCGCAGAAGGACGATAAGAAGGAGCTCGCGCAAAGACGCAGAGGCGCAAAGGAAGAAAGAGCATTGTTCGATGTTCCCAGTGCGCGTCTCTTCTTCTCTTCTTGCCTTGCGGTTTCTCGCTGCGCGAGGGAATCGAGCGAAGTCCAAGACCTCTCTCGCGGCTTCCTCCGGAAGTTGTTCAACGGATTGAATAATTTGTTTCGCAATCCCCATTGCTTGGGTCCTCCGTCGATCTGTTGTTGATAGGCGAGAGGCGAACCAGGATTTGCGCTTATCTCCCTACGGCGCCTGCGAAAACCTCCGCAGCCCACTGGTCCGGGCTCTTGCCTGCCGCTCTGGCGGCGGCTAATACCGCGCCGTGCATTTCCGGGTCGATGTGCAACATCAGATCACCGCTCAACGGTTTCTCCGGCGTCCGCCCCGTGTTGGCGCAGTCTTCAAGGTAGAAGTCGATTGCGCGTTGGAAGTCTTTGGTCAACTCCTCGACGGTTTTCCCCTCGAAGGTGATTCGATCGACGAGTCCCAATACCTTGCCCCAAAAAATGCCGTCTCTGGCATCGAATTGCACTGTGGCGGCGTAGCCGCGGTAACTCAAAGTACTCGATGTCATGGCGTTATACCCTGTTGGGCCAGCCAGGCCCGTATTTCTTCCACCTGATATTTCTTTGCGTCCTTGCCTGGATGAGGTCGGTGCGCATGTGCGGTGGAGGATCCCAATTGGAGGGCGACGCGGGAGCCAGCGCCTTCCCTGACTTGTCCACCGAGGGCTACGATCAGTGCTTCGATAGCCGAAAACTTCACCGATCCGGATGTGGGCCTGCTGAAGATTGCGTCGAGTGTCTTCCGGTGCTTGGCGTTCATCTCAACTGTGGCTCCCTCAATTGCTGCCAGATCGGGCTTGCAGCCGCCTCATCGCGCCAGTCTTAGACTTTGATGCTATTGGTTGTCGCGAAAGCTTCAACCCGCGAGATTCTAGGCTGCGCTCGACTCACCGGGCAATCGGTAGGCGGGTTCACCCATGCACCTCGCCCGCGTCACCGCCCGCGCCAACGGCCGCATCGCCGACCTCGGCCGTGCCATGAAACTTCTCCCGCAACCACTGAAACACGACATACAGCATCGGAATCAGGAAGATGCCGAGCGTGGATGCGACCAGCATGCCGCCGAACACCGCGGTGCCGACGCCGCGCTGGCTGGCCTCGCCGGCGCCGCTGGCGATGACCAGCGGGATCAGGCCGAGGATGAAGGCGAAGCTGGTCATCAGCACCGCGCGGATACGCAGCCGGGCGCCGTTGGTGGCGGCGTCCATGATCGACTTGCCCTCGGCGCGCTGGGCCATCGCGAACTCGACGATCAGGATCGCGTTCTTGCTGGCCAGGCCGATCAGCACGACGATGCCGATCTGGGCGTACAGGTCATTGGGCAGGCCGGCGATCCAGAGCGCGGCCATGGCGCCGAGCACGCCGATGGTGACGGACAGCAGCACCGCGGCGGGCATGGACCAGCTCTCGTAGAGCCCGACCAGCACCAGATAGGCGAACAGCACCGCGAGCCCGAGCACGATCGGCGTCTTGCCGCCGGCCTCCTTCTCCTGGAAGGCGGTGCCGGTCCAGTCGAAGCCGTAGCCGGCGGGCAGGGTGTCGGCGGACAGTGCCTCCATCGCGGTTCAGCGCATCGCCGGAGCTGCTCCCGGGTGCCGGGCCGCCCTGGATGGTGGTGCTGCGGTAGTTGTTATAGCGCTGCAGCAGCGGCGGGCCGAGTTGCAGCTCCGGCGACATGATGGCGCGGATCGGCACCATCTCGCCGCTGCTGTTGCGCACATGGATGCGGTAGACGTCGTCGAACTGCTTGCGGTCCTGCTGCTCGCCCTGCACCTGCACCTGCCAGACGCGGCCGAACTTGTTGAAGTCGTTGACGTAGTAGCCGCCCAGGGTGGCCTGCAGCGCGGTGAAGATGTCGTTGACCTGCAGCCCCAGGGTCTGCGCCTTCTCGCGGTCGATGTCGAGATAGATCTGCGGATTGTTGGTGGCCCAGGTAGAGAAGACGCGGCTCAGCGCCGGGTCCTGATTGGCCGCGATCACCAGCGCGCGCATCACCGCCGCCAGTTCCTCCGGTGGTCGGCCTTGCAGGTCTTCGAGTTGGTACTCGAAGCCGCCGCCGGTGCCGAGCCCGATGATCGGCGGCAGATTGAACGGCATCACCTGGGCACCGGGGATGGCCGCGCTCTGCGCCGCGACCCGTTGGATGACGGCGTTGACCTTGAGCTCCGGCGTGGTGCGCTCCTCGAACGGCTTCAGGCGACCGACGATCAGCGCGGCGTTGGACTGCACCGCGCCGTCGAGCAGGCTGTAGCCGGGCACCGACAGCACCCATTCCACCGCCGGGTCGTCGCCGACGATCTGCTCGACCTGCTTCACCACCTCCAGCGTCCGATTCACCGAGGCGCCCTGGGGCAACTGCACCTGGGCCATGAAGGCGCCCTGATCCTCTTCCGGCAGGAAGCCGGTCGGCGTCACCTGGAACAGCCAGCCGGTGGCGAGCCCGAAGCCGAGCACCAGCACCAGCACCAGCGCCGCGATGCGCACCAGGCGCGCGACCAGATAGGCGTAGCCGTCGCGCATGCCGTCGATGCCGCGCATGATGCGGCCCATGATGCCGCGCTTGTTGTGCGTCGGCTTGAGCAGGATGGCGCAGAGCGCAGGCGAGAGCGTCAGCGCGTTGATGGCCGAGATCAGCATCGAGAAGGCGACCACCGCGGCGAACTGCTGGAACAGCTGCCCGGTGATGCCGGGGATGAAGGCGACCGGCACGAACACCGACAGCAGCACCAGCGTGATGGCGATGATGGGGCCGGTGATCTCGCCCATGGCCTTCTTCGCGGCCTCGCGCGGCGGCAGGCCGTCTTCTTCCATGATGCGCTCGACGTTCTCGACCACGACGATGGCGTCGTCGACGACGATGCCGATGGCCAGCACCACGGCCAGCAAGCGACACGGTGTTGGCGGAGAAGCCGATCACCAGCAGGAAGGCGAAGGTGCCGACCAGGGCCACCGGCACGGCGATCAGCGGGATCAGGGTCGCGCGCCAACTGCCGAGGAAGATGAACACCACCAGGATGACCAGCGCGAAGGCCTCGAGCAGCGTGTGCACGACCTTCTCCAGGCTGGCCTTCACGAAGTCCGTGGTGTCGTAGACGACGGCGTAGTCCAGGTCGTCCGGGAAGCGCTCGGCCAGGCGTTCCATGGCCTCTTTGATGCCGTCGCCGACCGCCACCGCGTTGGCGCCCGGCGCCAGGTAGATGGCCATCGCCGCCGTGTCGCGACCGTTCAGGCGGCTGATGGAGTCGAGCTGCTTGGAGCCCAGCTCGACGCGGCCGACGTCCTTGACCCGCACCGTGGAGCCGTCCGGGTTGGCGCGCACGACGATCTGCTCGAACTCGGCGGCGTCGGTGAGCCGGCCCTGGGTCTGTAGGCTGATCTGGAACTGCTGGTCGTCGGTCATCGGCTGGGCGCCGATGCGCCCGACCGCCGCCTGCACGTTCTGCGCGCGGATGGCGTTGATCACATCGGTCGGCGTCAGCCCGAGCGCGGTGAGTTGGTCGGACGACAGCCAGATGCGCATGCTGTAGTCCAGCGGCCCGAACTGGAACACCTCGCCGACGCCCGGCACCCGCGCCAGGGTGTCGATGATGTTGATGGTGGCGTAGTTGCTCAGGAACAGCCCGTCGTAGCTGCCCTCGGGGGAGTACAGGCTGACCACCTGCAGCATCGCGGTGGACTTCTTCTTCACCGACAGGCCTTGGCGCTTGACCTCCTCCGGCAGGCCCGGCTCCGCCAGCGCGACCCGGTTCTGGACGTTGACGGTGTTGATGTCCGGATTGGTGCCGAGCGCGAAGGTGACGGTCAGCGAGTAGCTGCCGTCGTTGGCGCTGGTGGACTTCATGTACAGCATGTTGTCGACGCCGTTGACCTTGGACTCCAACGGCTGCGCCACGGTGGACTCCACCACCGCCGCGGAGGCGCCCGGATAGGCGCCGGTGACCGACACCTGCGGCGGCACGATGTCCGGGAACTGGGCCACCGGGATCTGGGTCAGCGCGATCACGCCCGCCAGCGTGATGATGGTCGAGATGACGATGGACAGTCGGGGGCGGTCGATGAAGACGTCGGAGATCATTGGCCGGCGGCCTCCGTGGTCTCGGCGTCGGCGGACCCGATCGAGTCAGGTGGCGCGACGCCCTGAGGCGGGCTGGCCGTGACCACTTGACCGGGACGTACCTTCTGCACCCCCTCGGTGATGACCAGTTCGCCTGCCTTGAGACCGGAGGTCACCGCGATGTTCGCGCCTTGGTTGTCGCCGACCTCGACCCGGCGCACCTGCGCCTTGTTGTCGTCGTCGACGATCATCACGAACACGCCTTGCTGGTCCAGTTGCAGCGCCGACTGCGGGATGACGATCGCGGACTGGGGCTCGCCCGCCTGCAGCACCACGCCGACGTATTGGCCGTCTACGAGAATGCCGTCGGGATTCGGGAGCTCGGCGCGCAGCGTGACCGAATCGGTGCCAGGGTCCGTGGTCACGTCGACAAAGTTGATGCGGCCCGTCTGGCCATAGATGCTACCGTCGGACAGTCGCAATCGGACCACAACGCCGCTGGCGTCGGTGCCGCTGGCCTGCATCTCGCGGCGCGCCTCCAGCAGTTGCCGCTGGGTCAGCGGGAAGTCGACGTAGATCGGATCGATGCTGACGATGGTCGCCAGCGAGCCGGAACTCGGGCCCACCAGATTGCCGACGGTGTAGCTGGCCAGGCCGACGCGCCCGGCGACCGGGGCGGTGATCTGCGTATAGCCCAGGTCCAGTTCCGCCGCCGTCAGTGCCGCCTTGGCCTGGGCGATGCTGGCCTCGGCGATGGAGGCCGCGGCCTTGAGTTCGTCCACCTGGGACTGGGCGATGTTCTTGTTCTTGACCAGTTCCTGGCCGCGGGCGAGCTGGGCGTCGGCGTTCTCGGCGTCGGCCTCGGCCTTGGCCACGTCCGCCTTGCGCTGCTCGACGACGGCCTGGTACTGGTCCGGCTCGATCTGAAACAGCACCTCGTCCACCTGCACCGGCTTGCCCTCGGTGAAGCTGCGTTCCTTTAGAAATCCCTGCACGCGGGCGCGCAGCTCGACGCGGTCGATCGCTGCGATTCGGCCGACGAAGTCCGATTGCGACTCGATCTCCCGGCGCTCGGCGGCTACGGCGATCACCGACGGCGGCGGTGCGGCTGCGGCCGCGAGATCGCTGGCCTCGTCGCCACTACTGCAGCTCGCCAGCGGGATCAGGGCGGCAAGCGCGAGCGGGATACACGCGAATGCGCGGGGCTTGTGGCATTTCACTGCGGGGATCGGCATCACGGAGTTCCTTGGCGAGGCATGAGGGCTGGATTGTAGGGAGTTGCGCGGATTGATACGAACCGGTCGAGGTAATCGAGCCGCGCCCGATTCCATTGTCGTGGCCGTCGCGATTGCAAATCGCTCCCACGTGCTGGTGGGAGCGGCTTGCAGCCGCGATCGAGCCCCTGTTTCGGCAGAACAGCCGCGCGGGGCGAAGACGCTTGGCGAGGCGGATGCTCCGTCAGCAACCCTGATCTGCGGCGTCGTCGAAGCGCGGGGCGGCAAGCGCTCCGCTGCCAGCCATATGTCGGATACCCCCAAGGGAGAACTGCCAGACTTGCTCGACGAGGGCGTTGATGCGTTCCGGCACTGGCGGGCGTTCGGGGTGCAGCCGTTGGATGATGGGGCCCGAATGGTAATAGTAGAGCACTTGGCCGACGACGCTTGCGGCGCAGTCGATGGTTCGCTCGTCGGTTGGATGGGCATCGATCAACTCGGCGACGATGCGGTAGAGTTCGCGGGCGTCGGGCTCCAGGTGATCGGCGACGATGCGGTCGAGCACCTCCGTTGGGCGCGCCATCTCGCTCAGATAGATGGTGCTCAGCTGCACCTGGCGATCGGAGTCGTCTCCGCAGCAGAAGATCTCCTCGAACAGCGCCTTGATATAGACTCGCAGCCGTTGCTCCGCAGGCGCTTCCGGTGGCAGGAAGGCGCTGCGCCGCTCGCGCAGGGTCTCGAACAATGTGCTGTAGATGGCCTCGTAGAGCTTGCGCTTGTCGCCGAAATGGTAGTGTACGGCGGCCACGTTGGCGTCGGCGCGCCGGCAGATCTCGCGGATGGTAGCGGCGTCGTAACCGTGCTCGGCAAACACCTCCATGGCCGCTTGCAGCAAGCGCTCGCGCGTGCTGCAGTTAGCTTCCGCGGCGGCCGCGACTGGGGTGTCCGGCGCGTTGTCGGGACTGGCTTCGGTCATGTCTGGCATGGCTGCCAGTTTAATGCAAATGGCGCCATGGGGTAATCGAGAACGTGGAGAGTTGCCTTGATGTAGAATATCGGCGCGTTCGTAGACGCTCCGATCCGTCGGTGGCGGACACCAGGTCAAGGCCCCCTGGCGCGTTCGCACGCGCTTGCGGCGTGCCTCGCCCTGGCGCAGGTTGGTCTTTGCCGCAACCATACTAATTGCGGCCGTCCAGTTCCGCTGCCGATAGATCTCACTGCCAACTAGACCGAAGGACAACGATGACCGAGCAATCGGGCGCTACGCCCAGGCCGCCCCGGCGGTCCGATGCCCAGCAGGACGGCGCCAATGGCCCGAGCGCTGCCTCCCAAGCCACGGCTGCCGGAGCCCGGCGAACCGGAGCGCGTGATGGCAGGTCCAACGGGGCGGCCTCTGATGGTCGTCAGCCGGTCTGGGGACCATTTGCCATCATCGGTTGGTTTTCCCGCATCGTCGCCGCACCGTTCGCGCTGGCGCTGGACCTCGCGCTGCTCGGGACCGCCGGTGCAGCCGTGGTGCTTTCCGTCATGGTGCATGATCTGCCCGAGGTCGATGCGCTGCTCGAAGTGAAATTTGAGGAGCCGCTGCGCATCTATACCGAGGACGGTGCGCTGATGGCGGAATTCGGCGTGCAGCGCCGGCGTGCCGTGGACTTCGAAGACATTCCGCCGGACTTGGTCAATGCCTTCATCACCGCTGAAGACAATCGCTTTTTCGACCACATCGGTTTCGACCTGATCGGCCTCGCCCGTGCCGCCTATGCCGTCGTGCAGTCGGGCAGCGCTAGTCAGGGCGGAAGCACCATTACCATGCAGGTCGTGCGTAACTTCTTCCTGACGCCGGAGAAGACGGTCAAGCGTAAGGTGTCGGAGATTCTGCTGGCGCTGCGGGTCGAGGGTGCGCTGACCAAGGAGGAGATCATGGAGCTGTATCTGAACAAGATCTTCTTCGGTCATCGCGCCTACGGCATTTCGGCCGCTGCGGAACTCTATTACGGCAAGACCCTGGATCAGCTCGACCTGGCCGAAATGGCCATGTTGGCGGGGCTCCCGAAGGCCCCTTCTGCCAACAATCCGTTGATGAATCCCGAACGCGCCCTCCAGCGCCGTGACTACATTCTGTCTCGCATGTTGGAGCTCGGCTTCATCGACCAGGCGCGCTTTACAGCGGGCATCGAGAGTCCGTTGACCGCGGTCGCCTACACCGCGCCAATCGAATTCCGTGCAGGCTATGCGGCCGAGATGGCGCGGCAGGAGATCGTCGAGCGGTTTGGGGAGGAGGGCGCTTACAGCCTGGGTCTCAAGGTCACCACCACCATCGACGAGCGGCTGCAAGCTGAGTCGGACCGCTCGATTCGACGGGCACTGATGGCCTACAACAAGCGCCACGGTTATCACGGGCCGGAGGCAACGGTGGAGAATGTTGCCGACCTGAGCGAAGCCGCGCTGGATGAACGCCTTGCGGAGCGACCGGACGTGCCCGAGTTGGCCGCCGCCATCGTCATTGAGGCGGATTCCTCGTCAGCAACGGTCTATCTCGGGGGAGGACAAACGGAGACCCTGAAGCTCTGGCAGGTGAACTGGGCTCGTCGTTACAAGAACGAGAACTGGCGCGGGCCAAAGCCCCGCCGTGTCACCGACGCCATTGCCGTTGGCGATGTCATCAGGCTGCGGCGCGACGACAAGGGCAACGCGATCCTGGCGCAGGTGCCGACTGTTGGCGGCGCGTTGGTTGCCTTGTCGCCAGTCGACGGTGCCATTCGGTCGCTATCCGGCGGCTATGAGTTCGAATGGTCCAAGTTCAACCGAGCGGTCGATGCCAAGCGTCAGCCGGGCTCCACCTTCAAACCCTTCATCTACGCCGCTGCCTTGGGTAAGGGCTACACGCCGGCGAGCTTGATCAAGGACGAGAAGCAACAGTTCGGCAGTTGGAAGCCGAAGAATGCTGACGGCAAGTACATGGGACCGATCCGGATCCGCGTGGCGTTGACCAAGTCGCGCAACCTTGCCATCGTCAACCTGATCGACCGCATGGGAGTCGATCATGCACGGGATTTCATCCAGCGTTTTGGCTATAGCCTGGATGACATGCCGGAGAGCTACGGACTGGCGTTGGGCTCCGGAACGTCCACGCCGCTTCAACTCGCCGCCGGCTATGCGGTGTTTGCCAATGGCGGTTATCGCGTCAAGCCCTATCTGGTGAAACGCATCGAAGACGCGGAGGGCAATGTAGTGTTCGAGGCGAATGCGCCCCGCGCCTGCCGCGGTTGCTGGGTGAAGCCGAATAAGGGCGAGGCGGAGGTCATGGCCGATGGCGATTCGACCTTGCCGCAGGCCGAGCAGGTGCTCGATCCGCGCATCGCCTACAACATGGATTCGATGATGAAGGACGTCATCAAACGCGGCACGGCGACACGGGCCAAGCGGCTGAATCGGTCGGATATCGCCGGCAAGACCGGCACCACCAACGATTCGCGCGATTCCTGGTTTGCCGGTTTCTCGCCGGACCTGGTCACCGTCGCCTGGATGGGCATGGACGACAACCGTCCACTGGGTCGCGGCGAATGGGGCGGCACCGCAGCGCTGGGCATGTGGGTAGACTTCGTGGCGGATGCCCTGGATGGCGTGCCCATCGCCAAGATCAAGCGCCCCGACGGCATGGTCGCGGTGCGGGTCAGCGAGACCAGCGGCCAGTCCGTGAAGAAGGGAGGTGTCGTTGAGTACATCCGCGACGAGTATCAACTGATGACCCTGGGGCCGGACCCGATTAAGTATGCGGGTCCACCGAGCACTTCGTCGAAAAAGAGGTCCACTGCACCACGCGCTAAGAAGCGAACCGCCCCTCGCGTGATGGACGAACTGTTCTAGCCTGAGCGTCTCGTCGCCTCGAATTAGCCGTGCCGAGGGAGGCGCGCTCGATGCCTCCGCTAGGGCGAAGGCAGTACTGCGCCGTCGTAGACCCAACGCAGCAGATCGTGATGCACGGCGTGGCCGCGCCAGGCCTGCAGGGTCTGACCTTCGATGGCATTGACCAGCACCACTACCACCCAGCGGCGCCCTTCGGCATCGAGCATGTAACCGGCGATGCAGCTGGCGTCGCGGACAGTGCCGGTCTTGAGGTGGGCACGGCCCTCGATGGGCTCGCGACGCATGCGTCTGGTTAGCGTGCCGTCAACACCCATGATGGGCAGCGACGCCATCAGTTCCGGCATCCAGGGTTGCTGATAGGCCCAGAACAGCAATTCGCCGAGGGCGTTGGCGCTGATGCGGGTGTCGCGGGACAGACCCGAACCGTTATCGATCGTGAGTTCGGGGAAGTCGAAGCCGTTGTCGGTCAACCAGTCCGCGAGCACGGCGCGAGACTTATCGACGCTGCCGGGCGGACCGTCGCGGGCAACGCCGATCTCTAAGAACAGCATCCGCGCCATCAGGTTGTCACTGTATTTGTTGATGGTCCGGATAACCTCGCCTAGGGGCTGCGACTCCGCTCTGTGGAACAGTTCGGCATCGGCGGGCACGGACCCGAGCAGGACGCGACCGCCAATGCTGCCGCCGAACTGGCGCCAGAGGGCGTCGAAGGCCGCGGCGGCGTGCTGCTCGGGGCTCAGAATTAGCCGCGCGACGCGCTCATCCGGACATTCGCTGGCGAAGTTGCCCGCCACCTTGATCCGGGGCAGTCCCTCTTCGGGTTCGACGAATGTTGCCGTAAGCCGATGATAGCGGCCCTTGCAGGGCGCGTTGACGACCTTGGCCTCGTTGCTGATCTCCAGCGCGCTGAGGGGCGGTTCTGTGTAGACGCCGACACCGCCGTTCTGTCGATCGTGGTAAATGTGGATATAGGTGACTTGCCGATTGACGCTGAGTGCCGCCGGCAGGGCGTTGTAACTGCGCTGAGGGTTGTTGTCGAAGTCACCGCGTTCGGCCATCGGCGGCAACAGATGGCTGTCGTCGAATACCAGGTCGCCGTCGATGTGTTCGATGCCCTTGGCGCGGATTGCGCGGATCAGTGCCGCATAGGCCTCGGTGCTTAGGTACGGATCGCCGTAGCCCTTGACGTAGAGATCGCCGATCAGGTGTCCATCGCGGACCGCGCCGACAATGAGTACCTCGGTGTGCCAGCGATGCTCGGGGCCGAGGGTATCGAGGCCGATGATGCTGGTGACGAGCTTGGCGACCGACGCCGGGATGCGCGGCTCTGCGGCGCGGTAGCTGAGATAGGGCTGATCAGCGTCGACCTGGCGTACATAAAGGCTGATCTGGCTCGGGTCGAGGGCCAGTTCTGGCAAGCGTTGGTCGACCTGCTGCGGTAAATCGATGACCCAGCCTCGGCTGGCCGTTGGTTCCGGGTCGTCGGCGGGCGCGTCGGACGGCAACGCAAGCCGTTCGCCAGTCGCCTGAGGGGGGAGGTGGGACTTCGGATCCCCGCGTCCTGGCGTCTGCGATCCCGCTGTTACGGCGGTTGGTGTCGCGGGACGCTCCTGGCTCGGCGAATCGTCTTGTAACTCGATCTGCCTTGTTTCCGCCGTAGCCCCAGGGGCGGCCATGGCGGCCATAAGCGCCGCTGCCAGACCACAGCTCAGGCTGCTTGCCCCCCATTGCATGCCGGTCTATTTCTCAGGCGTCTGGGCCGGCGGTTTGCCGCCTTGCCCCTGGTTGGCCGGCGTGCTCGGCTCGACCGTGGATGCGGCGGTCGACCTGCCCGCCGGGCCAACCTCAGCGGTGTCGTCCGCGGAGGCATCGCTCGCTTCGTCGGCGGTTTCGAGCACCATCACCACGCCCGCCAGCGGCGGCAGTGCCATCGGAATGGAATTGGGCCGCCCCATCCAGCTGACCGGCTCCGACTGCACGCCGCCGCGGTTGCCGATGTTGCTGCCACCGTAGAGTTCGGCATCGGAGTTGATGGCCTCGCGGTAAAATCCGGCGGTGGGAACGCCGATGCGGTAGTTCTCGCGCGGCACCGGCGTGAAATTGAAGGCGCAGGCAACGATTTGCTTGCCGTCGGCGGACTTGCGCAGGTAGCTCAGCACCGACTGGCTGCTGTCGTGGCAATCGATCCACTCGAAGCCCTTGCTGTCGAAGTCAATCTCGTGCAGCGCGGGCAGATCGCGATGCAATTGGTTCAGGTCGGCGACGATTTGCTTGATGCCCTGGTGCTGCGGGCGCTCCAGCAGATACCAGTCGGCGGCGGCGTCGAAGTTCCATTCGCCGCCTTGGCCGAACTCACAGCCCTGGAACAGCAACTTCTTTCCGGGATAGGTGAACATGAAGCTATAGAGCAGGCGTAGCGACGCAAACTTCTGCCAGGCATCGCCGGGCATCTTGTCCAGCATCGACTTCTTGCCGTGCACGACCTCGTCGTGGGAAAACGGTAGCACGAAGTTTTCGGTAAAGGCGTAGAGCAGCCCGAACGTCAGCAGGTCGTGGTGGTAATGCCGGTAGATCGGGTCCTTTTCCATATACGACAGCGTGTCGTGCATCCAGCCCATATTCCATTTCATGCTGAAGCCGAGACCGCCCAGATAGGTTGGCCGCGATACCTGCGGCCAGGAGGTGGACTCTTCGGCGATCATCAGCGAGCCGGGATGCTGCTCGTGGGTGACGGTATTGAGCTGGCGCAGAAAGTCGACCGCGTCGAGGTTCTCGTTGCCGCCGAACTTGTTGGGAATCCATTCGCCATCTTCGCGCGAATAGTCTAGGTAGAGCATCGAGGCCACCGCGTCCACGCGTAGACCGTCGAGGTGAAATTCATTCAGCCAGTACAGCGCGCTGGAGAGCAGGAAGTTCTTCACCTCGTGGCGGCCGAAGTTGAAGATCAACGTTCCCCAGTCTCTGTGTTCGCCCTGGCGCGGGTCGGCGTGCTCGTAGAGCGCGGTGCCGTCATAGCGAGCAAGCGCGACGGTGTCGCGCGGAAAATGCGCCGGCACCCAGTCCAGCAGCACGCCGATGCCATGGCTGTGCAGGTGATCGATGAACCAGCGGAAGTCGTCCGGGGTGCCGAAGCGGGCGGTCGGTGCAAAGTAGCCAGTAGCCTGGTAGCCCCATGACGCGTCCAGCGGATGCTCCGTGATGGGCAGCAGTTCGATGTGGGAGAAGCCCAGCTCAGTGCAGTAGTCCGCCAGTTGCTGCGCCAGTTCGCGATAATTCAGGAAATTGCCATCCGCATCGCGCTGCCAGGAGCCCAGGTGTACCTCGTAGACGGACATGGCGCTCTGCTGCCAGTTGCGCTCGGCGCGTTGTTGGAGCCAGTCGGCGTCCGTCCATTCGAAGGTGCCGGGCGGCTGCAGGATACCGGCGTTGTTCGGGCGCTCCTGGAAGGCGTTGGCGTAGGGGTCGATCTTGACCGTGGCATTGCCGCCTTGGTCGCGCACCTCGAATTTGTACAGGCCGCCAGCGCCGAGTCCGGGGATAAACAGCTCCCACACGCCACTGCCACCGCGGACGCGCATCGGGTAGACGCGACCGTCCCAATCGTTGAAGTCGCCGACCACGCTGACGCGGCTGGCGCTTGGTGCCCACACCGCGAATTGATAGCCGGTGATGCCGTTGACGGTGCGTTCGTGGGCGCCGAGGAAGCGGTAGGCGTGCCAGTGCCGGCCTTCGCCGAACAGGTGTAGGTCGAAGTCGCCCAGCTGCGGTCCGAAGGTGTACGGGTCGAACTGTGTGTGGACCTCGCCTGCCTTGTCGTACCAACTCACTTGGTAGTGGTCTTCCAGCTTATCGGCCGAGCCTTCCCAGACGAACAGATCGGTGCCTTCGACGCGCCGCAAGTCGATGTTGGCCGCGTTGATGCGCACGCGCTCGGCCCGCGGCAGGAATACGCGAACGATGACGTTACCGTCTTTGGTGGGATGGCGGCCCAGGACCTCGAAGGGTTCGTGGTGGCGGGCCTCAACGATGCGCAGCAGGGTGTCGGGAAGGGCGGCTGACTGAGCTGGACCGATTGCCATAGTCTCTGTTTTCCGGGTAGGTCGCGGACGTTGTCACGAGTTCCAGCGGCTGCACTGGCCCTCGCGCTGGAGGCGCCTGCGCGAACCGGAGGCGGGCGCCTTGGGTGGCGGCGCCCTGATCTGGGTTGATGTTACCATACGCCGACATTGGCCTTTCCCGCGCATGCTTGCAGGCGGGATGTCGCCAGCACGGCCGCGGGACCGACGCACCGCAAACGGCGCCCCGCACCATTTTCGCGCTTTCGATAACAGTCCCGGCCGGCGGTCGCGTCGGCCATTCCGGTCCTGTCAGGGGCGATAACATGCCAGCGCAGAGGTCGAAGCAGGTCTAAGCATGCCGGATTCCAGTCCGCGTTTCGTCAGTCGTCTCACCCGCAACACGTTGGCGCTGATCCTTGCCGGCGGGCGCGGCTCGCGCCTGCAGAATCTCACCCAATGGCGCTCGAAGCCGGCGGTGCCGTTCGGCGGCAAGTTCCGCATCGTGGACTTTCCGCTGTCCAACTGCATCAATTCCGGTATTCGCCGCATCGGCGTATTGACCCAGTACAAGGCCCATTCGCTGATCCTGCATATTCAAAAGGGCTGGGGGTTCCTGCGCGGAGAGTTCGGCGAATTCGTCGAGCTGTGGCCAGCGCAGCAGCGGGTGGTGGAGAGCGCCTGGTACGCCGGCACCGCCGATGCCGTGTTTCAGAACCTGGACATCATCCGCAACCACGATCCGGAATATGTGCTCATCCTCGCCGGTGATCACATCTACAAGATGGACTATGGCACGATGATCGCGCGCCATGTGGAAACCGGCGCCGACATGACCGTCGGCTGCCTTGAAGTCGAGCTAGAACGCGCGCGCGAATTCGGCGTCATGGCCGTCGACGAGGACGGACGCGTGCGCAGCTTTTCGGAAAAGCCCGCCGTGCCGCCCGCCATCCCAGGCCGCCCGGACGCCGCGCTGGCATCCATGGGTATCTATGTATTCAATCGCGATTTTCTCTTCGAGCAACTCATCAAAGATGCCGACTCCAGCGGCTCAAGCCATGATTTTGGCAAGGACATCATCCCAGCCGCCATCGGCCGTTACCGGGTCATGGCTTATCCGTTCCGCGACGCGAAGAGCGGCGAGCAGGCCTATTGGCGGGACGTCGGCACGCTGGATGCGTTTTGGGAGGCGAACCTGGAACTCATCGGCGTAACACCGCCGCTAAGTCTGTACGACGATACCTGGCCCATCTGGACCTATCAGGAGCAGTTGCCCCCGGCCAAGTTCGTCTTCGACAAGGACGACCGGCGCGGTATGGCCGTGGACTCGATGGTGTCCGGCGGCTGCATCATCTCGGGCTCGGTCGTGCGGCACTCGTTATTGTTCTCCAGTGTGCGCATCAACTCGTATTCTTACGTCGAGGACTCCGTCGTGCTGCCGAACGTCGAGATCGGCCGCAACTGCCGCGTCCGTCGCGCCGTGATCGATCGTTGGTGCAAGCTCGCGAAGGGCACAGAGATCGGCTTCGACCACGACGCGGATCGGGCGGCCGGCTTCTTCGTGACGGACAGCGGAATCACCCTGGTGACGCCCGACATGCTCGGGCAGCAGATCAATCGTCTGCGCTGATCCTTGCCGCGCTGCTACGGCCACATCGACCACCCGTTCAATCTCCCACCGGCAGTCTCATCGGCGACGACGGGCCTGACGGGCCCGCATATAGCGCTGTCAGCCCTTGCTTACGCGATACGTATCCATGGATATCCACCCATCTTCCGAAGGCCTCGATCAGCGGCGTGCTGGCGTGCTGTTGCACCTGACCTCGCTGCCTGGTGCAGGGCCCTGTGGCGACCTCGGCTGGGAGGCGTTTAATTTCGTCAACTTCCTCGCTGACTCCGGAGTCTCGGTCTGGCAGATGCTCCCGGTGGGGCCGCCCCAGGCCAGTGACTCGCCCTACCAGACCAGTTCGGCACACGCCGGCAGCGCACGGCTGATCGGGCTTGAGCCGCTGGTGCAGTCGGGTTGGCTCGGCACGGCGCCGGCCGGGGAGTATGCGCTGGCCGAAAAGCTGGCCGCGCTGCAACAGGCCCACCGCGGCTTTCATCGGATTGCCGGCGCTGCGGATCGCAGCGCCTTGGATGCCTTCGTCGCCGAGCAGGGCTATTGGCTGGACGACTATGCCCTGTTCCGCGCCTTGCACGAGGAGCGCAAGGCGCCCTGGTGGCAATGGCCGAAGGGCCTTCGTATCCGTGAGAGCAGGGCGCTGGGGCAGGCGCGCAAGCGGCTCGCGACGCAACTCGACTACATCCGTTGGGAGCAGTTCGTATTCTTTGGCCAGTGGGCGGCGCTGCGTGCCCATGCCAGCCAACGCGGCGTCCTGCTGTTCGGCGATATGCCCATTTTCGTCGCCCACGATAGCGCCGAGGTCTGGGCGCGGCCACAGGATTTCGATCTCAACGACGATGGCACCACGCGCGTGGTCGCCGGCGTTCCGCCAGACTATTTCTCGGAGACCGGTCAGCGCTGGGGCAATCCGCTGTACCGCTGGGATCGGCTCGCAGCCAGCGACTATCGCTTCTGGATCGATCGCATCCGCACCCAGTTAGCGCTGTTCGACATCATCCGCATCGACCACTTTCGCGGCTTCGAGGCGTTTTGGGAGATCCCCGGCGACGAGCCGACCGCCATCAACGGTACCTGGGTGCCGGCGGGCGGCGATGCGTTGTTCGCGCGCCTCGAGCAGGAGTTCGGTCGGCTGCCGTTGGTGGCCGAGGACCTGGGCGTGATCACCGATGAGGTCACCGCACTGCGCCGCAAGTACCGCATGCCCGGTATGAAGATCCTGCAGTTCGCCTTCGGCGGCGGCGCCGACAATCCGTATCTACCCTATCGACACGGACGTGACGCGGTGGTCTACACCGGTACCCACGACAACGACACAACGCTGGGTTGGTACCAATCCCTCGGCGAGGATGAGCGCGACCAGGTCGACGACTATCTGGGCCGATCCAGCGAGCCGATGCCCTGGCCCATGATCCGCTGCGCATTGGGCTCGCGCGCCAACCTCGCCATCGTCCCCATGCAGGATCTGCTCGGCCTCGACGGCGCGCACCGCATGAACGTGCCCGGCGTCGCCGACGGCAACTGGCGCTGGCGGTTCGATTGGGCGCAGGTGGGCGCCGAACTGCCGAATCGCCTGACCCATCTGGTGAAACTGTACGGCCGTGCCGAGCAGCCGTAAGTCGCAACAATAGATTCTTAACGCCGCCATTGTCTTGTCATCAATGCTCGCTAGTCTACGGCGGTTTATCCGCTACAGAGAGCGAGCACGCATGGCACCGCAGCGACCCGCCAGGGCAGTCATGCGGAACGTCTGGCGGGCTTCTACGGCCCCCAGGCCAAGCACTACGACGCCTTCCGCGAGCGCTTGTTGCAGGGGCGAGCGGAACTGATCGAACAGCTAGCGGTGCCCGCCGGTGCGCGCGCCGCCATCGACAACGCTCTCGCCATGCTCCGGTCCGGCGGCCAGCTCGGGGTGGTCGATTTCTACGCCTCACGACCTGATCCGCCGGCCGGGCTGGTTCGGCATGATGCCGTTACCCGCGCTTTCTGGCCCCGCATCCACGAAGTCCTGGCGAGGCTTCATCTCAGACCGACGAGTCCTGATCATCGGTATCGGTATCGAAATCGCTATCGAAATCGAAACGAGTGGCAAGCGATCCCGATCCCGATTTCGATTTCGATTTCGATTTGGAGGGGGCTTGATCGTGCTGCACTGCCAAGATTCGATGCATTTGCAACGATCCCGCCAGCTCAAGAATTTCTAGAGTCGGCGAGAAGTCGTTACTATCCGCCCTGTCAGTCCCAATCTGCGTCCCCATCTAAGGGTGCCGGCTTTAGAAAGCGTGCGGTTTTGGCCCTTCCGTGACCGGCCATCACCGTGCACCGCAACCATTGCAGCGTCGATCGAGGCCGGCGTTGCCGAAAGCAGTACGACGAGAGCGCCATGCCATCAGCCCCCCGTTATGTTTCGCCGCGATCCGAATCCGCATCCATAGGCACCTCCGGCGTCAACGCCGACCGGCAATCCGAACCGACAGCCGGCGCCGAACGCGCTGACCTGATCGCCGACTACCGGCGTGTCCGTGCGCTCAGCGAGCAGCTATGCGAGCCGCTAGCGGTGGAGGATTACATGCTGCAGACGCGCGTCGAGACCAGTCCGCCCAAATGGCACCTGGCGCATGTGTCCTGGTTTTACGAGACCTTTTTGCTCAAGCCCTACCTGCCTGGTTATCGGGTCTTTCATGCGCGTTTCGACTATCTGTTCAACTCTTACTACGAACAGACCGGGGCCGGCTATTGGCCTCGCCCGGAACGCGGGCTGCTGTCGCGCCCTACTGTGGCGGAGGTCTACGCCTATCGCCGGCACGTGGACGAGGCGATGGAGCGATTGATCGACGTCGCATCCGAGGCAGATTGGCCAGTGATCGCGGGGCGTTTGGCCATCGGCCTAAACCACGAACAGCAGCACCAGGAGCTGTTGGTCACGGATATCAAGTTCAATCTTGCCTACAACCCGCTCTGTCCGGCCTATCGCCCGGATTTGCCTGTGAATGACACCACTGAACCGGCGCGCTTGGATTATGCCCGTTTCGACGGTGGCATCGTGCACATTGGCGCCGGGGACCTGGCCTTCGGTTACGACAACGAGTATCCGCGGCACCGCGCCTTGCTGGAACCCTATCGACTTGCGAACCGACTGGTCACCAACGGCGAATACCTGGCGTTTGTCGACGACGGTGGCTATCGCAACCCGGCGCTGTGGCTGTCGGACGGGTGGGGCCGCATCCAGCACGACGGCTGGCAAGCGCCGTTGTACTGGCGACGCGTCGATGGCGCCTGGCACGAGCTGACGCTGGCCGGACTCCGGCCGCTGAACCCGGCCGAGCCGGTCTGTCACGTCAGTTACTTCGAGGCCGACGCCTTCGCCCGCTGGGCCGACAGGCGGCTGCCTACCGAGGCGGAATGGGAGCATGCAGCGGCGGATCGACCCGTGGTCGGCAACTTCGTTGACGACGCCCGCCTGCATCCGGCCCCGGTGCCGGCGTCGGCCGCCGCGGACCAGCTGCAGCAGCTGTTCGGCGACTGTTGGGAATGGACCGCGTCCGCTTATCTTCCCTATCCGGGCTATCGCGCCGCCAAAGGCGCGCTGGGCGAGTACAACGGCAAGTTCATGAACGGCCAAATGGTGCTGCGCGGCGGCTCTTGCGCCACGTCCCGCGACCACGCTCGGGCCAGCTACCGAAATTTTTTCTACCCCCACGAACGTTGGCAGTTCAAGGGCATCAGGCTTGCAGAGGACGACAGATGATGAATGCCGCCGCGAGACTTCCCACTGAGTCCATCAGTGATCAGCGCTGTGACGGGCAGATCGATGGGGTCCATTTTCACGATCTGCATCCGGCCCGCGCGGACATGCGCTCGGAGGTGCTGGCCGGGCTGGCGCTGCAGCAAAAGCGGATCGCGCCGAAATTCTTCTACGACGCCGCGGGTTCGCGCCTGTTCGACGCTATCTGTGAGTTGCCCGAGTACTATCCGACTCGCACCGAAATCGGCATCTTGCGGCAACACGGGGCCAGTATGGCGCGGCGGCTTGGGCGCGACGCGTTGCTGGTCGAGTTGGGCAGCGGCAGCAGCCTGAAGATTCGCGTGCTGCTGGAGGCGCTGCGGCCGGCGGTCTACATGCCAGTGGACATCTCCCGCGAGCACTTGCTGGACTCCGCCCATGCCCTGGCGCTGACCTTCCCGGAGCTGCAGGTGCATGCGGTCTGCGCCGACTACTCGGTCCCCTTCGACTTACCGGTGGACCTGCACGATCACCCGCGGGCGGCCTTTTTCCCAGGCTCGTCGGTGGGCAACTTCGAACCCGTCGACGCGGAGCGGTTTCTCCGTCGTGTCGGCGACATGCTCGGTCGGGGAGGACGCCTGCTGGTTGGTGTCGATCTGGTCAAGGACCAAGCGGTGCTCAATGCCGCCTACAACGATGCGGCTGGTACCACCGCGGCCTTCAACCTGAACCTGCTGCGGCGCATCAACCGTGAACTAGACGGCAACTTCGACCTGAGCGCCTTCCGCCACGACGCCTTTTTCAACGCCGAACTGAGCCGGATCGAAATGCACCTGATCAGCACGCGCGATCAGCAGGTGCGGGTCGGCGGCCAGGCATTCGGTTTCCGGGAAGGCGAATCCATCCACACCGAATGCTCGTACAAGTATCACGTCGAAGGCTTCCATGCGCTTGCGCGGCGCGCGGGCTTTGAGCCGGAGCAGGTCTGGACGGATCCCGATGCCTTGTTCAGCGTACAGTGTCTGGTCAACCGCGGTTGATTTGTGGCGCCTGTGGGAGCGGCTTGCAGCCGCGATTGGCCTGAGTCGCTTGGAGGGCGTCGGTAATGGCGGATTGACAAAACCCGATCGGCTTAAGGGTCCAGTCGGCTACAGGTAGTAGAACAACAGCGAGATGCCAAGCAGCGCCGCGACCCAGAGCACCATGCTGCCGATGGGCCAGGTCCCGCCCAGACCACTATAAGCGCCGTGGTGGCGCGCCAAGCCGCGCAGCCCCCAGTCGACGGTTGCCATGGCGCGCCGGCGCAGCTCGTGGTCGATCGGTGCGAGCCTGCCCAAAACGCTGTGCACCGCGTCGGGGACGAGCCGGCGGTACAGCCAGTCCACATCCAAGTTGACGGACTTGAGCTCGGGCGGATAAATACCCGCCAGTTTGAGCCAGGTGAAGGCGAGCGCCGAGAATGCCAGCAGTTGCAGCTGTGCCAGTACATGGGTGAAGTCGTAGGGCGAATAACCGGTGTCGTAGGGCAGCATGCTGTAGAGGAACCCAGGGAAGGTGCCGATGCCGATACACAGCGCCGCGGCAATGGTCATCGCGATTAGCATGTTGCTGGGCGGCTCGTGCGCGGTCGCGACGAAGCGCGAGTCATGGGCGAAGAAGGCGAAGAACGGGATTTTGATGCCCGCGTGGTGGAACACTCCGGCAGATGCGAACAGCAGCGCCAGCCAGATGAACGAATAGCCCTCCGAGACGGCCGCGCTGACCACCATCGATTTGCTGACAAAACCGCTGAATAGTGGAAAGGCCGAGATCGACGCCGCCCCGACCATGCACAGTATTGCGGTCTTCGGCATCTTCTTGTACAGCCCGCCCAGCTCGGAGCCGCGTATCTCGCCGGTGACGTGCAACACCGCGCCCATGCTCATCATCAGCAGGCCCTTGAAGATTACATCGTTGAAGGCGTGCGCGACGGCGCCATTCAGGGCCAGCTCGGTGCCGATGCCGATCCCGACCACCATGAACCCGAGTTGGTTGATCAGACTGTAAGCGAGCACGCGGCGGAGGTCGTTTTCGATCACCGCGTAGAAGATCGGGAAGCAGGTCATCAAGGCGCCGATGTAGACCAGCAGCTCCGTCCCCGGGAACCCGCGCGCCAGCGCATAGATCGCCACCTTGGTCGTGAACGCGCTGAGAAAGACGGTGCCCGTCGGCGTCGATTCCGGGTAGGCGTCGATCAGCCAGCCGTGCAGTAACGGGAACGCGCTCTTGATGCCGAACGCCAGGAATATTAGCCAGCCGCCGGGGGCGTCGAGGCCGATGTAGTCGAAATCGAAACCGCCGGTTGCCGAGGCGTACATCAGTGCGCCGGCGAGCAGCAGCACGCCCGAGCCCACCTGCATGATCAGGTAGCGCATGCCCGAGGCCTGGGCGCGCTCGGTGCGACGGGCGAACACCAGCACGGCCGACGTGACGGCCAGCAGCTCCCAATAGACGAACAGCGTAAGCAGGTCGCCGGCGAACACCGCGCCCACCGCGCTGCCCGCATAGGCCAAAGCAGCGACGTCCTGCACCCGGTCCTTGATGTGCAGCGAGAACAGCACGCCAATGAAGGCGGCGAGATGGAACAGATAACCAAACAGCAGCGACAGGTCATCGATGCGGACCGGCGTCAGCGTGTAGTCGAACAACTCGACCGTGAGCTCAGTCCCTGGCGGCAGCTGATACAGACCGTAGGCACCGAGCAGCGGCGCGCCCAGCATGATCGCGGCACGACTCCAGCCGCTCAGCACCGTTGCCAGGGCGGCGCCGAAGAACAGCGGCAGCGCGGGCGACCACTCAAACATCCTCGTCCCCCGCTGCTGATGCGTCAGGACGGGCCGCGTCACGCTCGTAGTAGTCCTCGCCGCGCATCACCAGCTTGCGCATCTCCGCGGCCAGCAGCACCAGCAGCACGCAGGCGACGAAGCCGTACAGTGCGTAGAAGCCGAACAGGGATTCCCACTGGTGCGACAGATGCCGATGCACGACCAGTTCGATCGCGACCAGCAGCACACAGGTCCAGGTAAGACCGCGCACAACGAGACGCACGTTGCGCGGGTTGTCAAACAGGTAGCGCTTGCCGTCGTCGTTCATTGCAGCACCTCGCTAACCAGCCGATACAGGGCGTCCGGCCAGAGAAACAAAACGACACAGCCGAGCGCCGTGACAGCGATCGCTAGCAGACTCGGCCAGGGCGCCTCGCGCAGCCCGCTCGACGGCGACGCGGGAGCGACGAAGAAGCCGCGCACGGGGATGACCACCAGATAGGCGATATTGAGCAGCGAGCTGATCAGCAGCACCAGCGTGAGCATCCAGGCACCTGTATCGAGCGTCCCCTGTACCAGCCACCATTTGCTCCAAGTGCCGCCGAAGGGCGGCAGGCCGACGATCGACAGGGCGCCGATCAGGAACGCCAGCATGGTCAACGGCATGGTACGGCCGAGTCCATCGAGCTCGCTGACCCGGGTCTTATGGGCCGCGACCAAGATGGCCCCGGCGCAGAAGAACAGCGTAATCTTGCCAAACGCGTGCATGACCACGTGCATACCGCCGCCGACCACGCCCGCGGCGACGCCGAGCATGGCGCCAAGGATGATATAGCTGAGCTGACTGATGGTCGAGTAGGCCAGTCGCGCCTTCAGGTTGTCCTTGGTCATCGCGACCAGCGAGCCGAGCAGGATGGTCAGCGCCGCGAGCGCCGCCAGCCAATCGGCCGCGGCCAAATCAGCAATGGTATCGATGCCGAACAGGTAGACGGCAACCTTGAGGATGGTGAACACGCCGGCCTTGACCACGGCCACCGCGTGCAGCAGCGCGGAAACCGGTGTCGGCGCCACCATTGCCGCCGGCAGCCAGCGGTGGAACGGCATCAACGCCGCCTTACCGGTGCCGATCACGTAAAGCACCAGCAAGGTGCCGAGCACGAGTCCGCCCTCGTCACCGAACACGCCCCCGGGCGTGAATTCGAGCGTGCCGGTGAGACCCCAGGTCCAGACCATGGCCAGCAGCAGGAACATGACCGATGTGCCCATCAGCAGCCCGAGATAGACCCGTCCGGCGCGGCGTGCCGCATCGGTGCCCGCATGCGTTACAAGCGGGTAGGTTGCGACCGTCAGCACCTCGTAGAACACGAACAGCGTGAACATGTTGGCCGCCAGCGCGATGCCCATGGCTGCGCCGATCGACACCGCGAACGCGGCGTAGAAGCGGGTCTGGTTCTCTTCATGGTGAGCGCGCATGTAGCCAATCGCATACACCGAGGTCACTGGCCACAGGAAGCTCGCGACCAGCGCGAACAGTAGACCTAGTGGCTCCGGGGAGAATGCCAGCGCCAAGCCGTCGATCGGCTCCGCCAACACCAGCCGTGGCGCTGTCTCCCAGTCGACGGTCGCGGCCAGTGCGGCGACCAGTAGCGACAACAGCACGCCGGATGCAACCGTCACCGTCTCGCGTCGGTTCGGGTTGCGCCCGGCGGCGACCACGCCGACCGCGGCCACGTAGGGCAGCAGCAGAATCAACGGCAGCAGCTTTGCGGCGCTCACCCGCTACCTCCCATCAGCATGCTGGCCACCTCTTGGGCGCTGCCGACGCTAAGACTCGTGGCCAGACCGAAATAGATGTTGGCGCCGACGAGCATCCAGATTGGCACCAGCATCGACAGCGGCGCCTCACGGGGCACCGCGGCCCCAGCCGCTGGGCGTTGGAAGTAGGCGACCTCAACCAGCCGCCAGACGTAGACCAGCGCGAGCAGCGACCCAATCAGCACGACCAGCGCAACGGGCCACCAGCCACGCTCAATAACGGCCAGCACCAGATACCACTTGCTGATGAAACCGACCGTCGGCGGCACGCCGATCAGACTCAGCCCGCCTAGCACGATCGCTGCCATGGTCCAGGGCATCCGCCAGCCCAGACCGGCGAAATCGCGCAGCGTGACGGTTCCCAACCGGTAGGCCACCGCACCCAGCGCGAGGAACAGCGCACCCTTCATCAGTGCATGGTTGAACAGATGCAGCACGGCGGCGGTGACTCCGGCGGTCGTCGCCACGCCGATGCCCAGGACCATGTAGCCGATCTGCGCGACGCTTGAGTACGCGAACATGCGCTTGATGTCGGTCTGATAGATGGCAACCAACGACGCTGAGAGGATGCCAAACAGCCCGAGGACCAGGAGAATCTTGTCCAACGGCATCTCGTGCAGCGCGAAATCGGCGCCGAACAGGCCGACCATGAAGCGCAACATGACATACAGCGCGACCTTGGTCGCAGTGGCGGCGAGGAACGCGCTGACGATCGACGGCGCGAAAGCGTAGGCGTTCGGCAGCCACAGGTGCAGCGGGAACAGTGCCAGTTTCAGGCCGATGCCAACGGTCAGAAAGGCGAAGCCGGCGCGTACGGTGCGCGTGTCCTCGACCCCGGGCAGGCGTGCGGCCAGGTCCTGCATGTTGAGCGTCCCGGTCATCATGTACAGGAAGCCGATGCCGATCAGGATGAACGTGGCACCGATGGTTCCCATGACCAGATACTGGAACGCGGCATTCAGCGCCCGGCGGTCGCGACCCATGCTGATCAGCGCGTAGGAGGCCAGCGACGAGATCTCGAGGAACACGAACACATTGAACGCATCGCCGGTGGCGACAATGCCAAGCAGCCCCGCAAACGCCAGTAGGAAGGCGCCATAGAAGCGGGCCACGCGGTCGGCGGGGATCTCGTCCTCGACGCTGCGGCGTGCATAGAGCATCACCAACGACGCCATCGCGCTGACGATCAACAGCACCAAGGCACCGAGCCGGTCGACCCGGTACTCGATGCCCCATGGCGGCTCCCAGCCACCGAGGTGGTAGCTGATCGCGCCACCGTCCGGCACCTGGACGAGAAGGCCGATCGCACAGGCGAAGCTGAGCAGCGCCGCACCGAGCGCAACGAGCCAAGCTGGCACAGGCCGGTCAACGACCACGCAAAGCGGGGCTGCCAATAACGGCACCACCACCACCAATACCGGTAACTGCTCCCAAAGGGTCAAGTGTCAGCGCCCCTATCCGTCGCTTCGTCGTCCGCGGCTAGCTGCCGTTCGGCGGCACGATCCTTGGCCTGGATCTCCTCTTCCTCAACGCTCCCGTAGGCCTCGTTGATCCGCACCACCAGCGCCAAGCCTACCGCCGTGGTCGCCACGCCGACGACGATCGCGGTCAGGATCAGGACGTGCGGTAAGGGATTGGAGTAGAGCGTGACCCCCTCGGTCAGGATGGGCGCATGGCCGCCGGCGACCTTGCCCATGGAGATATAAAAGATGAACACGGAGGTCTGGAACAGCCCCAGCCCTACCAGCTTCTTGACCAGATTGCCCTGGGCGATGACCACGTAGAAGCCCGCCATCATCAGGAAGATGGCGACGAAGTCGTTGTAGAGACCAGGCAGTCCGCTCATGCGACACGCCGCCGGCCTGACAGGGCGTAGAAAATGGCTAGGATGACGGAGAACACCGTGATCCCGACCCCGAGTTCCACCAGCAGCACACCGAGGTGCTGACCATGGACCGGGTCGTGCGACAACACCGAATAGTCCAGGAAGGCCTTCCCGCTGAGCAGCGAAACCACGCCGACGCCTCCGTAGATCAGTACGCCGAGGGCGGCGAGGCGATGCAGCCAGCGGGGCGGAACCACGAGACGCGCATCTCCCTCGCCGAACACCAAGTCGTACAGTACGAATCCGGTCGCGAAGATCACGCCGGCCTGAAAACCGCCACCGGCGCCATAGTCGCCGTGGAATTGCACATAGAGGGCGTACAGCAGGATGAGCGGAATCAACATCTTGACGACGACCCGCAGCACCAACTGGTCGCCGATGGCGGTGCGTCCAGGCTTGATCTCAGGATTCTCCTGGATACCCAGCAGCAGCAAGACCGCAAGCCCCGCGGTAAAGATCACCACCGTCTCACCGAAGGTGTCGTAGCCGCGGTAACTGGCCAGCACGGCCGTCACCATGTTAGGCATGCCGACCTCGATCGCCCCTTGCTCGATGTAGCGCGGCGCCACGTGCTGGTGCACTGGCCCATTCGGGTCGCCGAGCAAAGGCGCATCGAGGGTGCCATAGATCAGTGCGGCACCCGTAATGCCGACTACGATCAACGGCACCAGCGGGCTGTGCTTGGGCCGTTGCTCCCATCGGCTGGTCAGCCGCAGGCTGGAGAGCATCAGCACCGTCGTGACCCCAGCGCCGACCGCGGCCTCGGTGAAGGCCACATCCACGGCGTCGAGATCCATGAACAAGGCAGCGGTCATTAAGCTGTATACGCCGAACAGCATGACCACGGCGAACAGATCGTTCAGCCGGATCGCGGCCAAGGCGATCAGCACCAGGAAACCCAGCAGAACGACGTCGATTAGGCCTTCGATGACGCATCCTCCTCTGCTGCATCGTCGGTGCCGCGTGCCTTCTGCAGGTAGCCTCCATGCAGCGCGGCCTTGGCCATGGCGTGCGTCGCGGTGGGGTTGGTCGCAAGCACCAAGATCAGGATCATCAGCACCTTGAATAGGTCCAGCGACCAGTCCATGTGCAGCATCACTCCGGTCAATAGCAGCGGCGCGGCCAAGGTCTCAGTGACGCCGGCCGCGTGCACACGCGAGAAGAAGTCGGGCAGCCGCAGGAGTCCGACACCGCCGGTGATACACAGAAACCCGCCAGCCAGCAGGCAAAAACCGCTAAGCCAATCGATCACCGCGGTCACGACCGACTCCCGTCGTCGCCATTTCCGCGCGGCATGCCGCTGTACTCGAAAAAACGCATCACGGCGATCGTGCTGACGAAGTTGACCAAGGCGTACAACAGTGCGATGTCCAGGAAGCTTTCCCACGACAAGGCGTAACCGCCCAGCGCGATCAGCAGCACGGTCTTGGTGCCGAATAGGTTGGCGGCGAGCATACGATCGTAGGCGCTTGGGCCCTCGAACGCTCGGATGAGGGCGAGGACCATGGTCACGACCACGGCGATGATGGCGGCGCCTAGTAACATGTCAAAACCGAGGGGAGCATGTCAAAACCGAGGGCATCATGTCAGAGACCGAGGCGTCGGATGCGACGCTCCATTTCGCCTTCGCGCAGTTCTTCGATGCCTTCCTGCGACAGGGCGTGGATCATGAAGTGATCGTCGCGCACATCGGTCGTTAGGGTGCCCGGCGTCAAGGTAATGGAATTCGCGTACAGGGTCTTTTCGAGTGGCGTCGTGACTTGCGTGTCGAGCCGTGTCCAGAGCGGTTCCACCGGCAACTTTGGGTCCCAGATACGGCGTGCCAGGTCGATATTGGCCTTGATGACGCTCCAAAACAACCAGCCAAAATAGAGCAACAGACCAAAGCTGGGGCGCAGCCTGATCGGCTCCTGGTCGATGCGATCCATGCGCCGTTGGAACCAGACCACCAGCAGCACCGACGCCAGGCCCAAGGCGAGCAGCAGCGGCGTGTAGTGGCCGGAAAGCAGCAGCCAGAACACACTTAGTACGGTCAGTATCAGGATGTTTCGCATGGCGAGCAATCGACCAGTAGCGCGGATCGCGGCACAGTCGTAGGAGTGTCGCAGCCGATTCAAAGCACGCAACCTACCTAAAAGTGCACCGGCTGGCAATGCCCCGAGGCGCGACTGCCCTGCCTCGAGGCCCGAATTTTGCCGAGAGCGGACGCGCTTGGCGAAGCCCGCCGGAACCCGCGAACCTATGAGTCGGCGCGCGGGTTTCCGGAATCAGCCCGCGACCGGCACCGAGAATGTCCAGAAATTGACGACGAAGTGGCACGCGATGCTGGCCGCGTACCCCAGGGCAATGTAGGGTGTCCAGCGCAGATGTTCGAAGAAGGTGTAGACGCCCTTCGCCTGCCCCATCAGCGCAACCCCCGCTGCTGAACCGATTGACAGCAGGCTGCCACCGACGCCGGCCGTTAGCGTGACCAGCAACCAATGGCCCTGTGTCATATCCGGGTTCATGGTCAGTACCGCGAACATCACTGGGATGTTATCGACGATGGCGGACAGCAGTCCCACCATGACATTCGCGAAGGTGGGGCCGACATCGACGTAGGCGAGCTGGGAGACCAATTCCAGATAGCCGATGAAACCAAGCCCGCCGACGCACAGAATGACGCCGTAGAAGAACAGCAGCGTATCCCACTCGGCTCGCGCCACCTTGTCGAAGATGTCGAAGGGCATCGAGTCTTCGACAGTGCCGACCTTGACCGTCGACATCTCGCGGGTCTTCGCCAGATAGTAGCCGAAGAATTTTAGATATGCCAAGCCGGTCATCATGCCGAGCACCGGCGGAAGATGATAGAAGTTGTGTGCGCTCACCGCCGTCGCGATGGTGAGCAGGAACAACAGCACGATGCGCTTGGCGCCACGTTTGGTCTTGACGACCTCATCGCTCGGTGGTGGGGTTTCGTCCGGCACCGCGCGGTGCAGAAAGTAGGCGGGTACCAGATAGTTCACCAGCGCCGGTAAGAACAGCAAGAAGAAGGTCTGAAACGGGATGATGCCCTTCTGCCAAACCATCAATGTGGTGATATCGCCGAATGGGCTGAAGGCGCCGCCGGCATTGGCGGCGATGACGATATTGATGCAGCCGAGTACGACGAAGCGCGGCTTGTCCGCGCCGACCGACATCACCACCGCGCACATCAGCAGTGCCGTGGTGAGGTTGTCCGCTACCGGGGAGATGAAGAAAGCCAGGAAGCCGGTCATCCAGAACAGCTTTCGATAGCCGTAGCCGCTGCGGATCAACCACGCTCGCAGCGCCTCGAAGACGCGCCGTTCCTCCATGGCGTTGATGTAGGTCATCGCCGCGAGCAGGAACAGAAACAGCTCGGCGAACTCCATGATGTTGTGGCGCACCGCGATCTCGGCGGCGTGGGGGTCGCCATGATGATCGGTGTAGTAGATGGCGATCAGCAGCCAGATGATGCCGGCCGCCAGTACGACGGGCTTCGATTTGCGAAGGTGGGTGAACTCCTCGCCCATCACTAAGGCGTAGGCCAACACAAAAACGGCGAGGGCCGAAAAGCCGACCCAGGTGTCGGTCAGGTCGAGCCGGGTCGACGGGTCGGAGGCGAAAACCAGTGATGGAATCGCGTAGAGCAGGACGACGAACATCGCCTTAACTGCCGGGTGGTGCATTGAATCTCCTTGACAACGGCGATCTGCGCTCGGGTAGTTGGCTAACGTTCATGTCGCGGTGCCACTCTTCGAGGTGAAGCGATTGTTTCATCGTATGCGGCTAGTGACGGTGTTCGACTCAGGTATCTGAACCCCACTGATGCGCGATGCTATTGCAGGCCCTGGGCTGATCCGAGACCAGTCCAACAGTCCGTTCTGGTGCCGGCGCGTCCCGGACCATAGTCACCGACCCTAACGGCGAACGACTCCGCAGGATTGTGGCGGAGAACATCGGCCAACGGCAAGTGGTGACGCGATTCTTCGGCAATCTCAGGCCCGCGCGAGTCCGGCGTCGGCGTCCAGGTGCCTGGGAGCGCTGGCATGCGGTCGCCTCCCGGGTTTGCTGATCTGAGCTGGGGCTTCAATCGTCGTACTCGCTGGCGCGACGCGCGTCCCCGCGGACCTTGTCCGCTGGGTAGCGCTCTTCATTGAGAGCGATTTTCTCATCTGTCGCCGCCAGCAGGTCGATGTCCAAGCGCTGCGCAAGTCGGACCAGGTAGTTGAGGATATCCGCTAACTCGTGGCTGACGGCACGCCGCTTCTCCGGGCTCAGACTTGCGCTCTGCGCCTCCGTCAACCACTGGAAATGCTCCAGCAACTCGCCAACTTCTCCCGCCAGTGCCATGGCTAGGTTCTTCGGCGACTGGAATTGCTCCCAGTCACGCTCTTGAGCGAAGCGCAGCAGGCGGGCGTTGAGCGCATCCAGGCTGTCGCGGTCTGGTCGTTGTTGCGTCATCGGCCCCTCCGCAAGTAAGGATCAGCGTCCGCCGCAGACGCTGCAGCGGGGGTCCGCCGGCAGGCGCACGCTCCGCCACTCCATGTGCAGCGCGTCGAGCAGCAGCAGGCGGCCGAACAGGGGCTCGCCGATGCCGGCCAGGACTTTGATGGCCTCGGTCGCCTGAACGCTGCCAATGATGCCGACCAGGGGCGAGAGCACGCCATTGCGTTCGCAGGTCTCGTCGAGTCCGCTCTGGCTGGGATAGAGACACTGATAGCAGGGTTCGCCGGGCTTTCCGGAGAAGACGCAGACCTGGCCTTCGGTGCGGATCGCGGCGCCAGACACGAGCGGTACCCCATGCGCGACGCAGGCGGCGTTGACGGCAAAACGGGTCTGGAAGTTGTCGCAGCAATCGACGATCAGGTCGACGCGCGGCGCTATTTGCGACAGCCAGTCGGCATTGAGACTACCCTTGACGGGCTCCAGCCGGGTGTCCGGATTCAGTGCTTTTAGCGTGGCGATGGCAGAGTCGACCTTCGTGCGGCCAATGTCTGCATTGCCATGCAGCAATTGACGTTGCAAGTTGGAAAGGTCGACAGCGTCGAAATCCGCCAGCAGCAATGTGCCCACGCCGGCGGCGGCGAGGTACATCGCCACCGGCGAGCCGAGGCCGCCGAGCCCAACAATTAGTACCCGTGCGTCGAGCAACCGCTGTTGGCCGTCGACGCCGAACCCAGGCAACAGGATCTGCCGGCTGTAGCGAAGCAATTGCTGCTCGTTCATGTCGCAGAACCCAGCCAATCGCGCCACTTCGGCAATGACGTGATCGACGCTTGCCGCGCGGTTCGAGTACGGTCAGCCGGCGCGCTGCGTCGGCTCACAGATAGCGCCGCCAATGCTCTGGCCGATGGTCGCGGCAGCCATGCTCCAACGCTTGGTAGCGTTTGGTGAAAACGAGCTTGGTGCAGTTGCTGTCGCCCCGCCTGCAGTCGCATTCGCAGTTCTCGCGGTAGGTCTGTTCGGTGTAGTAGTGCAGTGCGCGCTTGATGCGGTACATCAGCCCGTTGTCGAGGTGCAGCCCGAGCTCGTCCAACGCCGCCTCGATTTCTTCGAGGCAGATCTGCGTGACATCGTAACTCAGCCGGAGGTGGATTGGCGTCATCGGCTCCGTGGTCAGCACCCCGTCGACCTGATCCAGGAATTCCGCCGCGGTGCGGGCGTCGTTGCGGTCTGGGTGCAGATCCCGGAAATGGATCTGTCGATGCTTGATGCAGTCTGTTTCGGCGATGTCCATGACTTCTGTATGCTAATCGAGCGCCGCGCAGAATCAAACCGAAAAATCGCTACCGTGCCGTTGCTCGAACTGAGCTGTATTTCAGGCGCTAGGCATGCTCCTTGGGTGCAACGGCCTCGGTCACGCGCTCATGTCCAGCCAGGTCGCGGTGCGTGTTCACCGCTTCGAAGCCGGCTTGGCGCAGCAGGGCGCGCGCGGCTTCACCCTGGTCCCAACCGTGCTCGATGGCGAGCCAGCCGCCCGGGCGCAGCACCGTCGTTGCCTGGGCCGTGATCGCCCGGATCGCGTCGAGCCCGGAACTGCCTGCGGCCAGGGCGGTTCGAGGTTCGAAGCGCAGGTCGCCGCGCTGCAGGTGTGGGTCGTTGGCACGGACGTAGGGCGGGTTGCTGACGATGGCGTCGAGGCTGCCCGGCGCGACGGCTCGCAGCCAGTCGGCACGTACAACGAACAGGCGGTGCAGTTCGAGTCGGCGGGCGTTTTCGGCGGCAATGGCCGCAGCGCCGGCGCTGCGTTCGACGGCAATCAAGGTCCAGGCCGAGCGTTCATGTGCCAGCGCGGCGGCGATGGCCCCGGAGCCTGTGCCGAGATCGGCGCAGACAAGCGGCCTGTGCGCGGGCAGGACCTGAAGTGCGCATTCGACGAGCAGTTCCGTGTCTGGGCGCGGGATCAGCGTTTGCGCGTCGACCACCAGCTCCAAGCCCCAAAACTCGCGCTGGCCGAGGATGTAGGCGATGGGTTCGCCCTGGGCACGGCGCGCGATCAGTTGGCGAAGGCGTGCCGTTTGTGCTGGCTGCAAGGTCCGCTCTGGCCAGGCGATGAGCCCGGTGCGGGTGGTGCCGGCAGCCTCGCACAGCAGCACTTCGGCGTCGAGTCGAGCGGATTCACCATCGCCGGCGGACAGGGTCGCGACGGCCTCGCGCAGGGCCTCGGCGAGCGTCTGCACTCAGGCCGTCACTCTCAGACCGTCATCAGGGCCGCGAGCTGATCGGCCTGATGCTCCTGCTGCAAGGGTTCGACGACTTGGGCGAGGTTGCCCAGCATGATTTCGTCGAGCTTGTACAGGGTCAGGTTGATGCGGTGGTCAGTGAGCCGGTTTTGCGGAAAGTTGTAGGTGCGGATGCGCTCGGAGCGATCGCCGCTGCCCACCTGCAAGCGGCGTGATTGGCTTTGCTCCGCGGTCTGTGCGTCGACCGCCTGCGCCAGCAGCTTGGCCTGCAGCAGCGCCATGGCTCGGGCTCGGTTCTTGTGCTGGGAGCGTTCGTCCTGGCATTCGACCACCACGCCGGTGGGCAGATGGGTGAGGCGCACGGCGGAATCGGTCTTGTTGACGTGCTGGCCGCCGGCACCGGAGGCACGATAGGTATCCACACGCAGATCTCCGGCATCGATCTGGATCTCGTCGACGGTCTCGACCTCCGGTAGGATAGCGACGGTGCAGGCGGAGGTATGCACGCGTCCCTGGGACTCTGTCTCCGGCACCCGCTGCACGCGATGGGCGCCGGACTCGAACTTCAGGCAGGCGTAGACGCCGCTGCCGCTGATGCGCACGACCACCTCTTTATAGCCGCCTTGTTCGCCCTCGCTCTCGCTGACGATCTCGTGGCGCCAGCCACGGGACTCCGCGTAACGCAGATACATGCGCAGCAGATCACCGGCGAATAGCGCCGCTTCCGCGCCGCCGGTGCCGGCACGCACTTCCAGGTAGACGTTGCGGCGGTCGTTGGGATCAGGGGGCACGAGCAGCTGATGCAGCTCTGGCTCAAGGGCGTTGCGGCGCGCCTCGGCGTCGGCGAGTTCCTCGCGCGCGAGTTCCGCCATCTCCTTGTCGCCGAGCAGCTCGTGCGCCGATTCGATCTCCGACTCGATGCTCAGGTAGTCGCCGAAACAATTGACCACCGGCTCGAGCTGTGAATACTCCCGGCTCAGATCGCGAAACAGGTTTTGGTCGTTTTGCGTCTCGGGTGTAGCAAGTAACGCGGTGATTTCGCCAAAGCGCTCGGCCAGCCGGTCGAGCTTGCCGCGGATCGACGGGTTCATTGGCTAGCGTCTTGTTCCTGGCGGAGCTGGAACAGCTCGTTGGCGGCCCGCAGCAGATCCGAATGGCCCTCGCGGCCAGCGCGGCGCAGGCGCACGCTGGGGCTGTGCAGCAGCTTGTTGGTGAGCGTGTGCGCGAGCTGGCAAATGACCTCGTCGGCCGGCTTGCCGGCGGCAAGCTGGCGCTGCGCGCGCTCGACCATGGCGTCGCGGGTGTGTTCCGCACGGGAGCGGTAGTCCTGGATCAGCGACAGGGCATCGAGCGAGCGCATCCAGGCCATGAACTCCTCGGTGTGCAGATCGACGATCTCCATTGCCTGCTCGGATGCCTGCTGGCGCGAGCGCATCCCCTCGTCGACAACGCCTTGCAGGTCGTCGACCGTGTAAAGATATACGTCGCTGAGCTGGCCGACCTCGGGTTCGATGTCGCGCGGCACGGCGATGTCGACCATGAACATGGGCCGGTGGCGGCGCTTTTTCAGCGCACGCTCGACCACGCCCTTGCCGAGCACCGGCAGCGGGCTTGCGGTAGAGGCGACGACGATGTCGGCCTCGGGCAAGTGGTTGGCGAGTTCGGTGAGCGCGATCGCATAGCCGTCGAATTGCGCGGCCACATTGTGGGCGCGTTCCACGGTGCGGTTGGCGACGATAATGCGGCCGATGCCATGCTGATGAAGGTGTCGAGCCGCCAGTTCGACGGTCTCGCCGGCGCCGATCAGCAGCGCGGTCTGCTTGGACAGGTCGCTGAAGATCTGACGTGCCAGGCTAACCGCGGCGAAGGCGACGGAGACCGGGCTGCTGCCGATAGCGGTATCGGTGCGCACCTGTTTGGCCACCGAGAAGGTGTGCTGGAACAGGCGCCCGAGCATGCGCCCGGCGCTGCCGCTGTCGCAGGCCGTTTGGAATGCCGCCTTGACTTGCCCGAGGATCTGCGGCTCGCCGAGCACCATCGAGTCCAGCCCGCTGGCGACGCGTAGCAGGTGGCGCACGCTGTCGCGGTCGTGGTGCACATAGAGGTGCGGCGCAAACAGCTGCGGCTCGATGCCGTGGAAACGGCCGAGCCAGTTGCGCAGATGGGTCTCGCCCTCACGCTCGTCCGCCGCGCAGTAGAGTTCGGTGCGGTTGCAGGTCGACAGAATCACGGCCTCGCTGGCCGGCGTCTGCTCGGTCATCGTGCGCAATGCGCCGACGATCACGTCGGGGCCGAAGGTCAGCCGTTCGCGGATGTGGACGGGCGCCGTCTTGTGGTTCAGGCCAAGGGTCAATATCGTCATGATGTACGCTAATTGCTGTTCGGATCTCGTCGCGCGGCGGCGACGTCAGTCACGGCTGTTGGTGCGAGTTTGCCGGGCTTAAGGGCTCGGGCGCTCACCGCTGTGCGTCAGCCCCGTTTCGATGGCGGAACTGCATCAGTATACTGCGTTCAAATGCGCGTGACGGCTGATCGCGATCAACTGCCCGGAAAACCGGTATCTGCTATGTACATATCTTTACGCGGCGCCCTGTTCGGCGCCATCCCCCTTTGGGCATTGCCGCTGCTGATGGCCGCGGCGCTCTTCTCCGCTGTCCCGGCGTTCGCTCAGGACAGTGGCGGCGCCGTCTCGGAGTCGCTCCCGGCCCCGGCTCCGGTCCTGGAGTCGGTGAGCCCTACGCCGGCCGTTGAAGATGCAAGTCTGAAGGACGCAGACATCGTTGCATCGGACGCTGGGGCCCCGGGCGGCATCGATGAGTTAACGGCCGACATGGTCTACGCGGTCCTGGTCGGCGAGGTCGCGGTCCAGCGTGAAGCCCATGACACGGCGTTCACACATTATCTGCGCGCCGCGCGCTTGTCGCGTGATCCCACCATGGCCGAGCTTGCCGCCCGAGCGGCGCTCTCTTCGGGCAATCCGCAGGACGCAGTGCTCGCAACGACCCTGTGGGCAGAGCTTGACCCGGTCTCGTCCCGAGCAAAGCAGATCAGTGCTTATGCGCAGATCGATGCCGGCAACCGCGAAGCCGCGCTTACCGACCTCGCTGACTTGATTGACCTGGCGGCGGATCGCGGTCATGGCTATATGCAGGCGGCGCAAATGCTCTCGCGTGTACCGGAACCGGCGGAGCGTGTGGAGATGATGCGCCAGCTGGTCGCCGACGATGCCGACAATGCTGATGCGCAATACGCCCTGGCCATGCTGGCGGCGGGCGCCGACGACGCGCAGGCCGCGCGTGCCCACGCGGAGCGCGCCGCCGCGCTGCGACCGGGATGGAACGAACCGCGCGTCTTCCTAGTGAGGCTCTTGGTTTCGGAGGATCGTCGTGACGATGCGATGGTGGTGCTCGGCGATTTCTTGGCGGCCGAGCCCAACGACCTGGAGCTAGAACTGCTGTGGGCCCAGCTTCACATAGAGGCGGAGGACTATGACGCCGCGCTGGGGATGTTCGACGATATCCTTGCCCGTGGCCCTGGGCAGCCCGACGTGCTGTTTACCGCCGCCGTCCTCGCCTTGGAGATCGAGGATGCCGATAGAGCACGCGCCTATCTCACGCAATTGCGCCAGACTGGTGCTCGCGCGAATGACACCGCCTATCTCTTGGGCCAGGCCGAAGAACTGGCCGGGAACAAGGCCTTGGCATTGGACTGGTATGCCAAGGTCAGGGGCGAGAATGCGACCAACGCGCGGGTTCGGATTGCCGGAATTCATGCCGATCGTGGCGAGGTGCCGCAGGCGCGCGAGATCCTGCAGCAGTTGCGCGACCAATATCCGGCCGACGTCACGACCTTCTACCTGATCGAGGGTGAGCTGTTGCGCGAACGCGACCTGGAGCAGCAGGCCATCGCCGTCTACAGCGCTGCGCTCGACCAAGCCCCGGACAACCCTGATTTGCTCTATGCCCGCGCCATGCTCGCCGTGGGCATGGACAGGGTCGATCTGCTGGAGCAGGATTTGCGACGCATCCTGACTGCCGATCCAGATCACGTCGACGCCCTGAACGCGCTCGGCTACACGCTAGCAGACCGTACCGATCGCTTCTCTGAAGCCCAGAGCCTGATTGAGCGTGCCTTGCAACTGCGGCCCGATGAGCCGGCGATTCTGGACAGCATGGGGTGGGTGCTGTATCGAATGGGCAACGCGAAAGATGCCGAGCCCTACCTGCGCCAGGCGCTAGAAGGCGTGTTCGATGCCGAGATTGCGGCCCACCTCGGTGAGGTGCTTTGGGTGCTCGACAAGCAGGACGAGGCGCGAGACGTCTGGGAGCGCGCATTGGCGGAAGACCCGAAGCACGAGTATCTGCTGCGCACCATGGGGCGCCACCGGATTAGCCAGAGCGGTCATTGAGCATGTTACCGATTGCCGCCGCGGACGGCGCCTGGCTGGCCCCCGCGAAACTGAACCTCATGCTGCGCGTTGTCGGGCGCCGCGCCGACGGCTATCACCTGCTACAGACGGTGTTTCAGTTCATCGATCGCTGTGACCGCCTGTACTTCGAACCGCGCCTGGACGGACAGGTGATGCGGCGTCGAGGGGCGCCTGGCGTTCTGCCGGAGCAAGACCTGGTGGTGCGTTCGGCGCTGTCGTTGCAAGCGCACACCGGCTGCGCCGATGGTGCCACCATCGACGTGGATAAGGTCTTGCCGATGGGGGGCGGCCTCGGTGGCGGTAGTTCCGATGCCGCAACGACGCTGCTTGCCTTGAACCGCCTCTGGGATTTGGGGCTCGACATCGACACCCTCGCGCAGATTGGTCTGCAATTGGGTGCCGACGTGCCGGTGTTCGTGCGCGGCCACGCGGCTTGGGCCGAGGGTGTGGGCGAGCGCTTGACGGCGGTGGAACTCCCCGAGCCCTGGTTCGTGGTGCTGACGCCGCCGGTCTCGGTATCGACGGCAGCCGTATTTTCCGATCCGGAATTGACACGAAATTCGCGGTCCGTCACAATGGCCGACTTCCTGGCTGGCGCTGACGACAACGATTGTCTCGACATCGTTCTGTCACGCTATCCAGTGGTCGCCGACGCCTTCGACTGGCTGAGCCAGCAGGGTGGGGTTGCGCGCTTAACCGGCACCGGCGGTTGCGTGTTCTCGGTCTTCTCCGACGAGCGCAACGCGCGCCAGGTGGCCGCTGCTGCTCCGGCGCGGTACTCGGCATTCGTGGCACGCGGTTGTAACCGTTCGCCGCTGTTTGCCGCCTAGGCGCTAGGATGGCTAGCCTCTAGGGCGGCAGTGGCCCGGTCGAGCTTCGGTGGCGCTATTCGGAGGGCCGCGCTTGATTTGTCGGCCGTTGCCGAGACGAGCCGGCGCGTGGCCCATGATCCGGAGCCGGTGGGCAAACAGCGGTCGCCGAGGCAATTAAACTGACCAAAATTTGGGGCGTCGCCAAGCGGTAAGGCACTGGGTTTTGATCCCAGCATTCCCAGGTTCGAATCCTGGCGCCCCAGCCATTTCATCTATCCTTCGAAGCCAAATTGGCCAGAATCGACGAGAGGTAAGGTCGTGCCCGCCAGCCACATGATGGTGTTCTCCGGGAACGCCAACCCCGGCCTGGCCGCGGAGATCGCTGCCCATCTGAGCTTGCCCCTCGGCAAGACCGTCGTCGGGCAATTCAGCGATGGCGAGGTGATGACCGAGATCCAGGAGAACGTCCGCGGGCGCGATGTTTTCGTCTTGCAGCCGACCTGCGCGCCCACCAACGACAACCTTATCGAATTGTTGGTGATGGTTGACGCATTGCGCTGGGCGTCCGCCAAGCGCATTACGGCGGTGATCCCTTACTTCGGCTACGCCCGCCAGGACCGGCGGCCGCGCTCGGCTCGGGTGCCCATCACCGCGCGTCTCGTCGCGAAGATGATCGGCTCTGCGGGCGCCGATCGCGTTTTGACCATGGATCTGCACGCGGACCAGATCCAGGGCTTTTTCGACATCCCGGTCGACAACGTCTACGCCTCTCCGATTCTGCTCGGCGATATTTGGCGCCGCAAATACCCGGCGTTGATGGTCGTATCTCCCGACGTGGGTGGTGTCGTTCGCGCCCGTGCCCTGGCTAAGCGTTTGGATGATGCCGACCTGGCCATTATCGACAAGCGTCGGCCGCGGCCGAACGAGGCCAAGGTGATGAATATCATCGGTGACGTCGACGGGCGATGCTGCGTGCTCATCGACGACCTGGTCGATACGGCCGGTACCCTTTGCCAGGCCGCGGCCGCGCTAAAAGCGCATGGTGCCGCGCAGGTGGTTGCCTACTGCACGCACCCGGTGTTGTCGGGACCCGCCGTCTCGAACATCAATGCCTCGGTGCTCGATGAGCTGGTGGTGACCAATACCATCCCGCTGCAGCCGGACGCGCTCGCTTGCGACAAGATTCGTCAGCTCAGCATCGGCGAGTTGCTGGCGGAGACCATGCGCCGGGTGTCCAACGAGGAATCTGTCAGCTCGCTGTTTGTGGACTGACGCCGGCCCTGGCGTCGATGCCCTCAATTCATACCGGCCGCCATGCTGGGGGTCGGGCAATGCACGGTCGCCCTGGTCGCGGGTCGTCGGTGCTTTTTTCGTGATGGAGATCAGCCATGAGTGAATCTTTTGAGGTCGTTGCCGAGACGCGCAGCGACGAGGGGAAGGGTGCGAGCCGCCGCCTTCGTCGCCAGGGCCTGGTGCCAGGCATTGTCTACGGCGGGCATAAAGAGCCGCAGATGATCACACTGTCCCACAGTGATCTGTTGCGCAAGCTTGAGGAAGAGTCCTTCTACTCGAGTTTGCTCGACCTAAAGGTCGGCGATGTTGCCGCCAAGGTCGTGCTCAAGGATCTGCAGCGGCATCCTGCCAAGCCCTTCATCCTGCACGTAGATTTCCAGCGTGTGAGCATGGAGGAGCGACTGCGCATGACCGTGCCTCTGCACTTCGAGAACGAGGAAATCGCCAAGGGCGTCAAGGCCGGCGGCAAGGTCTCGCATAACGTCACCGAGCTGGAGATCAGTTGCCTACCCAAAGATCTGCCGGAGTACATCGAGGTCGACGTTGCGGAAATGGAGATCGGGGACATTGTGCATGTCTCTGACCTGGCGCTGCCGGAGGGGGTCGAGCTGACCAGCTCAATTGATGTCGATACGCCCGTCGTGTTGATCCACGCGGGTTACAGCGACGCCGAACCCGAGGAAGGGGAAGAGGGCGAAGAGGGAGCCGAAGGCGAGCCAGAGGCCTGACGACGCGCTACCCGACTGGGGTCCCCCGATTGGGTCTTTGGCGCCCGCGGTAGTGATGACTGCCGCGGGCGTTTCGTTTTAGGAGGTTCAGTGCACGATGTCAGATAGCGGCATCCGGCTGATCGTCGGGCTCGGGAACCCGGGGCCGGACTATGAGGCCACCCGGCATAATGCGGGTTTCTGGTTGGTGGACCGTCTGGCCGCCGACCATCACGGGCAATTCCGAGCCGAGGCCAAGTTCCAAGGCATGTTGGCTCGGATCACGGTGGCGGGGCAGGATCTGCGTCTGTTAAAGCCAGCCACGTTCATGAATCATAGTGGCCGCGCCGTCGCGGCGGTGGCGCGCTACTTCGACATCCCCACCGCGACAAATCCTGGTCGCCTACGATGAATTGGACCTGCCGGCCGGGCGCATCAAGCTCAAGCAAGGAGGCGGGCATGCGGGACACAATGGAATGCGTGACACCATCACCGCCCTTGGTAATCCCGATTTTTGGCGTTTGCGAATCGGTATCGACCATCCGGGCAGTAAGCATCAGGTGGTCGGTTATGTGCTAGGTCGGCCGTCAAAAGAAGACGCCGCGGCGATCGATGGCGCGCTTGACGCCGCGGAACACACCCTGCCGCAGCTGATGGCAGGCGAGTTTCAGTTGGCGATGAACAGGCTACACACTGCGCCTTGAACTTTTTCCGTGGTCGGCGTTTTTTTGGCGCGAGCGGGGGCATCTAGGGTACGCTCATCGCTCATCGCGGTCCGCCTAACGATCGTGTCGTATTTCTGCAAAATGGATAATCTACGCAACAGTTGCCGCGACAGCTTGCGCGATGTTGCCGCTTCGGTCTGCTGCTGCCTCGATCTGTCGCGTAGCTCTGAAAACCAGGCTGCAACTGCGTGTCTGGGGTTGTTTGTGGCGATTTAGCCTGCCTTCGCTGATAGAGTGGTTCCGAGAACCCATAAGTATTCTTAATCGCTGATTTTCCGCCAGTCCTTTAGTCGAGTCTGGTTTGACAAAACGCAATAATTGCGTAGTATTTGCGTCGAACAGACAGCGTTTAGTTTTTGATACATTCGACGGTGGTCTGACCGCCCTTGACAACTAGCGCGTCTGTTGAATCGGGGTGGCGGTGTCTTGCTGTTCAAGATGATGAGCGAGTAACGATTCACGCATCGCCACCAAGCCTAGGGCGACATAAGCGACTAGTAACACTGGCGGAGGATGGTTGTGAGAATTTCATCGACACAGATTTTATCCGCGGCGATCGCGTTTGCGGCGACGCTGCCGGCATCGGCTTGGGCAACGAACGGTTACTTCTCCCATGGCTGGGGCACGAAGTCGAAGGCGATGGCGGGTGTGGCCACTGCTCTTCCGCAGGACACCTTGGTGTCGGCCACCAATCCAGCCGGTATGGCCTTCCTTGGCCAGCGCCTCGATCTTGGCGTCTCGTTCTTCAACCCGTCTCCCCGTGGCTACGAAGCCAAAAACGACTATCCCACCCAGACGGTTCCAGCTACAGATGGAACCAATAATTTTAGTGTGGAATTCCCGACGGGCGGCTTCGTGACGCCAGGCCGCTATGACAGCGATAGCGATTGGTTCCTCATCCCGAGTTTTGGCTACAACCATCCGCTGAATGACCGCAGCACCATTGGCGTCAGCGTCTACGGCAACGGCGGGATGAATACCGACTACAGCAATGCGGTGTGGGAGAACTTCGCCCCTGCCCCGAACCAGCAAGTGGTTAATGGTCAGCCGGTCGTCGCGACCCTGCCGCCGGGAACGCCGCTCGATCAGGGCGGGCGGGTCTTGATCCAGAACGGCGGACCGGTACCCGTGACGCAGCCGATTCCAGGCGGTCAAAACGGCAATCCCAACGGCTTTCTGAGCGCTACTGAACCGACCGGCGTGAATCTTGAGCAGCTGTTCATCGAGGTGCCGTACACGATAAGAATCGGCGAGGGGAAGCAGGCGTTTGGCATCGCCCCAGTGTTCGCCGCCCAGAGCTTAGAGGTCAAGGGGCTCCAGCCCTTCCAGGCCGCGTCCGTGGATCCGACCAATGTGACCAACAATGGGACAGACTGGTCCTATGGTTTCGGCCTACACCTCGGATGGTATGGTGAGGTGACGGACCAGTTGGCGCTTGGCCTGTCGTACAGGACCAAAATGTGGATGTCCGCCTTCGATAAGTACAGCGGGCTGTTGGCGGACGACGGCAACTTTGACATCCCTGCGATGTTCAACTTCGGTCTTGCGTACAAGGCACGGCCCGATGTCACGCTGGCCTTCGACTATCAGCACATTTTCTATGACGAGATTCAGGCGATCTCGAATTCCAACGACATCGATCTTTCGCCCTGTTTCGGCGCCTCACCCTTGCCGTCGTACTGTCTCGGCGCAAGGTCTGGCCTTGGCTTTGGCTGGAAGAGTCAGGATATCTTCAAGCTCGGCGTGCGCTGGGATCAGAGCGACAAGCTGAAGCTCTTCGGTGGCGTGAGTTACAACACTGAGTTGCTGAAGTCAAACCAACAGGCCCTTTTCAATATTCTGACTCCTGCAACGATTCGCTGGCACCTCAGCGCCGGCGCGACCTACGTGCACAGCGCGAAGAACGAGTTCAACCTGTCCTACACCTACATGCCCAAAGAGACCATCGATGGCACAAGCCCCTCGATAACGCAGGCGCAATCCGGCAACATCTACATGCAGCAGCAAGACATCGAGATCAGTTGGACCCATCGCTTCTGATTCGATTTGGGGTGCGACGCGCTCGCGGTGGCTAAGGGCAAGTCCACCCCCCCCTTTTTTTTGGGCGGTCTGCCGTCCGCCCCGCAGGGGTTCGCCCTGCGGAGCGGGATTAGATCAAGCCGGAACCCAAGCAAGTCCGGCCGAAGCCACCCCCTCCATACTCCACGGAAACACGGTAATCTGCCCGACGACTGCGTAGCTCAAGGAAACGGCTCGTAGGCGCTAAGGCGATTTCTGTCAAATCCCATACCAGCTGACTTGTCTTGACGCCCGCCTTCCGTGTCGCACCGGCAATCACATAACTCGGCTATGCTCCTGCCGGTGCTCCTTAAAGTCGAACCTCAATCCGGCGTCATCTGGTAAGAAATTCTCCGGCAAGCGCCTAACCCGCGGACGCCGCTGCGGGGACCCTGCCGATTGAGACGTAGGTGAGCCCCGCCGAGACCACTTGGCTCGGTTCGAAGATGTTGCGTCCGTCAAACACGACGGGTTCGCGCAGCATGTTCCTGATGGCTCCGAAATCCGGGCTGCGGAACTGCGCCCACTCGGTCACGATGGCCAGCGCATCGGCGCCCTCCAAGGCTGCCATCTGATCGTCCACCAGTACCAGATCGTCGCGCTCACCATAGATGCGGTGCGTCTCTTCCGCCGCCACCGGGTCGAAGGCACGCACCTTTGCCCCGGCGCGCCAGAGGTGTTCCATCAGGCGCCGACTGGACGCCTCGCGCATGTCGTCCGTGTTGGGTTTGAAGGCGAGACCCCAAAGGGCGATGGTCTTTCCGGCGAGGTCACCGCCGAAATGGGTGCTGATCTTTTGGTAAAGAATGTCTTTTTGACGGTGATTGACGGCTTCGACGGATTGCAGCAGCTCGGGTTTGTAGCCGATCGCGACCGCCGTGCGTTCCAGGGCCTGCACGTCTTTCGGGAAGCAGGAGCCGCCGTAACCGCAGCCCGGGTAGATGAACTGATAGCCGATGCGTGGGTCGGAGCCGATGCCGATGCGAACCTGTTCGATATCCGCTCCGACTGCCTCCGCGATGTTCGACAGCTCATTCATAAAGCTGATCTTGGTCGCAAGCATTGCGTTGGCCGCGTACTTGGTTAACTCGGCGGAGCGGATATCCATGACCATGACGCGGTCGTGGTTGCGGTTGAAGGGGGCATAGAGGGCCCGCAGCAACTCACCGGTACGCGGGTTGTCGGTACCGACGATGACGCGGTCGGGGCGCATGAAGTCTTCGATCGCGGCGCCTTCCTTCAAGAACTCGGGGTTGGACACCACGTCGAATTCATGCGCTGCGCCGCGCTCCGACAGGGTCGCGCGGATGGTGTCCGCAACACGGTCGGCCGTGCCCACCGGTACCGTCGACTTGTCGACGACGATCCGGTAGCCGGACATGTGCTCGCCTATGGTCTTGGCCACGCTGAGCACGTGGCGCAGGTCCGCTGAGCCGTCCTCGTCCGGCGGTGTGCCGACGGCGATGAACTGAAACAGTCCGTGCGCAACGCCGGCGGCGAGGTCGGTAGAGAAGGCTAGTCGGCCTGCTTCCCGATTCTTGCGGATCAAGTCCTCCAGCCCCGGCTCAAAGATGGGTACACCGTCGTTATTGAGCACCGCGATCTTGCGCTCGTCGACGTCGACGCAGAGCACATTGTTGCCGACTTCCGCGAGGCATGCGCCCGTCACCAGGCCGACATATCCGCTACCGAAAATTGTGACGTCCATCAGGCGCTCCGAACTAGTTGATCGCCAGGGTCCGCGGCTGATTCGATGCGGCGGCAGTGGCGGTTTGAAAGTAGGCGCGGAATCCTACCAGATTTCGAGGCAACCATATCAAGGATGGGGATGGATGCTCCGTCGATGCCGGTGAGGCGTCGCCTCCCCAAGATTAAGGTGTTTCGTCACGAAGCGCGCTGGCTCTGCATTTTCCATTGACGATGGATAAATGCGGATGTATCATGCTCCGCTCGGTCAAATGGAGGGGTTCCCGAGCGGTCAAAGGGATCAGACTGTAAATCTGACGGCTCAGCCTTCGGAGGTTCGAATCCTCCCCCCTCCACCAGATTTAACGGTTCCACTGGCGACAGCGCTCTGGTTCTCGGCTAACTTTCAGTTTTAATGGCTGTATTTCTGAAAGCGAGGCCAGGTTTCGGGTGTGCCGGATGCAGGCCAGTCTAAATGCGGGTGTAGTTCAACGGTAGAACCTCAGCCTTCCAAGCTGATGGTGTGGGTTCGATTCCCATCACCCGCTCCATAGCGGCATTCGGCCCGCCCATCCGGTTCCAATGACGGTGCCGGCAACCGATGCCTCCGGGCGGTTCGGGAGGGATGGGTTGCCACGGAATACGACGTGGCGGCAAGGGCCGTTTCCGAGAACGGATGTTGCGAAACGAAGTTTTCGCCCATGTAGCTCAGTTGGTAGAGCACACCCTTGGTAAGGGTGAGGTCACCGGTTCGACTCCGGTCATGGGCTCCAAGTACAGATCCTGCCGGCTGCAGGGCCTGGTTGAGCTACGCGAATAAGATTCGGTAGTCGAACTATTTCTCGAACACCGGTTGCGTCCGCCCTGTCATGGGGATTGCGGCTGGGGCTTCAGGTACGCTCGCGGAGAGGAAGTCGATGTCCAAAGCAAAATTCGAACGCAAGAAGCCGCACGTGAACGTCGGCACGATCGGTCACGTCGACCATGGCAAGACCACGCTGACGGCGGCGATCACGGTGCACCAGGCGAAGAAATTCGGTGGTGAGTCGAAGGCCTATGACCAGATCGACAACGCCCCGGAAGAGCGTGAGCGCGGCATCACCATTGCCACAGCGCACGTCGAGTACGAGACCACCGCGCGCCACTACGCGCACGTCGACTGCCCCGGCCACGCCGATTATGTGAAAAACATGATCACTGGTGCGGCGCAGATGGACGGTGCGATCCTGGTGGTGTCCGCGGCCGACGGCCCGATGCCGCAGACGCGCGAGCACATCCTGCTCTCGCGCCAGGTTGGCGTGCCCTACATCATCGTCTACCTGAACAAGGCCGACATGGTCGACGACGCCGAACTGCTGGAGCTGGTCGAGATGGAAGTGCGTGAGCTGCTTGACAGCTACGAATTCCCCGGCGACGACACCCCGATCATCACCGGCTCTGCGCTGAAGGCGCTCGAAGGCGACGAAAGCGAGATCGGTGGCCCGTCCATCGACAAGCTGATGGACGCCCTCGACAGCTACATCCCAGAGCCCGAGCGTGCCATCGACGGTGCCTTCCTGATGCCGATTGAGGACGTGTTCTCCATCTCCGGTCGCGGCACTGTCGTCACCGGTCGTGTCGAGCGCGGTGTGGTCAAGGTGGGCGAAGAAGTCGCCATTGTCGGCATCAAAGACACCGTCAAGACCATCTGCACCGGTGTCGAGATGTTCCGCAAGCTGCTCGATCAGGGCGAAGCGGGCGATAACATCGGCGCGCTGCTGCGTGGTGTGAAGCGTGAAGACGTCGAGCGCGGCCAGGTGCTGGCCAAGCCCGGCTCGATCACCCCGCACACCCACTTCGAAGCTGAGGTGTACGTGCTGAGTAAGGAAGAGGGCGGCCGGCATACCCCGTTCTTCAACGGCTATCGTCCGCAGTTTTACTTCCGCACCACCGACGTCACGGGTGCCTGCGAGCTGCCCGAAGGCATCGAGATGGTGATGCCGGGTGACAACGTGAAGATGACCGTGAGGCTCATCGCGCCGATCGCGATGGAAGAAGGTCTGCGCTTTGCCGTACGCGAAGGCGGACGTACCGTCGGCGCTGGCGTCGTCGCGAAGATCATCGAGTGAGATAGATAGCCCAGGATTTCACTGGCGGGGTAGTAGCCCACGCCCCGCGAGTGAGCCTCGGCGCACCTTTATTAGGCCAGTAGCTCAATTGGCAGAGCAGCGGTCTCCAAAACCGCAGGTTGGGGGTTCGAGTCCCTCCTGGCCTGCCATACAACGACGCAGATGCGTCTGGATCCCATGAACGCACGAGCCGAAGCCGGATCATCCGGTCTCGATACCGCTAAGCTCGTGATGTCGGTCACTCTTGTAGTGATCGGCATCTGGGCTTTTTATTATTTTGCCGGCTACTCGTTGCTGTTACGAGTGATCGGCTTGCTTGTGATTGCTGGCGGTGCCGCGGCAATTGCTCTGACATCTCAGCCTGGGCGCCAGTTATGGCGTTTCGCCATTGACGCACGCATGGAAGTACGAAAAGTCGTTTGGCCGACTCGGCAAGAAACCATTCAAACCACGCTTATCGTGATGGTCATGGTGTTTTTGCTGGGCATCCTACTGTGGTTGTTCGATATGGTGTTAATGTCCATCCTGCGATTCTTAACGGGGCAGGGGGGCTGACCATGGCGAAGCGTTGGTACGTGATTCACGCCTTTTCAGGCTTCGAAGGGCATGTCCAGCGCTCTCTCGATGAACGCATCAAGCGGGCGGGCATGGAGGACGCGTTCGGCGACATTCTAGTGCCGACGGAGGAAGTCGTCGAAATCCGCAATGGGCAACAACGGAAGAGTGAACGCAAGTTTTTTCCTGGTTACGTGCTCATCAACATGGAAATGACCGATGAGACCTGGCACCTCGTCAAGGACGTACCGAAGGTGATGGGCTTCATCGGCGGCAAGGGCGACCGTCCTGCGCCAATTCCAGACTCGCAGGCGGACGCCATCCTTCAGCGGATGCAAGACGGTGTCGAGAAGCCGCGCCCAAAGGTGTTGTACGAGCCAGGCGAGGTCGTCCGAGTGACCGACGGCCCGTTCACCGATTTCAACGGTGTGGTCGAAGAGGTGGACTACGACAAGAGTCGCGTCAAGGTGTCGGTGCTGATCTTTGGCCGGTCGACGCCTGTCGAGCTGGAATTTGCCCAGGTCGAAAAGGGCTGAAGTCTGCCTGACCGCGCGCTCGGATTGCAGCACGGTTCAAGACGGGGTGTGCTGCTGACGGAAGCTGAACCTTGAGCGGTCTGCGCCGGGACAACCGTGAGATCTGCCCCTGCGACGGGCGAATTCGACAAGCTAATTGAATACACTGGGATGATCACGAGGTCGCGGATGAGCGGTCACGGGATCGCCCGCTTTCGGGCCCTCGCCGGTTCGGCCTGGGCGGCGCCGCTTTCGGCGTATCAACAACTCGGGGAGCCGGGCCCTACGCCGGCGATTGCACCCGTTGGAGCGAAATCATGGCGAAGAAAGTTTCCGCCTACATCAAGCTGCAGGTCAAGGCTGGCGAGGCGAACCCAAGCCCACCAGTCGGTCCAGCACTCGGCCAGCATGGCGTCAACATCATGGAGTTCTGCAAGGCGTTCAACGCCAAGACGCAGGAACTCGAAAAAGGTTTGCCGACGCCCGTCGTCATCACCGTCTACTCCGACCGCAGCTTTACCTTTATCACCAAGACGCCGCCAGCGGCGATCCTGTTGAAAAAGGCCGCGGGCGTCGGTAAGGGCAGCAGTACGCCGAACAGCGCCAAGGTTGGCACCGTTACCCGCGCTCAGCTAGAAGATATCGCCACCGCTAAGATGCCGGATCTCACGGCGGCGGATATGGACGCGGCCGTGCGCACCATCGCCGGCAGTGCCCGTGCAATGGGTCTGAACGTTGAGGGGGTAGAGTAATGGCCGGAATGAGCAAGCGCGCGAAGATGATCCGTGAACGCGTCGATTCCGCCAAGGCTTATGCGGCGGACGACGCCTTCGCTTTGCTGCGAGAAATCTCCAGTGTGAAGTTCATCGAAAACGTAGATGTTGCGGTGAATCTTGGCGTCGATCCGCGCAAGTCGGACCAAGTCGTGCGTGGTTCGGCGGTACTCCCTAACGGCATTGGCAAGGATGTGCGCGTGGCCGTCTTCACGCAGGGCCCGAATGCTGAGGCCGCCACCGAAGCGGGTGCCGAGCGTGTCGGCATGGAAGACCTCGCCGAAGAAATGAAGGCAGGTAACCTGAACTTCGACGTGATTATCGCGTCGCCAGATGCTATGAGGGTCGTCGGCCAGCTAGGTAAATTGCTCGGCCCACGTGGCTTGATGCCGAACCCGAAGGTTGGCACCGTGACGCCGAACATCGCGGAGGCCGTGAACAACGCTAAGGCTGGTCAGGTGCGCTACCGCACCGACAAGGCTGGGATCATCCACTGCCCGCTTGGCAAGATCGACTTCGAGCCGCAGAAATTGCGTGAGAACCTCGAGGCACTGTTGATCAATCTGAATAAGGCCAAGCCGAGCGCGGCGAAAGGGATTTACATGAAGAAGGTCACGGTGTCTTCCACCATGGGGCCTGGGCTCACCATCGATCATGGCGCGCTCGACCTCTAGTTGATCGATCGAAGATCGGTTTGACACGTTTTAGCCGGCCCGCATTCAGGCCGGTGTGAACTTTGGGGCAGCGGCCTTTGGGCCGAAGTCCGTCAAAGACCGCAGGTGCCTCGGTGGCGGACAGGGAGTCCGGTGCGGCGGCTTAATGAGATGCCTGCGTAGATGGTGCCCTCGAATCAGGCCGGCCTATGGCCGTGCTCCTGGGGACAGGCACGCTCGCCGAGGCTGACGCAGCGGAAGTGCTGGGCTCGGAATTGTTTGCGGGGCTTATGGCCTCGCAGTGAACTGTAATCAGGAGGTGACGACTGTGGCACTGACGTTTGCCCAGAAAGAGACGATCGTCGCCGAGGTTGCGGAAGTTGCGAAGAACGCCTACTCGGCCATTGGCGCCGAGTACCGGGGATTGACCGTGGAGCAGATGACCGATCTGCGCGTGCGTGCACGCCAAGCCGGTGTCTATGTTCGGGTCGTAAAAAACACGCTCGCCAAGCGTGCGCTGGCCGATACCGAGTTCGCTTGCCTCGCGGACGAACTCAAAGGGCCACTGCTGCTTGCCTTTGGGCGTGAAGATCCCGGTTCGGCGGCCCGCGTGGCCGAATCCTTCGCAAAGGAGCATGACAAGTTCCAAGTGCGCGTCATCGCACTGTCGGGGCAACTCTTGCCACCGTCGGAACTCGGCAAAGTCGCGAAGATGCCGACCTACGACGAGGCGCTCAGCATGCTCATGTCCGTAATGAAGGCGCCGATACAGAAACTGACGACGACGTTGAACGAGGTGCCGAGCAAATTGGTTCGCACCGTTGCCGCCGTCCGGGACGCGAAAGAGGCCGCTTGAACGAGGACGCCGGTACGCTGTTTTGCCGAGCGATGCGCCCGCGGGCCATCGATGACACGGTAAAGCGACCCCGGTGAACCTTCGTAAGGTGGTGCAACGATCGCGTTCGGTCCACTGACAAATTTATCGATTTAGGATCAGGAGAAACCAATGGCTGTTTCCAAAGACGAAATTCTGGAAGCCATCGCCGGCATGACCGTGATGGAGGTCGTCGACCTCATTAGTGCGATGGAAGAGAAGTTCGGCGTCACCGCCGCCGCCGCCGTTGCGGTTGCGCCGGGTGCTGCTGGTGGTGGCGAAGTCGCCGCCGCTGAAGAGCAGACCGAATTCGACGTCGTGCTGGCGTCGTTCGGTGCCAACAAGGTCGCGGTCATCAAGGCCGTCCGTGCACTCACCGGTCTTGGGCTGAAGGAGGCCAAGGACGCGGTCGAGGGCGCGCCGATGACACTGAAGGAAGGTGTGTCGAAGGACGACGCGGAGGCGGCCAAGAAGGCTTTGGAAGAGGCGGGTGCGTCGGTCGAAATCAAATAAGATCGCCTTTGACTCAGCGCCCCTTCCAGCGCTGCTCGAGGCTGGCGGCCCAGAGCCGCCGGCCTTTTGCCGTTTGCGTGGCGGCTAAGTCCCCCGCCGGTCCGGTTGGCCGGCTCGGCCCTATCGGCCGCCCCTTCGTCAACGGCGGTTTTCGGTCTCGCGACCCGTCTGCAGATCAATCATGAGGAAAGGCAGCATGGCCTATTCGTTCACCGAAAAGAAGCGTATCCGCAAGAACTTCGGCAAGCGCCCGGGCATCCTCGAGGTGCCCTTCCTGCTGGCGACGCAGATCGACTCCTACAAGTTCTTCCTGCAGGCCGACGGTAAACCCAAGGACCGGGACGACGTCGGCTTGCACGCGGCCTTCAAATCGGTGTTGCCGATCGAGAGCTACAACGGCCATGCCGTGCTCGAGTACGTCAGCTACCGTCTCGGCGAGCCGGTCTTCGATGTGCGCGAATGTCATTTGCGTGGCGCGACCTATGCAGCGCCGCTGCGCGTGCTGTTGCGCCTGGTCATCTACGACAAGGACGCGCCGGCGGGCAGCAAGGTTGTCAAGGATGTCAAGGAGCAAGAGGTCTACATGGGCGACCTGCCTTTGATGACCGAAACCGGCACCTTCATCATCAACGGCACCGAGCGCGTCATCGTCTCGCAGCTGCATCGATCCCCGGGCGTGTTCTTCGATCACGACAAGGGCAAGACCCACTCGTCCGGCAAGCTGCTGTTTTCCGCGCGGGTGATTCCGTACCGTGGCTCCTGGCTCGATTTCGAGTTCGATCCGAAGGATAACGTCTACGTTCGTATCGACCGTCGCCGCAAGCTGCCCGCGACCATCTTGTTGCGGGCGTTGGGGTACAACACCGACGACATCCTGTCCCGCTTCTTTGACACCGACACCTTCCGGCTTGGAGACGAGTTGGAGCTTGACCTAGTGCCGGAGCGTCTGCGCGGCGAGACCGTCAACTTCGAGGTCCGAATCGGCGACGAGATGCTGGTCGAGTCGGGGCGGCGCGTCACCGCTAAGCACATCCGCGAGTTGCAGAAGGCTGGCGTAGAGCGACTGGTCGTGCCCGATGAATTCCTGATCGGGCGCACCCTGGCGCATTCGCAGATCGACACGGAGACCGGCGAAGTCATCGCCGAGGCCAACGCCGAGATCACCGAGGAGCTGTTGGCGCTGCTGCGTGAAAAGGGTATTCAGCAACTCGAGACCCTGTTCGTCAACGATCTGGACCATGGCCCGTACTTGTCGGAAACCCTGCGCATCGACCACACCACCAACGAGCTCGAGGCGCAGGTTGAAATCTATCGCATGATGCGTCCTGGTGAGCCGCCGACCAAGGAGGCCGCGCAGAACCTGTTTCACAACCTGTTCTTTACACCCGACCGCTACGACCTGTCCGCGGTCGGTCGCATGAAGTTCAATCGTCGGCTGTCGCGGGAGGCCACCGAGGGGCCGGGCATCCTGTACGACGGGCGTTATTTCGGCGGCCGCAACGACGAATTTGCGAAAAAGCTGGTGGCCGAGCACGGCGACACCTCGGACATCGTCGATGCCCTGAAGGTGCTGATCGAGCTGCGCAACGGCCGCGGCACTGTCGACGATATCGATCACCTCGGCAATCGTCGCATCCGCTGCGTTGGTGAGATGGCCGAGAATCAGTTCCGTGTCGGCCTGGTGCGCGTCGAACGCGCGGTCAAGGAGCGCCTGACGCTGGCCGAGTCCGAAGGGCTGATGCCGCAGGAGCTGATCAACGCCAAGCCGGTCTCCGCTGCGATCAAGGAGTTCTTTGGTTCTAGCCAGCTGTCGCAGTTCATGGACCAGAACAATCCCCTGTCCGAGGTCACGCACAAGCGTCGTGTCTCGGCTCTCGGCCCGGGCGGCCTGGCGCGTGAGCGTGCCGGTTTCGAGGTCCGCGATGTGCATCCGACCCACTACGGTCGCGTTTGTCCCATCGAGACCCCTGAAGGACCCAACATCGGCCTGATCAACTCGCTGGCGGTCTATGCCCGCACCAACAAATACGGCTTCCTGGAAACGCCTTACCGTCGGGTCGTCGACGGTAAGGTAACGCCCGACATTGATCACCTGTCAGCGATCGAAGAGGGCGGGTACGTCATCGCGCAGGCGAACGCCACCCTGGACGATGACGGGCAGTTGACCGACGCCCTGGTGTCCTGCCGGCACATGAACGAGTTCACGATGAAGGCGCCGGAAGAGGTCCAGTACATGGACGTCTCGCCGCGCCAGATCGTCTCGGTTGCGGCCTCGCTGATCCCGTTCCTGGAGCACGACGACGCCAACCGCGCCCTAATGGGTTCGAACATGCAGCGCCAGGCAGTACCGACGCTGCGTGCCGAGAAGCCGCTGGTGGGCACCGGCATGGAGCGCGTGGTGGCCAAGGATTCGGGGGTGGTGGTCTGGGCGCGTCGCGGCGGTGTGGTCGATTCGGTCGACGCCGCGCGTATCGTCGTGCGTGTGCACGATGATGAGACGGAGGCCGGCGAGCCCGGCGTCGACATCTACAATCTGACCAAGTACACCCGTTCGAACCAGAATACCTGTATCAACCAGCGGCCGTTGGTCAGCCCCGGCGATGTCATTGCCCGCAACGACGTGCTCGCCGACGGTCCCTCCACCGACATGGGTGAATTGGCGCTGGGCCAGAACCTGCGCGTCGCCTTCATGCCCTGGAACGGCTACAACTTCGAGGATTCCATCCTCGTCTCCGAGCGGGTGGTGCAGGAGGACCGCTTCACCAGCATCCACATCGAGGAACTGACCTGCCTGGCCCGCGATACCAAGTTGGGCCCGGAAGAGATCAGCGGCGACATCCCCAACGTCGGTGAAGCGGCACTGGCCAAGCTGGACGAGTCCGGCATTGTCTACATCGGCGCCGAGGTGCGCGATGGCGACATCCTGGTCGGCAAGGTGACGCCCAAGGGCGAGACGCAGTTGACGCCGGAGGAGAAACTGCTGCGCGCGATTTTCGGCGAGAAGGCCTCGGACGTGAAGGACACCTCGTTGCGCTTGCCGTCCGGCATGGCCGGCACCGTGGTGGACGTCCAGGTGTTTACCCGCGACGGCGTCGAAAAGGACAAGCGCGCCCAGCAGATCGAAGAACTCGAACTGGAACGGGTGCGTAAGGACTTGGCCGATCAGCAGCGCATCATGGAAAAGGACACCTTCCAGCGCATGGAAAAGATGCTGATCGGCAAGACGGCCGATGGCGGGCCCATCGGTCTAAAGGCCGGTACCAAGATCACCAAGGCCTATCTGACTGAACTGGCCGAACAGCATGGTCGCGACCGTTGGTTGGAGGTGCGCCTGCGCAGTGAGGAGGCGGCGAGCCAACTCGAGGCCATCGCCAACCAAATCAAGCTGCAGCGCGAGGAGTTCCGGGACCGCTTCGAGGTGAAGAAGCGCAAGATCACGCAGGGAGACGAACTTGCGCCCGGCGTCTTGAAGATGGTCAAGACCTACGTTGCGGTGAAGCGGCGCGTGCAACCCGGCGACAAGATGGCTGGGCGCCATGGCAACAAGGGTGTCATCTCGCGCGTCGTGCCGGTGGAAGACATGCCTTTCAGCGCCGACGGCGAGCCGGTCGATATCGTGCTGAATCCGCTCGGTGTGCCGTCGCGCATGAATGTCGGTCAGGTCCTGGAAACCCATCTCGGTTGGGCGGCCAAGGGGCTGGGCCATCGTATCGACGCCATGCTGCGCGCACAGGCCGCGGTCGCCGATCTGCGCGCGTTCTTGGCCGAGGTCTACAACAGCAGCGGCAAGTTGGAGCAGCTCGACGAGTTCAGCGACGACGAAATCCTAGAGCTGGCCGCAAACTTGCGCGGCGGCGTGCCGCTGGCGACGCCGGTGTTCGACGGCGCGACCGAGGAGGAGATTCGCCAGATGCTGCGGCTCGGCAACCTCTCCGAGACCGGCCAGACCGTGTTGCATGACGGCCGAACCGGCGAGGCCTTTGAGCGTCCAGTCACGGTTGGCTATATGTACATGCTGAAGCTGAACCATCTGGTCGACGACAAGATGCACGCGCGCTCCACCGGCCCGTACAGCCTGGTCACCCAGCAGCCGCTGGGCGGTAAGGCGCAGTTCGGCGGGCAACGTTTCGGCGAGATGGAGGTCTGGGCACTGGAGGCCTACGGTGCCGCCTACACCTTGCAGGAGATGCTTACGGTGAAGTCCGACGACGTCAACGGCCGCACCAAGATGTACAAGAATATCGTCGACGGCGACCACCGCATGGAGGCCGGCATGCCGGAGTCCTTCAACGTGTTGGTCAAGGAGATCCGCTCGCTCGGGATCAATATCGAGCTGGAACAGGACTAGCGGCGAGAGGCTGGTTGCCGGTGCCGGGTGTGACCCGGTCGCGGGCCCCGGCAACTGTTTCCCAAGTCCCTAGCCCCTAGCCCCTAGCAACTTCCGGAGAACGGTCTTGAAAGATCTACTGAGAATTATCAAGCAGCAGGGTCAGGTCCTGGAATTCGACGCCATCCGAATCGGTCTGGCGTCGCCGGAGATGATCCGCTCCTGGTCCTACGGCGAGGTCAAGAAGCCCGAGACCATCAACTACCGCACCTTCAAGCCCGAGCGCGACGGCCTGTTCTGCGCCAAGATCTTCGGCCCGGTCAGCGACTACGAATGCCTGTGCGGTAAGTACAAGCGTCTCAAGCACCGCGGTGTGGTGTGCGAAAAGTGCGGCGTCGAGGTGACGCTGGCCAAGGTGCGTCGCGAGCGCATGGGCCACATCGACCTGGCCAGCCCGGTGGCGCATATCTGGTTCCTGAAGTCGCTGCCGTCACGCATCGGTCTGTTGCTGGACATGACCCTGCGCGACATCGAGCGCGTGTTGTACTTCGAGTCCTTCGTCGTCGTCGACCCCGGCATGACCGAGCTCGAGCGCGGGCAGTTGCTGACCGACGATCAGTATCTGGAGGCGCTGGAGGCCAACGGTGACGAGTTCGACGCGCGCATGGGCGCGGAGGCGGTGTTCGAGCTGCTGCGTACCATCGATCTCGACGCCGAGGTCCGGCAGATGCGCGAGGACATCGAGTCCACCAACTCCGAGACCAAGATCAAGAAGCTGTCCAAGCGGCTGAAGCTGATCGAATCGCTGCAGGCCTCCGGCAATCGCCCGGAATGGATGATCCTGACCGTGCTGCCGGTGCTGCCGCCGGAACTGCGCCCGCTGGTGCCGCTGGACGGCGGTCGTTTCGCCACGTCCGACCTGAACGACCTGTACCGCCGGGTCATCAACCGCAATAACCGCCTCAAGCGTCTGCTCGATCTCATCGCGCCGGACATCATCGTGCGCAACGAAAAGCGCATGCTGCAGGAGGCGGTCGACGCATTGCTGGACAACGGTCGCCGCGGTCGTGCCATCACCGGCACCAACAAGCGCCCGCTGAAGTCACTGGCCGACATGATCAAGGGCAAACAGGGCCGCTTCCGCCAGAACCTGCTGGGCAAGCGTGTCGACTACTCCGGGCGCTCGGTCATCGTCGTTGGCCCGACGCTGATGTTGCACCAGTGCGGCCTGCCCAAGCGCATGGCGTTGGAGCTGTTCAAGCCGTTCATCTTCAGCAAGCTGCAGAGCCGCGGCCTGGCAGCGACGATCAAGGCCGCCAAGAAGATGGTCGAGCGCGGCACGCCGGAGGTCTGGGATATCCTCGAAGAGGTGATCCGCGAGCATCCCGTCATGCTGAACCGTGCGCCGACGCTGCATCGTCTCGGCATCCAGGCGTTCGAGCCGGTGCTGATCGAGGGCAAGGCGATCCAGCTGCATCCGCTGGTGTGCACCGCCTTCAACGCCGACTTCGACGGCGACCAGATGGCCGTGCACGTACCGCTATCGATCGAGGCGCAGCTTGAGGCCCGCGCCTTGATGATGTCGTCCAACAATATCCTGTCGCCGGCCAACGGTGAGCCCATCATCGTGCCGTCGCAGGACGTCGTGCTCGGGCTCTACTACATGACCCGCGACCGCATCAACGCCAAGGGCGAGGGTCTGGTCCTGTCCGGCATCGAGGAGGCGCGCCGCGCCTACGAGACCGGCCACGCCGACCTGCACGCCAAGGTCAAGGTGCGCATTCGCGAGGTGATCCGCAGCGAGGACGGCAGCAGCGAAGAGCGTTGGGGCATCCGCGACACCACCATCGGCCGTGCCATCGTCTGGGAGATCGTCCCCGAGGGGCTACCCTTCGAGATGGTGGACCGGGCATTGGGCAAGAAGGCCATTTCTCGCCTGATCAATCATTGCTATCGCATCCTCGGGCTTAAGGACACCGTGGTGTTCGCCGACCAGATCATGTATCTGGGCTTCCGCATGGCCACCCGTGCAGGTGTTTCCATCGGCCTCGAAGATATGGAAGTGCCGGGCGAGAAGGCCGCTATCCTGGCCCGCGCCGAGGACGAGGTGCGCGAGATCGAGGACCAATACACCCAGGGTCTGGTGACCAACGGCGAGCGCTACAACAAGGTCGTCGACATCTGGTCACGCACCAACGACCAGGTAGCTAAGTCGATGATGCGCAAGCTCGGTAAGAACACCGTGCTGGATCGCGACGGCAACGAGGCCGAGCAGGACTCGTTCAATTCCATCTACATGATGGCCGACTCCGGCGCCCGTGGTTCCGCCGCTCAGATCCGCCAGCTTGCCGGCATGCGCGGCCTGATGGCAAAGCCGGACGGCTCGATCATCGAGACACCGATCACCGCCAACTTCCGTGAAGGTCTGAACGTCATCCAGTACTTCATCTCCACCCACGGCGCCCGCAAAGGGCTCGCGGACACGGCGCTGAAGACCGCCAACTCGGGCTACCTGACCCGTCGCTTGGTCGACGTGGCGCAGGACATGGTGGTGCTGACCGTGGACTGCGGCACCGAGAAGGGCCTGTTGATGACGCCCATCATCGAGGGCGGCGACGTCGTCGAACCATTACGCGAGCGCATCCTCGGACGGGTCACCGCGGTGGATCTGTACAAGCCGGGCACCGACGAGATCATCTGCGAGGCCGGCACGTTGCTCGACGAGAAGTGGGTCGCGGAACTCGAAGTGATCGGTGTCGACCAGGTGTTGGTGCGCTCCGCGATTACCTGCGAGGCCCGCGTCGGCGTCTGCGCGCAATGTTATGGCCGCGACCTGGCCCGCGGCCATCGCGTCAACCAGGGCGAATCGGTCGGCGTCATCGCCGCGCAGTCCATCGGCGAGCCCGGCACGCAGCTGACCATGCGTACCTTCCATATCGGCGGCGCGGCATCCCGTGCCGCCGCGATCAGCAACGTGCAGGTCAAGGCCGGCGGCACCATCAAGCTGCACAACATCAAGACCGTCCGACATCACAGCGGCAGCAACCTGGTCGCGGTGTCGCGTTCCGGCGAGATCATTGTCAGCGACGACAAGGGTCTGGAGAAGGAACGCTATAAGATTCCTTACGGTGCCACCGTGGCGGCCAACGACGGTGATACGGTGGAAGGCGGTGCGATCGTCGCGAACTGGGATCCCCATACTCACCCGGTCGTTACCGAGGTGGCCGGCAAACTGCGCTTCGAAGACTTTATCGACGGCGTCACGGTGCAGAGCAAGACCGACGATGTCACCGGCCTGGCGTCGGTGGAGATCATGGACCCCAAGCAGCGTCCGAGTGCCGGCAAGGATTTGCGGCCCATGGTCATGTTGCTTGACGAGGCCGGCGACGAGCTCAAGCTGGTCGGCACCGACCTGCCGGCGCGGTACTTCCTGCCCGCGGGCGCCATCGTGACCGTGACCGACGGGGGCGATGTCGGTGTCGGCGACATCCTGGCGCGTATTCCGCAGGAGTCGTCGAAGACGCGCGACATCACCGGCGGTCTGCCGCGTGTCGCCGACCTGTTCGAGGCGCGCAAGCCAAAGGATCAGGCGCTGTTGGCGGAGGCCACCGGGACGGTCAGTTTCGGTAAGGACACCAAGGGCAAGCAACGTCTTGTCATCACCAAGGACGACGGCGAAACGGTTGAGGAATTGATCCCGAAGTGGCGTCACGTCAGCGTGTTCGAGGGCGAGCGCGTGGAGCGGGGCGAGGTCATCTCCGAAGGCGAACTCAACTCCCACGACATCCTGCGTCTCAAGGGCGTAACGGAACTTGCTGAGTACCTGGTCAAGGAGATCCAGGATGTCTATCGGCTGCAGGGCGTAAAGATCAACGATAAGCACATCGAGGTTATCGTCCGGCAGATGTTGCGCAAGGTCGAGATCATCAATCCGGGCGACACCCGATTGTTGCGCGGTGAGCAGGTTGATCAGTCCGTCCTTCTGTCGGAGAACGAGCGGGTGCTCGCCGAGGACAAGCATCCCGCGCTGCATGAGCCCCTGTTGCTGGGCATCACCAAGGCGTCGCTTGCTACCGAGTCGTTCATCTCGGCGGCTTCGTTCCAGGAGACCACACGGGTACTTACGGAGGCCGCCGTCCGCGGCTCGGTGGATGGGCTCAATGGACTCAAGGAGAACGTCATCGTCGGCCGTCTGATCCCCGCCGGCACGGGCCTGGCCTATCACAATGAGCGTCGACGCAGACGCCATATGGAACTGGGCGGAGACGCAGACGAGCGCATGGAAATGGCGACCGAGGAGTTGGAGCAGGCCTTGAAACAGGCCCTCAATACCTCCGAGTCGGAGGCCGAGTAGCCCACTGGCGGCGGAGACATCTTTCCGCCGCCTGGCAGGGGCCTAAAGCACTACGCCGGCTGTATTGCCCGGTCGACACAGGGGTGTGCCTGGCTAGAGCGTCACCCCTCGCCCTGTTCGATTTCTTGTGGCCTCCCTCTTGCTGTTGACAGGGAGCCGTCGCACAAATATACTTCTCGTCTTAGCTCGCCGGCCTTGTAGCCGGCACGCTTTTTTAAAGGCCGGCCTCAGGTTGAGGCCGGCCTTCATAATAGCCGCTTACCTACGTCGAATTCTGCGCCCGTGCCGTCGACCAGCCCGGTCGGCTCCCGTGCGGGATCTAGCAGTATCGCCATTTGTTTGTTGGGTGTTGAGTTGCGCGAAGCGCGCCGTTGGAGCTTGTCATGGCGACAATCAATCAGTTGGTCCGAAACCCGCGTAAGCGGAAAATGGCCAAGAGCAACGTGCCAGCTCTTGAGAGCTGTCCGCAAAAGCGTGGCGTATGCACGCGTGTTTATACCACCACGCCCAAGAAGCCGAACTCGGCGCTGCGAAAGGTCGCCCGCGTGCGGCTCACGAACGGCTTCGAGGTTGCTTCCTATATCGGTGGTGAGGGTCATAACCTTCAGGAGCACTCCGTGGTCCTGATTCGTGGGGGCCGCGTCAAGGATCTTCCGGGCGTCCGCTACCACACAGTGCGCGGTACCCTGGATACCTCCGGCGTCGACAAACGTCGCCAGGGACGCTCGAAGTATGGCGCCAAGCGTCCCAAGGGCTGACGGCTGCGCAAGCCAGTCTGACCCATCGCCTCGTTTACCGTAAAACATGCGCTTCGTGTCCATGCCTCGTGCTGCACCATAAGCGTTAGGAAGTCGGAGTCCTGAAAGATGCCCAGAAGACGCGTTGTCGCCCGTCGCCAGATCCTGCCGGATCCGAAGCACGGCAGCGAACTGCTTGCCAAGTTCATCAACATGCTGATGGAAGACGGCAAGAAGTCGGTCGCGGAGCGGATCATGTACGGCGCCCTCGATCAGGTCGCGGACAAAAAAGCCGCGGACCCCGTTGAGCTGCTCGAGCAGGCGATGGAAAACGTTCGGCCGATGGTTGAGGTCAAATCTCGGCGCGTCGGCGGCGCGACCTATCAGGTGCCAATCGAGGTGCGTCCTTCCCGGCGCAACACCCTGGCGATGCGCTGGCTGATCGATGCCTCCCGCAAGCGTTCAGAGAAGTCGATGGCCCTGCGTCTTGCGGGCGAACTCATGGACGCGAGCGACGCGCGCGGCTCGGCCGTGAAGAAAAAGGAAGATACGCATCGCATGGCGGAAGCCAACAAGGCGTTTTCGCACTACCGCTGGTAGGCCGTCGATTGCGCGCCGGCAGTCGCCGCGTTCGAGTCGACTCAGCGGTCAGAACCGTTGCTCTTTTGCATCTTAGCTCTTCGTAATACAAGGCGGACAAAGTCGTGGCACGTAGTACACCAATCGAACGGTACCGAAATCTCGGCATCATGGCGCACATCGATGCCGGCAAGACCACCACGACCGAGCGCATCCTGTTTTACACCGGATTGTCGCACAAGATCGGTGAGGTGCACGACGGCGCTGCCACCATGGACTGGATGGAGCAAGAGCAAGAGCGCGGTATCACCATTACCTCCGCGGCGACGACCTGCTTCTGGTCGGGCATGGACAAGCAATTCCCGGAACACCGTATCAACATCATCGATACGCCGGGGCACGTCGACTTTACCATCGAGGTCGAGCGTTCATTGCGGGTATTGGACGGTGCTTGCGCCCTATTCTGCGCAGTCGGCGGCGTTGAGCCGCAGTCAGAGACCGTTTGGCGTCAGGCCGACAAATACCGCGTACCGCGGCTTGGGTTCGTCAATAAGATGGATCGAATGGGAGCCGACTTCCTACGCGTTGTGCAACAGGTGAAGGATCGGCTTGGGGCGCAGGCTGTTCCGATTCAGTTGCCTATCGGGGCGGAAGAAGACTTCCTCGGAGTGGTCGATCTGGTCCGGATGAAGGCCATCTACTGGGACGACGAATCCAAGGGGATGAGTTACACGTTGGGTGACATTCCAGACGACATGGTCGACCAGTGCACGGAGTGGCGGGAGAAGATGGTCGAGGCCGCCGCCGAGGGGTCCGAAGAGATGATGGACAAGTACCTCGAAGGAGAGGTACTTACCAATGATGAGATTAAGAAGGGGCTCCGTGCACGCACGCTGAAGAGTGAGATCGTGCTGATGCTGTGTGGGTCGGCCTTCAAGAATAAGGGTGTGCAGGCCATGCTCGACGCGGTGATTGAGTACATGCCCGCCCCGCCTGATGTGCCCGCGATTCAAGGCGTGTTGGACGACGGAAAAGACACGGTTGCAGAACGCCCTTCACGCGACGACGCTCCGTTTGCGGCGTTGGCGTTTAAGATCGCGACCGATCCCTACGTGGGTACGCTCACTTTTTTCCGCGTCTACTCCGGTGTCCTGAATTCCGGCGATGGCGTGCTTAATCCGGTGAAGAGCAAGAAAGAGCGCGTCGGCCGTATCCTGCAGATGCACTCGAACGATCGGAAGGAAATCAAGGAGGTCCGCGCGGGGGATATCGCTGCCGCAGTGGGTCTGAAGGACGTCACAACCGGTGATACCCTGTGCGCCCTCGACAAGCCCATCACGCTGGAGCGCATGGAATTTCCTGAGCCGGTCATCTCGGTGGCCGTCGAGCCGAAGACCAAGAGCGATCAGGAAAAGATGGGCGTAGCCTTGTCGAAGCTGGCACAGGAAGATCCGTCCTTCCGCGTGCGGACCGACGAGGAGTCCGGCCAGACGATCATCTCCGGTATGGGCGAGTTGCACCTGGAGATCATCGTTGATCGTATGAAGCGCGAATTCAGCGTCGAGGCAAATGTCGGTGCGCCGCAGGTCAGCTACCGCGAGACCATCCGCAAGACCGTCGAGCAGGAGACCAAGTTTGCTCGTCAGTCCGGTGGTCGGGGTCAGTATGGCCACGTCTACCTGCGTATCGAACCGCAAGAGGCGGGCGCGGGGTACGAGTTCGTCAACTCGATCGTGGGTGGGGCGGTTCCAAAGGAATACATCCCAGCAGTTGACAAAGGCATTCAGGAGGCCATGACGAATGGCATCCTCGCGGGCTTCCCGATGGTGGATATCAAAGTCACCCTCTATGACGGCTCGTATCACGAAGTGGACTCGAGCGAGATGGCGTTCAAGATCGCGGGTTCGATGGGTATTAAGGAAGGTTCGGCGAAGGCCAAGCCAGTACTGCTCGAGCCGATCATGAAGGTGGAAGTTGTCACGCCCGAGGAGAACATGGGCGACGTCATGGGTGATCTGAACAGCCGACGCGGCATGATTCAGGGCATGGAAGATGCGCCGTCAGGCAAGATCATCCGCGCCGAGGTCCCCCTGGCGTCGATGTTCGGCTACGCGACCGACCTGCGTTCCGCGACCCAAGGCCGCGCGACCTATAGCATGGAGTTCGCGAAATACAACGAGGTTCCGGCGAGCATCGCCGAAGCCGTGGCCAAGAAGCAGTAGTTGGCCGACGCATAGAAACACTAGCTGGTCTTGATTCAAGGGTTATAAGGTCATGTCCAAAGCAAAATTCGAACGCAAGAAGCCGCACGTGAACGTCGGCACGATCGGTCACGTCGACCATGGCAAGACCACGCTGACGGCGGCGATCACGGTGCACCAGGCGAAGAAATTCGGTGGTGAGTCGAAGGCCTATGACCAGATCGACAACGCCCCGGAAGAGCGTGAGCGCGGCATCACCATTGCCACAGCGCACGTCGAGTACGAGACCACCGCGCGCCACTACGCGCACGTCGACTGCCCCGGCCACGCCGATTATGTGAAAAACATGATCACTGGTGCGGCGCAGATGGACGGTGCGATCCTGGTGGTGTCCGCGGCCGACGGCCCGATGCCGCAGACGCGCGAGCACATCCTGCTCTCGCGCCAGGTTGGCGTGCCCTACATCATCGTCTACCTGAACAAGGCCGACATGGTCGACGACGCCGAACTGCTTGAGCTGGTCGAGATGGAAGTGCGTGAGCTGCTTGACAGCTACGAATTCCCCGGCGACGACACCCCGATCATCACCGGCTCTGCGCTGAAGGCGCTCGAAGGCGACGAAAGCGAGATCGGTGGCCCGTCCATCGACAAGCTGATGGACGCCCTCGACAGCTACATCCCGGAGCCCGAGCGAGCCATCGACGGCGCCTTCCTGATGCCGATTGAGGACGTGTTCTCCATCTCCGGTCGCGGCACTGTCGTCACCGGTCGTGTCGAGCGCGGTGTGGTCAAGGTGGGTGAAGAAGTCGCCATTGTCGGCATCAAAGACACCGTCAAGACCATCTGCACCGGTGTCGAGATGTTCCGCAAGCTGCTCGATCAGGGCGAAGCCGGCGATAACATCGGCGCGCTGCTGCGTGGTGTGAAGCGTGAAGACGTCGAGCGCGGCCAGGTGCTGGCCAAGCCCGGCTCGATCACCCCGCACACCCACTTCGAAGCTGAGGTGTACGTGCTGAGTAAGGAAGAGGGCGGCCGGCATACCCCGTTCTTCAACGGCTATCGTCCGCAGTTCTACTTCCGCACCACCGACGTCACGGGTGCCTGCGAGCTGCCCGAAGGCATCGAGATGGTGATGCCGGGTGACAACGTGAAGATGACCGTGAGGCTCATCGCGCCGATCGCGATGGAAGAAGGTCTGCGCTTTGCCGTACGCGAAGGCGGACGTACCGTCGGCGCTGGCGTCGTCGCGAAGATCATCGAGTAATCGCTATGGCCAATCAAAGAATCCGAATCCGTCTCAAGGCCTTTGACCATCGCCTGATCGATCAGTCCGCGCGCGAGATCGTCGATACCGCCAAACGCACCGGTGCCCAGGTCCGTGGCCCCGTGCCGCTGCCGTCCAAGCACGAGCGGTACACGATACTGATATCGCCGCACGTCAACAAAGACGCGCGAGATCAGTACGAGCTGCGCACGCACAAGCGGCTGATGGATATCGTCGACCCAACCGACAAGACAGTCGATGCGTTGATGAAGCTCGATCTTGCCGCCGGTGTGGACGTCCAGATCAAACTGAGCTGAGCTCTTAGGCCGCCCGGCAACTACGGGCCTGGCCTACATCAGCACCACTGAATTTTGAGGAAACGCAGATGACCATCGGAGTGATCGGGCGCAAGGCCGGGATGACGCGCATCTTCCGCGAGGACGGCAGTAGCGTCCCCGTGACCGTCATCGAAGTAACGCCTAATCGCGTCACCCAGTTGAAGGATGCGGATAGCGACGGCTACCGTGCCGTTCAACTCACGGCTGGTGAGCGGCGCGCGTCGCGCGTGACTAAGCCCATGTCCGGTCATTTCGCCAAGGCCGGAGTTGAGGCGGGTAACGTCCTGCGCGAGTTTCGGCTTGAGGCGGGCGAGGGTGAGGAACTGGCCACCGGCGCGGCGATCGACGTGTCGCTGTTCGAGCTGGGACAAATGGTCGACGTGCGGGGCGTGACCAAGGGGCGCGGCTTCGCGGGCGGCATCCGCCGACACAACTTCGCCGGGCAGGACGTCACGCACGGTAACTCGCTCTCCCACCGGGCGCCCGGCTCTATCGGTCAGTGCCAGACTCCGGGGCGTGTCTTCAAGGGCAAGCGCATGGCCGGCCAAATGGGCAACGTGAACCGTTGCCAACAGAATCTCGAGGTCATCCGTGTCGACGCTGAGCGGAACCTGTTGCTGGTGCGCGGTGGTGTTCCGGGGCCGGCCGGTGGTCGGTTGCTGGTGACGCCGTCGGTCAAGCAAACGAAGCCGCGATAGAACATAGGGGTTGATTGGATCATGCAACTGGCAACGCGCAATGGCGCTGGCGTGGACGTTTCCGACAGCGTCTTCGGCGCCGCATACAACGAGGCCTTGATTCATCAGGTCGTGGTCGCCTATATGGCTGGCGCACGCTCCGGGACCAAGGCACAAAAAAACCGGTCCGCCGTCAGCGGCGGCGGCGCCAAGCCGTTTCGGCAAAAGGGTACAGGGCGCGCTCGCGCCGGAACGACCAGGGGTCCGATTTGGCGCGGCGGTGGTGCGACCTTTGCGGCGCGACCGCGCAGCTTTGTGCAGAAGGTCAATCGGAAGATGTATCGGGGTGCAGTGCGCTCGATCGTCTCCGAGCTGCTGCGGAAAGAGCGCCTCACCGTCGTTGAAGACTTCGTGCTGGAGACCCCGAAAACTCGGGAAATGGCTCAGAAGCTCTCCACGCTCGGCCTACGCGACGTGCTGCTGCTGGTGAGTGCATTCGACGAGAAGCTGTTTCTGGCGGCGCGCAACTTGCCGCGCGTCGACGTGATGACCGCCGCGGAAGTCGATCCGGTGAGCATGATTGCGTTTGAGAACGTCGTGGCAACCGAGGCGGCGCTACGGCAGCTTGAGGAGCGCTTGGCATGAATCAGGAAAGACTGATGAAGGTCCTACTCGGGCCGATCATTTCCGAGAAGTCGACGGTGGTAGCTGACTTGCACCAACAGTTCGTCTTCAGGGTGGTACCGGACGCCACCAAGCGCGAGATTGGCCAGGCGGTCGAACTGCTGTTCGAAGTCGAGGTCGACGGCGTGCAGGTGGTCAACGTCAAGGGCAAGAAGAAGCGCTTCGGGCAACGGTTCGGCCGCCGTGTCGACACCCGCAAGGCGTATGTGCGCTTGAAACCCGGCCACGACATCGACTTTGGCGGCGGCGCCTAAGCGCGGCCAGCCGAGCATTTCGGATAACGAATCATGGCAATCGTAAAGACGAAACCAACGTCGCCTGGGCGGCGATTCCAGGTCAAGGTGCGCAACACCGAACTACACAAGGGCGGTCCGGTCGAGGCGCTTGTGTCCAAGAAGACACGCTCGGGCGGTCGCAATAACCTTGGTCGCATCACCGTTCGGCATCGTGGCGGCGGTCACAAACAGCGGTATCGCATCGTCGACTTCAAGCGTCGTAAGGAAGGGGTGCCGGCCGTCGTCGAGCGCCTTGAGTATGACCCGAATCGCAGCGCGAATTTGGCGTTACTGAAGTACGCCGACGGTGAGCGGGCCTACATTCTCGCTCCGAAGGGGCTGAGCGCTGGCGGTCAGGTGTTGACGGGCGAAAGCGCACCGATCAGCGTCGGTAACTGCATGCCGCTGCGTAACATCCCGGTTGGTACCGAGGTGCACGCGGTCGAGATGCGGCCGGGCAAGGGCGCACAGATCGCTCGCTCCGCCGGTGCCTCTGCGCAACTGGTCGCGCGGGAAGGGCAGCACGCCACGTTACGGTTACGGTCCGGCGAGATGCGCAAGGTCCCAGCTGACTGCCGTGCCGTTATCGGCGTCGTCGGCAACGGCGAACACAGCCTGCGCAAGCTCGGCAAGGCCGGCGCGACCCGCTGGCGTGGTGTACGTCCGACGGTCCGCGGCGTCGTCATGAACCCGGTCGACCACCCCCATGGTGGCGGCGAGGGTCGCACCTCGGGTGGCCGACATCCGGTGACCCCTTGGGGTGTACCGACCAAAGGTTACAAGACCCGAAAGAACAAGCGTACGGACGGCATGATCGTTCGCCGTCGCGGTCGCAAGTAAGTTACGCGAGGATTGAGTCAGTGCCACGTTCCATCAGAAAGGGTCCCTTCGTGGACCATCACCTGGCCAAGAAGGTCACCGACGCCGTTGCGCAGAACAGCAAGCGTCCGATCAAGACCTGGTCCCGCCGCTCGATGATCCTGCCGGAAATGGTTGGTCTAACCATTGCCGTGCACAATGGTCGGCTGCACGTGCCCGTCCTGGTCAACGAGAACATGATTGGTCACAAGCTTGGCGAGTTCGCGTTGACGCGGACCTTCCGCGGTCACGCCGCGGATCGCAAAGCGAAGAAGCGCTAGGAGTACGACGATGCGAGCACAGGCAACGCTCAAGTACGCGCGTATCTCCGCGCAAAAGGCGAGATTGGTCGGTGACCAGATTCGTGGCCAGCATGTCGAGCAGGCGCTGAACGATCTCACGTTCAGCACCAAGAAGGCGGCCGCTCTCATGCGCCAGATCCTCGAGTCGGCCATCGCCAACGCAGAGAACAACGTCGGTGCGGACGTCGATGAGCTCAGAGTAGTCGAGGTCCAGGTCAATGAGGGTCCGACGATGAAACGTATTCGGGCTCGGGCCAAGGGGCGCGCGTCACGCATCCTGAAACGCACCAGCCACATCAGTGTGACGGTTGCCGAACGATAACGCCGGAGTATCCACATGGGACAAAAAGTACACCCTACCGGGATTCGTCTCGGCATCGTCAAGGATTGGAACTCGACTTGGTATGCGGATTCCAAGAATTACGCGGACTTGTTGAACAACGACCTCGAGGTGCGGGCCTTCTTGAAAAAGAAGCTGGCTGGCGCTTCTGTGAGCCGCATTCAGATCAATCGCCCAGCTCGAAACGCGCATATTACGATTCACACCGCCCGGCCTGGTGTGGTGATCGGGAAGAAGGGAGAGGATATCGACAAGTTGCGGGCCGAGGTCTCTCAGCGCATGGGCATCCCGGTGCACATCAGCATCGAAGAAATCCGCAAGCCTGAACTCGACGCGCAACTCGTTGCGGAGGGAATCGCCCAGCAACTGGAGCGGCGCATCATGTTCCGTCGGGCCATGAAGCGCGCGGTGCAATCCACGATGCGGGTGGGCGCCGGTGGCGTCCGGGTCAACATCGCGGGCCGGCTCAACGGTGCGGAAATCGCGCGCTCGGAGTGGTATCGCGAGGGTCGGGTGCCGTTGCACACGCTTCGCGCGGATATCGACTACGGCTTCGCCGAGGCGCGAACCACATACGGCATCCTTGGCGTGAAGGTATGGATCTTCCGCGGAGAGGTGTTCGACGACGTGCAAGAAGAGGCGGCGCCAGAAAAGCGCGCTCGCCGCAAGGGCTGAGTCATGCTGCAACCGAAGAGAACAAAGTTCCGTAAGCAACACAAAGGCCGCAATCGCGGGCTGGCGCAAAGTGGCGCTAGTGTGTCGTTTGGTGAGTTCGGCCTCAAGGCCGTCGGGCGGGGTCGTCTGACCGCGCGGCAGATCGAAGCCGCGCGTCGTGCCATCACGCGTCGGGTACGTCGCGGAGGAAAGATCTGGATTCGTGTCTTCCCAGATAAGCCGATCTCGAAAAAGCCACTCGAGGTTCGTATGGGTAAAGGCAAGGGTAACGTCGAGTATTGGGTCGCGCTGATCCAGCCGGGACGTATGCTCTACGAAATCGAAGGGGTTCCCGAAGAGCTGGCTCGCGAGGCGTTCAAGTTGGCCGCGGCCAAGCTGCCCGTGCAGACGCGGTTCGAAAAGAGGACGGTACTCTGATGAAGGCCAACGAGTTGAGAACACAGTCCGCGCAAGAGCTTGAAAAGCAGCTCCACGAATTGCTCAAGGAGCAGTTCGCGTTGCGGATGCAAAAGGGTAGCGATCAGCTGAGCCGGCCGTCGCAGTTCAAGGTCGTGCGTCGCAGCATCGCGCGTGTGAAGACGCTGATGGCCGAGCAGCAGGCGGGTAGTCAATCATGAGCGAGCCAACCATGAGTGAACAAGAATCGAACCGGGTCGTCACCGGGCGCGTCGTTAGCAGCGCCATGGAGAAGACCGTGACGGTTTTGATCGAGCGGCGTGTCAAGCATCCGCTGTATGGCAAGTTCATGCGCCGTTCGACCAAGTTACATGCACACGACGAGAACAACGAGTGCAATGCGGGCGATTGGGTGCGTGTCGAGCAGTGCCGCCCCTTGTCCAAGACGAAGAGTTGGCGCCTGGTCGAGGTCGTCGAAAAGGCGCGTTAAGTATTCGCTTGCTGGTCATGGCGACGCCGATCCCGAAATGGACCGCGCGGTCGGTCATCGGCGATTCGCGTACCGCGGCGCCAGACTCGCCTAGCCGCCGCAGGCTTGAACGAATCTAGAGGTAGGTCAAGACAATGATTCAAATGCAAACCCGCCTCGGCGTGGCCGACAACAGCGGTGCGCGTTCCGTGATGTGTATCAAAGTGTTGGGCGGCTCGCATCGCCGTTATGCGGGGATTGGGGACGTCATCAAGGTTACCGTCAAGGACGCCATTCCGCGCGGCAAGGTCAAGAAGGGCGATGTCTTCAATGCGGTCGTGGTGCGTACCCGCAAGGGCGTGCGGAGGCCGGACGGTTCGCTGATCCGGTTCGACGGTAACGCGGCAGTCCTGCTGAACAACCAGCTCCAGCCCATCGGAACCCGCATCTTTGGGCCAGTCACCAGGGAACTGCGTGGCGAGCGGTTTATGAAGATCATCTCGCTGGCGCCCGAAGTGTTGTGACTGACGTGGTATGATGGTCAGTTGTTCGAGGGTGAGCCGCGGACCGACACCGCGGCTGTGCACGCGGGCGAAGTGTTTTCAGGGGATTTGCCATGAAGAAGATTAAAGTAGGCGATGACGTGATGGTCGTTGCCGGCCGCGACAAGGGCAAACGGGGCACCGTCCTACGCGTCCGCGATGACGGTCACGTGGTCGTTGAGAACGTCAACGTCGTGAAGAAGCACCAGCGCGGGAACCCGCAACGGGGCGTCCCGGGTGGCATCATCGACAAAGAGATGCCGATCGACGTTTCGAACATCGGGCTTTTCAATCCGCGCAAGAACGCCGCGGACCGCGTCGGGTTCAAGATCCTTGGCGACGGCAAGAAGGTTCGGGTCTTTAAGTCCGACGGCGAAGTCGTCGACGTCTGAGTAAGAGAACATGTCCAGGCTACAGACAACTTATCAAGAACAGCTCGTCGGGGAGCTGAAGCAGCGCTTCGGCTACTCTAGCGTGATGCAGGTACCGCGCCTCGTCAAGATCACGTTGAACATGGGTGTCGGTGAGGCGATCAACGACAAGAAGATCATGGACAACGCGGTCCGGGACATGACCCAGATCGCTGGCCAAAAGCCCATCGTGACCAAGGCGCGCAAGTCCGTCGCGGGTTTCAAGATCCGCGAAGAGTGGCCGATCGGTTGCAAGGTCACGCTGCGCCGCGAGCGGATGTATGAGTTTCTCGATCGTCTGATCAACGTGGCCATACCGCGTGTGAGAGACTTCCGTGGGCTAAGCCCCAAATCATTCGACGGCCGCGGCAATTATTCCATCGGCGTCCGTGAGCAGATCATCTTCCCGGAGATCGATTACGACAAGATCGACGCCATCCGGGGTCTGGACGTGACCATCACCACCACCGCTCGAACCGATGAGGAGGGGCGTGCACTGCTCGACTCCTTCAAGTTCCCGTTCAGGACCTAGATTTAGGATTATGGCAAAGAAAAGCATGATCGCGCGCGAAGTTAAGCGCCAACAGACCGCCAAGAAGTTCGCTGACAAGCGCGCGCAACTGAGGGCCGTGATCAACGATCGCAGCGCTTCACCCGAGCAGATTGACGTCGCGCTGGCCGCGATTCAGAAGTTGCCGCGCGACGCAAGTCCCGCACGGCAGCAGCGCCGGTGTCGTGTCAGCGGTCGGCCGCACGCGGTGTATCGCAAGTTCGGTCTTTGCCGCAACAAGCTGCGTGAGGCGGTCATGCGCGGCGACGTTCCAGGTATGGTAAAGGCGAGCTGGTAAGCGTCCGAGATGAATGGGCGAATGCCTATCCGTTCAGGCGTATCACAGCGCGCAAACGATAGTTCGATATGGGTATCGCGCCGACCTCGGCGGGCTGACCCCGGAGATTAAAATGAGTAGTTCAGATCCCATCGCGGATATGCTTACGCGCATCCGTAACGGCCAAGCGCGCGGCAAAATCACCATTAGCATGCCGTCGTCAAAGCAAAAAGTAGCTATTGCCGGCTTGCTTAAGGACGAAGGGTACATCGGCGATTTCTCGGTAGACCCAGGCGACGGAAAGCCTCAGCTTGAACTCAAGCTCAAATATTTCCGCGGCAAACCAGTCATCGAAGTCATCAAGCGCGTGTCACGTCCAGGTCTGCGCATCTATCGCGGCAAGGGCGACATCCCGTTGGTATGGGGTGGCCTTGGAATCGCAATCGTCTCCACGTCCCAGGGTTTGATGAGCGACCGTGCGGCACGCAGTGCCGGATTCGGCGGTGAAATCCTGGCGTTCGTGGCTTAAGGGGATCGACAGATGTCTAGAATCGCAAAAGCGCCGATCACCGTCCCCTCTGGGGTTGACGTAAAGATCGACGGAGCTGCCGTGACGGTCAAAGGGCCAAAGGGCGCCCTGTCCTGGAATCTTCACCCGACGGTTAGGCTGAGTTACGAGGCGCAGACCCTGCAGATTGCACCGGTCTCCGACAAGGGCAACGACTGGGCCATGGCCGGCACCACCCGGGCGCTGATCAACAACATGGTGGTCGGCGTAAGCACTGGTTTCGAGCGCAAGCTGACACTGGTCGGCGTCGGCTACCGCGCGCAGGCGAAGGGCAAGGTGCTGAACCTGGCGCTCGGTTACTCGCATCCGATCGATTACCCGGTTCCGGAGGGCATCGAAATCGAGACCCCGACGCCCACGGAGATCATTGTGAAAGGCGCGGACAAGCAACGTGTCGGTCAAGTCTCCTCCGAGATCCGGGCGAAACGGCCGCCTGAGCCCTACAAGGGCAAGGGTGTGCGTTATTCGGATGAGCAGGTCATCCGCAAAGAAGCGAAGAAGAAATAAGGAGTATGACGATGGACAAGAAAGCTGCTCGTCTGCGTCGTGCAATGCGGTCCCGTTCCAAGATGCGCGAACTCGGTGTCTTCCGGCTGTGCGTGTTTCGTTCGCCGCGACACATGTACGCACAAGTCATCTCGCCCGACGGCAACAAGGTCGTTGCGAGCGCTTCGACCGTGGACAAGGAATTCCGCCAAGTGGTCGAGGGTTACTCGGGCAACTCGAGCGCGGCCGCCGCGATTGGCAAGGTCATTGCCGATCGCGCCCGCGCCGCCGGTGTCGAGCGCGTCAGCTTCGACCGCTCGGGTTTCAAATATCACGGTCGCGTGAAAGCGTTGGCAGACGCCGCACGCGAGCACGGACTCCAGTTCTGAGGGCGCATCGATGTCTAATTACAATCCCAAGGCAGAGGGCGACGACCTCCTCGAAAAACTGATCTCCGTGAACCGCGTGGCCAAGGTCGTCAAGGGCGGCCGGGTTTTCGGTTTCGGTGCGCTGACGGTTGTCGGCGACGGCAAGGGCCGCGTCGGTTTCGGTACTGGTAAGGCGCGCGAAGTGCCGGTCGCCATCCAGAAGGCCATGGAGTCGGCGCGCAAGAACATGATCGACGTCCGGCTTAGAGGTTCGACCCTGCAGTATCCAATGGTCGGCCGTCACGGCGCGGCGAAGGTGTATATGCAGCCGGCCTCCGATGGTACGGGTATCATCGCCGGTGGTGCGATGCGCGCCGTGTTCGAGGTCGTCGGCGTGCAAAACGTGCTAGCCAAGTGCATCGGCACCAACAATGCCATGAACGTAGTTCGCGCCACCATCGAGGGTCTTGCTCGCATGGCCGACGCCGAAGGCGTCGCCGCCAAGCGTGGCAAGACCGTCGAAGAGATTCTGGGGTAAGGATGATGGCCGACAAAAAGACGATGAAGGTTAAACTGGTCCGCAGTGTCTATGGCCGTCTCGAGAAGCACCGTCTGTGCGTTCGCGGCCTCGGGCTTCGGCGCATGCATCAGGTGGTCGAGGTCGAAGATACACCGGCTACCCGCGGCATGCTGAACAAGGTCGCCTATATGGTCGATCTGGTAGAGGAAGGCTGACATGCGACTGAATACAATCAAGCCCGCCGAGGGTAGCAAGACCGATCGCAAGCGCGTTGGCCGCGGCATCGGCAGCGGGCTCGGCAAGACCGGTGGCCGCGGCCACAAGGGGCAGAAATCCCGGTCCGGTGGTTTTCACAAGGTAGGTTTCGAGGGCGGTCAGATGCCGCTGCAGCGCCGCCTACCCAAGATCGGCTTCCGCTCGCGTAGCGCCCGCACTAGCGATGAGATTCGTCTGAGCGAGTTGTCGCACGTCGATGGTGCCGACGTCACGCTCGACAGCATTCGGGCCGCGGGGCTGATCGATCGCGATATCAAGCGCGTCAAGCTGATCAAGTCGGGCACCATCGAACGCGCCGTGACGGTGCGTGGGATCGGCGTCACCGCCGGTGCACGCGCCGCGATCGAGGCCGCTGGCGGCTCCGTCGAAGACTGACGACCGAGGCGGGCCAAGCTCCGCCGCGGCACCGATTACACGAGCGACATCACACCATGGCTAACAACAGCGCATCCGTCATGCAGTCCTTGAGCGGCATGGGTAAGTTGACCGAACTGCGTCAACGCCTGTTGTTCGTGCTCGGCGCGCTCCTAGTCTATCGCATCGGAACCTTCATTCCGGTGCCGGGGGTCAACCCACAGGCACTGGCGGTCTTGTTCGATCAGAATCAGGGATCGATTCTGGACATGTTCAACATGTTCTCCGGCGGCGCGTTGGAGCGTGCTAGCATCCTTGCGCTCGGCATCATGCCGTACATTTCGGCGAGCATCATCATGCAGTTGATGAGCGCCGTGATCCCAAAGCTTGAACAGCTCAAGAAAGAGGGCGAGTCCGGGCGGCGGAAAATTACCCAGTACACGCGCTACGGTACGGTCGTATTGGCCACCTTCCAGGCGATCGGTATTTCGTTCGCGCTGCAAGGCCAGACCGCCGGCGGTTCGCCAATCGTCGTGACCCAAGGCGTGGGCTTCGTGTTCACCTCGGCAGTGTCGCTGGTGACCGGCACGATGTTCCTGATGTGGCTCGGCGAGCAGATTACCGAGCGCGGCATCGGCAACGGCATCTCTCTGATCATCTTTGCGGGTATCGTCGCCGGACTGCCGGCGGCGGTCGGCGGAACGCTTGAGCTGGTTCGCACCGGTGAGATGAACGCACTGTCCGTCCTCGCCCTGTTCGCGCTGGCACTGGGGGTAACAGCCTTCGTCGTCTTCGTCGAGCGTGGGCAGAGGCGCATCACGGTCAACTATGCCCGACGCCAACAGGGGCGGCGGATGATGGCTGCGCAGAGTACGCATTTGCCGCTCAAATTGAACATGGCCGGCGTCATCCCACCGATCTTTGCGTCGAGCATCATCCTGTTTCCGGGGACGCTCGGGCAATGGTTCGGGCAGTCGGAAGATCTGCGCTGGATTGCGGACATCACCAGCAAATTGTCGCCCGGTGAGCCGATCTACGTGATCATGTACGCGACAGCCATCATCTTCTTCTGCTTCTTCTACACGGCGCTCGTGTTCAATGCCAAGGATACCGCCGATAACCTGAAGCGGTCGGGCGCGTTTATACCCGGTATCCGCCCTGGTGAGCAGACGGCCCGTTACATCGACACGGTGATGACACGACTGACCGCCGCCGGTGCGCTGTACATCACCGCGGTTTGTCTGTTGCCGGAATTCCTCATCGTTGGCTGGAACGTCCCGTTCTACTTCGGAGGGACTTCGCTACTGATCGTGGTGGTCGTCGTCATGGACTTCATGGCGCAGGTTCAGGCACACCTGATGTCCCACCAGTACGAGGGACTGATGAAAAAGGCCAACTTGAAGGCACCCGGCGGGGGAATGCTGCGTTGACGCCGAGACGCGACCGCAGCCACTCGACTACTACTCGGAGTCTATCTCATGAAAGTTCGTGCATCCGTTAAAAAGATCTGCCGTAATTGCAAGGTGATCCGCCGCAATGGTTCCGTGCGCGTGATCTGCAAGGACCCACGGCATAAACAACGCCAAGGCTAAGCTCGGTTTTGTTTGACCGAGAGCCGATAATTGTTATACTAGGCGGTTTCCGCTCAGTCATTTCCGCCGATTTCCCAGGAGCTCACGCCGCATGGCCCGTATCGCTGGAGTCAACATTCCGGACCGCAAGCATGCGCTCATCGCGCTGACGTCTATTTATGGTATCGGTCGGTCGCTCGCAGCGAAAATCTGCGACGAGGCCAACGTCCCGAGTACCACGCGCATGATCGATCTGACCGACGAAGAGGTCGAGCGCCTGCGTGCCGAGGTTGGCAAGTTTTCGGTGGAGGGCGACCTTCGTCGCGAGGTCTCCATGAACATCAAGCGCCTGATGGACCTCGGTTGTAACCGGGGCATCCGGCATCGGCGCGGTCTGCCGTTGCGTGGCCAGCGGACCCAGACCAACGCGCGTACCCGTAAGGGTCCGCGTCGCCCCATCAAGCGATAGGCCCAATTCAGCGAAAGGCGGTTGGCCGTGGCGCATTGGCGCTAACGGTCAACACCTGTAGCCCGGAGATTATCAAGTGGCGAAGCCAGTACGTACAAAGAAAAAGGTCAAGAAGCAGGTCGCCGATGGGATTGCCCACGTACATGCCTCCTTCAACAACACCATCGTGACCATCACTGATCGCCAGGGAAATGCCTTGGCCTGGGCCACCTCCGGTGGATCCGGCTTCCGTGGTTCTCGCAAGAGCACGCCGTTTGCCGCACAGGTTGCGGCATCCCGTGCCGGCGCCGCCGCGAAGGAGTTCGGTGTCATGAATCTCGACGTCAACGTCAAGGGGCCCGGTCCAGGACGCGAGTCCGCGGTCCGCGCGCTGAACAGCGCCGGTTTCAAGGTGACTAGCATCACCGACGTGACGCCGATTCCGCACAACGGCTGTCGGCCGCCAAAAAAGCGGCGTGTTTGATGCGCCACGCTAACTGAAGAGAATTTTGACATGGCAAGGTATACCGGACCAACCTGCAAGCTGGCTCGGCGCGAAGGCGTCGATCTCGGGCTCAAGAGCCGTGCTCGTTCGCTGGAGACCAAATGCAAGATGGATAAGGTGCCTGGGCAGACCCAGGACCGCCGTCGACGCATCTCCGACTACGGGCTCCAGCTGCGAGAGAAGCAAAAAGTACGTCGAGTCTATGGCGTGATGGAGAAGCAGTTTCGCAACTATTATCACCAGGCGGCCCGAAAGAAGGGCGCAACCGGCGAGAATCTGTTGCAATTGCTCGAAACGCGCCTCGACAGTGTTGTCTATCGGATGGGGTTCGGCGCCACCCGTGCCGAGGCTCGTCAGTTGATCGGGCACAAGGGCGTGCTGGTCAACGGCAAGATTGTGTCCATCCCGTCGTTCACGGTAAGCCCGGAGGACGAGATCGAGGTGCGCGAAAAGGCGAAAAAGCAGCTGCGCGTCCAGAGCGCCCTTGCGTTGGCAGAGCAGTACGGTTTTGCCGACTGGATCGACGTCGACAGCAAGGCGTTCAAGGGTGTTTTTAAACGCGTTCCAGACCGGGTCGACCTGCCGGCGGATATCAACGAATCGCTGATTGTCGAGCTTTACTCGAAGTAAGCGGACTGCAGGGGAGTTTTTATGGCCGACGTCGGTACCGGATTTCTTAAGCCTCGCATCGTCAAGGTCGAGCCAGTGGCGGGCAGCCTGCATCGTGCCCGGGTGTCGATGGAGCCCCTTGAGCGGGGATTTGGGCACACCTTGGGCAATGCGCTTCGCCGCATCCTTCTCTCCTCAATGGACGGGTACGCGGTCACCGAGGTCGAGATACAGGGCATCCTGCACGAGTACACCACCATGGAAGGGGTGCAGCAGGATGTGCTCGAGATCATGCTCAATCTTAAGCAGCTCGCGATCACCCTACATGGGCGCGAAGAGGCAACATTCACGTTGAGCAAGGTCGGTCCTGGGCCCGTAACGGCCGCCGACATTGCAATCGATCATACGGCTGACATCGCCAATCCTGAGCTGGTCATCGCCAACTTGACCGGAGAAACGGAACTCAGCATGACGCTGACCGTCCGCCGCGGGCTCGGGTACGAGCCGGCCACGCAGCGCGAGGCGGAATCGAGTGAAGATCGCCCGATCGGCAAGCTGCCACTCGACGCGTCGTTCAGCCCAGTGCGTCGTGTCGCGATCGAAGTGCAGTCGGCGCGCGTGGAGCAGCGTACCGATCTCGATCGGCTGGTGGTCGATATCGAGACAAACGGTACCATTGATCCCAAGGAGGCGATTCAGCGGTCGGCGGGTATCATGCGGGACCAGCTGTCGAGCTTTGTCGACCTGGATCAAACAGTCGGTGCGGAAAGCCCCGTGGAGTACGCGCCGGAAGAACCGCCGTTCGATCCGATCCTGGTGCGGCCGGTCGATGAACTGGAATTGACGGTGCGTTCGGCGAATTGCCTCAAGGCCGAAAACATCTATTTAATTGGCGACCTGATTCAGCGCACCGAGGTGGAGTTGCTGAAGACACCCAACCTCGGCAAGAAGTCCCTGACGGAGATCAAGGATGTACTGGCGACGCGGGGACTCTCTCTCGGCATGCGGCTAGACAACTGGCCGCCCGAGAACATCGAAGAACTGATGGTCAAGTAAACAAGCGGAAGACGAACGATGCGCCATCGTAAGGCTGGAAGACAACTCAACCGAAACAGTGCCCATCGTGAGGCGATGTTTCGCAATATGACTGGCTCGTTGATTCGTCACGAGCTAATCAAGACGACAGTGCCAAAGGCTAAGGAGCTGAGGCGGGTCGCGGAGCCACTGATTACGCTGGCCAAGACGGACTCGATCCATCATCGGCGGCTGGCATTTGCGCGGCTGCGGGACAAAGAAATCGTCGGCAAGCTGTTCTCGGATCTCGGGCCTCGGTACGAGGCGCGCCCCGGTGGCTATCTGCGCATTGTCAAGTGCGGATTCCGTGCCGGTGACGCGGCGCCGATGGCGTACGTCGAACTGGTCGACCGGCCGGTGGCCGAGACTGGAGAAGACGACGACGAGTAAAGGCTTCGCACTGCCCTCCTGGGTTAAATGTGACGAACAAAGCCGGGCAGTGCCCGGCTTTGTTCGTTCCGGTGTGGATGAAATTGTCGGTCTGGCGTCTATCAGCCGTCGTGAAGAACGCCGGACCTGGAGCGAGCGATGAAGTTGAACACTTGGCCGCGGCGCATCGCATTGGTGACCGACTTTGGAGAGGGGCCCTATACGGGTCAAATGTTGCTGACCCTGTCCGCCCTCACCGACTGTCCAGTGGTGTCGTTGGTCTCGAATCTGGCACCATGGCGTCCGGACCTGGCCGCCTATCTGTTGCCGGGGCTGATGCAGCGGATGCCGTCTCAGACGCTGTACCTCTGTGTCGTCGATCCTGGTGTGGGTGGTCCCCGGGAAGCGCTGGCTGTCCAGGTTGGGAGCGATTGGTTGGTCGGGCCGGACAACGGGCTGTTCGTCCCGAGCATTCGGCGCGAGCCCCGGTCTTTGGTCCATCGGGTGCGATGGCGACCTGAGATCCTTTCCGATAGCTTTCATGGCCGTGACCTGTTTGCCCCCATCGCCGCCGCGATCGCTGCCGGAGAACTACCGGATGCGGGTGAGGTTCTGCTCGACGCGCTGTCCGGCACGGATTGGCCCGCCGCATTGAACAAGGTCTGCTACGTCGACGCCTACGGCAACCTGATCACTGGTCTTAAGGCGGACGCCATTCCGCGCGACACCCGCGTGAGGATTGGGGGGCGGCAGATCGGGTTCGCGCGTACCTTCTGTGAGGTGCCGCGGGATACGCCGTTTTGGTATGCCAACGCCTTCGGTCTGGTCGAGGTGGCCGCGAACCAGGCGCGTGCTGATGAACTGCTTGGTGTAGGCGCCGGCGATGCACTGACGTTGCTGCCCCATTGAGCGCGAGCGCCAGTCATGGCCGTGCCTTGCTGAACACCGAGGTATGTTGCAGGCGTCGTCCGGCCTTTGGTGCGCTACACTTCGCCGTGCCCGGCAATGCGTTACAAGCGGATTGTCGGGCGATGGCGCTCGGCAACCTGTTTGCCGGCGCATTCGAGTTGGATTGATTCACGGGCAGTTGCCCACCAAAACAGACAATGGAGCGAGCGATGGCGAATTTTGCAGACCTGATTGGTGCCGTCATGCAGGGCGGGATGGCGCCGTCCAGCGGCAACCGCATCGGCAGCGCGTTGGAGCAACTGCAGCGGTCGGGATTCGGTGGGCTCGGGGGCAGCATGGGCGGCGCCCAGGCTGGAGCGCAGTCAGGTTCGGGAGCGGGTGGCTTGCTCGGCGGTATTTTCGACGCCGTGCAGGGTGGCTTGAGCGGAGCCGCGCAGAGCCCGGGTCAAGCGGGTGGCTTGGGGGCGCTCGTCGGCTCTCTGTTCGGTGGCGGAAAGGGCGCGGTGCAGGGCGGCATGCTTGCGGTACTCGCCAGCGTCGCCATGAAGGCACTCCAATCCGCTGGTCAGTCACCGTCTGCCGGTGCTGGGGCCGGCAGCGGGCTGCCGATGCCAAGTGTTAGTTCCGCTAACCCTTGGTCCGGTGGTGACATGCCCGTTGGGATGCGCATGCCCCGCAATACCGCGGAACAGGAAGCGCTTGAGACCACCGCGCAGCTTGTGCTTAAAGGCATGATCAACGCCGCAAAATCCGACGGCCAGATTTCGCCCGACGAGATGCAGCGTATCGTCGGCAAGCTCCAGGAGTCCGGCGCCGATCAAGGCATGCAGCAGTGGGTCTTGCAGCAAATGCAGGAGCCTCTGAACGTGCTGGCATTTGCCGCCGAGATCCCGAACCAGGAGGTTGCCGCGCAGGTCTACGCGGGCTCGTTGCTGACCATCGAGGTGGATACGGACGCTGAGCGGCGGTATCTCCAACAGTTCGCCCAGGCCACAGACCTGCATCCTCTTGTAGTCGGGCAGATACACCAAACCCTTGGTGTGACGGCCTAAGGTGATGCCGAATGCGTTGGCTTAATCAGCGTGCACATCCGGCGGAAACGTCGGATGACGTTGGCGCGGGCCGGAACCGATGGTACTCGCGCGTCCACAAAGCAGCTAACGGCGCACAGCGCGCATCGACACCAGCGGGTAGCTCACCAGCAGCGCGAGTTCGTCCTTGGTGTCGTATCTTGCTGCCAACTCGCGATCTCGACAGTCGCGCGGCAGGCACTCGCCAAACTTCAGCTCCGCAATGAATGCCTCGTCCAGTGGGATCGTGCGCTCGAAGGGATCGAGGTGCATAAGCCGGCCAATCGCCTGTTTCAGCGCTCTAGCGTCGACATCGCCACTGAAGGTGACGGACAGGTTGTCTGACTTAACGATGCCTGCCTGGTTTCGCAGCGCCTGTGGAATGGCAGCTGCGATGGCCGCATTGACGAGTTTGCCGGCGAAGGTCCACCAGACCACGCCCCCGTCCTCTCCATGGATCAGGAAGCTACGGCCAGGTTCGACCCAGTCGTATTCCTCGCGCAGTGTCTGCATGAATTCCACGGCTCGCCGCGAAAACTTGGCCGGAAAATCCTCCCGCGCGAGCATCCGTGTCATGGCCTGACACAGCGCGAACGGCAGCGGTTGGCCGGCACTCAGCCAACGTGAACGGCCGCGCAGATCGGTCGGTTCGACATAGGCCTTGCGCCTCGGCCAGTCGACGTACTTGGTCTGCCAGGAGCGTCCTCCCAGCGTCAACACCGATGGGCCGTCTTCTTTCAGGATGAAGGTCGATTGGTGCACCTCGCCGATCTCCTGTCGGCCATGGAACACCTTGACCGAAGGCGGACTGACGAACACCGAGAACAGCGCCATGAAGTGCTTGTCGCCGAACTGCCGCTCGCCGTCTTTGCCGATCCCGAGTATGCCTTGGTCAGCATGCAGGATCCCTGTTTGGGTCATGAACCGCATAATGCGTTCAAGCTGGTCCGCGTCGACGTCCGCCAAACCCGGCCGCCGCCCTAACCATGGCGGCCAATCGGAAACCGCGATACCGCGCTCTTGCAGGGCAAGCGCCATGATCTGCTGAGCGAACAAGTGCAAAGGCAGCGGCGGCGGTGTCGTTGGCTCGACGTAGCCTTCAGCCCAAAGCTGAAGCAGTGCCGCCGCCTGTAAGAACGACTGTTCCTTGGTGATCAGGAACAGGCAATTGCGCGTACTGCCGGGTCGTCGGCCAGTGCGCCCGATGCGTTGCAGAAAGGATGCGACGCTTGCGGGTGCGTCGATCTGGATCACCCGGTCAAGGTCGCCGACATCGATGCCCAACTCCAGCGTGCTGGTAGCGACGATGACACAGTCGCTGCCCTCGCTGAAGGCCTGTTCCGCGGCATGGCGCTCGTCCAGACTCAGGCAGCTATGCGACACGAAGGTGTTCACGCCCAGGCCGCGCAGGGCCATGGCCAATGCCTCGACGCCGGCCCGACTATCGCAAAAGACCAGCCGCTTCTCGCCCCGGTGCAAACGGGAAATGACCAGCGCCGCGTTGTCCAGGTTGCCGACCCAGTCGACTTCGACATCTGGCTCGGCTTGTGCATCGTCCTCCGTATCGCTCGACGGATTCAGCACGGCACGCGGCCGCTCGCACCCCGCGGCAAGCCAATCACAGAGCTGCCGCGGATTGCCCACCGTGGCGGACAATCCCAGGCGCTGCAACTCCCGCCCCGCGATATGGCTTAGGCGCTCGAGCAGATACAGCAAGTGCCAGCCGCGATCGTCGCCGGCAAAGGCATGGACTTCATCGATGATCACGCAGCGCAGACCGGCGAAGAGTTGCCAGTGATCGATGCGTCCGGACACCAGTATCACCTCCAACGACTCCGGCGTCGTCAGCAGGATGTCGGGTGGCTCGGCGACGAGCCTCGCCTTGCGGGCCGGACCGACATCTCCGTGCCACAGTGCGACGCTGCGCCCGACCAGTCCCGCGTAATAGGAGAGGCGCGCCTCCAGGTTGTTCAGCAACGCCTTGATCGGGCAAACGTAGAGCACGCTCAGCCCCTGCCAGTCCTCTCGCAACAGCCGCGAGAGCACCGGCAATGCCGCCGCCTCGGTCTTGCCGCCGGCGGTCGGCGCCAACAGGATCGCATGTTCACCGTTCAGGATCGGCGCGATGGCCGCCTCCTGCAGCGGCCGCAGCGACGACCAGCCCAGGCTGTTGACGATGTGGTGTTGAATCGCCGGATGCAGTTGATCGAAAGCGTTCATGGTTTTCCTGGTGACGAAGCTCCAGCTTCGTCACCAGGACGTTCATCCGTACCTGCGGGCAGGTCGAGCCGAATATCGTCGACACTGTCCGCTGATCGCGCGGCGCGCTCGACGGCGGTCAGTTCTTGCTCGCTGATGGTCAGCGCGTAGTGCCTGCGCGGATCGAAATCCGCAAACTGATCCACCCGGTCCAACACCTCTCCCACCAGTTTTTTCAGAAACACCCGCGGTGCGACGCCTACCTTACCGCCCAGGTTGCCGGTCACGGCCTGGGCAAGGGTTGCCACATAGGCATCGTCGACGAGCGTGCTGATGCGCGCGGATGCGCTAGATCCGGCATACAGGTCCCTCACTTTACAGCCCACCTCGCATAAGGACGTGGCGTCGAATCCCTTGAGCCGAATCTGCACCGCGCGTGGGTTGTCGAAGCGCGCATCGGTGGCGAAATCTACGGCCAGGCGCTGCGCCAACGGCGGCAGCCGCTGCACGCCCATGGGGCCATCGAAGAACGGCGGCGTTCCGGTCATCACCAGATACAGTCCCGGGAACCGTCCGCTGTCGATCTCATCCATCAGTTGTCGCAGCGCGTTCAGGCTCTTGTCGCGCACATCACCACGCATGCGCTGCAGGGTCTCCACCTCATCCAGCACCAGCAGCAAACCCGGATGGCCGGAGTCTTTGAGGATGGTCAAAACGCCCTGCAAGAAACTCAAGGCGCCGAAGTGATCGATGTCCCCTTTGATCTGCGCATAACGCTTCACCGAGGCCGCGATATTCGGTTGTCCCGCCATCCAGGCCAGCAGACCGTCGGCGATCTCCTCGCGCTCCTCCAGCAAGGCCCGTCGATAAGCGCGCAGCGTCAATGCGAACGCGGGCGCCGACCGCACCACCTCGCTCAGGCGCTGTTCCATCAGCGCATCGGTGGCTGTCATCAGACCGTCGATGTCATCCGGCTGCACGCTCCCCTGCGACAAGACGTCCTCCTCCAAGGCGAAGAACCAGGCATCGATGACATTGCGAAAGGCACCCGAGGGCGAGTCGGCGGTGGTCAGTCGTTCCAGCAGGCGGCGATAGACGGTCTCCAGTCGATGCAGCGGCGTCTCGGTTTCGGAGATCTGCACCTCGGCGCAGGCGAAGCCGAGGCGATGGGCGCGTTCGCGGAGCCAACGGCAAAAAAAGGTCTTGCCGCTGCCGTACTCGCCACGGATCGCCTTGAACTGTCCGCGGCCCAGGGCGACCTTGCCTAACTCGTCCTCAAAGGCAGCCTCGAACGGTGCGAGCCCAACGGCAAGCGCGTCCAGCCCATACTGCGGTACCGTGCCGCGCCGCAAGGCATCGATGATGTCCGTCCTGCGCTGACTGCTGATCATGCTTTGACCTCGGGTCTTCCTGGTGACGAAGCTCCAGCTTCGTCACCGATGCGACGAAGCTCAGCTTCGCGTGCCCGTCATGGTTGACTCGGACTGGCGCTTCGAACCACAGGGCGCGTCTAGCCGACTCCGTGAAGCTGGAGCTTCATCGCTGGGGTGACGCAGCGGGAGCTGCGTCACCAGTAAAGCTCGCTGCGTCACCAGTAAAGCTCGCTTCGTCACCAGGAAGGCTAGCCACGGTCGGCCAGCTCAAACTGCACCTTCAGCGAGCGTATATCCAGCTTCACCGTCTTCGCGGCGCGGTCGATGGACAACACCGGATAGCCGTCGACGTTCAGCAACTTCTGCAAGCCAGCCAGGAACCCGTTCATGCGAATGGCGGGAATTTGCAGTGCCTGCGCCAAGGCCCCGAGCATCTGCTGCCCATTGCTCTGCGCCAGAAGCAGCAGGCACTGCCGCAACTGATCGTCGCCGATCATCACGCGACCGGCGCGTGCCTTCATCTGCGCGTAGACGGGGCAAGCAACCAGGGCCGTGATCCAGTTCTGAGCACTTTCCGCATCCGTCACCGTCGGCAACGCATCAGCAAACAGATCCAAGTTTCGGTGCATCTGTTGCGGCTTCAGCCCTTTTTTGGACTTGGCCCCCGACCTGGATCGGGGCTCGGCCGATGCCGCGGCCGGCTCCTCGACGACCCATGCCGCATCGGCATCGAGTCTCCACCACTGTGGTTCCTGCCGTGGCACCTCACACCAGCCCACCAGGGGATCGGTGTCGCCCGCATTGCGATACACGCCAAATGGAATCAGCACCTCCTGCGGTGTGCCGCCGCCGTGATAGCCCATTTTCTTCGGTGCGTACCGGATGCGTTCGGACCAGGGCAAGACGCAGCGATTCCCGGCCAGCAGAACGCGCTTGCCTTCGATCGCGATCTCACCGTCACCGACCGAAGTCGTGCTCAGCTTGTAGCGCTCGGCGTCCGCATCCGACTCACGCATCACCATCGCGTGGTCCAGCACATGGCCGTGATCGCTGGTGAAGATGACCAAGCGGCCGGCTTCTCGGGCGGCATCCAACAGCTGCGGTAACAGGCCGATCGCGGATACCGACCAGTTCATGGTCAACTGGGCGCCAGTGCTCAATAGATCGTCCACGGCGTTGATCACTGCCCCGACCAACTTGTGCTCGCGCCCCGCAATCGCGGCGCGCACTGTATCCGAGAGCGCGCCGCTGCCGGCCTGTTGCAGCTCGGCCTTGTGAAACAGCTGCGGTGGAAACCGCGTGGAAGACAATGCCTTCAGCGCCGGATGTGCCGCGAACGCCTTCTTCTCATCACCACTGCTCCCTGCGCCCAGGCTGCCAGCCAGAAGGCTATATCGGCTGATCCGGGTAACCGTCGGTAAGGCGGCGAGCAGGCAGGCCGGCCGGCCTACCGAGCGACTGACCAGCTGTTCTTCAGATCGATCGCTACCGTCGATCGCACGCTGCAACTCGACCCAACCCTGCTGCAACAGGTCGTCCGACAATTCGCGATAGACGGCCTGGCTCATCCCATCGAGTACCAGCAACAGCACCGGCTGCTGCCTCGCCAACGGCGCCACCAGTGCCTGCAGCGCCTCCTCGACCGGAATTGCCGTGTCACCCGCGCGGTCGCCGCGGGCGATCGCTGGCAGGTGCCCCGCGAAGGCCTCGTTCAGTCGCTCGCGGCGCGCCGATGCCCCTTTGCTCAAGCCCTCATAGACGCGACTCAACGCCTCGTGCTCGTCGCCGGACCAAAGCCGGCTTCGGGCCCAATCGAGATAGCCGCCGTTGTCCAGATAGTCTTGGGTCAGCGCGCTCAGACCGGTGTACCGCGGCTCGTCCAGCCGAAGCCAGCCGCAGGTGCGCATGGCCAGGATCGCGGTGCGGACCTGTTCTTGCCGTACCGATGCTAGTCGGTGCCGCCGCAACGCCGCCAGGGAGTCCAACGCCGCATCCATCGATCCACCGTTGGCCGCCCCCTGCAAGGTCACGGCGAACCGTTCCAGGCGCTGACCGAAACCGCTCGGCAACAGATCCGATTCCACCGCCAGCGGCAGCAAATCGAGGCTCGCCAATAGCTGCTCGGTGTCGCCAAACACCGCAGTCATGGCGCTGTGCGGTGCGGCCCGCAGCACAGGCTCCAGGTAAGCGACCGTCGCCGCCCCATAGGCTTGCAACGTTCTATCGTCGATCGTTTGGCCGCCGAAAAAGCGCTCGCTCAAGCGGACCCTGGCCTGAAAAATCGTCCCGAACCGGGCATCAGACGGTCCTATACCCGCTCGGTAGAGCAGCGAGCAGACTAGGCCGATGGCCAGCATGTCAGCGACCTGTCCCTGCCGCCAGAGACAGAGCACCAGCGTGGTTTGCTCCGCGAGTCGGGGCTCCAGCCAATCGCCCAGATGCGCGTGCATCTCCTCCGGCAACGCGGTAACGGCATCTGCCACGCCGGACTGTCGCGACCATTCCAGCAGGGCGTCCAGGTCGACCGCATCGGCCGAAAAATCCAGCAACCCCAGCGCTAAGGCCTGCCAGGCCTGGTCGAAATCCAGTACCTCGCCGAACTGAACGCGGCCCCGATAGTGCTCGTAGCTGTTCAGCAGACTTTCCGCGATCCAGCGGTAGTCCTTGCCGGTCAGGCGCGGATCGATCTGATTCACCCGCAGCAGTTGTTCCAGCGTTCGCCAAGGGCTAATCCGCTTGGGCTCATGCCCCCACAGCCGCGCCAGCAGATCCTTACCCAGTTGCGTCTCGTCGAAGGGCGATAACAGCACCAAGCGCTCTGGCCCCGGCTGATGTGTCGCCAGCCGTTCGCGCATTGCGAGCTGCGACGTGCAATAGACAACGCGCAGTGCGGTTTCGTCGATGCATTGCAAGGACTCCGGCATCGCGATGGGCTCGGGCCAGACCAGCGCGATTCGGTCTGCCTGCGCATCCCTGTTCAGGATCGCGCGCACCTGGGCCAGAAGCGGGCTTGGAAGCGGCTTTTGATCGGCCTGCGTTGGTATCGCGTGTTCCATCGTTGTCGGGCGTAGCGGTCAGAACTAACGGTCGTGGCCGATGATGCTGTAGCTGATATCCAGCGTTACGGCCTCGTCGAGCTGCGCCTGGATCTCATCCAGGAGTTCGGCTGCCTCGTGCGCGTCAAGGCCTTCATGCTTCGCTTGCTTCAGAACCGTCTTGCCCTTCTCAGCCGGATCGGGCCGCGGTGGATCAACGCGGGGTGGTTTGACGGGCGGCGGCCGGGATGATGGCAGCCGTTGCATCCGCCTGCGCCTGCTTCAATGCCCCGGCCAACCCGGTGACCAGCTCATCGGCCGCCATCGCCTCGGCCACCGATCGTTGGATTCGCTGGCCATCGGCATCGGCGCCGCTCCAGACCTTCTCCAGCAGCGCCCAGTTGTTGTCGGCGATGGCATTACTGACTCGGCTTGCCGAGCTCATGCCCTTTGCCAGCGCCTGCAGGCTGGTGATCGGCGTCACGCCGGCCAGGGCCTCGACCAGCGCCGGGCCTTCCTTGCCCTGCAAGTCTTCCAGCACCTGCACCGCGAGCCTGGCATTGCGCAGCCGATTACCGTCGTGCGCCAGGCCCAGATCGGTGAGCTGCTTCTCCAGGTCCACCGCCAGCGTGCGACAGGCCTCCAGATGCACGCCGACGGCATCCTGCACCTCCTTTTGCAGCGTGTTCTGATTGTTGGCCGTGCGCAGCGCGTTGACCGTGATGCCGAACAGCGCGGCGGCCTGCTCCAATGCCTTTTTCCAGCGATCCGGCTCCGCCAACGCCTGCTTGATCAGCACCAAATCGTCGCGGATGTCCTTCAGCGTGACGTTGTCGTAAGGCCCGCCGTGGAGGTTGAAGGCGTACTGACCGTGCTCGGCGAACACCATGATCAACAGATTCTGCACCGCCACCGGCAGCCCTTTGGGCCGCGGTCTGTCCATCGCCTCGCGTAGCCCGCGCACCGTCACATCGGCACCCTGCTGGGTCGGCATCTGGGCCAGCTCCCGCGTCAGGTGCTGCGGCCAATCCGGCTTAAAGATAAAATGCCGCTCGTGCATCTCACCCAGACCCAGAGGTTGCGCAATCTGTCGCAGCAACGGGCGCAGCGGGCCGTCGACCTCGATGCGCCCGTTGCCCGCATGCAGGGCACGGCGCAGCTCCGTGAACACCTTACCGAGATCGGTCAGGCGCACCTCACAGTCGAATTCCGGGTGGTCCGGATACTGAAACGCCAGCGCCTGCCCGAGCAACTGCTCGAAGGCGCGGGCCATGGTGGTGCCCTGGGGCGGACGGGGTCGAAAGCCCGGCTGCACCGAGATGAGCTGCGACTCCAGCAGGTCCGCGTTGTCCAGCGAGCCCGGCAGCGGCTCGGCGACGCCGTAGGCGCCGATCAGATAATCCTTGATCTGCTGTCGCAGCTGGCTGCGTTGGTTGTCGAGCAGCGTGCGCGCGCTGGCGCGGTCCTGCGGGCTCAGATGACGGCTGTAGCGATCGAAGCTGTCGTCGCTCTTCAGGATGTCTTCCAGCACCACCAGCTTACCGAGGTTCTTCTGCGCGTCGGCGCTGAAGAAATACGGCAACCAGCACAGGGTGCGCGCCTGCCCGCCGCGCTCCTCGAAATCCCGTACCCGCGCCTGGTCGTCGGTCGGGCGAGAACCCGGCGCTGTCGAACGGAAAGTCGATGATCACCTTCCAGTCGTCGCCACGCGCCTCGAAGTAGCTGTCGTCGCTGATCTCGACGATGTTCTGAAACAGCACCTCCACCCGCCGCCGAGTGCCGCGCCAGAGCCACTCGTGATCGACGAACAGCTGGTTGTCGTCGCGAATACCAAAGGCCTCGAACACCATCTCCCGCACCAGCCGGCGACGGTTGCCGTCGTTGTCGTTGATGCGCGCCTGCTCGATGATGCTCTCGGTGTCCACGCCCGAGAGCTGCAGGCCGATGCTGGGATTGCTGTCCTCCGAGATCTTGATCTCGCCCACCTGGCCGGCCCACTTGCGGCACTTGTTGAGCACCGTGCGCGCCTCTTGGCCCGGGATTGGAGAACGGATGGTGCCGTGATTCAGCGCCGCCAGCTTGGTGGCGGTGAGCTGCTTGAAGCTCTCCACCTCCGGTGCCAGCGCCGCCAGCACCAGGGTCTTCAGCAGCCGCAGATCATTGTTGAACGCCCTGCGCTTGGCATCATCCGGCGGTAGCCCTTCCAGTTCTCGAAAGCGCGACCTGATGCTCCAGCTCCAGCAGCGGCACCAGCTTGCGCTCGAACAGGGTCTTGGCGTTATCGAAGTGTTGGCGCATCTGCTCCGAGAACGGCTCCGCCTCGGAGCCGATCACGTCGTACAGATCGCCCACCGGAATCACCTGCCCCAGCGTCAGCGTCTCGCGCTGGTCGACCAGCAGCATCAGCATCACCTTCAGCGCCGTGCGCTCGCGCTGCAACGCCGACGACAGCGCCACCAGCGCCTGCACCAGCGCCGGGCTGAAGGGATACAGCCGGCGGAACTGCTCGCGATCGCCCTGGCTGGTCAGCAGCAGCGTGAAGGTCTCCTCGCGCATGCGCTCGGTCTGCGCGAAGGCCTCGTCGATGCGCTGCTTGGCCGCCGTATCCACCGGCGCCAACAGACGCCGCTCGGCGATCACCGGCAGGTTGCGGTCCTCCAGCGTGATGGTGTGAAAGCGACCCTCCCAATACTTCAGCGAGTCGCTCAAGATCTCCTGCTCCACGCCGCTGTATTGATCGCCGACGAACTCGCGCAGGTCGCGCTGACGGGCGATGAAGCTCACCAGCGGCAGCTCGCGCGGCATGCCGGTCTCCACCAGCTTCACCACCTTCTGGATCTCGCTGTTGATGAAGGCGCGGTCCGACAGCCGGCTGGCCAGCCACAGGATCAGCTCATCCAGAAACAGGATCACCGCGTCATAGCCCAGCGCCTTGGCGTGCGCGGTCATCACCCGCAGGCCCTCGTCGAACTCGATATAGCCGCCGCTCTCGGTGTTGGCCAGATCGGCGAAGGACTTGAACAGCGTACCGACCAGCGCCGACACCAAGTCGACCCGATCCTGATCGCTCGCCTGGCCGGCGAGCACGGCATCGAAGCTGGCCGCGTCCCAACCGGTCGCGACGTCGCCCCAGCCGTCGTCCGTCTCGGTACCGGCAGAGCCCGCATTCAACGCGGCAAAAAAGGTCTCATCGCCCATGTGGCCGCGCGTCGCCTTGGCATCGGCGAACAGCCGATCGCTCATGTAGAAGCCCGGCACCGGCGCGTCCGGGTGCAGCGAGCGGATAAAGCGGGCATAACCGCCAAGCACACCGGATTCGATGCTCGCGGCGCCGATCATGTGATAGGGCACCAGCAGGACGTTCTTGCTCTGCATCCAGTCGCTGTGCCTTGCCACCGCCGAGGCCAGCTCCGGCATCGCGCGCGCTTGGCTGTTGCCCTGCACCAGCAGATTCAGCACCGCCATGAAATGCGACTTGCCGCAACCGAAGCTGCCGTGCAGATAGGCGCCCTTGTTGCGATTCTGCTGGCTCCCGACGGCGCTCTTGATAAAGCTCAGTGCATCCTCGAAGCAGCGCGCCAACTGCGGCGTCACCACGTAATCCTTCAGTGTCTGCCCCACCGCCTCGGGCGCCAACCCGGTGGCCAGGTTCAGCACGAAATCCCCGCGCTGAACACGCTCGGGGATGTGGATGAGGTCTTTGATCAGTTCCGACATGTCACTTATCGACGTCCTTTGAGTTCGCAATTTACGCGTGATCGAAGCTCTCTGGTCACGAGGCTCTCTGGTCACGAAGCTCCAGCTTCGTAACCCCAGCGATGAAGCTCCAGCTTCACGAAAGCCACCGCCGCGCCTCACGTCTCTCGAAGCTGGAGCTTCGTCGCGTGGGTGACGCGGCTGGAGCCGCGTCACCAGGGGAATCCTGCTTTGCCGACGTCAGGATGCGAATCTTCATCAGAGCTGACTTCTGATTTCGGCCTTCGCAGACTCCCAGTCCTCGAATCCGTCCTCGCCACGTTTCACCGCCGCCGCGCGCTGCGTCAGAATCTCGCCGTGCCAGCTGGGCGACTCGATATCGGCAGGCTCCTGTCGCAGCGAATCCCAGAGGCTTTCCATGGCCAAAATCTTTTCCTCGACCGACATTCGCTCTAACAGAAGGTCTAGTTGCATCGTTACTGTCTCCAAGCATGTTTAGCTGGTCATGAAGTTCCGGCGTCGCGAAGCAGAACTTTGTCGCGCGAGTGACGCGGCTGGAGCCGCGTGACCAGGGAGAGTATCCCTGGTCGCGAAGCTGCCGCTTCGCGACCCGCGCGATGAAGCTCCTGCTTCACGAAGGCCGCCGGCAGCAGCCGCGTCACCAGAGGCGCCCGACTATGAGCGCTTAAGGTCACGATAGAAATTCTCGTGCGGTCCGACGGCCTCAAGATATATGAGGCGAATACTGTCATCCAGGCTATAGCCCAGCAGATACAGCTGCCCCTGACTTTGGAACTTGTAGACACGCAGCGCGGCCAGATCACCCCGCTTCCGCTCCCCCAGCAAGGGATTCGCCGCAATCTCCAGCGCTGCGCTGTCCACATCCGCGGCGACCTTGGGGTGCAACTTCTTATAGGCTCGCGCAAACCGCCTGGTCTGCCGCAGGGCGTAGCTCATCCAGCGCGCTGACCCGGCTCAAAGGGCGTGGCCGCGTCATGCGGCTCGTCCAACGACGCCAGCGACTCGGCAATAAAGCTGACCGGCAGATCCGGGTTATCCAGGGCCGCACGCCCGATGCGTGCCCAGTACTCGACCTGGCCCGCAATCGTCCGATGCTCCGCGGTCGCATCGGCCTTGGCCTGTTCGTAAAGCCGTTGATCGATTCGGATCGATGTTGATGCCGGCATGGTGCGATCTCCTCTAGATCAGGGGCGTCGAGCCTCTTGCGTGAGCTTACTACATTTGTGGTCTATTCCTAAGCCGTAGAGTGGACCCTCCTGTTCACGAAGCTCCAGTCCCTGGTCACGAAGCTCCAGCTTCGCGAAGCAGAGCTTCGTCACAGGGTGACGCGGCAGGAGCCGCGTCACCAGAAGAGGTGCTCCCGGCCTCATGCCCCCGCGCCTACCTCCTGGTCACGAAGCTCCAGCTTCGTGACCCCAGCGACGAAGCTCCAGCTTCGCGAAGCAGAGCTTCGTGGCACGGATGACGCGGCTGGAGCCGCGTCACCAGGGGCACGAGCGCATCACGAGCCCAGCCAATCCTTATCCACCTCAATCAACCCCGGCTGGCCCAAATAATCCCGCGCGCTGGACCAGCGCCAATGCTCCGGCAAGTCCACATAGCCACGCTTGACCGGATTGTAATGCAGATAGTCCAGCTTCTGACGCATCACCGCCTCGTGCTCGATGCGCTGCGGATGGCTGCCTTCCTCCCAGACCTGATAGGTGGAATCCATCTTCCCCTCGCCCTTAAACAATCGCAGCATTTGGAGCAAGCGATGCGCGCCGGCTTCCTCTAGCACCGCGATCAGGCGCTTCGCCGTGAACGACTTGAACCGCTGCACGTCTCGATCCAGTTCCGGCGCGCGGGCGACCAGATGCAAGTGGTTCTCCAGGATCACATAGCCGTGCAGGCGGAAGTCATTATGCGTCTGCAGATACCGCCAGCTATCGAGAATGACCTCGACCGTCGCCGGCCGGGTGAAGACCGGCAGCCACTGATTGATGGTCATGGTCAGGAAGTAAGGGGCATCGTTGCCGAGAAAGCGGTAACGGCTGCGGGTCATTGATCACCTCCTCTATGATCGCGAAGCTGGAGCTTCGTCGCTTGGGTGACGCGGCTGGAGCCGCGTCACCAGAGAGTATCCCTGGCGGCTGGAGCCGCGTCACCAGAGAGCGTATCCCTGGTCGCGAAGCTCCTGCTTCGCGATCGGAGCGATGAAGCTCCAGCTTCATGAGACTGCGGCATCGGCGCCTGGGCCATAGCCTCGCGAAGCTGGAGCTTCGTCGCTCAGGTGACGCGGCTGGAGCCGCGTCACCAGGGGAGAATCAGCCTTCCCCGGCGGCGTCCTCGCCGGCGCCGAACTCCACCCGATCGTACAACTCGCGCACGGCGAGTTGGCAGCCCAGGCCCTCCAGCGCAATCGCCGCATTGGCATCGGCATCGGCAAAGGCGTCGAGCAACCAACGGCCGTCGGCTTCGCGGGTGAAGACATCCACCGCGACCCGGTCCTGGGCAATCAACAGATAGTGGCGCAGGCTCGGCAGTTGGCGATAGAGCGCGAACTTGCCGCCGCGGTCATAGGCCTCGGTGGAGGGTGAGAGCACCTCGGCGATCAGGGTCGGATTGGTCAGCACATCGCGCCGCTGGTCGTGAAAGACTGGATCGCCGCACAGCACGCTGACGTCCGGATAGGCGCAGGCGTCGGCGGTCTCGATGCGAATACGCATGTCGCTGGACAGCACCACACAGGGACCGCCCTCAAGTTGATTGCCCAGCCGCCGGGCCAGATTAGCCGCAATCAGACTGTGCTCATAGCTGCCGCCGGTCATGGCGAAGACCTGGCCCTGGACATACTCGTGCCGGACGTCGGTCGACTCGCGCTCGACCGCCAGATAGTCCTCGAAGCGATACGCGGATACCGGTTGGGTGTGCATGATGTCGAAGCTCCCGTAGGCGTTGAGGTTTCCTGGTCGCAATGCGCTTCAGATGAGTGTACCGCGCTGCACTGGATCGCGCGCGCCAGGGCCACTATCCCTGGTCGCGAAGCTCCTGCTTCGCGACCCGCGCTATGAAGCTCCAGCTTCACGAGACTTCGGCGGCGCCGGCATCAGGGCCTCGCGAAGCTGGAGCTTCGTCGCTCGGGTGACGCGGCTGGAGCCGCGTCACCAGGGGAGGTGGTCGCTGCGGCCGCGTCAGCAGCCAGGGAGCGTCTCTCCCCCTCCCTGGTCGCGAAGCTCTTGCTTCGCGACCCCGGCGATGAAGCTCCAGCTTCACGGGACTCCGGCGGCGGCGCCGGCATCAGGGCCTCGCGAAGCTGGAGCTTCGTCGCTCGGGTGACGCGGCTGGAGCCGCGTCACCAGGGTACAGCCGCGGGCGCTCAGCGCCGCCCACGCCGGGCGGCGGGCGGCTGCCAGGCGCTAAGATCATCGCGAGAACGCTCCAGTTGCCGCAGCTCCTCCAGCAGAAAGCCCTCGTAGAAGTCGCCCAGGCGCTCGCCGTAGTCGGGGTCGATCTCGTTATGCCATTGCTTGAGCCAGGGGATCAGCTCGTCCAGGGCCAGCAGCATCGGGGTCAGGCGCTCGGCGTCCCAGCCCTCTTGTTCCTTGCGCGCCAGGTACCAGGCGGCGATGGCCTGGGCGCGTTGCAGGTGGTTGAGGCCGGCCCAGCCGATGACCAGGCTGTTGTCGCCGGCCTTTTCGCAGCCGGGCAGGCTGAAGAAGCGCTCCTTGGGCACGTCGAGCTTGCCGCGCAGGCCCCAGTAGCTCGGCTGGCGAAAGTCCGCGGCGGCGTACTTGGGCGGCAGCGCGATGGTGCCGACCTGCTCGGCCTTCAGCGCCTGCGCCTGCGCTTGGCTGAGATACGCCGGGTCGGCGGGGTCGAGCGCGGCGCGGGCGTCGATGGCGTCTTCCAGGCGCTGCTTGTCCCAGGTCTCCTGCCAGGCGCGGAATTTAGGCATGGCCTTGGGCTTGTAGCGGGCGGCGGCCATCTGCGGCACCTGATCGCCGGCCACCAGCTCGCAGACCAGCGTGCGCGCATCGAAGGTGTCGGAGCCGGTGTAGAGCGCGGCGACCCGCTGGAACTGGGCGTCGTGGCGCGCACGCTCGGCGAGCTGGGCGCAGGTCTGCAACTCCGGCGCCTGGCACAGCCCCTCCAGGTGATCCAGCAGCCAGTCGCGCAGCGCGCGCTGTTGGCGTTTGTCCCAGGGCTCGCGGTTCCAGCGGCGCTTGTATTCCGGCTGCTCGACCAGCCTGATCCAGCGGTTGTCCGCGATCGCCCGCAGCCGGCGCTCGGTCAGCGCCCGATAGTCGGCGGGCCAGTGCTCGGGCAGCTCGGTGCGCGGCCGGCTGCCGTGACGCGCGAACCAGGTGGTCTCGGTCTCGCCAGCGGCGACGCGGCGGGCGAGCGCGATCTCGAACGGGCGCTCGCCCAGATCGAGTTCGAGTCGGGCTCGGGCTCGGCGGGCGAGCCGGCCATGCACAGGTCGTCGTCGGTGAGGCCGTAGAGCCGGTAATTGCACCAGTCCAGCTCTTCTTGCAGCGCGATCATGCGGCGGACCAGCGTGTCGGTCTCGGACTTGGCGGTGGCGAGCGCGGCGGCGGGGTCTTCCGGGGCGCTGGCGAGGACCGCGGCCGGGTCGAGGGTGGCGAGTTGTTGGGCGAGTTGGTCGAGGTGTGTGGCGAGGTTGCGGGCGGCGTGGTTGGGGTCGGGAGGGATGGGGAATTGCTTCAGCCTGGTGCCGTCGAATTCGATCGAATTGCTCCCATGCTCTTCGTCTGCCGAGTCCCCTCGCCGATTCCGCCGCCTCCCTTGTTGTGAAACACCTGCTTCATCCAGAAACAGGCGGTCGAGCTGTTGAGCAGGCCCAGCAGCGCCAGATGATCGGCCTCGGTCGCGCCGGCGGGGAGCTTGATCACCGGCGCGGATTGCTTGAAGACCTTGCCGCCCCGGTCGAGGACGAAATGGTTGTGGGTGGCGACGAAGGCGAAGGTGATGGAGAGGGGGGTGCGAAGCTCTGTCCGCGGCTAGATGCATCCAATGGTCCGATACCAGCGTCAGTCCCTTGCTCTCAGCCTCGACTTTCCGAATCGTCTTGCCGATCGCCATAGATCGTCTGTGCGAGTAGGCCAGATCAGCTAGCGGAATGCGTTGCAAGTCGGATCAGCGATCCAGTCTCGGACACGATCTCGCTCGATACGGGATAAGGCACTGATCTTGATCGGCCAAGCTCCCAGTCGCGTGAATGATGCTCGCCGCGTCTGCGACGAAGCGTGCCGTGATCGTCTCACGGCGCGATCCTGGTCGCGAAGCTCAGCTTCGCTGACCCAGTATGAAGCTCGTCTTCACCGAGTGATCGCTCGCACGAAGCCCGATCGACGGTCGACGCGACTGGAGCCAAGCGTCACTGTCTCGGCGGCCGACTCGATCAGCGCCTTCAGCTCGGTCGCGCCGCCGCCGCCGACACTCCAGGGATGCCGCGCATACAGTCCCCCGCTCCTGATCCACCACGCTGACATAGGCGTTCTCGCTCCCCGGCCGCTCCAGCAGGTCGACGATGGAGCGCCAGACCAGGCCCTGGGCGGCGTCTTCGGGCGTGCCCGGCTCGCCGCGGATGCCGAGCACGGCGCGGATCGGCTCGTCCTGGGGCCGCTGGTTGCGGGCGAACAGGATCACCGTCGGCGTGCCGTGACCGGGGATGTAGGCGCCGGAGGTGTCGATGACATGGGTCAGGGCCTTGGTGGGCAGATAGTCCTCGATCAGCTTCTTGCCGAACTCGCGCTTCATGAAGCTGTTGGCGGTGATCATGCCGACGAAGCCGGCCGGGCCGTGGTGCTGCTCCGCGGTTCCCGCGCGGGCCGGCAGGCAGAGGTCGAAGAAGCGCTCGGTGAAGGGCACGCCGAGCGAGTACTTCCGGTGGCAGGTCAGGTATTTGTCGCGATAGCGCCTGATTCAGCGCCTTGTCCTTGACGGTGATGTAGGGCGGGTTGCCGACCACGACGGGGTAGCGCTGGCCGAGGATGCGGGCGAGCTGCGGCCTTGTCCTCGACCTCGAAGACGTGGCCGAGGGGGTCGTCGAGCAGGCCTGGTCTGGTTGCCCTGGCCTTGCCACTCGTGGCGCGGGCCGTGCAGCAGCGAGTCGCCGACGGCGAGGTTGACGTGGAAGTCCGGCGCGTCCTTGAGCTTGTCGCTGCCGGCCGCGCGCATGGCGGCGATGAGCAGCCGGAAGCGGGCGATGGCGACGGCGTAGGGGTTGATGTCGACGCCGTGGATGGCGTCGAGCGCGCGCTGGGCCAGGGCGCGGGCGTTGGTGGCGGGCTCGCGGCGCTGCCAGTCGTCGAACAGGCGCTGGAAGCTGGTGAGCAGGAAATGGCCGGAGCCGCAGGTGGGGTCGATCAGCTTGAGCGCGGGCAGGCCGAAGGCGGCCTTGGCCGGCTCCAGCGTGTGGTCGAGGATGAAGGCCTCGACGAACTCCGGGGTCTGCAACAGGGCGTAGCGCTTGCGCACCGACTCCGATAGGTCTTGGTAGAGGTCGCCGAGAAAGCGGGTGTCCCAAGTCGGGTCGGTGAAGTCGTGGACGATGGCGCCGCTGTCCGGGTCCAGCCGCTGGAAGCTGTCGAGCAGGGCCTTGGCGCCGTCCGCGGAGACCGGCAGTTGCCACAGCGGGTTGTGGCTGGGGTCGAGCAGCTCGGCCATGGCCGGCAGTTGCGCCAAGCTCGGTGAAGACGGCGAGCAGGTAGTCGCGCTCGGCGTGGGTGGGGTGCTCGCTGAAGTAGATGCCGAGGCGGTCTCTGGCCTGCTGCAAGCGGCTCTGCCGGCCGCCGGTGGCGGGGCCGGCGAGCAGCGGCGCGTCGAGCAGGCCGTTGTCTTCGAGAAAGCGCACGAACACGCAGGCCAGTATCCAGGCCGCCGCGGCCTGGGTGATCTGCGCCTCGCGCCAGGCGACGAAGTGCTCCGCGGTGCGCTCGGCGGCCTTGGCGCGGGCGTATTCGTCGCGCAGATGGGCGTCGCGGGCCGGGTCGGCCTCGGTGTAGGCGAGGATGTCTTGCTCCAGCCGGGGCAGCAGGGCTTGCAGGTCGGCGAGCAGGTGCTGGGGGTTGATCATGGGGTTGGGGGCCTTGGGGAGTCTGTCCTGGACGTATGATACTGGTCACGAAGCTCCAGTCCCTGGTCACGAAGCTCCAGCTTCGTGACCCCGGCGATGAAGCTCCAGCTTCACGAAACCTCGGTAGCAGCGCTCGGAGCCTGAGTTCGCGAAGCTGGAGCTTCGTCTCGCGGGTGACGCGGCTGGAGCCGCGTCACCAGGGAGCATATCCCTGCTCGCGAAGCTCCTGCTTCGCGACCCGCGCGATGACGCTCCTGCTTCACGAGACCGCGGCAGCGGCGTCTGTCACCCATCGCTCGATCGGGGAATCGCCGACAGCGGAAGAAACATGGGAAGGGGCTCCGGCCGATCGAGCAAGGCTCCTTCCATCACCGGGAGAGGCTCGAAGCCGTAGCGCAGATAGAAGGCGCGCGCCTGAGGTTTGGCGTCGACGACGACGCCGACACAACCGACCTCTTCGGCGGTTCGACGGGCAAGCGATAGCGCAAACCGGAGCAGCGTCTTGCCGATCCCCCGCCCCTGACTTTGTTCGGCGACGCCGAGCCGCGCGACGCGAAGTACGGGCAGCGGATAACGGGGGAGTTGACGGCGGCTGGCCTCGGGGAGTGCATCGATCTCGACCTCGGAGGGCGCGACGGTGACGAAGCCGAGGATGCGGTCCGACTCGACCGCGATATAGGTGACGCCGATGTGATGGCGAAACTGATTCTGTCCGGCAAAGCGGTGGAAGAAGCGGTCGAGATCAGCGTCGCCGCTGGTGAATTGACGGCGATCGTCGCGTGTTTTCAGGCGCCGAATCTGCTGACTCACGTAGCGTCGCCGGGCGCCGCATCCGCGGATTCGTCAAACAGGGCCTGCATGGCCTGGTTCGGCGGCTCAGCGGAAGTTAGCCGCTGCATGATCCGCTCGCCCGCCTCCTGCCCGACCACGAGTCGCGGCGGAATCACGACGTCCTCCGGGATCTCACCGGCAGCCTGCAGGTGATGCAGGAGCGCTTGCTCGATCACGAAGCCCTTCTTCAGACCGCGCGCTCGGACATAGCGTTCGAGACGGTCCCGTGTTTCGGGGGAAATGTTTGCGGAAATTTGCGGCATGATCGGCTGGCTCGGTTTTCTACGGAACTGTAGAAAAGTCTAGCATGCTCGGCTTCAATCGCGCGCGTGGAGCCTGAATTCGCGAAGCTGGAGCTTCGTCGCTCGGGTGACGCGGCTGGAGCCGCGTCACCAGGGAGGGGCGATCATGCTGCTTGTATGTCTCTCAAATGAGAGACAGAATAGGCCATCACCTCAGCGATTGATAGGATCTCACCATGGCCCGTAACTCGATGCTACACGTCCGGGTGGATGACGAAACCAAGGCCCAGGCCAGTGAAGCACTGGCGGCCATGGGTCTTTCCGTCTCGGATGCCGTGCGTATTTTGCTCAAGCGCGTCGTCAACGACCAGGCCTTCCCGCTGGAGCTCAAGGTGCCCAACGCGGAGACCCGCGCCGCCATTGAAGAGTCGCGCGCGAAGATGCAGGCAGGCGACGCGGGGTTCGAGACAACGGATGCACTGTTTGATGCGCTCGAAAAGACCAGCCAGCACTAAGCGGGCGACCTTGCCGCGGGCGGCCGATTTCACTCGGGCCTTTCACAAGGACTGGCAGCGGCTGTCGCGCTCGGGCCGGTTCGACATGCCGCGTCTTAAGGCGGTGATGTTGCTGCTCATCGCCAACGATGCGCCGCTGGGGCCGGAGTGGCGGGATCATGCGCTGAAGGGCGACTGGGCGGACCATCGGGAATGCCATATCGGGGGCGACTTTTTGTTGATTTATCAGGTGACAGGGGATCGCATCAATTTCGTGCGCGCGGGGACGCATTCGGAGTTGTTCGAGGAGTAGGTGTCGCGCCGGCCTGCCGGGCTCGCGAAGCTGGAGCTTCGTCGCTCGGGTAACGCGGCTGGAGCCGCGTCACCAGGGATGAATCTTCTGGTCACGAAGCTCCTGCTTCGTGACTGGCGCGATAAAGCTCCGCTTCACGCTGTTGCAGCCAGGCGCTGGGGATGCGGGCGTACTCCTTACTGCCGGCGCCGCTGGGGAGGCTGTCGCCGTCGATGACGGCGCCGGCGGTGCTGGTGTCGTTGGCGATGAGCAGCAGCAGGGCCTGGTTGCGGAGGCCGTCGTGTAGGCGTTGGCGCAGGTCGGCGAGCCAGCCGTGGATGAGGCCGTAGCGGGCGATGAGTCCGGCGTCGGTGAGGAGCACCGGGCCTGCGATGGCGTCGAGTTCGTCGGCCATGGCGGGTAGCACCTGGCGGACCAGGGCTTGCAGCCGCGACCAATCCATACTGCCGCGGGGGGCGGCGTCGGCGCGCAACACCACTTGCCAATCGGGAGGTCGGGCCATGCCGTCGCAAAGGCGATGCAGATGATGCAGCAGCAGCGTGTCGAAGCTCACGCGCTGTAGGGCGAAAGCCTCGCATAGACGCTGTTCGGCTTGCTGTGCCTGGCCGGGGCGCACCGAGAGGGCGAGGAAGCCGGCGGAGTCGATGCTGTTGCGTACGCGGCTGGCGAACTGTTCGCGGTCGCGATCAGCGGACGGATCATCGGCCTGATGGGTGCTGAGGTGCAGGCTGAACCGGCTGGTGACGTAACTGGTCGAGCTCAATTGGCCCGCACGGGGCAGGCAGTACGCGCCGCGTTTGCCGCCGTGTTCAGCATTGCCGTCCCAGACGAAGCCAAGCTCCAGGCCCAGCATCAGGGCGTCGAGCCGCGGCCGGCCAGGTAGGGGTTGCGCCTCGGGATAGCGGCCTTGAATGCGGTCCTGCACCTCGGCGACTGAGAGCACGGCGGTGCCGAGCAGGGCGCCCTGGGCGAGCTCGATACTGCGCTCGGCGGGCATGCCGCGGGGATAGAACTCGGCGCGACTGGACAGCGCGGCGCCTTGGGACGCGGCGACCGCGAGGCGCAGCAACCGATGATTGCTCAAGCTGGTGAAGGCGTCCGGCGCCGCCACGGCACGGATGCGCTCGAGCGCCCGCACCGGGGAGAGCAGCGGTTGCTGCTCGGCACAGTCGTCGGCGAGCTGACCAAGGGCCTCGGCATAGTCGGCGAGGGTCTGTCCGTGATCTGGGCCGCGCTCGGCGTCGTTGTTGGCGATGAGGATGCGTTTGCCGCAGCGGCGAAGAATCCAGCGCGCCTCCTGGCGGGCAAGTTCGGTCTCGACCGCGGCACGCACCACGGCCCGCGCCCAGTGCTGGCGCAGCGGTGAGGCTTGCACGGAGCCGCGCCTCAGCAGCACCGCCTCGGCCAGCTCCACCGCGGTCATGACGCCGCCGTGGTCGAGCAGCAGTGTGGCGATGTCGCGGCGCAGTTGGGTGATGAACTTGTTCTTGCTCCACTGCGTGACCGCGCGCGCCTGGATGTCGCGCGCTTGCTCGGATGGCATGGCGAGCTCGGCGCTGAGGTTGATCAGCGTGGGCCAGTGGATGTCATGGATTGGCCGGGGTGTTTCACTGTCGAGACGGCCCAGGTACTCGGTGAGGAAGCGATGCCGGTCTGGGTCGGTGGCCTTGGTTGGCTTTGGCAGGATGCCGCGGAACAGTTGATCGACGCTGATTTGCCGATCACCGCCGCTGATGGGTGGTATCGCGGCCGGTTCGCTGCCGAGGCGTGCTTGCAGTTGCGCGATCAGGTCCGAGAGTTCGCGCCGGGTCTGGGTGCCAACGCCGGTCATGCGCACCAGCTCATTGCGGGGCAGGCGCAGCAGCGACTCGACGCTGTTGATGTTGAGGCGGCCGAGGGTGTCGAGGGCTTGTGCCGAGAGTGGCAGCAAGCCGATCTGGGTGTCCAGTTGCGCCTCGCCGACCGGGCATGGTGGGGTGGCGTCGGTGCCGGCCTCCTCGGTCTTGGAACTGCCGGGATGCCTGGTCCGCTGCTGTTGGGGTTGCAGATAGATCTGGCGCCAGGCGCGCTGCATGTCGCCGGCGTTGCCAAAGCGCGCCTTGACGTCGCGGGCCAGGGCCTTGCGAAAGAAGTCGGCCATGGCGTCGCGCACACTGGGGTCGAAGATGGCGGCGTCGATTTGCAGCGCGCCGTCGATGAGCGGCGGCAGGCCTTGTTCCCCGACCCAGGCCGGCAAGGTGCCCGTGGCCATCTCGTAGAGGGTCAGCGCGGCGGCGAAGCGCTCGGCATAGTCGTCCCAGCGGCGGCGGCCGGGGTCGCGGATAAAGGGATCCATGTAAGCGGCCGTGCCAGCGGTGAAGTTGTCGACGCCGACGTTGGACAGGGAAAAGTCGAACAGGACCAGATGCAGTTGCGAGCCTTGCTGCATCAGGCCGATGTTCTCCGGCTTGATGTCGCGGTGGGCGATGCCTTTCTCTTCCAGATGACAAACCGCGGCGAGCAGGTCTTCGCCGAAGCGCTCCAGGAGTTCGAGCTGGATGGCACCGAGGCCGCGCAGGCGTTGTGCCAGGGTGCCTTCGGCGGCGTAGTCGATGATGAGCCCGGTATGGCCGAGCAGCTCGTGGGTCTCGTGGTAGGCGACGATGGACTGATGCCGGAGCTTGCGCAGGGTCTCGCCCTCTTGCCGCAGACGCTTGTTGTGCTCGCTGTCAGCGGCCAGCTTCAATACCCGTGTCTGCCCCTTGTGTTCGACGACAAAGGCCACGGAGCTGGCGCCCCGGCCAAGGCGCTTGGTGACGAGGATGCCACCGTCGAAGGTGTCGCCCGGTCGCGCGGCCGCGGGGTCGTCGCGGCGCTCGGTGTCGGGGCGCGTGATCTCGTCCTCGACGGCATAGAGAAACTGGAGGAACTCGGTGACGGAGCCGATGCGGCAGCCGATGTCGGGATGGGTGGCGTACTGGACCAGGTCTTGCAGCTCGCGACAGGCGCCGTTGAGGGCGTCGGTTATTTGCAGGCCGTTGCCGCGGCTGAGCTTGTCTTGCAGTTCGAGGTCGTTGGCGGCGGGTGGCTGGCCGGTGAACAGCAGGTAGGCGATGGCACCGAGGGAGAAGATGTCCAGGTAGACACTGTCGCAGCCGGCGTCGGCAGTCTGTCGGTCTGCTTCAGCGTCGGGCTGTGCCGCGGCGTGGGCCTCAAGCGCCAGATACGGGCCGGCCTCGTCCTGGATGAGGCGGCTCATATGGCTGAGTACGGTGAGTTGTCGGGTCGCGCTGTCGAAGCCGCGCCGCGCGGTCGCCCAGTTGCCGATCTTGACGGACAAGCGGCCCTCGGGGTCGCTACGTACGTAGATGCTTTGCGGACTCAGGGCACGATGATAGAGCCGTTGTCCGTGCGCGAATTGCACGGCCTCGGCGATTCGCCGCAGCAATGCCAGGGCATCGAGGATGTCGAGCCGGCGGTCGCTGCCGAGCCCCATCAGGAAGTGATCGAGGCGGACGGCGGCGGTGTCGTGTTCGTAGACCAGCGCGGGGCCTTGGTCGTGCTGCTGATAGTCGAGCGCATGCAGAATGCCGGGGTGTTCGATGCCCTCGAGCAGGCGAAACTCCAACTTGGCGGCGCGACGCAGCGTCTCGGCTGCCTGTTCGCCCTGGCCCTCGGTGAGATAGATGCGGATGCGTCGCCGGGTGCCGGTCTCGCCGTGGGTGGCCAGCCAGTCTTGAAAGTGATCGGCCTCGTCGATGAGTTCATCGAGCTGATAGAGGCCAACCCGCCGCGCGCGCAGGGATTCCTTGATACCGGCCTCTTCCAGGGCGCGGGCGACGGCCTTGGAGGTGGGGCGGTCGAGCCTTTTGTGCGTCCAGGTCTGGTCGGTTTGGGTCAGCTCAGAGTGCAACTGCTTGCGGGTGCAGACCTTGAGCCGCGCTGGCCCTTGCAGCTTGTTGACGACCTGCTCGGCGGACAGGAACACCAGGGTGTCGATGAACGGAATCGGGCCTCTGGCGTTGCCGCCTGCTCCGCTAGCGCGGGCCGAACGCTGGGCTTTGAGCAAGGATGCCAGCTTCTTGGCCTTGCGATCCGCCAGCAGTCGTGGGTTGTCGAACGCCTTGCGGCGCCCGTCATGGGTCCAGACCCAACTGCCCGCGTCGCCACCGATCTCGCCGGGATGACTTTTGATCTCGATCAGGAACAGGCCCTTGGGGGTCAGCGCGAGGGCGTCGACCTCGTTGATGGAGCCGTCCTGGGCGATGAACTCGAAGTTGGCCCAGACCCGATAGGGCTCATGGTCCGGCAACAGGCCCTTCAGATACGCAAGCGCCTCCCGCTCCCAGGCGAAGTCCGATGGGGTGATTTGTTTCCAGAGCTTGTCCATTGGGGCAGAGCCGTCGGCGGTGGGGCAGCAAAGACGCTGCAAAGAACCGCAAGGGTACCTTCAATCGGCGCCTTTGGGTCGATGGACGAGCGACGATACCGCGGGCATAAGTCATCCGAGTGGACAACCTGTGGCGGAAGAGATTGAATGACGCCCCGCTGGTCGGCCCGACAAAGCCGGGTAAGCGGACGCGCAAACGATGGAGTATCGCCCGGATGAGGTGCAGATTCAGGGTGCGTTGGTGGGGCAGATGCGGGCTCATCGTTGAGCGCGGTTCAACGCGACCAAGAATCATCCCGACGGCAGTGCTAGCAGGTACAGAAGGACTGATGGTCGCTCAAGGCGCAAATTCTGCCCGTGCTGTCAACCTACTGTTTTAAATGGAGCCGATGGGCGGATTTGAACCGCCGACCTACTGATTACGAATCAGTTGCTCTACCAACTGAGCTACATCGGCTAGGGGTGCAGGAGGCCCGCCAGCATTGATTGGTGAACCGCTGTCAAGCCGACAGATAATAGGTGACTAGGGCCTCTGAATCAAGCGCCATCTGTTCGTCGTCGGTCCCGTCAACATCTTGTCAGCCGCGATTGGCGTCGAGGTCATAGGGTGAGGCGGGGAGGATTGGCGGGCGCTTTAGTACGAGGTCGGCGACGAGCCGGGCGGACGCGGGACCGGTGACGAGACCGTTGCGGAAATGGCCTGCGTTGACGAACAGGCCATCGACGCCGGGGTAGGGGCCGATGTAGGGAATGCCGCTTGGTGAAGCGGGGCGCAGTCCGGCCCAGTGGTCTTCGATAGGGGTGCGTTTGAGCAGGGGGAAGAGGTCGATGGCGATGCGGTAGAGTTCTTCCTTGGCCTCGGCGGTGGTGTGCTTCTCAAACCCGGCCTCTTCAAGGGTACTGCCGATGAGCACTCGGCCGTCTCTGCGCGGGATGACGTAGCGTTCGCGGAATAGGGTCACATGGCGGATCTGCCCCGGCTTGGCGTAGAACTGGATCATTTGGCCGCGGACCGGGCGGATGTCGGGTTTGCGACCAAGCTTCTCGAGCAATTGGGCGGTCCAGGCGCCGGTACACACGATTACATGGTCGGCGTCGATCTGCCCGCTGGTGGTGCGTGCGCCGGTGACGCGGCCCTGCTCGGTGCGCAGTTCGAGTACCTCTTCCTGTTCACGGATGGTGACGCGCTTGTCGAGGGCCGCTCGCAGGGCCTTGGTGAGGCGCGGGTTGCGGATCTGCCCTACCGCGGGGAACCACAGGGCTTGGCGCATCCGGGTCTCCAGGCCAGGTTCTTTGACCTTGATCTCGTCATGGTCGATCACTTGCACCGCCGCCTGTTCAGCATCTGCCCAGCCAAGGGCCTCGTCGTGCTCTTCCGGGTCCAGTATGAGGAGTCCGGAGGCATTGTACTCGGGGTCGATACCGGTCTCTTCGAACAAGGCGGTGCACAGATCCGCGTAGACCTGCTGACTCCAGCCAGCCAGTGCCGTGACGGGGCCAGCGTAGCGCCAAGGGTAGAGCGGAGACAGGATGCCGCCGCCTGCCCAGGAAGATTGTTGTCCCGTGTCCCCCATTTCTACCAGGGTGACGTTGGCGCCGGCGCTGGCTAGCTCACGCGCGGTGAGCAGACCGATGACGCCGCCGCCGATAATGAGGATGTCGCTCATGGTCGTCTCCAGTGATGGGGCTAGTGCTGCGCTGACCATTGCCGCCGCGGTCGATGCCTTTTGGACCGACGCGCTGGCTTCGCCGAACCGCTTGCGGAGATCTCGGACCGGTTAGGCACCGGTCTGCTGGAGTTCTTTGGGTAGCGCAAAAACGACGTTCTCGATAATGCCCGATTGTTCCTGTACGGCATCGGCACCCCACTCCTGCAGTCGCGTGATGACCTGTTCCACGAGCAGTTCCGGTGCTGATGCGCCGGCGGTGAGCCCAACTCGCTTGCCGTCGCCGATCCATTCGCGCTGGATATCGTCGGGACCGTCGATCAGGTACGCCGGGACGCCGTGCTTCTCCGCCAGTTCGCGCAGTCGGTTGGAGTTCGAGCTGGTAGCGGAGCCTACCACCAGCACCAGGTCGGTCTTGGGGGCGAGATCCCGAACGGCGTCCTGGCGGTTCTGCGTTGCGTAGCAGATGTCGCTCTTCTTCGGTCCCTGCATGTTCGGGAAGCGTGCCTGCAACGCGGCGACGATGCGACTCGTGTCATCCACCGACAGCGTGGTCTGGGTCACGTAGGCCACGCGGTCTGGGTCGCGAATCGTTAGACCCGCGACGTCTTCCTCGGTCTCGACCAGATGCATGTGACCGCCATCGGCGCGACACTGGCCCATGGTGCCTTCCACTTCCGGGTGGCCGCGGTGACCGATCAGTACCACGTCAAAGCCTGCCTTGCAGTGCCGTGCCACTTCCAGGTGCACCTTGGTGACCAATGGGCAGGTGGCATCGAAGACGCGCAGACCACGGGCCGCCGCCTGCGCGCGCACGTCCTGGGAGACGCCATGGGCGCTGAAGATGCAGGTGGCGCCGCTCGGGATGGCGTCGATGTCGTCGACGAAGATGGCGCCGCGCTCCTTGAGATCGTTGACCACGTAGCGGTTATGGACGACCTCATGGCGGACGTAGATGGGCGCCCCGAACAACTCGAGCACGCGCTCGACGATGTCGATGGCACGGTCGACGCCGGCGCAAAAGCCGCGGGGGTTGGCGAGCAGAATGTCCTGTGGCATGTCGGTTTTGGATCTGGATCTGGATCTGGGTCTGGGTGCGAATGATTGTTGATTCTAACAGCCGTGGCGCGGATCACCGAGTGTCACGCAGACCCTAGCGCCGCCGAGCGAGCCAGGTCGAATCTCGATGCTGCCACCATAGGCGGCGCAGATCTCGCGGACCACGGCAAGCCCGATGCCGTGCCCTGGCGCGGACTCGTCCGCTCGCGCTCCGCGCTGCAATAGGCGCCCCGCGGCGCTGGCGTCGATGCCTGGGCCGTCGTCTTCGACCTGGAGGCGCAGTCCCCCCGATTCGTCGCGGGCGCTGACTCGCACTTGCACACGACACCATTTGAAGGCGTTGTCGAGGAGATTGCCGAGCAATTCCATCAAGTCGGCCTCGGTGCCTCGAAACACCAGGCCCTGATCGACATCGAGATCGGCCTCGACGCGCTTGTCCTGATAGACCTTGGCCAACGACGACAAAATGCGTTCCGCTGTGCGGCGCACCGGTACCGATGAGGCGAGTTGTCCGGCACTCCCGGCGCCGACGCGCGCCCGTTGCAACTGGTACTCGACGATATCGCCCACCCGCGCCAACTGCTCCCGAAGCAGGGCCGTGCCGTCGGTGTCCACGCTGGACTCGTGCACAGCACCGTGCATGACCGCCAGCGGTGTCTTCAGGCTGTGAGCAAGGTCGCCCAACGCATGATCGAGACGCCGCTGGCGGGCGTGTTCGTGGGCCAGCAAGGCGTTCAAGTTGTCCGTCAGCGCGCGCAGCTCGCTGGGGTAGATGCCGCGAATGCGCGCCTGCTTCCCCGATTCCACCGCCGACACCTCGGCCGCCACCCGGCGCAACGGGGCCAGACCCCAGCGCAGCGCCAAGACCAACGCGATGAGCATCAGCAGTGCCATGACGCCGAGCCAGCGCCACAGGCTGGCCCGGAAGCCGGCGATCTCCCGTTGCAGCGTTGCCAGATCCTCAGCGATGGCGAAGGTGTAGTGCCGCGGCTGTTGGCCGGTCGCCCAGCGTACGCCGAAGGCGGCCACCAGGTAGCCGGAGGCGTGGGTGGACGTCTCGCCCGGAGCCGTCTCAGAGAAGCGGCTCGCCCCTGGCGCCAGGCTCGTCGGCGCGGGTTGGGGCATGTTCAGCGCGGAGAGCGATTGCCAGGCCGAAACACCGTCCGCGTCGAAGATGCGCGCTGACAGGCCGGAGCTTGGCAGATTCAGCCGCGATTCGGCCAGCTCCGCCGGCATGATCAGTTTTCCATCCTCTACCTCGGCGGCGGCCATCAGCAGATAGAGTTGCGCCAGCAGGCGTTCCTCGCGCGCGGAGCGGGCTGCATCATCGAAGGCGCGCTCCAACGCGAGGCTCGTGAGGAACACGAACAGCGCCAGTACCAGGGCCGCGGCGAGCAGCAGCCTGGCGCTCATTGAGCTCATGAGAATGACGTCATGGCGGTTGTTCGCCCACGGCATAATGCGCCCGGTGTCGCTGCGCCTGACGCGGCTAATCAAGAGCCGATGTGGTCAGTGCCAGTCGATAGCCACGACCACGCAAGGTTTCGATCGGGGCTAGACTGCCGTCGGGGTCGAGCTTGCGGCGCAGCCGGCCTACCAACACCTCTAGGACGTTGCTGTCGCGGTCCTCGTCATGGGCATACAGTCGGTCCGCCAGCGTCTGCTTCGACAGCACCGCACCGCGAGCCGTCGCGAGCTGTTCCAGCAACCGATATTCGTAGGCCGTCAGTTCGACGGTTTGGCCAGCGATCCAAGCCCGCTGGGCACTGAGATCCAGCCGCAGTGGACCCAGCTGCAGTTCCCGACTGGCCGTGCCGGCGGCGCGCCGCGTCAGGGCACGCAGACGGGCGATCAGCTCTTCCGGTTGGAACGGCTTCACCAGATAGTCGTCGGCGCCCGCCTCCAGGCCCTCCACCTTGTCTTGCCAGCGATCGCGGGCAGTCAGGATCAGGATTGGCAGCAGGCTGCCGTCGCGGCGCAGTTCGCGGATGATTGCGAGACCGGACAGGTTCGGCAAGCCGAGATCGATCACCGCGGCGTCGTGGGGATACTCACGCGCCAGATAAAGGCCCTCGCGGCCGTCGCCACTGCCGTGCGCGTCGATGCCCTCATGAGACAGCCGCTGCAGGAGTTGTCGACGCAGGTTGGGGTCGTCTTCGATGACAAGGATGCGCATGGCTAGAAGCTGGTCGTCATCGGCCGGGCACGAACACCTGGCGCACCTCACCACCTGGCGTCAGCACCTTGACGCGGTAACCGCCGTCCTTGGGCTTCACCGCCAGCACGCGCCCGCCGGTCTGGCGGCGGGCGATCGCGCCGGCCTGGTCGGCGCTGATGCCGGAACCCTCGCGGTCCTTTTTTCCCTTGCCGCCGCGCCCATTGTCCCCGGCGACGGTCGACAACGGTGCCAGGGCAAGCAGCAAGGCGAGCAAGACGTTGATGAGCGGCATGATGCGGGCGCCTCCGGCGGCGTGAACGACAACTCCCAATTCTATACCACGGCGCGGGTCGGGCTTGCGTTGCCGCGAAACCAATGCAGCATCTTCTGGGGCTGCACCCTGCCACGAACCTCACCGCAGGCGTCTGTTGAAGATAGCGGTCAGGCTGTAATCCGGGATGTACCTTGGAATGTACCGTGGTGCTGGCCGGTCGTAGTAGACCACCCTGGGCGCATGACCGTGCTTTCCGCGGTGCTTGTTGTGGTGCCGGTGATCATCGTATTCGCCGTGACCACGGCGGTGGTACCCTTGTGCTGGGCGGTGGCGACGCCTGGCAGCAGCGGGCTTGCGCTCAGCGCGAGCGCCAGAAGCAAGTATGTGGGTCTCTCCTGCATGGGTGCGGTCTCCCCGGTATACACACCAGGAAACCAATGTCCTGGTGTTGCAGCCATGTTAGGAGCCCGATGCTGAACCGCGGCTGAACCAAGTCGATCCGCGGCGGCGACAGGCTCAGGGCCTTGTTCGCCAACCCAGCCAGAGCTTGCGCAGCGGTGTCAGGCCGATGCGTTGGTCGACGACGTCGAGTTGGCCGCGTATCAGTTCATCGAGTAGGGCGGTGTGAATATTGAGCTGGATGCGAAGGACGCGGGGGAGGGCGGCGGTGCCGGTTGGATTCGGCCGGTCGTTGCGCAGGGTGTGGACCTGCGTTGTCAGCAGCGCGGGCAGCCGGTGGCGTTGCTGGAGGCTCGCGAGTTGCTCCTGGGTGAGTCCGGCGGCTTGCAGCGCGTCGTCGGGGAGCACAGGGCGGGCACGACGTAGGCGCAGGCCGGCGTCGCGGATGCGCCGCACCTGTTCGCACCAGGCGCCGGTGTCGCGGGCGCTTGCCAATGTGGCGGGTTCGGCCTGGGATTAAAGGGGGACAGACCACGTTTCATTTTGCTCCAACTGCTCGTAGAGCCAAGACGGGTCGAGGTCCGCGCCGTTTGGCCAGGTGATGGCGCCGAGTTCGAGGTGAGCTTGGGAGAAGAAATCCTGGTTTTTCAATGGTTCGTATATGCCGCAGTTCTGGCATGTGCGCACTGCACAGAGGTCTACGACGCCTTGGCGACCGTCGTTGAAGGTAATCGCGAGGCGGTAAGAGGGCAATACGGTTAATGCCCTGATTCTCCAAGGAACGGTTGGCGCTAATCCAGCGGGGCGATCTGCTTCGGAGGTTGCTTGGCTTGGCATCGGTTCCAGTTCTCCATCAGTTCGTCGCGGTGGTCTATTGCCCATTCGATGGCGAGACTCATCGCCCGCTTAGGGAGCCGTCCCTGGATGACTTCCAGGCTGCGGATGTCGATCAACGCCTCGTGCTCGCCGTAGAGGGCGTGAAAATGCGGCGGTGCATGCTCTCGCCAGAACATCTGAATCACGATCCCGAAAAAGCGGCTAACTGTCGGCATGGCCGTTCTTCAGGTCCGTCGCGGACGGCAAGCGGCGCGGAAGGTTCAGGCTCAGTTTATCATGAAGGAGCAGACGCCAAATTGGCCCAAGTCTAGCACCGTTGAGCTGGGAGGCATGCTTGCCGCCAATTTGTGTCATCAGGCCGACTGCGTCACCTCGACCGGAGTGGTCGCGCCCGACTGCGTTTGGCACCCCCGGCAGCGACAGACTCATGGCCTTGTTCGCCAGCCAAGCCAGAGCTTGCGCAGCGGTGTCAGGCCGATGCGTTGGTGGACGACGTCGAGTTGGCAGCGTGTCAGTTCGTCGAGCAGGGCGGTATGAATTCGCAGCTGAATGCGTAGCGCACGGGGCAGGGCAGCGGTGGCGGCTGGATTCGGCAGGTCGTTGCGCAGGGCGTCGGCCTGCGCTGTCAGCAGTGCGGGGAGTCGGTGGCGGTGCTGGCGGCTGGCGAGCTGCTCCTGGGTGAGCCCGGCGGCTTGCAGCGCGTCGGCGGGGAGCACCGCGCGGGCGCGGCGCAGTCGCAGGCCCGCGTCGCGAATGCGCCGCACCTGCTCGCACCAGGCACCGGTGTCGCGGGCGCTGGCCAATGTGGCCGGTTCGGTCGCACCGTGGCAGCGGCAGATCAGCTCGAACAGGGCACCGCGGTCTTGCGCCAGGGCCTGTCGTTGGGCGCGATGGTCCTGATGTGGACGGGCGTAGAGTTCGTCCTCTACCTGTTGGGTCTGTTCCAAAAACGGCTCTAGCGGCAGCGCATGCGCGGCGAGCGCCGGTGCCAGCGCGTGGCTCAACGGGTGGCGTGGTGCGTCGTCGATGCTACGGCCGATCTCCTCGCGCCACCAGTCGAGTTTTAGGCGGGCAACGCCAGGGTCCGAGACGTCGTCGAGCACGCGACCGACCTCGTGCCGCCAGGCGAACAGGGCGGCGAGCGCGTCGCGCAACGATCGCGGCGCAAAGCGGATGCTGTAGTAGGCGGAGCTGCCGGGAGGCGTGGCGCGGTTCGGAAAGCGCCACTCGTCAACGGCGACGGCTGGCGGCGTTGTGGCCTCGAGCGGGCTCATGCGGTCTGTCGCGGACGATCCAGCCAGTGGAGGACGTCCAGCGGGTGGTCGATGAGTCCGTCTGCACCCCAGTCGCATGGGTGCGACGCGGTGCCGAGATAGCCGTAGCCCGCGGCCAGGGTGCCCATGCCGGCCGCGCACCCGGCGATGATGTCGCGCTCGTCGTCGCCAATGTACCAGCAGGCGTCGGGCGCATGGCCGATCAGCGTGCAGGCGTGCAGCAGCGGGTCGGGATGCGGTTTGGCGCGGGCGACGGTATCGCCGCTAACGATGCAGTCCGGGGCCGGCTCCAGGGCCATGGCCGCGAGCAGCGGGTCGGTGAGCCAGCCCGGCTTGTTGGTGACGATGCCCCAGGCGATGCCGCGCGCGCGAAGGGCATCGATCAGGCTTGGGATGCCGGGGAAGGGCTGGGTGTGGCGGCAAATATCATCGGCGTACAGGGCCAGATACTCGTCACGTAGGGCGTCATAGCCGGAATCGTCGGGTTTCAGACCGAAGCCGACAGAGAGCATGCCGCGGGAGCCGCTGGAAACATGCGGACGCACCGCGTCTGGCGGCAGGCCCGGGCGGCCGTACCGTTGCAGCAGCCGGTTCAGTGCCAACGCCATGTCGGGCGCTGTGTCGGCGAAGGTGCCGTCGAGGTCGAACAGGACCGCTCTGGCTGGGGCGTGGGGGCGAGCCGATCCAGACCCCGGTCCGGATGCTGGCGGCGATTCCGGCAACGCCTCAGGCATCGGTCGCGCGGTGGCAGGTGACGAGGTAGTTGACCTCGATGTCCTTCGGATCCAGCCGGTACTCGCGGGTGACGGGGTTGTAGGTCAAGCCGGTGATGTCGGTGATCCGCAGTTCGGTATCGCGCACCCAGGTGTCGAGCTCCGAGGGCTTGATGAAGCGGGCATAGTCGTGGGTGCCGCGCGGGAGCAGGTTGAGGACATACTCGGCGCCGAGGATCGCGAACAGGTACGACTTGGGGTTGCGGTTTAGCGTGGACAGAAAGACGTAGCCGCCGGGCCGCACCAGCCGCGCGCAGGCTTCAATCACCGAGCCGGGGTCGGGCACGTGCTCGAGCATCTCCATGCAGGTGACGACGTCGAAGCTGTCTGGGCGTTCCTCGGCGAGCTGCTCAACGGTCACTTGCCGATACTCGACCTCGACGCCCGTTTCCAACGTGTGAAGCTCGGCGACGCGCAATGGTTCCTCACCCATGTCGATGCCAAGCACCTTGGCGCCAATGGCCGCCATGGACTCGGACAGGATGCCGCCTCCGCAGCCGACGTCCAGTACCTCCTTGCCGGCGATCTTTGCCCTGCGGTTCACGTAGTCGAGGCGCAGCGGGTTGATGTCGTGCAGGGACTTGAACTCGCTGTTCGGGTCCCACCAACGAGCGGCCAGGGACTCGAACTTGCTGATTTCGGCGTGATCGACGTTGTGGATGGTTTCGGTCATGGGGCGTCGGATTGGTTGTTGGCTATGGAGGGGAAATGGTGCGCGGTGGCGTGGCATTCCAGCGCTGCAAGGTCGCCAGGCTGGGGTGAGGCACGAACACCAGCCGACTTAGGGTGTTCGTGTCGGCGTGGCTAATGGCGCTCCTAAAGGGCCGCGATCCGGGTCTGCTGCGCCACCAGGTCGGCCAGCGCAGCACCCTGGTCGTTGAGGCGGCCGCGCTCCTTTTGCACCACCGCGGCCGGGGCCTTATCGACGAAGTTGGGGTTGGCGAGCTTCTTATCGATGCGGTCGATGTCGACGCGCAGTTTGCCGATCTCCTTGCCAAGCCGCGCCAGCTCCGCGTCCTTGTCGATCAGGCCGGCCATCGGGATCAGGATCTTCATCTTGCCGACCAGCGCGATGGCCGACTCCGGCGCATCCGTCTCGTCATCAAGTAGCGTGATCGACTCGGTCCGGGCGAGGAAGTCGAGATACGGTCTGGCCTGCGCGATCCATTGCCGATCGCGTTCGCTGGCGTTGACCACCAGCACTGGCAGTGGCTTGCCGGGCGCGATGTTCATCTCGCCCTTGATGCGGCGCACACCGAGGATGAACTGTTGCACCCATTCGATCTCGGCGACGGCGTCCGCGTCGGCCGCATCGCTGTCGGCGACCGGGTAGGGCGCGAGCATGATGGTCTTCCCGCCAGCACCGTCCGGCTCGCCGGCCAGGGGCCTGACCTTCTGCCAGATCTCCTCGGTGATGAACGGCATGAACGGGTGGGTCAGCCGCAGCAGCGTCTCCAACGTTTGCAGCAGGGTCTGACGGGTGCCGCGCTTGGCCGCATCGCTGGCGTGCTCGCCGGTCAGCACAGGCTTGCACAGCTCCAGGTACCAGTCGCAGAAGTTGTTCCAGGTGAAATCGTAGATGGCCTGGGCGGCGAGGTCGAAACGATAGCCGTCGATGGCGTTGCGCACCGTCTGGATGGTCTCGTGCAGACGGCTGCGAATCCAGCGGTCGGCGGCGCTCAGCTCGATGTCCGCGTCCGTGGGAGCGGCATTCCTGCCGCGATGATCGGGCGTTTCCGCAGTGTCTTCGCGGCTAGAAGCCGATCCCACGTCCACGTTCATCAGCACGTAGCGCGACGCATTCCACAGCTTGTTGCAAAAATTGCGGTAGCCCTCGATGCGGCCGAGGTCGAACTTGATGTCGCGGCCCGTGGTGGCGAGCGCGGCGAAGGTGAAGCGCAAGGCATCGGTGCCGAAGGCGGGGATGCCGTCCGGGAACTCCTTGCGCGTCTGTTTGGCGATCTTCTCGGCCAGGTGCGGTTGCATCATGCCCTGGGTGCGTTTCTCAACTAGCGGCTCCAGTTCGATGCCATCGATCAAATCAATCGGATCGAGTACGTTGCCCTTGGACTTAGACATCTTGTCGCCCTGGGCATCGCGCACCAGGCCATGGATGTAGACGTCGCGGAACGGCACGTCGTCCATGAACTTAAGCCCCATCATGATCATCCGGGCGACCCAGAAGAAAATAATATCGAAACCGGTGATCAGCACGGAGGTGGGGTAAAAGGCCTTGAGCCGCTCGGTCTCCTCCGGCCATCCGAGGGTGCTGAAGGGCCAGAGCGCCGAGCTGAACCAGGTGTCGAGCACATCCTGGTCCTGTTGCAGCGGGAAGTCGGTGGCCAAGCCATGCTTGTTACGCACCTCTTGCTCGCTGCGACCAACGTAGATGTTGCCCTCCGCGTCGTACCAGGCCGGGATGCGGTGGCCCCACCAGATCTGACGGCTGATGCACCAGTCCTGGATGTTATGCATCCACTCGTAGTAGGTATTCTTCCAGTTGTCGGGCACGAAGCGGATGCGCCCGTCCTCGACCGCGGCGATGGCGGGCTCCGCCAGCGGCTGCATCTTCACATACCACTGATCGGTCAGATAGGGCTCGATGACGGCGCTGGAGCGGTCGCCGCGGGGCACCATCAGCTTGTGATCCTTGATGCCCGCGAGCAGTCCTTTGGCCTCCAGGTCGGCGACGATGCGTTTGCGCGCCTCATAGCGGTCTAAACCCACGTACGCGCTCGGGATCAGTTCGCCCTCTTCGGGCTCGTTGGCGCGGATCGCGGCATCGGGCGTGAAGATGTTGATCAGGCCGCCGTGGGGCTGGTCGCTGATCTGATTCTCGTCGCGGTGGCGCAGCCAGACAGCATGGTCGTTGGCGTCGTGCGCCGGCGTGATCTTGACACAGCCGGTACCGAACTCGGGGTCGGCGTGCTCGTCGGCGATGATGGGGATGCGCCGACCGGTCAGCGGCAGCTCCACCAGCTCGCCGATCAGGTGCTTGTAACGCGGGTCCTCCGGGTTCACCGCTACGGCGCAGTCGCCGAGCATGGTCTCCGGGCGGGTGGTGGAGACGGTCATGTGGCCGGTGCCATTGGTCAGCGGGTAGTGCATGTCCCACATGTGACCGGACTCTTCCTCGGAGATCACCTCCAGGTCCGAGACCGCCGTGTGCAGCACCGGGTCCCAGTTCACCAGGCGCTTGCCGCGGTAGATCAGGCCCTCTTCGAACAGACGCACGAAGACCTCGCGCACGGCCTTCGACAGACCGTCGTCCATCGTAAAGCGCTCGTGCTGCCAGTCCAGCGACGAGCCGAGGCGACGCAACTGACGGGTAATGGTGCCGCCGGATTCCCCCTTCCACTGCCAAACGCGGTCGATGAAGGCGTCGCGGCCCAGGTCATGGCGGGTCTTGCCTTCGGCTCCCAGCTGCCGCTCCACTACCATCTGCGTGGCGATGCCGGCGTGATCGGTGCCGGGCTGCCACAGGGTGCGTTCCCCATTCATGCGGTGATAGCGGATCAGCGCGTCCATGATGGCGTTGTTGAAGCCGTGGCCCATGTGCAGGCTGCCGGTGACGTTGGGCGGTGGGATCATGATGCAGTACGACGCATCGGTCCCAGCCGCGCCGGCCTCGTCCGCCGCCCTGGGCACGAACCAGCCAGCCTCCTCCCAGCGCTGATACCACTGCTTCTCGATCTGGTGGGGGTCGTAGTTCTTGTCCAGCATGTCGTCGGGTCCGGTCGAAAATTAAGGGGTTGTGCCTGAACCGGGGCGCGATCGGCAACAGATCTGACAATCGTCGCGAACCAGCGGGGCCGCGGTTGATCGATCCGTTGCGGGCCTGCGGCCCGGGTGAACGGCCCAGATGAGAGGCGATAACTAAAAATGCCGTATGGCGAGGGGCCGCGGCTGAACTGCGCCGTCTGCGGTTCAAGCAGGACCGCCAGTATACCGAAGGCCGTGCGGACTGGGGCGCCTTGCCGGCGAGCGGGGTCGCTGGGTGGAAAACGTCCAGACCGCTGGCCGATGAGGCAGCATCGCATGACGACACCAGCGATCGCGATTTCAAATCGCTCCCGCGCCTGCTGGGGGCGGTTCGAAGCCGCGGTGAAGCAGCACAGGTTTTGATGGTTTGTTTGCCGGAAGTTGAAGCGTTTCCCGTTTCGAGTAGCGGGTTTCTCGCCCAAGAACCATCCGCTGGCAAAAGCGAAAAGGACAATCGCGGTGCAAATATCAAGATTTGCCAATCATGCAATACCGATCTAGCATACGGCGTATGACATTGGCTTGAGGAGCGTTCAATGCGCGTCAATGCCCGCCTCGACGACAGCTATACTGAGAAACTTGAGTTTTTGAAACAGGCCACTGGCTTGACGCTTTCGGACGTCGTCAGGGAGTCCGTCGATCGCTACTACGCCCAGGTGCGCAACGAGGTCGACGGCCGACATACAGAGTTGGACGGGCTGGTCGGGGCCTTCGACGGCGTTCCTGAAACGCCGGTTGACCTATCCGCAGAATACAAGCGCTATCTTTGGGTAGACCCGGCAAAGTCCCCCAACGGCGAATGATCATCGCCGATACGGGTTTTTGGGTGGGGCTGCTATTTCGGCGCGACACCTTTCATCCCCGCGCCGCGCATGCTTACGGCCGCTGGAAGGGGCAGCTCATCACGACCTGGCCGATCCTGACGGAGTCCTGTTACCTGCTCGGCCGCCGCGTCGACCCGGAGGCCGCCGCGGCGCTGCTCGAACTCGCTGGCACCGCCTTTGACGTCTGGGAGTTGCCACCGACGGCGAGCACGCGTGCCGCATCGCTGATGCGCCAGTATCGCGCGCTACCGATGGACCTTACCGACGCCTCGGCCGTGCTGCTTGCCGAGCACCAGAAAGATGGGCGTATCCTCAGCACCGACCGTCGCGACTTCGACGCCTATCGCTGGAAAGATCGGCAGCCCTTCCAGAATCTGCTGTTCGAAGACTGATTGAGATCGAGGTAAGTCTCAAGCAGGTAGCTGATGTTCCGCTTGTAGGTCGCGTGCTGTTCTCCAACCGGCGACATCATTACCAAGCTCCCGTCGATATAGGTCAGGCGGAGCGAGCGGGTGTCCACGAAGCAGTCCGACAACTGCCTGAGTCGCTCCCAAGGAACGCCTTCGAGCAGGATACGCTGCTCACTCGCATCCTCGGTGACGGGTGGGTCGAGAACGGTCATCATCAGACGACGCTGCGGTCAGTCACGTTTGGCAGATGATTCGGTCGTCGAGCGCTGCTCGGCCTTGGACTCGGTAGCGGGCTCGGCTTGCTGTTTGGCCTCGCGCTCTTCTTTTAGGGTCTTGAGCTTGCGCATCTGGGTGAAGTAGAACCAGGCGACGACGCCGACGATGACGACGAATTCGAGGCCCTTGAATGATCCGGATTCCATTGCTTGTCTCCGCGTGGATTGGCTGGGGTGGATTGACGGGGTGGTGGATTGGCTGAACCGACGAACGCGCGCCGGGATTTGGCGTTTATTGCAGCGGATGATGGCGGGATCAAGCCGCTGGCGTGGGAGCGGGGCGCAGGCTGTCGGGTGATGATGGGGATGCAGAGGATTGCTGCAGGCGACAACAATGGCGCTGGGCGCCGGGCCGACTGGAAGTCGGCAGTCCCAATGGGGGCGCTGGCCGGTCAGACGGCGGCGCGGTCGCGTAGGATCTTGACCTGGAAGAGGGTGTTGCGTTCTTCCTCTTCCAGCGCGGACTGGATGAAGTGGATGGTGCGCTGGTAGAGCGGGATGATGTTGTATTTGAGGGCATTGACGCGCTTTTGCGCCTTGCGCTGTTCTTCCATCAGACGGTGCAGCGCGATCTCTACCTCCCCGAGCTGGGCCAGCAGCACGGCTGCCTTGGCCAGGTTTTCGCGGGTGTTGTCGAAGCTGGAGTCGGTGCCGAGCAGGCCGACCGGTTTGATCGGTAGCCGTTCGCTGGTGACGGCGGGATACTCCACGCCCAGGGAGCGGCGCGGCAGGATGTCCACCTTCAGCGCGGGTTCGGAACCGAGCGCGGCCTGGTGCAGGCCTCGGCTGCCCATGCGTAGATGCGTAATGGACAGACAGCGGTACGCCTCTTCTAAGCCCGTTTCGGCCTCGGCGCGCAGGCGCCGATACTCGCCGATGCGCTCGTACACCAGCCGGGTCAGCAGCTCGCGCTTGCGCTCTAGTAGGTCGTGGCCTTCTTCCAGGAACTTGGTCTGCTTCTTTAATGCCAGCAGGGTGTTCTTGGTGGGCGGAACCTTGAGGACTTGTTGGGCCATCGGATGCTGTGGGTCTGTGCGGGTATGATGGACTGCCGTGGGGACGCTGCGCTCAGCCAGGCCAGAAATCGATATCTAGCAGGGCTTCGAGGACGTACGGACAATCGGGAGGGAAGGCGGTACCGGGCAATCCGGTTTCATTCGCCGCGTTTGCGCAGGCCCGCGGATAGTGCTTGATCACCAGCTCGGGAACGCGATTTCGAAGGCTTGGGCTATCGGTCAGCAGATCGCTGATGGCGTAGCGCGCATTCATAATCGATCCGCGCCAGCCGCTGCTCTGTTGGGCCGGTTGGAATTGCCATTTGAGCAGGTGGAGGAGCAGTACCTCCAGATGGCTACCGAGTGCTCTCGCCTCGCTGCGCCCCATGTCGTCCAACTCCTCGGCGATGTTTGCGGCGTCGATTTCCGACAATCGTCCCGTTCGCAGTAGTGCAGCGTTGTCGAACAGCCAGCGCTGGTAGTCCGTCTGGTAAAGATCGGCTGTCGGGCTCGCGTCGATGGCGGACTTCAGAGCGGGCATGCGGATGGCCTCGGGCTTGTCTTTCAGGTCTTGGCGGCGAACCGGGCGCGCTCTTCGAGGCAATCCGGTCCACCCATCTCGAACTCGCGGCAAATCAGTGGTCGCCGGTCGTAGATGCCGCAGTTCATGTTGACCCGATCCAGCGCCGCGCACCAGCCGTCGTCGAGGCGGCGCATCAGTTCCGGTTCCAGCCGATTTTGCTCCACCAGGTGCTTTGGCACGCCGGTGTCGGTGATACAGAGTACGAGAAGCCGGCAGCAAACGGCGGCGCAGTCGGTGCAGCTGACCTGCGGTGGATTTGTGGTTTCGACACTCAACGTCATGTTTCCTGGCTGGGTCGGTTGGGATGTGGGGCCGGGTTGGCTGGCGATGCGCCGGGCCTATTCGTCGTGAAGCTCTAGGCGCCGTTCGATGCGCTCCATCCGCTGATCGAGTTCATCTGCGGTCAAGGTGCGTGCCCGCCTGATGATGTTCCAGCGAGGCCAAGCGCGCCTTGATGTCGCGCAGATCGCTCTGAATGTCGTTCTTCGCGGTACGCAGCTCGTTTCGCAGGGCCTTAAGATGCTCAATGATGAGATTGTCAATCGGTTCGTTCATATCATCCTCCACTTCACCTCGGGCGATGAGGCCGGGCAGGTATTCCCCGGAGCGCCAAGAATGAAGTTCAACCACGAAGAGCACGAAGGACACGAAGAAGAAAAGGCTGGGATTTCAGACTGTTTTTGACCTTCGTGCTCTTCGTGTTCTTCGTGGTTAACAGCCATTTTCCGACGTTGCTCCGAATACTTGCACAGTCTCGATGCGTTACGCCGAGTCTTCCCGAGTATCGCTGATTGTGAGACTGGCCGAAGAGTCCGCTCTCGTCAACACCGTCACACGGTGCCAAGGTGATACTTGGCCAACTCGGTCTCGGTGACGCGGGTCAGCATGTCGCGCGGGAACTTGCTCATCAGCTCCCAGGCCAGGTTGAGCGTGGCGTCGATGGAGCGGTCCTCGGCCTCGCCCTGGCCGACGAAGCGGCTGTCGAATTCGTCGGCGAATTTGAGATAGCGCCGATCGCGCTCGGACAGCTCATCGGCGCCGATGATGCTGGCGAGGTTGCGGGTCTCGAGCGCCCGAGCGTAGAGGGCGTAGAGTTGGGCCGCCACGTGCGGATGGTCCTCGCGGGTGTCGTCCTTACCGATGCCGTCCTTCATCAGGCGCGATAGGCTCGGCGAGATGTGCACCGGGGGATAGACGCCCTGGTTGTTCAGCTCCCGGGACAGCACGATCTGGCCCTCGGTAATGTAGCCGGTCAGGTCCGGAATTGGGTGCGTGATGTCGTCCGACGGCATGCTCACCACCGGCATCATCGTGATCGACCCGTGGCGTTCGTGGATGCGCCCGCAGCGCTCGTAGATCTCAGCCAGGTCGGAATACAGATAACCGGGATAGCCCTTGCGCGCCGGCACGTCGCCCTTGGCGGTAGCGACCTCGCGCAGGGCCTCGGCGTAGTAGGTCATGTCGGTCATGACCACCAGCACGTGGCGGTCGAGGTCGTAGGCCAGGTATTCGGCCGCGGTCAGCGCGGTGCGTGGCAGGGTTAGGCGTTCCACCGGCGGGTCGTCCGCCAGGTTGACGAACATGACTACGTTGCGCAGTACGCCGGAGCTGGCGAATTCGTCGCGGAAGAACTTGGCGTCGGCGTAGGACACGCCCATGGCCGCGAAGACGACGGAGAAGCTGGAGTCTTCGTCCTTGAGCTTGGCCTGGCGCACGATCTGCGCCGCCAGGCGATTGTGCGGCAGACCGGAGCCGGAGAAGATTGGCAGCTTCTGGCCACGCACCAGGGAGTTGAGTCCGTCGATGGTGGAGATGCCGGTCTGGATGAACTCGCGCGGATAGGTCCGCGCGGCCGGGTTGATGGGGTTTCCGCCCACCGCACGACGGATACTCGACAACACTGGCGGACGACCGTCACGCGGGTCGCCGAGGCCGTTGAACTCGCGTCCGAGGATCTCGGGCGACAGCGCGATCTCGACGGGCTCGTCCAGGAAGCGCACCCAGATGTCGTCCAGATCCAGATTGTCGGTGCCCTCGAAGACCAGGATCAGCACCTCGTCGTCCGCGGCTCGGATGACCTGACCATCGCGTGTTTCGTCGTTGCCAGTGGTGAGCCGAACACGGTCGCCAAAAGCGACGCCGGGGGTGTCGCGGACCACGATCAGGCCGCCACGAGCCTCGGTGACGTTTCGGTATTCTTTGATGCTCATGGGTAGACGTTTCGAGTTGCTGAGTTGCTAGTTGCTAGTTGCGAGACGTGGGTGTCGATAGCGATGGGCGGCGTTGCGCCAGTCCCAATGCCATTAAGTTAGCGAGCGATGGGCACGCTTTGTGGGAGCGGCTTCCAGCCGCGACTCGGCTCGTGCGACGACAGTCGCGGCTGGAAGCCGCTCCCACGGCTTAACTTAACGGCATTGGCGCCAGTCCTCATTCCTCGTCACTCGACACTGTGCTTCGCATACTCCAGCCGGATCAGCTCGAATGCCGCTTGCACCTCTTTCGCGAAGGCGCGGATGCTGTCCACCTGATCGCTGTCGAACAGGGACTTGCAGCGACGCGCCTTGGAGAGTTGCGGCATGTCCTGCAGCTCCGAGACCGGCACGCCGAGTTCGATCAGCCCCATGCCCTGGTCGTAGATGGACAGGCACAGGTCGAGCAGCGCGAATTGCTTGGCTGGCGAGCAGAAGGTGTCGATGTCGTCCAGGGCGCTTTGTTGCAGCACGCCTTCCTTGACTAGAGCGGCGCCTTCCAACTGCCAGCGCTGGGCATCGGACAGGGCCTCGGGGCCGACCAGGTTGACGATGCGCGACAGCTCCGCGTCGCGCGCGAGCAGCGCTAGCGCCTGAGCACGGCGTTGCTCCCAGTGGCGGTCCACCTCCTTGTGCCACCATTCGGCGGCGGTGTGCACATGGGCCGAGAAGCTGGTCACCCAGTCAATACTCGGATAATGGCGGGCGTCCGCCAGTTCCTTCGATAGCGCCCAGAAGGTCTCGATGATGTCCTTGGTATGGCTGGTAACGGGTTCGGAGAAGTCACCGCCGGGCGGGGAGACGGCGCCGATCAGGGTCACCGAGCCGGAGCCGGCATGAAAGGTCTCGACCCGGCCGGCACGCTCGTACACCGCCGCTAGTCGCGACGCCAGGTAGGCCGGGTAGCCTTCCTCCACCGGCATCTGGCCGAGGCGGCCCGAGACCTCGCGCAGGGCCTCGGCCCAGCGGCTGGTGCTGTCCGCCAGCATGACGACGTCGTAACCCATGTCGCGGTAATACTCGGCCATGCTCAGGCCGACATAAATCGAGGCCTCGCGCGCGACCACCGGCATGTTGGACGTGTTGGCCACCAACAGTGTGCGCTCCATCAGTTTGCGGCCAGTGTAGGGGTCTTCGAGCTTCGGGAAGGTCTCCAGCACGTCGACCAGTTCGTTGCCGCGTTCGCCGCAGCCGACATAGACGACGATGTCGGCGTTCGACCACCGCGCGACCTGTTGCTGCACAACGGTCTTGCCGGCCCCGAACGGGCCCGGCACCGCGCCCTTGCCGCCTTTGATTTGCGGAAAAAAGGTGTCGATGACGCGTTGACCGGTGATCAGCGGCGAGATGCCGTCGTCGCGCCGGTGGTAGGGTCTGGGCTTGCGCACCGGCCAGCGGTGATAGAGCGTGAGTCGGTGTTGCTCGCCGGATCGATCGCGGACCTGGGCGATCGTGGCCTCGATGCCATAGTCGCCCCTTGGGGCCAGCTCGAGCAATTCACCCTCGATGCCGGGCGGCACCATGATCTTGTGCAGGATGGTCTGCGTCTCCTGCACCGTTCCAAGCACGCTGCCGACACCCACCTGTTGACCCGGGCTGAGATCCCGATTCGGCTCGAACTCCCATTGCTTGGTGCGATCCAGCGCCGGCAGGCTGAGACCGCGTCGAATGTAGTCGCCGGATTGCAGCGCGATCTGCTCCAGAGGCCGCTGCACGCCGTCGAAGATGCCACCCATCAGGCCGGGTCCAAGCTCGACCGACAGCGGCCAGCCGAGGCCGATCGCCGGTTCACCCGGTCGCACCCCTTCGGTGTTCTCGTAGGTCTGGACCACGGCCCGCTGGTTGGCCAGCGAGATGACCTCACCGACCAGTCCGAGCTTGCCGATCTTCACCTGCTCGCCGCTCTTGATGCCGGGCAGATCGATGGTGACGATGGGGCCGTTGATTTCGCGGACGGCGCCGATGCGTTGTTTGTCGCTCATGGTGGTCCTGGTCTCACTCAGGCGTCGAAGAGGTTGCCGGCGTCGAAGCCGCCGTGCAGCAGCCGATCCTGGATCACCTGTTGGATGCGCAGGCGCAGGCGGGCCAGCCGGCCCTCGAAGGTGTTGTCGACGCGAATGCGGTGGTCATTGCTGGTGACCAGGACGCCGCCTAAGGTCTTGATGGGGTTCTCGTCCAGGCGCAGCGACTTCTTACCGACGTGCTCCAGGATGTCGGACCAATGGGCGTGCAGCAGGCGCAGGTCGTTGCTGTTGGCCTGCACGTGCAGTCGCTCATGGCCGATCTCCGTGGCGGCGGTGTCGATGAACGCGCGCAGGGTCTTTAGATAGGCGGTCTCTTTTGCCATCAGCGCCTGCATCTGCTCCACCAGTTGCGCCTCCACCTGGGTCACCAGGTCCCAGCGTGTGCTGTCCAGCAGGCTTTGCATCCTCAGCTCCTCGGCTTGGACCTGCTGTCGGAAGGTGCGATCTCCCAGCGTCTTGGCGATGGCCTCCTCGCGCTGTTCGCGCAGCCGGAGTTTTTCCGCCGCCTCGCGCAGGATGCTGTCGCTGGTGCGTTTGGCACGGTCGCGAAATTCACCTGCGAGGCGCTCGGCCCGGGCCAGGATTGCGCGTTCGAGTGCTTCTGCTTGTGTCACTGTGTTGCCTGTTGAATCAGGGGCGCCGTCAGGGCTATTGCGTCAGGTTGGAACTGCCGAACATGGCCGCGAGCTGGTCCGCGACCTCGCTCGCAAGCCGAGGCGGCGCGGCCAGGCCAGGTACCGAGACGACAACGATGCGGCCACCCTCGTCGCGCACGCGCTTCAGGTTACCTGCTTCAGAGCGCATAACCGCGTCGTCGACAATCACAAACGCCTTGTCACCGGAGCGACGTAGCTCGCGAAATAGCAGATCGACCTCGTCCGGCGTCGGGTTCGGGTGCGTCTCGAAGCCAATCAGCCGGAAGCCGTCGGCGAGGCTGTCGTCGCCGAGGAACAGCATCCGTGTCACCGGGAGGACGTCTTGGGGCACGCTCATGGTGGGCCGGTTCCTATTTGCTTCGGGTCAGATCCGGTTTAACAACAGGATCGAGATGACCAGACCGTAGATCGCGATACCCTCCGCCAGACCCAGGTAGATCAGCGTGCGGCCCAGGGTCTCGGGCTTTTCGGTGATCGCGGCCAGCGACGCGGCGCCGATCGGGCCGACGGCGATACCGGCGCCGATGGTCGAGAGTCCGGTGGGGATGCCGGCGCCGATGATGGCCAGACCCATGCCGGTGCTGATTTCGGTGACCTCGACGACTTCCATCGCCTCCTGCGCGAAGGCCTCGTTCATACCGAGCAGCAGCAGCCCAAGCTGGGCGCCGACGAACACCACCAGCTGGGTGCCCATGGCCGGCTTGAACCAGGGCCGGAGTCGCAGCGCATAGGCCGGGCGCAGCTCCAGATAGAGGCCAGCGAGGATCAGTCCGGCGATGGCGAAGGTCATCAGTGCGACGAGCCAGTACATGGGAGACTCCTAAAGCGGGTTGTTGTCGGGTCTGTCGAATGATTGCAGTGTGTGAGTGAAACCGATGCCTTTACGATGAAACAAACGCTTTATCTCGCGGGGTGGCACCGCGTCATGAACGTTAGGTGCCGCCGGGCGGCATCGCGGCGACCGCCGCCGAGGTCGAGGTGCCAGTGCCGTGCCGGTGCCAGCGCCGGACACGGCGCTCGCCGTTCCTGGCGTGGGCACGGGTTTGGCTCGACGCAGCTTGAGCGGCGCGAACGCGTGCCCATCGCCGGAGAAGTAGCGCGAGAAACCCTCGTAGTATTCCAGACGCATGACCTGGATCATGACGATGCCGCCCTCGAGCACCAGCACGAAGACATTACCGAGGATGACGGTAATCACATGGCCCGTCATGCCCATCATGTCGGCCAGGGTCAGCACGGCGATGGACAGCGCGGCGTGGTTCAGGCTGAACGCGGCGACGCGCAGGAACGACAGGGTATTGGAGACATAGCCAATGATGGTCTCCAGGGTTTCGATAAAGACGACCAAGACCTTTTCTCCGACCGGCGCGTCCAAGTGCCGCCAGCCGTACCAGGCCAACGCGCCCAGGGCCAGCCCCACCAGCAGCATCGGTGCGGTGCCGAAATCGCCCCCCATCCCCAGATTCAGCCCGCCCCAGACCAGCGCCAGGTAAAAGATGAGATTGACGACGCCGTGGGGGCCGAACAGCGCGCCGCTGTAGTTGCGGATGACGACGCGATTGTAGATGGCCAGCAGGCAGGCGGTGACGAGGAACAGCACGCCATAGCCGAGGGCGATCTTGAGCATCAGGATCGGGTGGTGGATCGGGCTCTTCCATAGCGCGGGCAGGATCTCCTCGTAGCCGAAGATGCTGCCGTAAAGAAAACCGAACAGCACCGACGACAGCCCCGCCATGACGCCGAACAGGTAGATGCTGCCCAGCTTGGCGCGGAAGGTCCAGGCGAGCGCGGCGATCACGGCACCCTGGCCGACATCGCCGAACATGGAGCCGAACATGAACAGGAAGGTGATCGCGAACAGCGGTGTTGGATCGACCTCGCCGTACTGCGGAATGCCGTACTGCTTGACGAGCACGGCGAAGGGCTCCAGAAACCGATTCTTGATCGGTACCGAAGGCACCAGTGCCCGCTCGGCGGGCAGTGGGTCGCGCGCGTCGAGTTCGAACGGCAAAATCAGCGTCTCGCGCAAGCGCTGCTCCAGATTGGCAACCTGTCGCGCGGGAACCCAGCCTGACAACACCGCCAATGGGCCAATACTGCGGATGGACGGGTCCAGCGTGACGAAGGGCTCGGCCAGCAGCAGCGTGCGGCGGGCATCGAGCAACAACTCGTGGTTCTCGCGTTCCCATGCCGCCAGCTCCGCGTGCAGGCGCTCGCGCTCGCGCTGTAGCTCTTCTCGTCGACGCGCGAATTCGTCGTGCTTTTGTGCCGGATTCGCGCCGTCGAGTCCCTGCGGGATTGGTAGGGATTGGAAACTGGCGGAGCTCAGCACCGATTGGAGCTGCGATTCCTTCTCGCCGCGGGGCCCGACGATCACAACATGGGCACTGTCTCCGCGCTGCAGGTAGTTGAACAGCAGATGATCGGCCAGCTTGACCGCGCCTTCGAGCCGGCCGACATTCTCCCGCGGCACGATGCCGACATAGAAATCGAGAAAGCGGGTCTTGTTGCGCAGCGTGCCGAGGTCGATCTTCAGGTCGGCGAAGTTGGCCAGCGCCGCCTCCTGGTCGCGGACGAAGCGCTCTTCTTCGTCGAGGTGCCGAAAGCCCTCCTCGAAGCGCGATGCCTGCTCCCAGCGCTCGCGCAGTAGGGCGTTGGTGGCCGCCAACTCCTCGTGGTAGACCACGCGGATGCTGGTCGATGTCCGGCGCCTCGGTCACCGGCACCAGCTTGGCGATCTTCTCCAGCCGCGAGCGCGCCTGTTGGTAAAACTCGCGATAGTCGCGGCCGGGCAAGCCGGAGAGCATTTGCTCCTCCGGCTCGCGTGGGTCGGGATGGAAGCTCTCGGTCTCCGCCAGGGTCAGCGACGCCTGCGGCAGGTCGTCGGTCATGACCAGCAGGCGGACGAGCTTCATTGGCAGCGGGCGGAGCATGTGGTCGGGTACCAAAGTAACGTTGCAAAAAGTAAGTCGATCAGGCCGCGCTGGCGAATCCCCCGATCGGGCAGTTTGGCTCCGTCAGCTCAATGCCAATCTCGATCAACTCCTGCGGCAGTGCGAGCAGCCGGCCCTGGATCAGCGAGAACAGCACCATGAGATCCGACTCGCGCAGCACCAGGTAGGCCAGCGCGCGGGCGACACCGGAGCGTCCGCTGGCGAGGATGCGTTGCGCCTCGGCATGTCTGGTGTGCGCCGATGCGCCGTTGGACGTCGATCAGGCTGGTGCTGCCTGCCAACAGCGTCTGCAGCGGTTCCGGCAGCGCTGCGAGGACCTGCTCAAAGGTCTCCATGTTGACCAGTTCCAGCAGTCGGTCGCGATGCAATAATTTCGGCGATGGGACCAGCTGATAGTACGTCTCACTGGGAGAGAGTCGGTAGGAGAAGCGAAACCGCAGCAGCCAGAGCAGGTCGATTCGGTCGAGGATGGCACCCAAAAGCTGTTGCAGGGAGTGCACGTTCTCGTCCTGAAACTGCATCGCCTGGCGCATCAATTCCGCGTAGTAGCGCTGGTCGATGGCCGCCTCCAGCGCGAATGGCTCGCGCTTTTGCTCGTAGACCTCCCGCGCTTGGCGTGCGATGAGCCGATGTGGGCCCTGTTCGAGGATGCGCAGCAGCTCCAGCACGTTCTCAGCGCGCAGTAGTTCTTGATCCGACAGGCGCATGCTGTCGGGTAGGTCGTACAGATTTTCGCGAATCTCGGCCTGGTCTAGGTTATAGAGTTTGCCGCGAATCAGTGTCTTCAGATTGAAAAGCGCGAACTTTCGACCCCAGGCCAGCAGTAGGCCGCGCTCGGGTGCGGTCATCGGGCGGATCAGCACCGCCAGTTCGGACAGCAGCACACGGATCAGTGTCTGCTCCACGGCGCGGCTCTTGGCACGCTTGGAGAGCTGATCGTCCAACACCGACTCGAGTTCGAAGCGCTCCGCCAGTTCCGGCAACGAGAGTTGCGCGAGCCCCTGAATCTGCTCGCGCCCCAGCAGACGCGTGGACATCGCTGTAACGCGGGTGTTCAGGTAGGCTTGGGAGGTCGCGCTCATTGTGCCGCCCGGCTGCGGGCAGGGCCGACGGTAGCGAGCCCGGTGCGGAGATAGGGCGCGGCGGCACAGCCGGTCGGGTTGCCGGTGGGCGGATCGATCGCCACGAGGACTAGCGCGCGGATTGGCGCGCGGATTAGCGGAGAAACCGCCGGTGGGATCGATTGCGGGATCACCGGCCGATGCTCACAGGCTGGGATCGATCAGCAGTTCGAACGCAGCCTTCAGCGCCTCCTGCTCGCGTTCCTCGGCCAAGTCGCGCAGTTGTAAGTGGCGCTCGTCATAGCGGCGCTTGAGTTCGGCCACGGTCTGCTCGGCACGTTCCTCGGACTTGTGGATGAAGGCGCGGTGCAGGTCGGGAATGCGGGCGGTGAAGCGCTCGTCCCCGGAGCTAGCCTCACGGATTGCGGCCTGGATGATCTGTTCCTGATCCAGTTCCGCGTCCCTGGCGAGCTTCTCGGCACGCATTTCGGCGTCGAGCAGGCGTTTCAGGGTGTCGTCCATCAAGCCCTCCAGGCTGGTTACAGCATGCATAAAGGGTACTGGAAGTGGGCGCTGAAGGAACGGTGAATCGGGCCTGGGCTTGTCGTGGGTCAGCATTTCCCGCAATCCTGTGTGGTGGTGTGCAGGTTTGCCTAGTGCCAGGGCGGTCGGCGTTTTCCGATGCTTCTACCTAACCGCATCGAGGGTCTGCAGCAAGCGGGCGAACGCCACTCGCTTCTGTGATCCCGTTGACCGTCGTCAAGCCGATCGTCGATCGGCCTGTCTGGATTATTAGTATGCGCTAATGTCACTGGTCACGGGCGAGCTGCAAGCGATCACTCGGGGGGTTGTATGGCTGTGTCTCTTTTCAATCGGTCGTCGCGGATTAGTGCTGGCGGGCTTTTGGCGTCGGCAACGTGGGTCGGGGTTGGCCCGTGAGCGAGCGGGACGGGCAATCCGTCGACGCGGCCTTCAATCGCGTGCTCAGCGCTGAGCGCGATGCGCGCGAGGCGGTCGCCGCGGGCCGGCGCGAGGCCGACGCTCGCATTGCGGAGGCGGAACAGACCGCGCGCGGCATCGTCGACCGTTCAGAGGCGCGTATTCGTGCTGCCCATACGATCGCCGACCGCGGTATCGAGCGGGCTCTGTCCGAGCTGCGCGCACCGCTGGCCAGCAACGGGGCGCGGGTCGATGAGCCGTCCGCCGAGGAGATTGCGACCATCGTCGCGACACTGGCGCGGGAATTGACGGAGCCGCCGGGGTGATCGGGGGCTGTCGCTTCGCCTATGCGCAGGCGCGCCTGCAAGCGCGCTATGCGGAACTGCCGACGGAAACCGATTGGCGCCGGCTCAGTGGTGCACGCCAGCTCTCAGGCTGGCTGGAGGAGGCCCGCTCTGGGGCGCTCAAGCGCTGGGTCAAGGGCTTTTCGGCCCAGAGTGACAGCCACGACATCGAGCGTGGCGTTCGCACCCAGTTCATCGAGACCGTCGAGCAAGTGGCCGACTTTCTTCCCGCGCCTTGGCATGATGCGGTTGCTTGGTGCCGCTGGTTGCCGCTGCTTGGCTTGTTCGATCATGTACGCGGCGGTGGTCGGCTCCCGGCTTGGGCGCTGGATGATCCGCGGTTGCGGTCGTTGCTGGGCGAAGACAAAGCATTCGATCCCTCGGCGCTCGCTGACGCGGGTATCGATGGCCTGCTGGCTGACGATGCGAGCAGGCAGTGGCTCGCCCAATGGCGACAGAGCTGGCCGCGCTGCAAGCCCACCTACCTTGCCGCGGTCGACGCCCTGGTGCTGCGTGGTCATCAACATTTGCAACAATTTCGTGAGGCACCACTAGACAAGGCCTGGACCCTGCGCCAGCTGCTGCGGGAGCGGCTGCGGTTGGAGTTCCATCTGCATCTGTTACAGCCCGCCTCCGCGTTCATCTTCCTGTCCCTGGTCGCGCTCGACTTGGAGCGGCTGCGGCGTGCGCTGCTCGACCGTCAATTGTTCGAGGTCGGCCTGGCCGCGACCACCCCAGCCGGCGAAGTCGGTCGCGGCGCGCACCCACGGGCCGATGCGCGGCCGATCAGGCGAGCGGCTGCCTGATGCTGCGCCCGTTGCCCACTCGCTGGTTCGAGGTGCTGTGTCCGCGCAGTGAAAGCGTGCGCACCCTGGCGGAGCTGGCCCGCACCGGCGCGGTCGAACTGGAATTGCGTGCGCAGTGCGCCGAGGACTGCCCACTGGTCGATGTGGGTGCCGGCCTGGCCGAGTACCAGAAGCTGTTGCCGCGCTACAACCGCTATTGGCAGCGGGGACGGTTGCGCCGGGGGCCGTTGCTGGACGGGCCGGTCGCCGTGGTGGAGCGTGCGCTGGCGCGTATCGCTGCCTGGCGACGCGATGCGGACCCGATTATCGACCAGTTACAGGCCTGCGAGGAGGAACTGACCCGGCTCAAGTGGCTGGATCAGATTTTGGGCAAGATCGTTGGCACCGAGCTGGACTTTGCGCTGGTGGCCAACTCGGGGCCGCTGCTCGGCACCTTCTGTGCCATCCTGCCGGCGGACGCGGTGTTGGACCTACCGGATTGGGCGTTGCTCCGCGACGTGCCCTGGCAGGACGAGCGCTGCTACATGATTCTCGGCCCCGTCGCGCGCCTCGACGAGGCCAAGTCGCGCGTCAAGGCGCAGAAGGGCCGTATCATCGAGCGACCGGCCTGGCTTAAGGGCGACGCGACCGATTCGTTGGTGCGGGTCGCCGCCCGGCGCAATTTTCTGTCGACGCGGCGCGTGCACCTGATGGCCGAGATGGACACCCTGTTCGAGGAGTATGCGCTGGATGCGGTGCTCGGCGATCTGGTCTGGCTGGACTGGTTTTCGGCGCGGGTGGGCTCCCTGGAGCTGGTCAGCGATCACCTGGTGTGGATCACCGGCTGGACCGACGACCTCGAGGGCGAACGCCTCGGTGCGGCGCTGGATCGTGCGCAGAGCCGCGCGCTGCTGCGCCTGACCCCACCGCCGGCCGGCGCCAGACCGCCCCAGGTATTGCACAACCCGCGCTGGCTGAAACCCTTCGAGCTGTTCGCTCGCGCGCTCGGCGTGCCGGGCAGTGACGAGGCCGACCCGACCCCGTTGCTGGTCGTCATCGTGCCCTTGCTGTTCGGCTATATGTTCGGCGATGTCGGTCAGGGTTTGGTGCTGGTGCTGGCGGGGCTTTGGCTCATGCGACGCATCGAACTGGCGCGGCTGGTGGTGCTATGCGGCGCCTCGGCCATGGTCTTCGGTCTGCTGTTCGGGAGCCTGTTCGGTATCGAGCACCTGATTCCGGCCCTCTGGCTGCATCCGATGGAGCAACCATTGACGGTACTCGTGGTGCCGTTGGTGTTTGCCGTGGGGCTGCTGAGCCTCGGGCAGCTGCTGTCGGGGCTTGGTGCGCTGCGCCGCGGGCGACTGCTGAATTGGCTACTGGTGGACGCCGGTTTCCTGCTGATGTATCTGGGGCTGGCACTGATGCTGGCGTTTGATCTGGACGGGCTCGGCTGGTTGCCCCTGGCGGGCCTTGCCTGGTACCTGATCGGCTCCTATGTGGCAGCGCATCGCTTGCTCGGCGCCGTGGTGGCGCTGGGCAACTTGGCGGAGAACGGCCTGCAATTGCTGACCAATACCCTGTCCTTTGCCCGTGTCGGGGCCTTCGCGCTGGCCCATGCCGCATTGTCGTCCGCGGTCGTCACCATGGCAGAACTGGCGCCCGTTTGGGCCGCCATTCTGATCCTGGTGTTGGGCAACCTCATCATTATCCTGCTCGAGGGTCTCGTGGTCTCTATCCAGACGACCCGCCTCGTGCTGTTCGAGTTCTTTAATCGCTTTTTGCGCGGAACCGGTCGTGTGTTCACGCCGCTGTCGGTGCCGCCCGCACTCGTTACATCCACAGTGGCCTCGGGAGGGCACGCATGAACAAACCTGTGTTGTTTACCGCTTCGCTGACCATCGCGGCTGGCCTGGTCGCCGCGTTGGCGAGCCTGCTGCTGTGGCAGCCGCTGGTGTTTGCCCAGGGGGAGGTCATCGAAGTCGCGGAGCGCATCATCGACCCCGGTGTGCAACAGTGGGCCTTCGTGGCCGCCGCGCTGTCCACTAGCATCGGCGCGTTGGGGGCCGCCTATGCCGTGGCGACCGTCGGCGCCGCGTCGGTCGGTGCACTGACCGAAAAGCCCGAGTTGTTCGGCCGGATCTTGATCCTGGTGGGGCTCGCCGAGGGTATCGCGATCTACGGGCTGATCGTGTCGGTGCTGATCCTGAACAAAGTCTAGGGGGGGTCTCTCAGACTGACAAGTCATGATCATTCGGTATCGGTATCGGTATCGGTATCGGTATCGAAATCGGTATCGAAATCGGTATCGAAATCGTAGCGAGCAAGTCGATCCCGATCCCGATTTCGATTTCGATTTGGAGGAGCCTTGCCAGTCCGATGCCGCATCGAAGGTTGACTGATCTGCAAACATTTGGCGCCCCCACGCGAATTAGGGCCGGGGTCGCGGGGGCCGCGCGTCGGTTCCCTCGGGTAGGGTCCCTTTGTTTAGCGCCCGCGGGCGCGCTGCCAAGTTGAGGTTCAAGTCTGTTGGACGAGCGCTGCGTCTTTATTGGTGACGAGGTCAGCGCCGCGGGTTTCAGGCTCGCGGGGATGACTTGTCATAGCCCGGCGCCGGAGCAGGTGACGGCATTGTTTCAGCATGTGCGCGGGGAGGCGGGGCTGATCCTGATCACCGCGGAGTATGCCGGGCATGTGCCTGAGGGTCTGTTGGCCGAGGCCCAGCGCGAGCAGCGGCCGTTGCTGTTGGTGATGGCCGACATCCGCGGTCGCGTGCCACCCGTGGACATCGTGTCGGCCTTGAAACGGCAATTGGGGTTGGCGGAGTGAATAGCGACGAACGTGAACAGGGGTTGCTGAAGCTGGTCGGGGACTACCGCGAGCAGGAATGTCGCCGCATCCTCGGCGAAGCGGAAGGCCGCGCCCGCGAGCTACGTCGGATGGCCTTCGCCCGGCAGCGTGTCGCGCTGCACCAGAGCATCATCGCCGAACGCGCCCGCGCCCAGTCCCTGATCCAAGCAGCCGAGGCGGAGCGCGCCACCCGCGAGCGTCGACGCAGTGAGCAGCGCGACGCCGCCCTGATGCGCGCCGCTTGGCCGCTGTTGCAACAGGCGCTCGTGGCCCGCTGGCAGGCGGCGGATACGCGCCGGCGCTGGGTGGCATTGGCCTTCGGCGAGGCCAGCCGCCGGCTACCGGCCGACGGCTGGTTGGTACGTCATCCCGCAGCTTGGTCGGCGCTGGAGCTGGAACCGAGTGCGGAATCGGCACAGGGCGACGTCCTGGGGATGGACGCCCTAGAGACCGACGACCAGCCTGAGCCGCCACGTTTCATTGTCGACGACACGATTGTCGCCGGCCTGATCATCAGCGCCGGGGGCGCGGAGCTCGATATGAGCCTGGGCGGACTGCTGCGGGACCGGGCACGGATCGACGCGCGGATGATCGCGATTGCCAAACAGCGCGAGCCGTTGGGCAGTCCAGGGCAAGGCTCGCAGGCACCGAACGGCGCGGCCACAGGAGCGGACGCATGAACGCGCAAGCGAGCACCATTTGGATCAGCGGCCCGGTGCTGCGAGCCACCACCGACGGGGCATTTCGTCTGCGTGAAGCGGTCACGGTCGGCGAACGGCGCCTGTTGGGCGAGGTCATCCGGCTTGGCCGCGACGAGATCACGGTGCAGGTCTATGAGGACACCTCGGGCCTGCGCCCTGGTGTGCCGGTGTGGGGCAGTGGCCGGCTGCTGTCGGTGCGGCTCGGGCCAGGCATCCTCGGCGGCATCTTCGACGGCTTGCTGCGACCCATCGATACCTCAGATGGGGAAGTCGGGAACGATCCCTGGGTGCTGCCCGGCATGCGCGAAGAGACTGCCGGTCAGTTCGGTTTCAAGCCGCGCGCCTCATTGGGCGACCGGCTTGAGCCGGGGCAGGTCGTCGGCGAGGTTGAGCCGGCCAGCGAGCAGGGCAAGGTCCTACTCCAACGCTGCCTGGTGCCGCCGGACCTGCCGGGAGGGGAGGTGATCGAGATCGCCGCCGCCGGCAGCTATGCCGACGATGAGCCGATCTGCCGGCTGCGCGACGCGCAAGGTGCCGAGCACGCCGTTGCGCTGTCGCATCGCTGGCCCGTGCGTATTCCACGCCCGGTCACCAAGCGGCTGCCGTCGGACGAACCCATGCTCACCGGCCAGCGTATCCTCGATTGCCTGTTCCCGATCCCCCGCGGCGGCACCGCGGCCATCCCCGGCGGCTTCGGCACCGGCAAGACCGTGCTGTTGGAGACCGTTGCCAAGTGGTGCGACGCCGACGTCATCGTCTACGTCGGCTGTGGCGAGCGCGGCAACGAGCTAGCCGGCCTGCTGGCCGAGTTCATCGAGCTGGAGGACCCGCGCAGTGGCCGGCCGTTGCTGGAACGCACCGTCGTCATCGCCAACACCTCCAACATGCCGGTGTCGGCGCGCGAGGCCAGCATCTACACCGGCATCACGGTCGCCGAGTACTTCCGCGACCAGGGGCTGAACGTGACCCTGATGGCGGACTCCACCAGCCGCTGGGCCGAGGCCTTGCGCGAGGTCTCCGGACGCCTCGGCGAGCTGCCCGGCGAGGCCGGCTATCCGGCCTATCTGTCCAGCCGCTTGGCGGATTTCTACGAGCGCGCGGCGCGGGTGCGCACCCTCGGCGGCGCCATCGGCGCGGTGACCGTGCTCGGCGCCGTCAGCCCGCCCTCCGGGGACTTCTCCGAGCCGGTCACCAACCACACCCGCCGCTATGTCGGTTGTCTGTGGGCGCTGGACGTGCGCCGTGCGCAGGCGCGCTTCTACCCGGCCATCCATCCGCTCAACTCCTACAGCGTCAATGCCGCGGGCCTAGCCCGCTGGTGGCACAGCAACGACTGTACCCGCTGGGAGTCGCTGCGCCGGCGCTTCCTGACACTGCTGGAGGACGAGGCGCGGTTGGAGCGCATGGCCCGCATCATCGGCCGGGACGCCATGCCGCGGCGCCAGCGTCTGGTGCTGCTGTGCGCGCAGCTGATCAACCAGGCGTTTTTGCGTCAGTCCGCCTTCTCCGAGATCGACCGCTACGCAACGCCACAGCGACAGGCCGTGATGATGCGCCTGATCGGCAGTTTCATCGAGGCGGCCGAGACGCTGCTTGAGGCCGGTATCGCACCGGAGCAGATCGCGGAGGCGCCGATCTTTCGTGCCCTGATGCGCATGGGTGAAGAGATCCCGGAGGGCGACTGGGAACGCTTCTCGGAGTTGGATCGCGAGCTGACCGCGACGGTGCGAAGGTTGAAAAGCTGATGTATGCCAGACTGACCGGACAAGACATCGCCGAGCGCGTCGACGGGCCGCTGCTGTTCCTGCGGCGCAGCGTCGACGTCGGTCTGAACGAGGCGGTGGAGGTGGAGAGCGACGACGGCGGGGTGCGGCTCGGGCGCATCGCCGCGCTGGACCAGGAGACGGTCACGGTCGAGATGTTGGACGACACCGCCGGGCTCAAGCTCACGGGCACGCGCGTGCGGTTCTTTGGTGAGCCATTGCGCTTTCACGTCGGGCCAGGGCTGCTCGGGCGCGTCTTCAACGGCGTCGGCAAGCCGCTGGACGGCGGGCCACCGCTGGCCGCGGAGCAGGCCTTCCGGGTCGATGGTTTGCCGATGAAGCCGTCCGCCCGCGAGGCGCCGAGCGAGTTCCTGGAGACGGGCTTTACGTCCATCGACCTGATGAACAGCCTGGTGCGCGGCCAGAAGTTGCCGCTGTTCTCCGGTGGCGGTCTGCCGCACGATCGCATCGCCGTAGACATTGCCTGTAACGCGCGCATCCGAGGGACCCGCGGCGCCGCGGATGACTTCGCCATCGTCTTCGCCGGCATCGGCATCCCGCATGGCAGTGCCGAATTCTTTCGCGAAGAGATGGAAAAGAGCGGCGCCCTAGCCCGCACGGTGCTGTTCCTGAACCTAGCCAGCGACTCCAGCGCGCAACGTCTGCTGACGCCGCGCTTCGCGCTCACCGCCGCCGAATACATGGCCTTTGAAGAAGGCAAGCATGTGTTGGTGATCCTCACCGACATTACCAACTACTGCGAGGCCCTGCGCGAGGTCTCCGCCAGTCGCGGCGAGGTGCCCAGTCGCAAAGGCTATCCCGGTTACATGTACTCCGACCTGGCGACGCTGTACGAGCGGGCCGGGCGCATTCGGGGTCGGCCCGGTTCGGTCACGCAGATACCGATCCTGACCATGCCCAATGACGACATCACGCATCCGATCCCGGACCTGACCGGCTACATCACCGAGGGTCAGATCGTGCTCGACCGCGAGTTGCATCGGCGCGATCTCTATCCGCCCATCCGCTTGTTGCCGAGCCTGTCGCGTCTGATGAAGGACGGCACCGGCGCCGGCATGACCCACGTCGACCACGCGGCGCTCGCGGCGCAGCTCTACGCCGCCTATGCCCAGGCCCAGCAGACCCGCATCTTGGCCAGCGTGGTGGGGGAGGAGGGGTTGTCCGAGACCGACCGCACCTATCTCGGCTTTGGTGAACGTTTCGAACAAGAGGTGATCGCCCAGGCGGACCGCCGCGACATCGAGCAGAGCCTGGAGGCGGGTTGGCGCGCCCTCCGCGACCTGCCGCGCAACGAACTCACCCGCCTCAGCGACGCCCAGATCCGCAACCATCTGGAACGGGGCCGGACGTGATGCTCCGTTTCCAGTTGCAGGTCCCACCCGATGCCTAGCCGCGAAATCATCCCCACCCACAGTGCCTATCTGGAGCTCAAGGCCGAGCGTGGCGGCATGCAGGAGGGGTACCACTTCCTTGATGAGAAACGTCTGATCCTGGCCTCCGAGATCCTGGCCACGCTGAAGGACTTCGAGGCAACCATGGCGCGCTGGCGAGACGCCCGCGGCGAGGCCCTGGTGGCCCTGCGCGCCGCCCTTGGTCGACATGGTCTCGAAGAACTCAGCGTCTATCCGGCGGCGGCGCCGCTGGCCTGCGATGCCGCCGCGGACTCGCGTTCGGTGCTCGGTGTGCGCATCGATCAGCTGCCGCCAGCGGAATCCCTCGACGCCCCGTCCGCGCACGCCGTCCGCGACGCGCTCCAACGCCATCCAAAGCCCGGAGGCGGAACACTGTCGCCGCTGTTTCATCCGCCTGTCGCCGATCGCGATCCGCCTTGCGCTGCTCACCGGCAACCTGGAGCGCCTACGCCTGGAGTACGTACGCACGTCCCGCCGCGCGCGGGCGCTCGAAGACGTGTTGCTGCCCGAGATCGACGACACGCTGCGCGCCATCGACACCGCGTTGGAAGAACTGGAGCGGGAAGAGGCGGTGCGGGTTCGTCGCGTAGAGCCTGTGTAGGGTGGAACGCGAAGCGGTTCCACCGTGCCGCATATGCGCCGCTCGCTGCTCAGCATCGCTATCGCTATCGAGCGTGATCGCGGTAGTGCGGATGTCGCCGCTGCTCGTGCTGACGATGTCGCGAGGCGGATCGCCTATCGGGCATCCGCCGCCAGGCGTCCGTCCGACCAGGCATCGGCCCGACCAGGCATCCAACCGACCAGGCATCCAACCGACAGGCCGGAATGATGATCTAGGCCCGTCACCGTTGATGCAGGGTGCAAAGGCTCGCGCCGGTTCCAGCAAGAAGATCAGCCGGCTCCGCGCCGAAGATCCAACAGCCGACCTGCCGGACGACGCGCCGGTTAGAAAACCGGCGCCCCCAGTGGTGGTAACATCGGGGTCCTTTCATTATCCGCCACGCATCCGAGCCCCTCGCGGCTCCGCACATCGAGGTAGTTTCACATGGCCTATCAACATATCCAGGTTCCCGCCGACGGCGATAAGATCAGTGTCGATGCCCAGGGCACCCTGAGCGTCCCGAACCGCCCGATCATCCCCTACATCGAGGGTGACGGCATCGGCGTGGACATCACGCCCGTGCTCAAGGACGTGCTCGATGCGGCGGTGAAGAAGGCCTATGGCGGCGAGCGCAGCATCGCCTGGATGGAGATCTACGCCGGCGAGAAGTCCACCCGCGTCTATGGCGACGACGTCTGGCTGCCGGACGAGACGCTCGACGCGGTCAAGGACTTCGTCGTTTCCATCAAGGGGCCGCTGACGACGCCAGTGGGTGGCGGCATCCGCTCCCTGAACGTGACCCTGCGCCAACAGTTGGACCTGTATGTCTGCTTGCGCCCGGTGCGCTACTTCGCCGGCACGCCGAGCCCGCTGAAGGAACCGGAGCACACCGACATGGTGATCTTCCGCGAGAACTCCGAGGACATCTACGCCGGCATCGAATGGCAGAGCGGCTCGCCGGAGGCAAAGAAGCTCATCGACTACCTGCAGACTGAGATGGGCGTGACCAAGATCCGCTTCCCCGAGACCTCCGGTATCGGCATCAAGCCGGTCTCCAGCGACGGCACCAAGCGACTGGTGCGCAAGGCCATCCAGTACGCCATCGACAACGACCGCCCGTCCGTGACCCTGGTGCACAAGGGCAACATCATGAAATTCACCGAGGGCGCCTTCAAGGAGTGGGGCTACGAACTGGCGCAGCAGGAATTCGGCGCGGTGGAGATCGGCGGCGGCCCCTGGTGCAGCTTCAAGAACCCCAAGACCGGCACCGAGATCACGGTCAAGGACGTCATCGCCGACGCCTTCCTGCAGCAGATCCTACTGCGGCCGAAGGAATACGACGTGATCGCGACCCTGAACCTGAACGGCGACTACATCTCCGACGCACTCGCGGCCCAGGTCGGTGGCATCGGCATGGCGCCCGGCGCGAACCTATCGGACACCGTCGCCATGTTTGAGGCGACACACGGCACCGCGCCCAAGTACGCCGGTAAGGACATGGTCAACCCCAGTTCCCTGTTGCTGTCCGGCGAGATGATGCTGCGCCACATGGGCTGGACCGAGGCCGCGGATCTGATCATCAAGGGCATCGAGGGCGCCATCTCCGCCAAGACCGTCACCTATGACCTGGAGCGCCTCATGGACGGCGCCACCAAGCTGAGCTGCTCCGAGTTCGGCGACGCGGTGGTCGGCAAGATGTAACCGATCGCCATGCAGAAGGGGCGAATTCCCGCCCCCACTCCCCCCAAGGTACGCCGACTTTAGTCGGCCCTCCTGGGCAGGCCGACTTCAGTCGGCCCGTCGCTCAGGGAACCAACGCACCTTTTCCGGCCTCCAATCTCCACCAAAATCACCCCCCGGTCGACAGACGACTGAACCTCCCCTCCAGTCAGCCCACTCCTCGACCGCAACCAACCAACAGGCAAGCCAAATGAGACTGCTCCACACCATGCTGCGCACCGGCAACCTGCAGCGCTCCATCGACTTCTACACCCAGGTCTTGGGGATGACCCTGCTGCGCCAAAAGGAGTATCCGGAGGGCGAGTTCACCCTCGCGTTTCTCGGCTACGGTGACGAGGCGAACAACACCGTGATCGAACTGACCTACAACTGGGGCGTGGAAACATACGACATGGGCAACGCCTACGGCCACATCGCCATTGAGGTCGACGACGTCTACCAGGCCGCCGACCGGATCAAGGCGCAGGGTTGCAAGATCCTGCGCGACGCCGGCCCGATGAATGCCGGCAGCACCATCATCGCCTTCGTCGAGGACCCGGACGGCTATCCCATCGAACTGATCGGCGCCCGATAGAGATGCATTGCTTCCCGCCGGTTCCGTGACGAGGGCGATAGTAGCTCCGCCAGCGAGGCTAAGACGTTGTGGGCTAGGCCGCGTCGAGTGGCGTAACGGGGCTTGGTAGGCGTCTTCCGGGGCCAGGTTTTTGTCACGGACTCTTCAAGAGCTTGGCCTGAGGTGCTTTCAAGTGATCTCGAACTTCGTGACAGATCACGTGCGTCTCACAGGTGTCTTCGATCCGGCTGAGGCATCCGTACTTGGCGTGATCGAGGATTTCGGTGTCTATCCGAGCCTCGGTGGGTACCATCTTTGAGACGAGCCACGGTTGGCAGACTTCCCTTCCGTCCAGCGGGCCGCAGAGCTTGTTCGCGCTCATGATGGCTCGCGCCTGCCTCGTGCGGTGACAGTTGCGGAGGTCGCGGCAGGTATGACTCTCGAGGCGAGTATGTCGCAGCACCAGATCGCGCTCGACGCTGGGGAGGGCAAACTACTCCGGATCTCACCCGAGCCAGGCTGTGATTTGGATGTGCCGCCGGGGGGGTTGCGTCCCTCGACCTCTTAGGCGATTTGACAGAAATCGCCTTGGCGTGCGTAACGTCCGCCGAGGTTCCGCCGGACGAAGCTAGCTCGGCCTCTGCGCGAAGCTAAGAGAGGCGAGAGATGGCGACTCGAGCGACAAGACCCGCCGGCCGGATAGGGGCGAATGCATTCGCCCCTGTCGATCAGCGGCCTGTCGTGGAAGACCCGGAGCCAGTTGCGGACTCGGCAGCACCGCAAGGCGGGCGGATTACGCGATCGGGTCTGGCATCAAAGCATCGCGCGCTGCACCTTGGCCGCATGTAGGCCCTTGGGGCCCTGGCTGAGTTCGAACTCTACCTTCTGTCCTTCCTTCAGTGTCTTGTAGCCGTCCATCTCAATGGACGAGAAGTGCACAAAGACGTCATCTTCGCGGTCGTCGGGTTTGACGAAGCCGTAGCCTTTAGCGTTGTTGAACCATTTCACGGTACCAGTGCACATGGTCGGGTACTCCTCCAACAGGTCTTTACTTTGGTTGATGGTCTGATCTAGTTGTATCTCGTCGGTCGCGTCGAGGCGGCCGATCGTGCGCGACGCCACGGTCTGTGCGCCGAGGTGTCCTAACCTCCTAGTATAGTCCTATGTTTTGACGGGTCAATCCGTGGCGAAAGCCCCCTCAGGCGAGTAGGCTCAGTGCGGTTGCCATGATCCCTCAGGCATGGACGAACGTCGCCGGGGGCTGTATTTTTTGGGTCTCGACCCTCACAACGGGTAATCAATGGCGCAGCATCCAATGCGCCGGTCCAGAACCTGTAGGAACGCAAGAGCCGTGCCCCGAATTACGATGAGCGAGTGGAATCCCAGCGAAGACCAGGACTCGGGTCTAGTCGTCCAGGAGTCCAAACCCCTGCAAAAGCGACCGCCGCTATACAAGGTGTTGCTGGTGAACGACGATTACACTCCGATGGAATTTGTCGTTCATGTGCTCGAGACCATCTTCCGGATGAGTCGAGAAAAGGCGACACAGGTCATGCTGCATGTGCATACCCGCGGCGTCGGTGTCTGCGGTGTATTTACCCGCGACATCGCGGAGACCAAGGTCGCGCAGGCGAACGAGTTCAGCCGCGAAAACCATCATCCGCTCCTCTGTACCATGGAGGAGGCATGATGGGCATCCATGCATTTACGGCGCTCGCTGGGCCGCGGAATAACTCCGTCCCTTGTCGTCAGTCCATCTCACTGTTGCCCACAATATACTACCCAGGGGCCTGCCAATGTTAAGCAAAGAGCTCGAATTCACCCTGAATCATGCCTTTAAGGAGGCACGGGAAAAACGACACGAATACATGACCGTAGAGCACTTGCTGCTGTGTCTGCTCGACAACCCAACGGCTGCCAAGGTGCTGCGTGCCTGCGGCAACGATGACGCGAAGCTCCGCAAAGACGTCGTGACCTTCATTGAGGAGACGACGCCGCTGATCGCGGAGGGCGATGCCCGTGAGACGCAACCGACGCTTGGCTTCCAGCGGGTATTGCAGCGCGCGGTGTTTCATGTGCAGTCCGCCGGGAAAAAGGAAGTCACCGGTGCCAACGTGTTGGTCGCGCTGTTCAGCGAGCAAGACAGCCAGGCGGTGTTCTTGCTCAACCAGCAGGACGTGTCACGGCTCGACGTGGTGAACTACATCTCCCACGGCATTTCGAAGGTGCCGGGAGAGGACCAGGATGACGAGGTACAGGGCGAGGCCGATGAGCCGAGAGGGGAGGAGAAGGAGTCCTCCAGCCCGCTGGACAACTTCGCGACTAATCTCAACGAGGTTGCCCGGCAGGGTCGTATCGACCCGTTGATCGGTCGCGGCAGCGAAGTGGAGCGTACGGCGCAGATTCTGTGTCGCCGGCGTAAGAACAACCCGTTGCTGGTCGGTGAGGCCGGCGTCGGCAAGACCGCCATCGCCGAGGGTCTGGCGAAGATGATCGTCGATGGCGAGGTGCCGGACGTGCTCGCCGATGCGGTCATCTATGCCCTCGATCTGGGCTCGCTGGTGGCGGGGACAAAGTACCGCGGCGACTTCGAAAAGCGCCTGAAGGCCGTGCTCGCGGAGCTCAAGCGCAAGCCCCACGCGATCCTGTTCATCGACGAAATTCACACCATTATCGGTGCCGGCGCGGCCTCCGGTGGCGTCATGGATGCGTCGAACCTGATCAAGCCGGTGCTCGCGTCAGGCGATCTGCGCTGCATTGGCTCCACTACCTATCAGGAGTTCCGAGGCATTTTCGAGAAGGATCGGGCGCTGACCCGGCGCTTCCAAAAGATCGATGTGCAAGAGCCGTCGGTGGAGGAGACCATCGAGATCCTGAAGGGCTTGAAGAAGCGCTTTGAGGAGCATCACCAGGTCGCCTACACCAATCCGGCCCTGCGGGCCGCGGCGGAGCTGTCGGCCAAGTACATCAACGACCGACACCTGCCCGACAAGGCGATCGACGTCATCGACGAGGCCGGCGCCAACGTGCAGTTGAAGCCCGCGGCGAAGCGCAAGAAGCGCATTGATGTGTCCGACGTTGAGGCGATCGTGGCGAAGATTGCACGCATCCCGCCGAAAAAGGTGTCGATGTCCGACACCGAGTCGTTGCGCAACCTGGATCGCGACCTGAAGATGGTGGTCTACGGACAGGACGAGGCCATCAACGCGCTCACCGCGGCCATTCGCATGAATCGCTCCGGGCTAGGCAGCGAGGAAAAGCCCATCGGTTCGTTCCTGTTCACCGGTCCGACCGGTGTCGGCAAGACCGAGGTGACGCGCCAGCTCGCGCGCATCCTGAGTATGGAGTTGATCCGCTTCGACATGTCCGAGTATATGGAGCGGCACACCGTGTCTCGCCTGATCGGTGCGCCCCCAGGCTATGTCGGTTTCGATCAGGGCGGGCTGTTGACCGAGGAGATCACCAAGCACCCGCATTCGGTGCTGCTGCTCGACGAGATCGAGAAGGCCCATCCGGACGTGTTCAACCTGCTGTTGCAGGTCATGGATCACGGCTCCCTGACCGACAACAACGGCCGCAAGGCGGACTTCCGCAACGTGGTGCTGGTGATGACCACCAACGCCGGTGCCGAGGAGACCAGTCGCCGCTCCATCGGATTCACCGAGCAAGACCATGCCACCGATGGTATGGAGGCGCTAAAGCGGTTCTTCTCACCGGAGTTCCGCAACCGGCTCGACGCCGTGGTTCAGTTCGGCCCGCTGGCACAGGAGACCATCGCCAGTGTCGTCGAGAAGTTCGTCTTTGAGCTCGAAGCGCAGTTGGCGGAGAAGAAGGTGGCGCTGATCGTGGAGCCGGACGCGAAGCTGTGGATTGCCGAGAAGGGCTACGATCCCAAGATGGGTGCCCGCCCGATGGCCCGTGTGATCCAGAACCACATCAAGAAGCCGCTCGCCAATGAGTTGCTGTTTGGCGATCTGGCCGGTGGCGGAACGGTCACGGTCAAGCTCGGCGACAACGACGAACTGACCTTTAGCTTCGATGTGGAGAAGGCGACGGCATAGAGCGAAGCGGCGCCGTCCTGCCATGCATGCCGTACCTGCTGATGCGGGGAGGGCAGGTGGGGGTTGCTCAGGCGAGGGCCTGCCGGGGAACGCAGATCGGCGGCGGAACGGCTGCCGTGCCGGTGGCCGGCGACGACGGCAGATCAGCGAACGCGATAGGTGATGCGGCCCTTGGTCAGGTCGTAGGGGGTGAGTTCGACGGTGACCTTGTCGCCGGTGAGGATGCGAATGTAGTGCTTGCGCATCTTGCCGGAGATATGTGCGGTCACGACGTGACCGTTCTCCAACTCGACACGGAACATCGTGTTGGGTAGGGTCTCGACGACCGTACCTTCCATCTGGATTACGTCTTCTTTAGCCATGGATGCGGTGGTTTCTCGAAAAAGAGCTCAGGTCAACAGCGGCTTGCCGGCGGCTCACGCAACGGTCGCGCCGCCGATTCAAAGCGGCCCATTGTAGCACAGCGCAGGCGGCCCGCCCGACCGGTGAACGGTCCGTCGGCACAGAGTTGCGGCTGACCTCGTGCACAGTGACGGAAGTGTCGAGACCATTGGCGCTGTGAGAGCGACTCGCAGTCGCGACTCTCCCCGTTGCGGCGGTAGCGATTGCAAATCGCTCCCACGACCGCGACTGGTCCTGGCAGTTTCGCAGCGAGGGATTAGGACGTTGCTGACGTCACCGTCGCGATGGTATACGGCGCCGAGATTCTGGCTGCGGCTTGCGGCCGCCAGAAGCCATTTGCTTAGAGCGTGATTTCTTCACCGCGTTCGAAGCGTCGCCAATTGCTGCCATCCCAGGCCTCGATAGGGCGAAAGTTCTCTTTGTAGCTCATCTTGCGGCTTTCGCCGATCCAGTAACCGAGGTACAGGTAAGTCAGCCCCAGATGCTGTGCCTGCTGAATCTGATTCAGCACCGCATAGGTACCGAGGGCGCGATCGGCAAAGTCGGGATCGAAGAAGGTGTAAACCGCCGACAGCCCGTCGCTGAAGACATCGGTGATCGCGACGCCGAGCAATCTGTCGTCGTGCCGCAGCTCAATGAAGCGCGTGTCGCCGCCCCAAGGCGCGAGCAGAAAGCGGGTGTAGGTGTCCGTGGATACGTCATCCGCCATGTCACCATCGCCGTGGCGCTGCACCAGATAGCGCTCATAGAGTGCATAGTGTTCCGGATCGAATTCCGCCCCCCTTACCCTGAGTTTAATATCCGCTCGATTGCGCTGGAGGTTCCGGCGCTGGGAGCGATTAGGCTGAAAATCGTCGACCGGTACGCGCACGGGGACGCACCGCTGGCAACCGCGGCAGGCAGGTCGATAGAAGTGCTGCCCGCTACGGCGAAATCCGATCTGCTGTAACCATTGGGCGCGCTGGCCATCGATCCGTGCCAGCGGATCGACGAACAGGGTGCGTGCCTGGCGTTGGTCGATGTAGGAGCAGTCGTGCTCGCCGGTCAGGTAGAGCTGAAGATCACCGCGGACCAGGTTGTCACGACGCATGCCCGGCTCCGTTAACCTGTGTGGATGCAGGCATCGGTACCGCGGAGACGCTCGTGGCAGGCTGTGGCGGGCTGATGCGGCCGTCGTCCCAGCTGCCGCTCGGCGAGGCCTGATCCCGCAGCTGCTCCAGATGCTGGATGAAGGCGGCCCGCGGCATCTGGCGTGCGCCCATTCGCAATAGGTGGCCGGTCAGCACTTGGCAATCGATCAGACCAAAGCCCCAGTCGCTGAGCCGCTGGCACAGATGAACCAGCGCAACCTTGGAGGCGTTGTCGACGCGCGTGAACATCGACTCGCCAAAGAAGACCCCGCCGATGGCGACACCATAGAGCCCCCCGGCCAGCGTGCCCTCGCACCACACCTCCACCGAATGGGCGATCCCACGCACATGCAGCGCCCGATAGGCGCTGATCATGTCCGGTACCAGCCAGGTGTCGCCGTCCAAATCGCGGGGCAGTGCGCAGGCATTGATCACGGCGGGGAAATCTCGGTCCATCGTGACGCTGAATAGCCCCTTGCGTAGCACCTTACGCAGGCTGCGGGAGATACGGATCTCGCTCGGCACCAGCACGGTGCGCGGGTCCGGCGACCACCAGAGAATGGGATCGCCATGGCCGTACCAGGGGAAGATGCCTTGTCGATAGGCGGCGACTAGGCGCTTGATGCCGAGATCGCCACCAACGGCGAGCAGGCCGTCCGGCTCCCTCAGGGCCTCGCTCACATCCGGGAAGGCCGCGCTCGGATCGTTCGGCGCCAGCAGGTAGGGCATGGTGTCGGCTGGGCGGATCAAGCTGGCTCCGGGGGCGTCTTGTAGGGGCTGTGTTGCTGCATTTCCGCAATATAGTCTTCCATGCCATCGATCTCGTGCTGTAGGAAGTTGCCGATGGGGCGCCGAAAGGCATCGTCGGCGATCCAGTGTCCGGACCAGGTCCGCGTCGGCAGAAAGCCCCGCGCGACCTTGTGTTCCCCCTGCGCACCGGGCTCGAATCGGTCCAAGCCCTGTTCGATGCAATGGTCGAGGCCCTGATAGTAGCAAGCCTCGAAGTGCAGGCTATGGAACTCCTTGGAGCAACCCCAGTGGCGCCCATAAAGACTGTGCGATCCCATCAGACAGAATGCCGCCGCGACGATTTCACCATCGTGTTCGGCCAGCACCAGCAGCAGTTGTTCGCCCATGGTGCGGCCGATCTCGCGGAAGAAGGGCAGGGTCAGCGTGGGAATGCCGCCGCGTTTGTCGAAGGTATCCTCGTACAGGCGGTGGAAGGTGGTCCACTCGTCGTCCGTGACGGCATCGCCCCGCACCCGCCGCAAGCTGACGCCGGCCTCTACCACACGGCGCCGCTCGCGCTTGATCTTTTTGCGTTTCTCGGCGGAGAAGGTCGCCAGTAGGTCATCGAAGCTGTTGTAGTTATGGTTGCGCCAATGGAACTGACAGCCCAGGCGCGGCATCAGTCCGGACATTGCGCAACGACTCGGTCTCATCGTCCGTCGTGAACAGCCAGTGCACGCCGGACAGGTCGAGTTCCTCGGCCACCTGCACCGAGCCCTGCACCAGCGCGGCGGCATACTCGGCGCGTCGGGGCGAATCCCCGCAGAGGATGCGCCGGCCGGTCGCCGGCGTATAAGGGGAGGCAATGACCAGCTTCGGGTAGTAACGACGCCCGGCCCGCTGATAGGCATCCGCCCAGGCCCAGTCGAAGACAAACTCGCCGTAGGAATTGAACTTTAGATAGCAGGGCGCGACCGCCAACAGTCGATCTTGCTCATCGCGCAGCGCTAGGTGGCGCGGAATCCAGCCGAAGCGCTCGCCGACGCAGCCATGGTGTTCCAACGCGGCCAGGAATTCGTGCCGCATAAAGGGCAGGTCGGTCCCGGCGAGCGCGTTCCAGGCATTGGCCGGAAGCTCGTCGATGGTGGCGTGGGTGGAGAGCTTGTACATAGGGATCTGGCCGGCCGTTGGCTTTTGACCTGACCAAGGGTGGGGGCGACGCTCACCGGGGCAAAGGTCAGAACGGCCAGAATCGCACCAGATACCAGATAAAGGCCGCGGCGAAACCGAGTGCGGCAATGGCCGTCGCAATCCGCACTGGCTCGAACCGCCCCTGCAGCAGCGGTGCGATGGCAAGCCCGGCGGCCACGGCGTTCGCGATGGTTCCGAACTCGCTGATGGCGAGCAGGGTCAAGAGCGGTAGGCGGACTGTGCCGTCCGGCCCCGGTTGGGCACCGAACACCAGTGCCGCCAGCAACGGCACCGACAGAGCCAAGGCAATGAGCGGATAGTTGTTCCTATTCATGCGCTAGACGGCGCCGCGGGCGCTCCGATTGCGGTCGGCGTGGTCGGTGATTTCACGCCTTGTCCGACAGGGCGAGGGCATCGAGATACTTCTCGGCGTCGAGGGCGGCCATGCAGCCGGTGCCGGCGGAGGTGATGGCCTGGCGATAGACGTGGTCCATGACGTCGCCGGCCGCGAACACGCCGGGGACGGAGGTGGCCGTCGCATTGCCGTCGCTGCCGCTATGGACCTTGATGTAACCGCCCGCCATGTCGAGCTGGCCGTCGAAGATGGCCGTGTTGGGTTTGTGGCCGATGGCGATGAAGACGCCCTGCAGGTCGATGTCTTCGGTGGTGCCGTCCTTGACGTTTTTGATGCGCATGCCGGTGACGCCGGTGTTGTCGCCGAGCACCTCATCGAGCACATGATTCCAGGCCAGGCGTACGTTGCCGTTCTCGGCCTTGTCGAACAACTGCTGCTGCAGGATCTTTTCGGCCCGCAGCGCATCGCGGCGATGCACCAGCGTGACCTCGGCGGCGATGTTGGACAGGTACAGCGCCTCCTCGACCGCGGTATTGCCGCCGCCGATGACGGCGACCTTCTGGTTGCGATAGAAAAAGCCGTCACAGGTGGCGCAGGCGGAAACGCCGCGCCCCTTGAACTTCTCTTCCGATTCCATACCGAGGTACATGGCGCTGGCGCCGGTGGCGATGATCAAGGCGTCGCAGGTGTAGACCGCGCTATCGCCCGTGAGCTCGAACGGTCGCTTGGCCAGGTCCACCTTGTTGATGTGATCGAATACCATCTCGGTCTCGAAGCGTTCTGCGTGCTTGCGCATGCGCTCCATCAGATCGGGCCCCAGCACGCCATCCGGGTCGCCGGGCCAGTTGTCGACGTCGGTGGTGGTCATCAGCTGGCCACCTTGCTCCAAGCCGGTGACCAGCACCGGACTCAGGTTGGCGCGGGCGCCGTAGACCGCGGCGGCATAGCCCGCCGGGCCCGAGCCCAGGATCAGCAGCCGGCAGTGTTTGGTTTCGCTCATGTCATTCTCCGGGAAGTGTTTCGCATTGGGCCGCTGCAGATGCCGCGGCGCCCTGGATCGAGTGCAGACTGACGGCGCCGTGGGCGTCAGCGGTGCGCAATTGGCCGGAATGTTACGTGTAGCACCTGCTGGGGTAAAGCAACGGCCGGCGGCAAGATGGCGGGCCATCGGTTATCCTCGCCGCCCATGGCCCATGCTGGCTCGGCGCCACGCGGTGATCACCACTTACTTCCGCCGCTGGTTGTCGTCGTCGAAGCTGCCAGCAGGGGTCGGAGCCTCTCGCACCTCGTGACGTTGCGAGCTGAGTGTGATCGGTATTTCGTCGTGCGTGAGCGTATTGCATCGCCTCTCCGCGTTTTGACAACGACAACGATTTCGCCGTCGCGCCAGTGAGAACGCGGTGGGATCCCAACCAGGCATAGACTGAGCCAATAAACTAAACATGCGTAGCCTGGTGCTGACCTTGGGCGCGGTCATGTTCGCGTTGTTGCTGGCCGAGGGCCTATTGAGGCTGATCGGGCAGTCCTACTACTGGGCGGTTGCCAAACAGCCCGATCCGCAACTGGGCTGGCGCCCGGCGCCTGGGGTGTCCGCTTGGCAGCGTTTCGAGGGCGAGGCGCTGGTCGAAACCAGTACGCTCGGCTTCCGCGATGTCGAGCATACACCGAATCGCGTAAGGCACCAGGCGGGTGGCGGGGTACGTGTCGTCGTGCTCGGGGATTCCTTCACTGAAGCAGTGCAGGTGCCGTTGGAGCAGACCTGGTGGCGCATCATGCAGCATAGTCTGAACGCCCAGGGTTGTGGCGAGGGATACTGGGCCGGCAGCCCGGCGGGACAAGGTTTCGAAGTCCTCAACTTTGCCGTCAGCGGCTACAGTACCGCGCAGGCGTTGCTGGCATGGCGCCACGTCGCGTCGCGTTTCGCGCCTGACGCGGTGATTCTGGCGTTTTTCCTCGGCAATGATCTGGTCGAGAACGCCAAGGCCTTGGACGCTGAACCGCTGCGGCCCTATTTGGCGCCCCACGGAAGGGATCTGGTGCTCGACGACGGGTTCCTGGCATCCGATGAGTATCGGTTCAAGACCTCGGCGTTCGGGCGAATCATCGACCGACTCGTGGTGCATTCTCGGCTCGCGCAGACGCTGGTCCAGGTTCGGCACGCGGTCAGCCTCCATAGGCGGATCGACGGCGACGAGCCAGGGCGGCGTTCATTGGAGCCAGGGGTCGACGATGCCCTCTACCGCGAGCCTGCCGATGATGCCTGGCAGGGGGCTTGGTCCGCGACGGAATCAATGCTGGCGGCCTTTGCCCGTGAGGTCAGGCAATCCGGCGCGCAGCCGTTGTTGATGCTCGCGGGGACGGGTGCGCAGGTCCATCCGAATCCACGGGTACCCGCCGCTGTTGCCGCCGGTATTGGTGTCGAGGACCTCGGCTATCCGGTGCGACGCTTGTTGCAAACCGCCGATGCGCAACAACTGCCGGTGGTGAATCTCCCCGAACTCATGGCCAAGGAGGCCGAGCAGCGCCAAGACCCCTTGCACGGTTTCGACAACAGCATCATTGGCTTCGGCCACTGGAATGCGGCCGGGCATCGCGTGGCTGGACGAGCCGCGACCGATGCCCTGTGCGCCCTGCTTGGCGGTGGATCTTGACGGAGCAGTGTTCGCGCGAAGGATCAGTCTGCCGGGAAGCGATACACTGTTGGCGGTGAGGAGCCGGAAGAGCGAGGGCCGTTACTTCTGCCGTTGGGGCGGTTCACCTGATGGTGCACCCGAAAGCACGCCGAGTACCTGGTTCGACGTTCAGCGGATGCATGATAGCCGACGGGATGGCGGACATCGCGACCGCGGCCGCAGCCCAACATCGCGATGATGGTTGGCACAGTGGCTTTGACGGTTCGCGAATGGGCGCTGCTGCTGTTGGACGTCTTCTTGCTCTCGCTGCTGATGCCGCGCATGCCGGCGCTGCTTCACGGCAGTGTCAAGCGGACCTATCTCTATGCGATTTCGCGACGTTGGGCCGTCTGGTTCAGCACGTTACTGCTGTGGGGCGAATCGTTGTTGACGCTGTTCATGGCTCACAACGACGACTATCGCGAGCTCTCTTGGGACGATGCGGTTGGTTACAGCACCGGCGCGTCGCCGGATACGCATGGCGTGGCCGCGATGATGCTGCGGATCAATGCCGGGGCCGAAGGGTTGGCATCTTGGAGCGTTCAACAGTTGCTTTACGGACCCGGCGGCGACCTGGCGCAAACGCTGGTCGCGGTCATGACGCTGGTATCCGTCCTGTTGATGTGGTTCCTGCTGGCTTGGGCCTATAGTCGTGCGCTGGTCGGCGCCCTGGCCCGCGTCATGGAAATCTGGCGGCCGCGCCAATCTCCGCACGAAGCTGAGAGCTCGTTCGAGCGCTGGTGGGTATAGTCGCCGCGCGGGTTTTCGCCGGTGGGCCTGGCATGGAAGGAGAAAGCACACGAGAATTTTGCGATAAGGATATAATAATCTGACTTATTCGGAGGATCCATCGTGAATCAGGCGACTCGTGCGGGACAACTCACTCTTACCGACTACATCGATCGCGCCTGGCGCGAGGGGGCTATGTGGGCGTTGGTCTGCGTGGCGCTCTACTTGGTGTTGGCGTTGGCGAGCTACACGCCGGACGACCCCGGTTGGTCCTATGTCGGCGCCAGCGAAGGGGTGGGCAATGCGGCCGGGCGCTACGGCGCGCTGTTTGCGGATCTGGCCCTGTTCCTTTTCGGACTGTTCGCCTACCTGATTCCGGTTGTAGTCGCGTGGAGCGGGTATCTAGTATTCCGCCAGCGGGAGCCGGAACCAGAGACCAAACTGTACTGGCTTGCGCTTCGCTGGCTGGGATTCGTGATGACACTGGCCGCGGGTACAGGCTTGGCCACGACCCACTTGGGACCGATGGGCGGCACGTTGCAGAACGGCATCGGCGGCGGTTTGGGACTGCTCGTGGCTGAGTATGCTGGTGCCGCCTTTGGTGATTCCGGCGCCTCACTGTTCCTGACCGCGCTCCTGTTCGCTGGCTTCACGCTGTTCACCGGTCTGTCTCCGCTGTTGCTGGTCGACCTGATCGGGGCCGCGACGCTGGCCCTGGCGCGTCTGCCGGTCGCTTTGTGGCATCGTATGGAAGGGTTGCGGCTACTGCGCCTCCCGAGTCTTCGGCGCCGTCGTCATGACGAGCATCACGACGAGTTGGACGTCGACGATGCAGCCGACTATGACCAGGACCCATACCCTCCGGCCGAGTTCGATCCGCGTCTACTGGATGCCGTCGATCTCGAGCCCGACCCGCGCGCGCTCGCTGATCGGCCATCGGCGCGTTCGCCCGAATCCTTGCCTACACCGCTAAAGGCGACGGCCCGTGCCGCAGTCACGCCGTCGCTGGCGAGCGATGCAGGGCGCCCGACCGCACCCGCGGTGCGGGCTGCTGACCCCAATGCTTTGCAACGGCACAGGCCCGATGTCAGGTCGCGGTCGTCCGTGGGGGCGGATGCGGGCGAACGCCCGCCGCTGGATCTGCTCGATGCCCCCCGCAAGAGCGGCACGGCGATCGACCCGGCGCAGCTGGAGCAGATGTCCCGCGAACTCGAGGCGCGGTTGGCAGAGTTTGGCGTTGTTGCGGAGGTGGTCGAGGTCCATCCCGGCCCGGTGGTGGCCTTGTTCGAACTAGATCTGGCGCCTGGTTTGAAGGTGAGCAAAATCACCGGGCTCGCCAAGGATATCGCCCGCGCCCTGATCTAAGGTCAGCGTCCGGGTCGTCGAGGTCATTCCCGGAAAGTCGGTCATCGGTCTTGAGGTTCCGAATGACCACCGCGAGATGGTCGTGCTGAGCGAAATCCTCGGCTCCCGGGTCTACCGCGAGGCGCAGTCCCCGCTGACGATCGGAATGGGCACCAACATCTCGGGCGAACCGGTGGTGGCAGATCTGGCGCGTATGCCCCATGCCCTGATTGCAGGTACCACCGGGTCGGGTAAGTCGGTCGCGATCAACGCCATGATCCTAAGCCTGGTCTATAAGGCCGGCGCCGAGGATGTGCGGCTGATCATGGTTGACCCGAAGATGCTGGAGTTGTCGGTCTACGAGGGCATTCCGCACCTGCTGACGCCCGTTGTGACCGATATGAAGGAGGCCGCCAACGCGCTGCGCTGGTGTGTCGGTGAGATGGAGCGCCGTTACAAGCTCATGGCCAGTCTCGGTGTGCGCAACATCGGCGGCTACAACCGCAAGGTGCTGGATGCCATCGCAGCCGGCGAGCCGATTGCCGATCCGCTGTTCAAGGTCACCGAAGGCGCCGATTTAGCATTCGGTGCCGACGGTGGCCTGGAGGTGCCGACCCTGGGCAAGCTACCCTACATCGTGGTCATCATCGACGAGCTGGCGGACATGATGATGGTGGTGGGCAAGAAGGTCGAGGAACTGATCGCGCGGCTGGCGCAAAAGGCGCGGGCCTCGGGCATCCATTTGCTGTTGGCCACCCAGCGTCCGTCCGTGGATGTGCTCACCGGTTTGATCAAGGCGAACATACCCACCCGTATGGCCTTCAAGGTCTCGGCTCGGGTCGACTCACGTACGGTCCTGGATCAGATGGGAGCGGAGCACTTGCTTGGGCATGGCGACATGTTGTATTTGCCCCCGGGCGGCAGCATTCCTCAGCGCGTGCATGGTGCCTTTATCGATGACCATGAGGTGCATCGGGTTGTGGATTTCCTAAAACAGCAGGGCGCGCCGGATTATATCGACACGATTCTGCAGGAGCCCAGCGATCATCTACCCGGCATCGATCCGGAGCCGCGCGGCGGTGCCGGCGATGTGGAAGATCAGGATGCGCTATTCGATGAAGCCGTGCAGTATGTTGTCGAGAGTCGGCGCGCATCCATTTCTGGCGTTCAGCGCAAGCTCAAGATCGGCTACAACCGTGCAGCGCGCATGATCGAGGAAATGGAGCGCATCGGTATCGTCGGCGCTGCCGAAACCAATGGAAATCGAGACGTGCTCGCGCCACCACCCCCACCCGAGGACTGATTTTTTGTATCCAACTCCAAGCCTTCGCCGTTTCAGTGTTCAGGTCCGTCGCCCGCTCTTTTTTGGCCTGCTGTTGGCCGTCCTTTTGGGTGCAGCTCAGGCTGTCGCGGCGGATGGCGTGTCCTTGGTCAAGGACTATCTGCGCGGTCTAAACAGCCTCCAGGCGGACTTTCGCCAGATCACGCTGGCCGGTGATGGCGGCGAGATGATCGAATCACGGGGTACCTTCTACCTGCTGCGGCCGAATCGCTTTCGCTGGGACTATGCAACGCCCTCGGAGCAGCTGATCGTCGCCGATGGCAAGCGCATCTACGTCTACGACAAGGAACTGGCGCAGGTCAGCCATCGCAGCCAAAAGGCGATTCTGGATGGCACGCCGGCGCAGTTGCTGGCCAGCAACGAGCCGCCGGAGCAATATTTCACCATCACGAATATCGACCGTGACGACGGGCGGGTCTGGGCTGAACTAGTGCCAAAGACGGCGGAGACGGATGTCGAGAAGCTTCAGATCGGCTTCCTTGATGGGGAACTCGACACGCTGGTCATGGAAGATCGCTTCGGTCAGCTCACGCGCTTCATCTTTACGAATCTCGACCGCAACCCGCAGCTCCAGTACGCCATGTTCCGATTCAAGCGGCCAGCCGGGGCCGACTTTCTGAAAATCGACTAAGACTCGCTTTGATCGAGATGCGACAGTTCCCGCCGGTGAGGCGCGACCGAAGGAACGCCTGTAGATGCGACTTCAGTCGCACGGAAACGACCTAGTGAGCGACTGAAGTCGAATCCACAACCGGAACAAACGCCGAATCCAGGCTTAATCCTCGCACGACAAGCCGTGCGCGATCAGACCCTCTTCGAAGTGGTCCGAAATCATGGGATGCGCGAGCACATACTCGCCTGCGCGGATGCTGAAGTCGCCGATGGCGTCATCGACCGCCTGCTCCCATTCTTCGAGGCTGTAGTCGCCGCGGCCGAGCCACATCAAGGCCACCAGCTCCGCGCGTTGGCGCTCGGACATGTCCTCGACGATGCCGCGGAATTCCGCCAGGCTATAGTCGTCGCTATGATCCGCGAGTACCTGCATGGCCCAGTCCTCAGTCGGACTGTCAGGTACTTCTGGGATCACCACATCTTCCTTGGCCTGAAACTCACGGGCCAGGGAGACTAAGTTGCAAAGGGTTTCTAGCCTGATATGCAAGCGCACGGGCGCCTCCTCGTTATCGTGTCATTGTGGCCGGATCGCTGGCGGCAACGCCAACCCCCGGCTACCGGAAGGCGCGGGTCGGTTGCGTCGGCGCCGTCCTTCGAATCGTTGCAGTTTACATCGCCCATGCCCGACGATGGCCTGATCGAGAACAAGTCCGTGCGCGATCGCAGAGACCAGTTCGCGTCCCCATATGCTTTCCCGATGGGCTCACAAAGTGAAAGCGTCGGGCTGATGGGCTTGTTAGGTCGTCTGCCGCGATGGCATGGGTCAACGGAATTCAGGACAAGGTATCGGACATGATCTACAAAATCGCGGCATTGCTCTTTGCGGTCGCAGCGGTGATTGCGCTGCCGTCGGGCTGCGCGACGGCACCCGAGACGGGGCGCAAGCAACTGCTGCTGGTCAGCCCTTCCGAAGAGGCGCGGATGGGGCTGCAGGCCTTCAATCAGCTTAAGCAAGAGCAACCCGTGGTCAGCAGCGGAAAGGATGCGGCCCTGGTGCGCAACGTCGGCCAACGTATCGCGCGCGTCGCGCCGCTGCCCAATGCAGAATGGGAATTCGTGCTATTCAAGGATGACACTCCCAATGCCTTTGCGCTCCCTGGTGGCAAGGTAGGCATAAACACCGGCATCCTGCCCGTCACCAAGAATGAGGCCGGCATGGCGACGGTGATGGGGCACGAGGTCGCGCATGCCGTGGCGCGTCACGGTGCGGAGCGGATGTCCCAAGGAGTGGCGGTGCAACTCGGTGGCGCGCTGCTAGGCGCTGCGTTGGGTGGCCAGGGTGGTGCTACGCGAGACGCGGCGATGCAGATGTATGGGCTTGGGGCCCAATATGGCGTGATGTTGCCGTACTCCCGCACCCACGAGCTGGAAGCCGATGAGCTGGGGCTCCTTTTCATGGCCCGCGCCGGCTACGATCCGGCCGAGGCGATCGAATTTTGGAAGCGCTTCGCCGCCTACAATGCCGAGCAGGGCGGAAAGCCACCGGAATTTCTTAGCACCCACCCGCTCGATGCCCGTCGCATCAATGAGCTACAACAGATGATGCCGCGCGCGCTCGCCGAGTACGAGCGCGCGAAGGCACGCGCGGGCTGAGCGGGCGTGCCGCTACGTAGCCGTCTTTCGCGTTGGGCCATTCCGTTGGTGGTGTTGGCCCTGGGTGGTGGCGGCGTCTGGTTGTTCTGGCCGGATGGAGCTGACCGTCAGGGCACCGGTATCGACCCCGCCACCTTCGCGGCGATGCTCGATTTCAACGCCGATGCCTTTACTGCCGCGGAGGGCGACTGGGATTTTGTCTTTCCGCGGGACCAGGCTCCACATCTCGACCATCGCGGCGATGTCTGGGATCTCAGCGGCCAACTCGTCGATAGCGAGAGGCGCCGTTATGGTCTGCGGCTGACCTTTTTGCGCATTGGTTTGGCCGACCCCGCGCAACGGCGCACGTCGGCCTTGGCGGCCGACAGCGTACTGTTGGCGCGCTTCGCGCTAGCGCCCGAAGAGGGTCCGGCAGCCCTGAGTGCGCAGCGCTCGAGTCGGGCTGCGGCTGGCCTAGCAGGTGCACAGGTGCACCCCTTTCGCCTGTGGCTAGAGGATTGGTCGCTGGCGCAAGGCGAAGGCGATGACCTTTTACTGCAGGCGGGCTTTGATGATCTAACGCTAGCGCTGAGGTTGATGCCGCAGAAGTCCGTTGTGACCGAGGCCCAGGCAGGTCTGCTCGCCAATGCGCGCGGCGGGGGCGGTTCGGCTGCCCAGGGACCCGGGTTCCACTTCTATCTGCAACCGCGGCTGGCGGTTGAGGGCCGATTGTTACGCGGGGGTCGGACGGTCGCGAAGGGTGACCGGAACGCGACGGCGGATTTGGGCTCCGCCTCAGGGCCATTGAGCGGGCTATCCCAAGCGTCCACGACGCCTTCGGATGCGATCGATGTCACAGGAACCGCCTGGCTCGAACACGCCTGGGGCTCGGTGTCTGGGGGGCTGATTGGACAGCAGGGCCAGCTGACAATGAATCGCTTCTCGTTGCAGCTCGACGACGACACGGAGCTGTTTTGCGTGCAACTGCGTCGACGCAGCGGTGGCGGCACCCCGGTGCCGACCTGTGTGGTCATCGCCGAGGATGGCGGCACGCGGCTATTCCCGCGACGCGAGCTGACCTTAGAGCCACGCAGTGATGGTATCTGGTTCAGCCCCGACGGTGGTGCGCGTTATCCGTTGCGGTGGCGCCTGGTGCTACCGGCCCTGGGGCTCGATGTCGCGATCGATCCACTGCTGGCGGGACAGGAACTGGAGCCCGGTGCCGCGGTCGCAGAACGCACTTGGAGCGGGGTTGTGACGGTATCCGGTAGCCGCGACGGAGACCGCGTCACCGGCAGCGGACGCATGGACCTAAGCGGCTACGGCACCGATTTGGGAACCTGAGCCCCAGAGACGCCCCCGGAGATGGCCCAGAGACGCCCCACTACGGACGCCCCTCGGAGACGCCGGCACGCGTGATGCCCCAACCTGCTCAGGATGTCAAAATGCAGAGTCGTATGTTCAATTCCACAGTTGCCCGAACGGCGATCCTTGAGCCAGAAAATGGGCCAGAGCAGGTGCTGCCAGAGCGCCCATCCTCTGTAACGCGCTTGCCGATCGAGCGGCCGATCGCGACACGGATTCTGGCCGCCGCGCTGCTCGTCGTGCCGATGCTCAGCGGTTGCGACGGCGACCGGCCGGCCGAGGCCACCAAGGCCGAGCCGGGCGTGATCCCTGCCACCGCCCAACGCCCCGGTGATCCGGAGGCGGGCTACGACGCACTGGTCAATCGCGCCGTCGTCACTTGTGGCTTGCCCTACCGCGCCTACGCCGCCAGCACCGGCAATCCTACGCCGGAGTTCGTGCTGCCCGGCCGCAAGGGGCGCAATGCGGAGTTGCCCTATGCGGTCACCGCCTTTACCGCCGACAGCGGCGTCGAACTGGTCACCAGCAATTGCCTCGGTTGCCACGCAGCACCGTTGAACGGCGAGCTGGTCATTGGGCTCGGCAACGAGTTCCTCGACTTCACCGGCGACCCGGTCATGGCGGTGGAGGCTGCTGGCGCCTATGTCGAAGGCGAGGCTGAGGCTGCAGAATGGCAACGTTGGGCAGATCGCATCTCGGCCATCGCCCCCTGGGCCATGACCGATACCGTCGGGGCCAACCCGGCCGTCGCCATTACGGTCGCCCTGATGGCCCACCGCGATCCGAAGACCTTGGCCTGGTCGGACGAGCCGGTGCTGGAGTTACCCCCCACGGGTATCATGCCGGTCAGCGTGCCGCCCTGGTGGAACGTCGGCAAGAAGCACGCGATGTTTTACAACGGCGAGGGCCGTGGCGACCACGTGCGCTACATGATGTTGGCCTCTACCACCTGCACCGACTCCGTAGCCGAGGCGCGCGCCATCGACGCCTGGTTCCAGGACGTGCGTGCCTATTTGGCCACGCTGAAAGCCCCCGACTATCCCTATCCGGTCGATGTCGAGCTGGCCGCAGCCGGGGAAGAGCTGTTCAAGTCAGAATGCAAGAAATGTCACGGCACCTATGACACCGACGGCTCAGTCGCTCGCTACCCGAACAAACTGATCGCCCTGGATAAGGTGGGCACCGATCCGATGCTGGCAGAGCGGGCCTACACCGAGGGAGAGCGTTTCGTACGCTGGTTCAACATGTCCTTCTACGGTGAGGACTCCAGCAGCCAACCCGGCCTAGGATACGTTGCGCCGCCGCTGGAAGGCGTCTGGGCGACGGCGCCCTATCTGCACAATGGCTCCGTCCCGACGCTCGCCGCGTTGCTGGATACCAAATCCCGACCTGTTCGATGGCGCTTCGACGGCGATGATCCCGCCTATAACGAATCCGCGCTCGGTTGGAGCTTTCGCAGCCTAAAGCAGGGGCGTGAGCAGTTCGCGAGCCTGGAAGAGCAAAAATGGGTCTACGACACGACGCGACCTGGTTTCAGCAACCAGGGGCACGACTTTGGTGACGTCCTCAACGCCGAGGAGCGCCGGGCCCTGCTCGAATACCTGAAGATCTTGTGATGCCAACGCGAATCCCCGCATGATCAACGCAACCCAGAGGAGCAAACTGATGATCCGCTTTCTCATTGCCGACCGTTTCACGTCGGGCCTTGCCGCATGCGTGGCGCTGACCCTAGTGCTGGCCTGGCCAGTCGGTGCCAATGCAGGCGACGAGGAGGGGCACCATTCGCCCTTCGAGGGCCAACCACTGCTGACGCTGATGCACAACATGCAGTACTACGGCCACAAGCTCGGGCTCGCGATCGACGCGGGCAATCGCGATCTGCAGGGTTTCTATATCCATGAGGTGGAAGAGGTCATCGAGGCTGTTTCCGAGATCGACAGCTATGACGACATTGCCATCTCCACCCTGTTGGAATCGACCCTCAAGCCCACCTTCGAGGCGTTGGAAGCGGCCATCGAGATCGGAGATAAGGACAAGATCAGCGCCAGCTACGACAACATGCTCGAAGGCTGCAATAGCTGCCACAAGAGCGCGAATCGGCCCTACATCGTCATCGAGCGCAACCGCGACAATCCATACCCGCAGAGTTTCGCCCCCAAACCTTGAGGGTGACAAGCAGCGAGTCTTGGACTCGGGAGAGGCGTCCGCGCGCTCTCGGGTCCGGGCAATGAAGGCGCACAGACCGAGCAGCCGTTTTTTGCCGATGTCGTCATAAAGACTTGCCAAGACCGATTTTCGCCGCTAATATAGGCGGCTCAGTTGCGGGGTGGAGCAGTCAGGCAGCTCGTCGGGCTCATAACCCGAAGGTCGTAGGTTCAAATCCTGCCCCCGCTACCAAACAAGAAAAAAGACTTACTGGTTAACCCAGTAAGTCTTTTTTTTTGGGGCGTTTTTTGACGCGCTGAGGTCAGCCGATAGGTGAGGATTTAGCTTCCAGCGGGCGCCGATTGCGGCGTTTCGGTCGCCTGCTCGCGGCGACCACGGCGGGTGGTCTACTCGTTGCGGTCAAACACGCGGAAGCCCTCGCGGGCGCAGAGCGCGTCGCGTTCGGCCTCGGCCATGTCGTGGCGCATCATGTCGTCGACCAGTTCATCGAACGTGACGCGGGGTTCCCAGCCGAGCCTTTCGCGGGCCTTGCTTGGGTCGCCAAGCAGGGTCTCGACCTCCGTTGGGCGGAAGTAGCGCGGGTCGACGGCGACGATGCAGTTGCCGGTAGCGGTGTCGTAGCCCTGCTCGTCAACGCCGCTGCCTTCCCAGCGGATGCTGATGTCGACGGCCTTGGCGGCGGCATCGACGAAGTCGCGCACAGAGTATTGCTCGCCGGTGGCGATGACGAAGTCCTCGGGCTGTTCCTGCTGCAGCATCAGCCATTGCATGATCACGTAGTCTTTGGCGTGGCCCCAGTCGCGCTTGGCGTCGAGGTTGCCGAGGAACAGGCTGTCCTGCAGTCCGAGCTTGATGCGGGACATGGCGCGGGTGATCTTGCGGGTAACGAAGGTCTCGCCGCGGATCGGGCTCTCGTGGTTGAAGAGGATGCCGTTGCAGGCGTAGATGCCGTAGGCCTCGCGATAGTTGATCGTGATCCAGTAGGCGTAGAGCTTGGCGGCGGCGTAGGGCGAGCGCGGATAGAACGGCGTGGTCTCGCGCTGGGGCGTTTCCTGTACCTTGCCAAAGAGTTCCGACGTGGATGCCTGGTAGAACCGTGTCTTTTCCTCCAGCCCGAGAATGCGGATAGCCTCAAGCAGGCGGAGCGTTCCGAGGGCGTCGGAGTTGGCGGTGTATTCGGGTTCCTCGAACGACACCGCGACGTGGCTCTGGGCGGCCAGGTTGTAGAGCTCGTCGGGTTGGACCTGCTGGATGATGCGGATCAGGCTGGATGAGTCGGTGAGGTCGCCGTGATGCAGCACGAAGCGCCGGTCGGGGACGTGTGGGTCCTGATACAGATGATCAATGCGGTCGGTGTTGAACAGCGAGCTGCGGCGCTTGATGCCGTGGACCTCGTAGCCCTTCTCAAGCAACAGCTCAGCTAGGTAAGCGCCGTCTTGCCCGGTAATGCCGGTGATCAAAGCCTTTTTCGTCATGATTTCGCTCCAACTTCCATTCTCACTTCGGTCGCATTAGTTCCGCAGGCTTGACTGGTTGGCCAGGAACCACTCATAGGCATGCCGGAGCCCTTCCGGCAGACCGATGCCGGCTGACCAGCCCAGATCGCGCAGCCGCGAGACATCAAGCAATTTGCGGGGCGCACCGTCCGGCTTGGTCGGGTCGAAGCGAATCTGGCCATCGAAGCCGACCACCTCCCCGACGGTCCGTGCCAATTCCGCGATGGTGACGTCGATGCCGGTGCCGACGTTGATGTGCGAGCAGCGTGGGTCGGTTTGGTTTCGATAGGGTTCGGCATCCAGTTGCATGACGTACAGACAGGCGGCGGCCATGTCGTCGACATGCAGAAATTCGCGCTTGGGCTTGCCGCTGCCCCAGACCTCGACCTGTTCGGCGTTGGCAACCTTGGCCTCGTGAAACTTGCGGATCAGCGCCGGGATGACATGGCTGTTGGCGAGATCGAAGTTGTCGCCGGGGCCGTACAAGTTGGTGGGCATGACGCTACGAAAGTCAGTGCCATACTGCCGGTTGTAGGACTCGCACAGCTTGATGCCGGCGATCTTGGCGATGGCGTAGGGCTCGTTGGTGGGTTCCAGCGTGCCTGTCAGCAGCGCCGATTCGGGCATCGGTTGTTCGGCCAGCCGGGGGTAAATGCAGGAACTGCCCAGAAACAGCAGACGCCGGGTGCCGTGGCGCCAGGCGGCATGAATGATGTTGGCCTCGATCATCAGGTTCTGATAGATGAACTCGGCTGGATAGGTGTCGTTGGCGTTGATACCGCCGACCCTGGCTGCCGCGAGGTAGACCTCGGCGGGTTTGGTCTGTGCGAAGAAGGTATCGACCGCGCGCTGATCGGTTAGGTCTAGCTCGGTGCGGCCGCGGGTGACGATGTTCGTGTAGCCGGCCTGTGTCAGCTTTCGAACGATTGCCGCGCCGACCATGCCGCGGTGGCCGGCGATGTAGATGGGCTGCTGCTGGGCTGACTGAGTCATCGGGGAAAGAGCATTTCGAGGGGCTAGGTGGCGCTAACGCTAGGCGTTGCTTTGTGGGAGCGGCTTGCAGCCGCGATTCGATGTTGCAGGCAGCGCCGGCGCATCGCGATTGCAAATCGCTCCCACGGGGATTCTCTCTGCTAGCCTGCGTACTCGGGCAATTGAGATTCCGGGATCTCTCGCAGCATCGGCGCATTGCGGTCCTTGTCGGACAATAACGGCTCGCTAGCGCCGGGCCACTGGATGCCGATGTCCGGGTCGTCCCAGCGCACCGCGAATTCCGTCTCAGGGTGATACAGGTCGGTGCATTTGTAGCTGAACAGGGCGGTCTCGCTGAGCACCAGGAAGCCATGCAGGAAACCCTTCGGTACCCAGAACTGGCGCTTGTTGTCGCCGCTCAAATGGGCGCCTGCCCAGCGACCGAAGTCGGGCGATCCGCGGCGCACGTCCACGGCCACGTCGAAGACCTCGCCGGCGATGACCTGTACCAGCTTGCCTTGTCCGAACGGGTTCTGAATGTGCAGGCCGCGCAGCGTGTCGCGGGTGGAGAAGGATTGGTTGTCCTGTACGAAATCGCCGTCGACGCCGGCCTCGGTATAGCGCTGGCGTTGCCAGCTTTCGTAGAACCAGCCACGGGCATCACCGAACACGCGCGGCTCGATCAGCAGGACGTTGGGCAACTCAGTAGCGATGACATTCATGGTTGGCGGTCCCGGTGCAGCAGGCCGAGCAGATAATCGCCGTAGCCGCTTTTGCGTAGTGGTTCGGCCACGGTCTTCAGGGCGTCGGCGTCGATCCACCGGTTTTGGAACGCAACTTCCTCCGGCGCGCAGACCTTCAGGCCTTGGCGTTGTTCGATGGTCTCGATGAAGTTGGCCGCCTGAATCAGGGATTCGTGCGTGCCGGTGTCGAGCCAGGCGATACCGCGGCCGAGGCGCTCCAAATGCAGGGTGCCGCGGCCCAGATAGAGTTTGTTGAGGTCAGTGATTTCGAGCTCGCCGCGTGGTGAAGGCTCCAACTCGGCGGCCATGTCGCAGACCTGCTCGTCGTAGAAATAGATGCCGGTGACCGCGTAATTGGACTTGGGTCTGTCCGGCTTTTCCTCGAGGCCGACAACGGTGCCGCTGGCGGAGAACTCGGCTACGCCGTAGCGCTCTGGGTCCTTGACCCAGTAGCCGAACACCGTCGCACCTCGTGTTCGCTCGGTAGCGGCCATGAGCGCACGCACTAGGCCGCCACCGTAGAAGATATTGTCGCCGAGGATCAGGCAGGAGGGGTGGTTGCCGACGAAGTCGCGGCCGATGACGAAGGCCTGGGCGAGGCCGCCGGGGTCAGGCTGGACGGCATATTCGAGGCCGATGCCCCATTGAGTGCCGTCACCGAGCAATGCGCGAAACGATGCCTCGTCGCGGGGCGTCGTGATGATCAGGATCTCGCGGATTCCGGCCATCATCAACACCGCCAGCGGGTAGTAGATCATCGGCTTATCGTAAACCGGCAACAACTGCTTGCTGATGGATAGGGTCAGCGGGTGCAGTCGGGTGCCAGAGCCGCCGGCGAGGATGATGCCTTTTCGGTTCATGCGACGTCTCCCGATTGCCCAGTGATCGCTGTATCGCTGCCGAGGCGCTGGCCGCGATAGCTGCCATCGGTGACCCGACGCGACCATGCTTGGTGATCGAGATACCAGTTCAGCGTGCGGCGCATCCCGCTCTCGAAGGTCTCGGTCGGCTCCCAGCCCAGTTCGTCCGCGAGCTTGGTGGCATCGATGGCGTAGCGCTGGTCGTGGCCTGGGCGGTCGGTGACGAACTGCTTGAGCTGGGCATGCGGGCGGTACGGGGAGTCCGACAGCGCCTCGTCGAGCAGGGCGCAGAGGGTGTCCACGACCTCCAGATTGGTCTTTTCGCTGTTGCCGCCGACGTTATAGACCTCGCCGGGGCGCCCGGCCTCCAATACACGGGCGATAGCGCGGCAGTGGTCCTCGACGTACAGCCAGTCGCGGACATTGGAGCCATCGCCGTAGATGGGCAGCGGCTCGCCGGCCATGGCCTTGGCGATGATCAGCGGGATGAGCTTTTCCGGGAACTGGTACGGCCCGTAGTTGTTGGAGCAATTGGTGGTCAGCACCGGCAGCCCGTAGGTGTGGTGCCAGGCCCGTACCAGATGGTCGGATGCGGCCTTGGACGCGGAGTAGGGCGAATTGGGCGCGTAGGGCGTGGTCTCGGTGAAGGCGCCGGTAGCACCGAGGGAACCATAGACCTCGTCCGTGGACACGTGCAGAAAGCGGAACGCGCCTTTTCTGGTGTCGTCGAGGGCCGACCAATAGGCGCGGGTGCAGTCGAGCAGATTGAAGGTGCCGAGGACGTTGGTCTCGATGAAGGCCGCGGGACCATCGATGGAGCGGTCGACATGGCTCTCGGCGGCGAAATTGACGACCGCGTCGACCTGGTGCTCGCGCAGCAGGCGCGGGATCAGTTCGCGATCGCCGATATCGCCTTGTACGAACACGTGGCGCGGATGGTCCATGACCGCCGCCAGCGTATCGAGGTTGCCGGCGTATGTGAGCTTGTCCAGGTTGATGATGCGCAAATCGGAACTCGACAGCATCAAGTGGACGAAATTGCCGCCGATGAACCCGGCGCCGCCCGTGACGAGGAGTGTTTTCATGGGTTGTATTGTCGCGGCTGTTGCTGACCGGCACGAACGCCGCATCGCCGAACTGCAGGGCTACGCGCGCGTACGCTAGAGTGCTGCGGGTCTCGTAGCCGACTAATGATAGCACGTCGATCTACGGCGACGGCTCGCTGACGCGATGTGGCTGCGCCCACGCATCCACTAGCGCGAGCGGCGGACTTGGAGCACGTCCGGCAATTGCCGAAGCTTGTTGACCAGCTTGCCGAGTTGATCGGCGTTGGCAACCTCGACCGTGAAGTCCATGGTGGCGACGTCGCTGGTGGGGTCCGACTGGGTGTTTGTGCCGAGCACGTTGGCGTCTTCGTCGGCGAGTACTGACGATATGTCGCGCAGCAGGCCTTTGCGATCCGCGGCGATCACGACGATGTCGACCGCGTAGCCGGACTCGGGCGGCTGCTCTGCCCAGCTCACGTCTATGAGGCGTTCGTGCTCTTCGTCTGATAGGTTGATGATGTTGCGGCAATTGCGCCGGTGTACGACCACGCCCCGACCGCGCGTGATGAAGCCGATGAGCTTGTCGTAGGGTACCGGGCGGCAGCAACTGGCCATTTGCGTCATCAGATCCTCGACGCCTTCTACGACGACGTCGGACTGACCGCCCCGGGCGCGCCGTGTCGGTGTTCTGGACGGCGGCCTTGGGTCCGGGAGTTCGTCGGCGGTCTCCGAACGTTCCGGGCGCGGTTCGCCGATCAATCGCGCCAGGTGTCCGACGGCGACATCGCCGCGCCCCACCGCGGCGAGCAGGTCGTCACCCTTGGTCAGGTTATAGCGCGATGCAAGTTTGTCGAGCTGAGGTTTGGCGTCGATGCCGAGGCGCGCGAGTTCCTTGTCGAGTAATCCGCGTCCGTCGGCCAGATAGCGGTCGTAGTCCTGTAGCTTGAACCATTGACGTACCCGGTTGCGGGCCCGCGCCGTGACCATGTAGCCGTGGTGTGGGCTCAGCCAGTCGCGGCTCGGTCGGGCATTCTTTTGCGTCAGGATCTCGACCGTCTCGCCGCTCTCGAGCTGATGGTTGAGGGGCACGATGCGCCCGTCCACGCGGGCGCCGCGGCAGCGGTTGCCGATCTCGGAATGGATGGCGTAGGCAAAATCCAGCGGCGTGGCGCCCCTGGGCAGCTCGATGACCTTCGCCTGCGGGGTCAGCACGTAGACGTGCACCGGCTCGAACTCGGCCTTGAAGCGCTCGACGAAGTCGCCGGCCTGTTCCCCCTCGTTCTTGAGTTCGAGCCAGTTCCGCATCCAGACCACGCGGCGCTGGAATTCGGGGTCGTGACCCTTCGCCTCTTTGTAAGCCCAGTGCGCGGCGACCCCCAGTTCTGCGTGCCGGTGCATCTCGAAGGTGCGGATCTGTACCTCCAGCGGCTTGTCCTCCGGGCCGATGACCGCCGTGTGCAGGGACTGGTACATGTTGCCCTTGGGCGTGGCGATGTAGTCGTCGAACTCCCGCGGAATGTGGCGCCAGAGTCCGTGGACGATGCCCAACGCCATGTAGCAGGTTGGGATGTCGCGGACCATGATGCGTACCGCGCGCAGGTCGAAGATCTCGTCGATATCGACGCCCTTGCGCTGCATCTTGCGCCAGATGCTGTAGATGTGTTTCGGCCGGCCGCTGATGTCGGCCTCAATGCCGGCGCGCGCGCATTCTGCGCGCAAGGTGTCGATGATGCGCTGAATGTAATTCTGGCGCTCCTCGCGGCGCTCGCGCAGGAGCTTGGCGATGCGCTTGTAGTCATCCGGCTGCAGATAGCGCAGGGCGAGATCTTCCAGTTCCCATTTGACCTGCCAGACGCCGAGACGGTTGGCCAGCGGCGCATAGACCCGGCGCGTGTCCAAGGCCAGTTCCTGCTGGCGGGTCTGATCCAGACCTTTGGCCATGCGCATCAGGTGCACGCGCTCCGCCAGCACCACCAGCACCACACGCACGTCCTCGGCGATGCCGAGCAGCAAACGACGTAGGTTCTCCTCGTGCTCGTGTTGATCCTTCTCGGCGATGACGCGGTCGACGTTGGTAAGCTGGCCGATGCGGCCCAGGTCGGTGACCATGCTCGCCAGCTCGTTGCCGAAACGGTTCGCGAGTTGCGTCGCGGACACGCCTGCCCGGCTCAGGCAGCCATTCAGCAGCGCCGCGCATAGGGTTTGCGCGTCCATTCGCAGCCCGAACAGGATGTCGGCGGTGGACAGGCGATGGCGTGACTCGGTCTCCCCCGTCTCGAGGAGATGGCCGCCGCGACAGGCGATCATTAGCTCGGCGGCCTCACCGATGCGGACACAGTCGTCCGCGGGGTAGTGCGACGCGAGCGCGGCGAGCCAGTGGCGGCTGGCGGCCAGGTCGTCCGGTTCGGAGGCAGGAAGCGTGCAGGTGGATTTGACCATCAGCACTCAATCGAGCACATGGCTGACCAACCCGTCGGCGAGCTTGGGTTCGAACCAGGTGGATTTGGGCGGCATGACCTCGCCGGCGTCGGCAACCGCCATCAAGTCGTCCATACGGGTGGCGAACAGCGAGAAGGCGATGCGCATCTCGCCGGAATCGACGCGCGCGGTGAGTCCGTCGAGGCCGCGGATGCCGCCGACGAAGTCGATGCGCTCGTCGCGACGGGGATCGACGACACCAAGGATCGGCTCGATGAGGTTACTCTGTAGCAGGCTGACGTCGAGGCGGCCGACCGGATCGTCGTGGGGGATGCGTTGGGGATCGAGCGTGAGTCGATACCAGCGACCGTCCAGATACATGCCGAATTCGGCGGCAGCGGCTGGTTGAACCGGCGTGTCGCTCGGGGCGATAGCGAAGGCAACGCCGACATGGCGCAGAAAGGTCTCGCTGTCGAGCCCGTGCAGGTCGCGCAGCACGCGGTTGTAGGGCAGGATCTGCATCTGGTCGTGGGGGAAGATGACCGACAGAAAATATTGATGCGCGGCGTCGAGTTTGGATGCAGGGTCGGCGTCACGTCGCATGGTGGCAATACGGGACGCCGCCGCGGAGCGGTGATGCCCGTCGGCGACGTATAGCGCATCGAGATCATCGAATGCGGAGCCGAGTCGGGCGCCGGTCGCGCTGTCGGCGATCACCCAGAGCTGGTGGCGCACGCCATCGGCGGCCGTGACGTCGACCTCTGGGGCTTGTTGGCAAATGATCGCCAACCTCTCGTCGATCGCAGCATGGGCGCGGTAGACGAGGAACACGGGGCCGGTTTGCGCGTCGAGGGCATCGATCTGGCGTACGCGATCGTCTTCCTTCACCGGGCGGGTGAATTCGTGTTTCTTGATGCGGTCGCTGTCGTAGGCGGCAACGGAGGCGGCCGCCACCAGCCCCGTTTGGTGGTGGCTGCCCATGGTGAGCCGGTACGCGTAGTAGCACGGGCTTGGGTCGCGTATCAGTACACCCGCCTCAAGCATCTGCTCCAGGTTCTCCCGTGCCCTGGCGTATACCGCGGCATCGAAGGGATCGACCGTGGCAGGCAGGTCCACCTCGGGACGGGAGATGTGCAAAAAGCTCCAGGGTCGGTCCTGCACCATCCGCCGCGCCTCGGCGGCGTTCATCACGTCGTACGGCGGCGCGGCGACCGCGGCGGCCAGGCCCGGTGCCGGTCGCAGACCGGTAAAGGGTTTGATCAGGGGCATAACTTACGAAGTTGTTAGTGACTAGCGAGGTAGCGCCGAACCTCAGCCGACAGGCGTCGGCTGGACCAAGCTCAGCGATGGCAACAGGCCTGCCGAGTAGATCGGGAGACGGACGTGCCTCCCGGTTGGCTCAACGTGTCGGCGGGGCATACAACAGACCGCCCTGGGTCCATAGGGCGTTGAGACCGCGCTTGATGCCGAGACCGGATGCGCCCCCGAGGTTGCGTTCGAAGATCTCGGCGTAATTGCCCACCTGCTGGATCACGCGATAGCCCCATTCCGGCTCAACGCCAAGGGCGGCGGCGGTATCGCCGTCGAGGTCCAGCAAGGTGCGCACGTCGTCGCTGCTGGCGCGTGCCTTCGCGGTGATGACGTTGTTGGAGTCGATGCCGATTTCTTCGGCGCCGATCAATGTGTACAGGGTCCAACGCACAAGGTCCAGCCAGCGGGTCTCGCCCTTGCGGACGGCGGGGGCGAGGGGTTCCTTGGAGACCACCTCCGGCAGGATACGTTGGCTGGCGGGCTCGTCGAGGCCGATGCGCAGCCCGTAGAGCTGCGTGCGGTCGCTGGTGAGGGTCGTGCATTTGCCATCGAGGTAGGCATCGCGGGCGGCGTTGAGATCGGGATAAAGCGCCAGCTCCATGCGCATGCGGTGGCGCTTGAAATAGCGCTGCGCATTGTCCGCGCTGGTGGTGCCGTCAATCGCGCAAATGGTCGCCCCATCGAGTTCGAGTGTGCTCAGCAGGTTGGTGGCCCGGGGCACCATGAACGCCTGACCGTCGAAATAAAGGATGCCGGCGAAGTTGATGCCCTCGGTGATATCGCGTCGTTCGGTCCATGTGGTGTTGCGTGCCAGCAGATCGACCTTGCCGTCGCGAAGCGCCGCGAAGCGCTCCGCAATGGTGAGCGGGATGAACTGCACTTTTTCGGCACTACCGACGGCCGCGGCGGCCACGGCGCGGCAGAAGTCCACGTCGAGCCCGCTCCAGTCGCCACGCTCGCCTTTCTTTGAGAGCCCGGGTGCGTCGCCGTTGACGCCGCAGCGCAGCTCGCCACGCGCCTTGACGTCGTCCAGCGCGTCCGCCCCGGCCGGGCTGGCGGCTAGCAGCATTGCCGATAGCAGCGGCAAGAGTGGCAGAAGCAAGCCGGTAGGCGGCACGCGACGCCTGTCCCGGGGCGCTCCGACGGCGAGTCGATGGATGAAGGCTGTCGTTCGCGCGATCAGTTGCTGCAGCATGTCAGCGAATCCTGTAACGAGGCGTGTTCGTAAGTTAGAAGGGCGCGGGAGTGAAATGCCGATGGTCGACGCATGCGACTCACCAACTGAGCAGCGTCCATTGCGGGACGTTGTTGTCGACGTCCGGGGCACCGCGCCTCCAGGCCATCTCACCAGAGCCGTCCTCGTCGACCAGGTAGTAGGGCGCACCGACGGTTGGCGTGATCTTGACCATGTAGGTGTTGTTGTTGACGCTGTATTCCTCGACCGTGCGGTTGTCGAACTCCTTGATGTTGACCGATGGTGCGATATCGGCATCCGTGACGCGCAGATCGAGATCAGCGACGGAGGTCTGAGCGCTCGCCATAGCGCCGCAAAGGGCGAAGATCGGTGCCGCGAGCAACCATCGATGCTGCATGGCCAGTCCTAACGGTGCGGGAAAATTCCATCAGTGTAGCAGGAAGGCCGCGCATTCGGCACGTGTGGGTCGGCGATTGGGGTCCTGGCGGAGTTGCCAACTGGCTCTCGGTTTGCCGCGTAGGCCGCGGTCTATAGTCAGTGCAGATCCCGGCTTGACCGACGGGCTTGCGGGTAACACAGGCCTCCAATCGGCGCCATGCGAGATGATGGGCGAACGACCGCCGCTGACGATGAACAACGAGCTTCAACACATCGATCCGGAAACTGGCAGTGCGATCTTTAGTCGCATCGCGCCTGATAGTCCTTTGCTACACGCGCCAGCCAAGGAGTCCACGCACCTTGATGTCGATACCCTGAACGACGATCCGCGGCGGAGCAGTTCTGTGCATTGGCCTCGTCATCTGGCGGTGTTGCCGCTGCAACAAGGCAAGCCATCGGCGGCACCTGAGGCGATCGAAGTTCTTGGCGACTTGGAGGAGGCGGCCCCGCACGCCCTTGCGTTGCTGTCTCGTGTCTGGGGCAAACCTGAGGCAGCGCGGGCGTTTCGAACCTTGTTCCTGGGGGCGGATGGCCGCGCGCGCCGCTGGGCGCCGGCTGTCTGGGCGGAGCTGGTATTGCTGCGCAACGTGCGAGTCGACGACCTGATCTTCGACAGCCGCGGCGACCGGGCGGGTTGGCCCGTCGAGGTCTGGAACGACTTGGTGCTGTTGCAGGAAATCCATGAGCAGGTCTATGGCAAACTACAGGCAGGGGCAGATCCCTGGAAGAGTTTCTTCCTCAACACCTGACGCGTTGCCAGCTCCATCCGCGTTCGGCACCGCGCCCGCGCACCGCTCCATCCATCGGAGCCGAGCACCGCGCAACGCCGATTATCCCGCTTGGCGCAATGTCGCCAGGGGTGGCCGCACCAGCGCGCCATAGGTCCCGAGCGTTCCCGCCAGGCCGATCAGCAAGCCGCTGCCGAGCACGCCGAACGCCCAAAGCCAGGGATTCCAGGAAAAGGGCAACCCGAGCAGTTCCTTCGCCAACACCCAACCGGTGATCTCCGCGAACAGCGATGCGATGAGTCCAGCCAGCAGTCCCAGGGCCGTGAACTCCACCATCAAGCTGCGCAGCAGCACACGCCGCTCCGCACCGAGCGTGCGCAGCACGCCGTGCTCCACGCGTCGCACGGCCAGGCTCGCCTGAATTCCGGCATACATCACCAACAGACCGGCAGCGAGGGTGAACGCGAACACATACTCGACCGCGCGGATGCCCTGCTCGATGATGCCGCGTACTTGCCCCAGCAGGGTGCCGACGTCGATCACCGTGACACTCGGAAAGACGCCGAGCAGTTGCGGGATGACTGATTCGCGTTCCTTCGGCAGGTGGAAGCTGGTGACGTAGGTAGCGGGTTGATCCCGCAGCAGCGACGGCGGGGCGATGACGAAAAAGTTGACGTTGAAACTGTCCCACTGCACCTGGCGCAGACTGGTCACCGGCCCCGCGACCTCTTGGCCGGCGACCCAGAAGCGTAGTTCGTCGCCGAGGCCGATGCCGAGGGTTTCCGCAAGCCCTTCCTCCACCGAGAATTGCCCGGTTGCATCGGCATCGGGCCACCAGGCGCCGGCCAAGATCTCGTTGTCGGCCTGAGGCGTCGCGGCGAAGCTCAGGTTGAACTCGCGCTCTGCCAGGCGTTGCGCCCGGGGGTCGGCAAACTGCTCCGACGCGACCGGCTCGCCGCCGATGCCGGTGAGGCGGCCGCGGATCATCGGGTAGATGCCCGAGCTCTGTAGCCCATTGGCGGTAAAGAACTCGCGCAGCGGCTCGACCTCCTGGGGCTGGATGTTGATCAGGAAGCGATCCGGCGTCTGCGCCGGCAAGGTCTGCTGCCAACTGCTCAGCAGATCGAGCCGCACCACGGCCAGCATCAGCAGAGCTAGGATGCCGAGGCCGAAACCGACGATTTGCAGGATCGACGCAGCCGGTCGGCGTGCCAATCCGGCCAAACCGAGGCGCCAGATGCCGCGGCTGCGATTGGCCGCCAGCCCGGCCAGCCAGACCAGTAGAGCGCCGAGGGCCAGCAATGCGGCGATCGCCGTCGCGACACCCGCCAACAGCTTCCAAGCCAGCTCGAAGTCACCGGCCTGCCACAGCACCAGCAGCACCAGTGCCCCGGCGGCGGCAGCCGCGGCCATGGCCACCGACGCACGCGGCGGGCCGAGGTCCCGACGCAGCACGCGCAGTGGCGGTACGTCCGCGAGTTGCAGCAGCGGCGGCAACGCGAACCCGGCCAGCGCCACCAAGCCGGTGCCAACGCCGACGCCGACGGGCTTTAAGGTTGCCGCGGGCAAGTCATTGCCGAACCAGTCCTCTAACAACACGATCAAGCCCTGTTGACCCAGGTAGCCAATGAGGCAGCCCAGCAGGCTCGCGAGCAGGCCGAACACCAGCAGACGCAGCGCAAACACCCGCGTCAACAAATGCCGTGGCGCTCCGAGGCAACGCATGATGGCGACAGCGTCGGTCTGGCGCTCGACCAGCCGCCGGCTTGCCAGTGCGATGGCGGCGCCTGCTACCAGCAAGGTTGTCAACGCGGCCAAGTGCAGGAAGCGCGATGCGCGATCCACCGCCGACTCGAACTCCGGTCGTGCCTCGCGGGCATCGACGAGCCCGGCGTTGGCGGGCAGCCGCGCCTTGGCCCAGGCGCTGAAATCATCGATAGCGGCGATGTCGCCAGCGACCAACAGCCGGTGGCGCACGCGACTCGCCTCGGTGACCAAGCCGGTGGCGGCAACGTCGTCCATCGCGATCATGACCCGTGGCGCGATCTGGAAAAAATTACCCCCACGGTCGGGCTCGTAGGCGATCAGCGTGGACATGTCGAAATCGCGCTCGCCGAGTCGCACCGAGGCGCCGAGTTCGGCGCCCAGCACGTACAGCAGCCGCTCCTCGATCCAGGCGCGACCTGATGCCGGCGTGCCGTCGGCAGGGCGCTCCGACCCACCAGCGGCGTCCTGCAAGCGCAGTTCGCCGCGCAGCGGATAGGCGTCATCGACGGCCTTGACCTGCACGAGCTGGCTTTCGTCGCCCGCCAGCACGACGCTGCGAAAGGTTAGCGTGCGCGCGGTACGCAGACCGCGGCGCTTGGCCTCGGCCGCGATATCATCTGGGATGCGGGTAGAGGCGTCGATGGCCAGGTCCGCGGCGATCAGTTCGCCGCCCTGGCGCTGCATGGCGCCCTCGATGCGATCGGTAAAGAAGCCGACCGCGGTGATGGCCGCCACGGTCAGCACCAGCGCCGCGGACAGCAGGTAGAGCTCTCCGCTGCGCCAGTCACGGCGCAGCAGGCGCAAAGCGAGACGCCATGCGTTCATGTCAGCGCCTCCAGATGCCCGTCGCGCATACTCAGCCGCCGATCGCAGCGCTGCGCCAGGGCCTGGTCGTGGGTCACCAGCACCAGCGCCGAGCCGGAATCGGCGCGCAGCGCGAATAGCAGGTCGATGATGCGCTCGCCGGTGGCCTGATCGAGATTGCCGGTTGGCTCGTCGGCGAACAGAATACGCGGGCCAGGGGCGAAGGCGCGGGCGATTGCGACGCGCTGTTGCTCGCCGCCGGAGAGCTGGCGCGGGTAGTGTCCGGTGCGGGCCGAGAGTCCAACCCGCGCCAGTGCATCGAGCGCCGTGGACTTGGCATTGCGCGGCGCGGCGCCATTGTTGGCAGCGGCATTTGCAGCGGTGAGTTCCAGCGGCAACAGGACATTCTCCAAGGCGGTGAGCGTCGGCAGCAGCTGAAAACTCTGGAAAACGAAGCCGACTTGGCCAGCGCGCAGGGCGGCGCGCCCGTCTTCGTCGAGTGATTCGAGTGTCGCGCCGCACAGCTCGACGCCACCGCTGCTGGCCTGATCGAGTCCGGCGAGGAGCCCGAGGAGCGTGGACTTGCCGCTGCCGGAGGCGCCGACGATGGCGACCGCTTCGCCCGCGCCGATCTCCAGGTTCAGGTCGCGGAGAATGGTCAATTCACCGCCGGGGCCGTTAACATGTTTTGCCAGCCGCTGGGCGCGGCACAGGATTTCAGGGGTGCTCATGCGATCGGGATCCATTGTTCAGAGGGCGCGTGCGGCGGGCGTTCTCGCCATTTCGTTGCGTGTCGTAGCGTTTCTAGTGGGGATGTTCGTTGCCGTTCTGCCGGCGCGCGGCGGGCAAGAGCCCGTCGTGCTAGTGCTGGGCGATAGCCTGAGCGCCGGCTACGGCATCCCCTTGGCTCAGGGTTGGGTGAGCCTTCTGCAGGCGCGTATCGAGGCGGCGGACTTTCCGCATCGGGTCGTCAATGCAAGCATTTCCGGCGACACCACCGCCGGCGGCCTCGCGCGGCTGCTGCCATTGCTCGAAGAATATCGGCCGGCGGTTGTCGTCATCGAACTCGGTGCCAACGATGGCCTGCGCGGGTTCTCGCCCGACAGAATCGAGGCGGCGCTGGGCGAGTTGATCACGCTGGCGCAGGGTGCCGGCAGCCGTGTGCTGGTGGTCGGCGTCCGCCTCCCGCCAAACTACGGTGCGGCTTACAGCGAGCGCTTTCAACGCATCTTCGCCGACGTGGCGGGGCGTTTCAGCGTGGCATCGGTGCCGCGACTGCTCGACGGGGTGGCGGAGGAGCCTGCGCTGATGCAGCCGGATGGTCTGCATCCGCTGGCAGCGGCGCAGCCGCTGCTCCTCGACAATGTCTGGCCAACGTTGATGCCGCTGATCGAGTCCACCGCCCCCGCCAGCGAACCCGGACACTGAGCACAGCTTCCAGGGCGGGCATGTGCGCTTCACGGGGACGGACATTATCAACAGGATTCCGGCCAGCAGGATCGGAGTCGACACGACGAACGGATGACCATAATGCAGCGAGTAACCATTGTCGGATCGGGGTTCGGGGCATTGACCTCGGTACAATCCCTGCGTAAAGCAGGCTTCACCGGGGAACTCAGCGTTGTCAGCCCACGCGCCGAGTTCGTCTACTACCCCGGGTTGATCTGGGTGCCGTCGGGGCTGCGTTCGGGCGATGATCTGCGGCTTGATCTGCGGCGGTTTTTCAAACGCATGCGGGTGAACCACATCGCCGCCGAGGCCACCGGCTTGCGCGACGGCGGGCGGACGCTGGAGACCAGCACTGGCGAGGTGGCCAATGACGGTCTGATCATTGCTAGCGGCGGGCGCTTTATCAAGAAGCTGCCAGGCATCGAGCACGCGATCACCCCTTGCGAGGGCATTTCCGCCGCGCAGCAGATCCGCGATCGGATTCAAGCGCTCGACAGCGGTACCGTCGCCATGGGCTTCTCCGGCAACCCGAATGAGCCGTCGTCCATGCGCGGTGGACCGATCTTCGAGTTCTTATTCGGGCTGGATCGGCAGTTGCGCAACGAGGGCCGGCGGGATCGCATTCGCATCGTCTTCTTCACGCCGGCGGAGCGGCCCGGCAATCGGCTGGGCCCCAAGGCGGTCGACAAGTTGCTTGGGGAGATGAAGAAGGTCGGCATCGAGACCCATCTGGGCCACAAGCTGAAGGGCTTCAGCGCCGACGGCATCAGCACCGAGGGCGGTCAGATCCCGGCGGACCTGATCATCTTCATGCCGGGGATGACTGGCAATTTCTGGTTCGACAATACCGAGCTACCGCGCTCACCGGGCGGCCTGCTCCAGGCCGATGCTCAGTGCCGCGTCCCAGGGTTCGAGCGCGTCTATGTCGCGGGCGACTCCGGGAGCTTTCCGGGGCCGGATTGGATGCCCAAACAGGCGCACATGGCGGATCTGCAGGCGGAGGCGGCGGCCAAGAATCTGGTTGACGACCTGTCGGGGCGCGAGCCGAAGGCGACCTTCGCGGTGGAGTTGCTCTGCATTGTCGACGCCAACGACCGCGGCATGCTGGTCTGGCGCACCGAGAAGCGTAACCTGGTGCTGCCCTCGACGCGGATCTTCCACTGGCTCAAACGCGGCTTTGAATGGTGGTATCTGCGGCATTATCGTTAGGCGCCCGCTGATTGACTGGCCATCTCCGTCACGCATCAAGGCGCTCCCAGCGTCCCTGAGCGCCTAGTGCGCTGATCAATAGACCGGCTTTTCGCCGTATTTTCGCTTGAGGTCACGGGTCAGGTCTTTGAGTGCATCTTCTACAGCGCCGCGCTTGCGAGAGGCGCGGCCCTTATAGTTTTCGTCGATGCCGATCTCACCGGTGCTCTTGCGACGCGCTCGCACCCGCAGCGTGACCTTCTCAAGCCCAGTCGCCCCGTAACTGCCGTCGACGACGCTCGTGTCGATGATGAGCTCCGCCTCGTTGCTCTGCCCCGGCGACGACAGTGGCACCACGCTGGCGAAGAGGCCCGCGGCTTCGAGGCCTCCGATCATCTGCGACTGAATGCGACCCCGTTCGGCGGCGGGGATGGTCGTGGCGGCGCTCAACCCAACCGGCGTCACCGCCGCGGCCAGCTGTCCGCGGTAGGCCTCTTCATCGACGGTTACATTGGAATTCGAGGTAGAAGAGCAGCCTGCTAGGAGCTGGAGGATGCAGAAAGCCAGAGTGAGCGCGCGAAGCATTGGGATTTGTTCCTGACTGCGGGTGGAGTTCCGGTTCGGTCTTTTATCGCTGGTTTTGGGGCCAGAGCGTGAAAGCCAAGAGGCCCTTGCCGGGCGCGCGCATGATTCCGATCAAGCTGGGAAGCCCATCTGCGAGGCCCTGCATCGACTGCCGCTGATGATAGCCGAAGTTCAATGCTGGACACCTGGAACACTGCTGTCGGAAAAATCAGGCTTTGACGTGGTCCCGCTCCCAGCGCATAATGATCGGCTTTGCTGATTTCTATCAGCTCCTTGCCTCACCGCGCCGCCGAGTGCTGCCGGGAGGCTGCCAATCCGAGAGGAGCGACATGCGACATTACGAAGTGGTCTTTCTGGTTCATCCAAGCCAGAGCGAGCAGGTGCCGGCGATGATTGAGCGCTATCGCGGCAACCTGGAAGGGCGCGGCGGCAAGATCCACCGGCTCGAGGACTGGGGGCGGCGGCAGCTGGCCTACCCGATCAACAAGGTGCACAAGGCGCATTACGTGCTGATGAATATCGAGTGCGACCAGGAGGCCCTGGACGAACTCGAGAGCGCGTTCCGCTTCAATGACGCCGTGGTGCGCAACCTGATCATCAAGCGTGACAGCGCCGTCACGGACCCGTCGCCGCTGCTCAAGGGCGAAGAAGACGACGATCGTTCGGAGCGACGCCCGCGCCGTGACGACGACGATGACGACCGAGGTGAGCGCCGGCCGCGCCGTGAGGACCGTGAATACGGCTCTCGCGAGAACGACGAATAGGCAGCACCCCGGATACCCTAGGAGAACCAGCCCATGTCCCGTTTTTTTCGCCGCAAGCGTTATTGCCGCTTCACCGCAGAAGGCATTACCGAGATCGACTACAAGGACTTGAACCTGCTCAAGGCCTATGTCAGTGAGTCGGGCAAGATCGTGCCTAGTCGGATCACCGGTACCTCCGCGAGATACCAGCGCCAGCTCGCGCAGGCCATCAAGCAGGCCCGTTTCCTGGCGCTGTTGCCCTACACCGACGGTCACTGATCCGCGGCGGCGATGGGCTTGCCTCTTCGCTGCGCCGACACTGATTCCGTATTCGATTTCTTAAAGGGGGAACCCCGTGGACGTCATTCTGCTGAAGAAGGTCAGCGGCCTCGGCGATCTCGGTGACAAGGTCGCCGTGCGCCCAGGTTATGGCCGTAATTTTCTCATTCCTACCGGCTGCGCCGTACCGGCAACCGCGAACAACCTAACGGCGTTCGAAGAACGTCGGGCCGAGCTCGAGGCGCAGGCCGCGGCAACGCTCGCTGAGGCCGAGGGACGCAAGACCCGGCTCGAGGGTATCTCCGTGACCATCGCGCGCAAGGCCGGCGACGAGGGCCGCCTGTTCGGCTCCATCGGCACCGGTGATATCGCCGAGGCGATTACCGAGGCCGGCGTCGAGGTCGTTAAAGGCGAGGTTCGCCTGCCGGCGGGCCCATTCCGCGCCATCGGCGAGCACGAGGTGGCATTGCATCTGCATTCGGACGTAGACGTTACGGTGCTGATCGAGATCGTTCCAGCCGACTGAGTCGCCCCGCCTCCGCGACTTGCCCGCTCGATACTGGCCCCGCGCAACGCGGGGCCGCCTGTTGGCGTCAGCCGACCAGTCTCCCCGCCGAGCAGCCATCCTCGACCCGGCAAATGTTTCATGCGGCTTCAGTCGCACAGTGCATACCCTCTGTGCGACTGAAGTCGCATCTAAAGGGGGTGCAGTCTCCTGATTACGTTGGATATGCCACGCTAGCTGCCGCATCTCTGGTCATCGCCGCACTCTGGCCGATGGCGTCAGCGGTACTTGTTCCTTGGCCGGGTTCCGGTCGACAATCCCTGCACGGAATGGCCAGCGCCCAGGTCCTGCTCGGGCTACATGTCGGTGCGCGTTTTTTGGTCATTTATCCTATTTGATTCAGGAGGTTGTCGCGTTGGAGCTCGATCGTCCGGATGTCTACGAAGGGCTGCGCGTGCCGCCCCACAACCTGCAGGCGGAGCAGTCGCTGTTGGGTGCGCTGATGCTCGAGAACAGCACCTGGGAGCTGGTGGCGGACAAGGTCAAGGAAGAGGATTTCTACCGCCAGGAGCATCGTTTGGTGTTTCGCGCGGTCGGGCTGCTGGCGGACGCCGACTCCCCGTTCGATGTCATCACCGTGGCCGAGGCGCTGGAGAAGCGCAAGCTGCTGGACGAGATCGGCGGCATGCCCTATCTGGCCGAGATCGACCGCAATACCGCCTCCGCCGCCAATGCCGTGCACTACGCACGCATCGTGCGATTCAACTCGGTGCTCAGGCAACTGGTCAAGGCCGGTACCGACATCACCGATCTCGCCTTCGATACCCAGGGTCGCAGCGAGGCGGAGATCCTCGACATCGCCGAGACCAAGGTGTTCAAGATCGCGGAGCAGATGAACCGCGGCAGCGGGTTCCGGCCCATCGAGGAATTGCTGAAGCTCGCCGTGGACAAGATCGACGAGCTGTTTCATCGCGACGAGCCCATCACCGGTCTGCCCACCGGCTTCATCGACTTCGATCGTAAGACGTCTGGCCTGCAGAACTCGGATCTGATTATCGTCGCCGGTCGGCCGTCCATGGGTAAGACCAGCTTGGCCATGAACATGGCCGAAAACGTCGCCATCAAGACCGGCAAGGGCGTGGCGATCTTCAGCATGGAGATGCCCGGCGACTCGCTGGCCATGCGCATGATGTCGTCGCTGGGGCAGATCGATCAGCACCGGGTGCGCAGCGGCAGACTCACCGACGAGGACTGGCCGCGCCTGACCTCGGCGGTGACCATGCTGTCCCAGGCGCCGATGTACATCGACGACACGCCGGCGCTGTCGCCGACCGAGCTGCGCGCCCGCGTGCGCCGCCTGCAGCGCGACATGAAGCGCGAGGAAAAGGAACTCGGCATGATCGTCATCGATTATCTGCAGCTGATGCAGTCATCCACCGAGGGCGAGAACCGCGCCACCGAGATCTCTGCCATCTCGCGGTCGCTGAAGTCCCTGGCCAAGGAGCTCAGCGTGCCGGTGATCGCGCTGTCGCAGCTCAACCGCAGCCTGGAGCAGCGGCCCAACAAGCGCCCGGTGATGTCGGATTTACGGGAGTGTGTGACGGGTGACACGCTGGTGGTGCTCGCGGATGGTCGCCGGCTGCCGATCGCCGATCTGGTCGGGACCGCGCCGCGAGTGCGCGCGGTCGATACGGTGGGCAAGCTCGTCGAGGCGGAGTCGGATCGCGTTTGGCTCGTCGGGCGCCGGGCGATCTTTGCCGTGCGGCTCGCGAGCGGACGTTGCATTCGCGCGACAGCCGAGCATCGGCTGCTTGGCGCCGAGGGCTGGCAACGCGTGGGCAGTCTGGTACCCGGTGCGCGTCTCGCGCTGGCGCGGCACTTGCCGCAGCCCGAAGTGCAGGCCCCCTGGGCAGAGCATGAGCTAATCCTGCTGGCCCACTTGGTCGGTGACGGCAGTTACCTCAGCGGCCAGCCGCTGCGTTATACCACCGCATCGGAGGACAACAGCCGGGTGGTCACCGATTGCGCCAAGCAGTTTGGCGTCCAGGTCAACCGCCACGCCGGTCGCGGTGCCTGGCATCAGCTCGTGTTTAGTGGCAACGGCAATCGCTGGCATCCGGCCGGTATCAATCGCTGGTTGCGTGGGCTTGGCCTGTTCGGGCAGCGTTCCCACGAGAAGCGATTGCCGCCCGAGCTGTTTCGGTGCAACAACGACCAACTTGCGCTGTTCTTGCGCCATCTCTGGGCCACCGACGGGACGATCTCGCCGCGCAAGCCGGGTCAGCGCGGCAGTCATGGCATCCATCTCAGTACCAACAGTCGCGGTTTGGCCGAAGATGTTGCGAGCTTGCTGCTCCGGTTCGGCATCATGGCGAGGATTCAATCGGTGGAGCAGTCCGGCTACCGAACCACGTTCATGGTGTGGGTCCGAGGTGCTGAGGCGCAACGGCTGTTCCTGGGGACGATCGGCGCCTTTGGCCCGCGTTTGCCCGCCGCGCGGGCGCTGGGCGTCCTGCTGCGCGACGTACACCCGAACACCAATGTGGATACCCTGCCCAGGGAGTCTTTCGGGCGCGTTCGCGCCGCCATGCGCGAGCAGGGCATCTCTACACGTCGCATGTCCGCGCTGCGCGGTACGTCCTACGGCGGGGCATCTCATTTCAGCTTTGCGCCATCGCGATCGATGCTGGCCGAATACGCGGAGCTCCTGGGCGACGAGCAACTTCACGATTTGGCGGTGAGTGACCTGTGTTGGGACAAGGTCGTCGCAGTGGAACCGGCCGGCGAGGCCGATGTTTACGACCTGACTGTTCCTGGTCCCGCCTGTTGGCTGGCGGACGGGATCATCAGCCATAACTCAGGCGCCATCGAACAGGACGCGGACCTGATCGTGTTCATCTATCGCGACGAAGTCTACAACGAGGACAGCCCGGACAAGGGCGTTGCGGAGATCATCATTGGCAAACAACGCAACGGCCCCATCGGTACCGTCAAGCTCGCGTTCCTGGGGCAGTACACCAAGTTCGAGAACTTGGCCGAAGATCTGTATGGCGATGCGGGGTATTAAGCGTGGAGGCTGTGAAAGTATTCAGCGCCATGTCGATTTGGCGTCATTCTGTAGGCTGGGTTGAGCTTGCGAAACCCAGCTTTCAAGGGTTTACGGTGCTGCCGACGCTGGGTTTCGTTCCTCAACCCAGCCTACGGGGATTTCTTGCACAATCGCCCGACGTGGGATGCGGTTTGACCGGCTCGCCAGCCGTGCGGTGACCGCATGAGCCAGCGTCCAAAGAAGCCCAAGACGTCGTTCGTCTGCAACGCCTGTGGCGCGCAGTTGCCGAAATGGAGCGGGCAATGCCCGGACTGCGGCGCCTGGAATGCGGTGCAGGAGGTCGCGCTGCCGACCGCTGCGCCAACGCCCCCGAGGGCGTGGTGGCTATGCGGGTGGCCTCGGGGGCGCCGCCGTGCAACTGCTGGCGGATGTGTTACCGGAGCAGGAATCGCGACGTCCTTCCGGTATCGTCGAGCTCGACCGGGTGCTCGGCGGCGGCCTGGTCCGGGGCTCGGTGGTCCTGATCGGCGGCGATCCGGGCATCGGCAAGTCGACGCTGTTGCTGCAAGCCTGCGCCGCGCTCGGCGCGCGCGAGCCGGTGCTGTATGTGACGGGCGAGGAGTCGCCCCAGCAGGTCAGCCTGCGCGCGCACCGATTGGGGCTGCCGGTCGGGGAGGGGACAGCCCAGATCCGGTTGCTGGCGGAGACCTGTGTCGAGCAGGTGCTGGCCAGTGCCGCGGCGGAACGGCCGCGGGTGTTGGTCATCGATTCCATCCAGACCCTGTTCACGGAGGGCCTGCATTCGGCGCCGGGCTCCGTGTCGCAGGTGCGCGAGAGCGCGGCGCAACTGGTGCGCTTCGCCAAGCTCACCGGCACCACGGTGTTCCTGGTGGGCCATGTGACCAAGGAGGGGGCCTTGGCCGGGCCAAGGGTGCTCGAGCACATGGTCGACACGGTGCTGTATTTCGAGGGCGATCCCGGCAGCCCGCACCGGCTGGTGCGGGCAGTCAAGAACCGCTTCGGTGCCGTCAATGAACTCGGCGTCTTTGCGATGACCGACAAGGGCCTGCGCGAGGTGCGCAATCCGTCCGCGATTTTCCTGTCGCGCCACGATCAGCCGGTGCCGGGCTCGGTGGTGCTGGTCACCCGCGAGGGCACGCGGCCGATGCTGGTGGAGGTGCAGGCGCTGGTGGACCAGAGCCCGCTGGCCAACCCCCGGCGCGTGGCGGTCGGGCTGGAACAGAACCGCCTGGCGATGCTGCTAGCGGTGCTGCATCGCCATGGCGGCGTGTCGATGTTCGATCAGGATGTCTTCGTCAATGTCGTCGGCGGCGTGCGCGTCAGCGAGACCGCGGCCGATCTGGCGCTATTGTTGGCGGTGCTGTCGAGCTTTCGCGACGGCCCGCTGCCGCTGGACCTGGCCGTGTTCGGCGAGGTCGGCCTGTCCGGCGAGATCCGCCCGGTGCCAAACGGCCCGGATCGTCTGCGCGAGGCCGCCAAGCACGGCCTGCGCCAGGCCATCGTGCCCAAGGCGAATGTACCCAAGGGCGGCGTCGACGGGCTCGCGATCCGGCCGGTGCTGTCGCTACGCGAGGCGATGGATTCGCTTTGAGGCATCATTTGGCGCGTATTTCACGGGTTGCCGGCGACCAGTCCACCGAGGCATTTGACCGTCTTCACGGTCTTCTCGTCGGTCTGAATGATCTCCAGCGGGTGGCCATCGAGCATCAGGCTGGTGCCAGGTTGCGGGATGGTCTCCAGATACTCCAGGATTAGGCCGTTGAGGGTCTTGGGGCCGCGGGTGGTTAGGGTCCAGCGCATGGCGCGATTGAGTTCGCGGACGCTGATGGTGCAGTCGATCATCAGGCTGCCGTCCTCGGCGCGATGGATGTCCGGGTAGGAGTCGGCCGGGTCGGTGGTGAATTCGCCGACGATCTCTTCGAGCAGATCGGCGAGCGTGATCAGGCCTTGGAAGTCGCCGTATTCGTCGACCACCATGGCCACGCGGCGCTTGATGCGCTGGAAGTTGATCAGCTGTTGGTAGAGCCGAGTGCCTTCCGGGACGAAATAGGGCGGACGGGTGATACTGCGCAGATGCGCCCTAATCTGGCCGGGGGGCTGCCCCACATCCTGGTCCGGCAGTCCAAGGACGTTGCGCGTGTGGAAGATGCCGACCAGATTGTCGAGACCGCCGTCGAATAGCGGCAGGCGTGTGTAACTGGTGCGCTTGATGGCGGCGAGGATCTCTTCCTCGGGGTCCTGAAGATCGATGCCTTCCACCTCGTTGCGCGGGATCATTATGTCCTCGACCGTGGCGTTTTCCAGGTCGAGGATGGCCAGCAGCATGTCGCGGCTGCGCTCGGGGATCATGGCGCCGGCCTCGTTGACGACGGTGCGCAGTTCCTCCTGGCTCAGTGCGTGCCCTGGCTGTGCCTCCGGGCGCACCCCAAGCAGTCGTAACAGGTTGTTGGTGATGAGGTTGACCGCCCACACCACCGGTTGCAGCACTTTCAGCAGCGGCGTGTAGATGTAGGCGGCCGGGTAGGCGATGAGCTCCGGGTGCAGCGCCGCCAAGGTCTTGGGCGTGACCTCCGAGAAGATCAGGATCACCAGCGTCAACAGTCCGGCGGCGATGGCGATGGCGCCTTCGCCGCCGAGCTTGAGCGCGATGACGGTGGCCAGGGAGGAGGCGAGGATATTGACGAAGTTGTTGCCGAGCAGGATCAGCCCGATCAGCTTGTCCGGTCGGTCGAGCAGCCGGCGCGCGAGGATGGCGCCCCGATGGCCCTGGTCGGCCTTGTGCCGCAGGCGGTAGCGGTTCAGCGTCATCAGCGCCGTCTCGGAGCCGGAGAAGAAGCCGGACAGCACGAGCAGCGCGACCAGCGCGAGTAATTCCGAAAGGGGTATTTGATCCACGGTGGGCCTAGCTCGTGACGGGTTCGCCGAAGGATTCGGTGCCATAGCGCCAGGCGCGCATGTCATCGCTCCAATGATCGGGGCTCAACCCCGCCTTGTGTTTGAGGTGGCGCAGGAAGTCGCGCGGCTGCGGCAACTGCTCCCAGACCGACGGCAGAAAGGTGCCGCGTCGTTCGCCGTGGGCGCCGGTCTCGGCCAGGATGACGCCATCGATACCCGGCCTGAGTGCCGCAATTAGTTCGTCTTCGGAGTTGAAGGCGATTGGCCGTGACGGAGTCAACACCGAGAGCTCGATATGCAGGGCGTCGATTTCCGCGGGGCGCACCGGCGGGAAGCGCGGATCGCGAAAGGCGGCGGCAAAGGCGTTGTCAGCCACGTCCATTGCCAGCGCCTGGATCGGTTCCAGATGACCGATGCAGCCGCGCAATTGGCCGCCGAGATGCAGCGTGACGAACGCGGCACCGTCGGCCTGAAAGGCCTCGGATTGCTCTGCCAGGTCGACGGGCAGGGCGGTTCCGGTGTCGAGACCATGACGGATCGACGCGCGGGCGAGCCGCAGCAGCTGGTGGCGTTCTTGCTCCGTTAAGAGCGGTGGGACGTCCGTGGCGGTTGAGTCTGGCATCGGCAGATTGTCAAGCGAAGGCATAGGCGCCGTAGCCGACCACGCGGTCGTGAGGACCGGCGGTGTCGCCGGAGTTGCGCAGGTCGAGCAGGCTGGCGTCCAGCCGGTGCAGGCGCGCCTCCGTCAGTAACCCCGCGATGGGATGGCGGCCGCAGGCCTGGTGCGTACTGATGGCGTCGGGACGGAGCGCGCAGATGGCCTCGGAGGTGCGCCGGTCGATGGCTTGCGCGGAGGCATAGTCCAGATAGTGGCTCAGATCGGAACTGATGACGATCAGCGTCTCGGCGCCGCCCCACAGGCGTTCCAGCACCTCCGCCACGTCGTCGTCGGCGGCCGAACCGACCAACAACGGCACGATGCTGAACTGTTCGAGCAGGATCTGCAGGAAGGGCAGTTGCACCTCCAGGCAGTGTTCACCATCAAAGGCTGCGTCCAGCCGATGCACCTGAGGCAGATCGTCGATGGCATCAATGGCGGCGCGGTCGACCAGGATCTCACCGAGCGGCGTCGAGAATCGCTCCGCGTCACAGTAGGCCAACCCTTGAAATCCCAGCCGATGCGCGGGTCCGAGCAACACCACGCGGCTGATGCCTGCTGCCGCGTCGGCAATGCGCGCATAGGCACTGGCAGCAATTGGGCCGGAGTAGACGTACCCCGCATGCGGCGCGATCAGCGCCTTGGGTGCCTTTCGTGACGGCTGGTTTGGCGGTGCGGCAGTCGTCGCGGCATCGAGATAGCCGCGAACCTCAGATGCCAGTTGTTCGGCGTCGTCTGGGTAAAACAGCCCGGCGACCGCGGGGCGGCGGAGCGCTGACATGGTCATACCTCGTTGCGAATAATGGTCGATGGCCGATACTAAGATTATAACCCGCTAGCCGATTCAAAGCCGGGTCATCGCCGCCCGGAGGAGATTTACCATGATCGCGTCAACTATTGCTCCAACCGAATTCTGGCCAACCGAATTTTGGCATCGCCTCGATGACGGGCGCGTGCAATGCGACGTCTGCCCGCGCCAATGCGCCTTGCGCGAAGGGCAGCGGGGCCTTTGCTTCGTGCGCGGGTGCGAGGGCGGTGCGGTCGTGCTCTACACCTATGGCCGCTCCAGTGGCTTCTGCATCGACCCGATCGAGAAAAAGCCGTTGAACCATTTCTTGCCCGGTTCGCCGGTGTTGTCGTTCGGCACCGCGGGCTGCAATCTGACCTGCCGCTTTTGCCAGAACTGGGACATGAGTAAGTCCCGCGAGATGGACACGCTGGCGGCGCAGGCATCGCCGCAGGGCATTGCCGCCGCCGCGGCTCGGCATGGCTGTCGTAGCGTCGCCTACACCTACAATGACCCGGTGATCTTTCTCGAGTACGCCTGCGACACCGCCGAGGCGTGCCGGGCGCTCGGCGTGCGCAACGTCGCGGTCACCGCCGGTTACGTCTCACCGGGGGCGCGCGAGCGATTCTTTCAGCACATGGACGCGGCGAACGTGGACCTGAAGGCGTTCACGGAAGACTTCTACAAGCGCCAGTGCAGTGCCGGCCTGGCGCCGGTGTTGGAGACACTGGACTATCTGCATGCGGAGACCTCGGTCTGGCTGGAGCTAACGACGCTGCTGATCCCAGACCATAACGACGACGCTGCCGAGATCGCGCGCATGGCCGGGTGGGTGGTTGAACATTTGGGCCCTGACGTGCCGATGCATTTCACCGCCTTTCATCCGGACTACAAGATGGGCGCAGTGCCGCCAACGCCGGTCGCGACGCTGACCCGCGCCCGACGGATCGCCATGGAGCAGGGCGTGCGCTATGTCTACACTGGCAACGTGCACGACAGCGCCGGCGGCAGTACCTTCTGCCACGCCTGTGGCCATCTGCTGATCGAGCGGGACTGGTATCGACTCGGCCGCTGGGGGCTGACCGCCGACGGCTGTTGCGAGGTCTGCGGCGAGCGTTGCGCCGGGATGTTCGAGGCGCGCCCCGGCACCTGGGGCGCAAGACGCCAACCGCTACCAGCCTCGGAGATGGCAACCGGCGCGTGAGCGCCAGGTTCGAGCCCTGAGACTGGGCAAGTTATTTCGCCAATCACCAAACAAAGTAGTGAACCGACGAAGAACACGAAGAACACGAAGAACACGAAGGCGGAGAAGACTTCGAAACGAAGCCATTTTCTTCTTCGTGCGCTTCGCGTCCTTCGTGGTGAAAAACACCTTTCGCAGGTTTTTGCGAATACTTGCACAGTCTCCCTGGTAGGGGCGGATCACGAGGCGATATGACCGCTACCGAAAGGCGCTGACTGTGTAAGCCGGCGCTCCCGGCCTAGCTCCCCTGCAGCCAACGCCGAAGTGCTGATCCGCAATCATCCAATTCTTCACCCTTCACGCTTACACCCTTCAACCTTCAGACTTCAAACTTTCCCCACATCCATTTGCCCCGCCTTCCGCGGATGCGGATAATGCGCGGCTTTTCGTCACGAGGGCAGTCCGTGTTCAAGAACGCCAAGGTTTTCCGGCTCAGCGCGCCGTTCAGTTTGGATCAGATGGCCCTGCATGAGCGGCTCATGGCACAGCGCTTTCGCCCCTGCGGACCGCTGGAGGTCGCGACCATGGGGTGGACGTCGCCCCTTGGGCCGAATGCCGAGGTCTTGGCGCATGCAGGCAACGGCTGCCTGTTGATCGCTGCACGCCGCCAAGAACGCCTATTGCCCGCCTCCGTGGTTTCGGAGGCGGTCGCCGAGCGCGTCGCCGAGATCGAGCAGGCGGAGATCCGCGACGTGCCGCGGCGTGAGCGAACTCAGTTGCGCGAGGAGCTGCTGGTACAGATGCTGCCGCAGGCGTTTACGCGTTCGCGGCTGGTGCGTGCCTATATCGATCCGGTGGGCGGCTGGGCCGTCGTGGATGCGTCCAGCGACAAGGTGGCCGAGGAGGTGCTGTCGCTGTTGCGCAAGAGCCTGGAGTCATTCCCCGCCAAACCGCTGACGGCCGGCGTGTCGGTGTCTGAGCGTCTGAGCGCTTGGGTGACCAGCGGCAGCGCTGGCAATGGCTTCGAGCTGGAAGATCAATGCGAGCTGCGCGACCCAGCCGACTCGCGCTCCGTCGTGCGCTGCCGCGGCATGGATCTGACCATCCCGGAGGTCAAGGCCCATCTCGACTCCGGCAAGCGCGTGGTCGCCCTGGGGTTGACCTGGGGCGAGCATCTATCGCTGGTTCTGGATGAGACGCTGGGCCTGAAGCGGCTGAAATTTGCCGATGAACTCATCGATGAGGCCGCCGACGATGCCGGCGAGGACGAGACGCTGCGACTGGAGGCGGAGATCGCGATCATGACCGATCAGCTGCGCTCGTTGCTAAAGGGGCTGACGGCGGAGTTCGAGCTGCAAACGGACATGTTGGAGGCCGAAGCGATGGAGCGGCCCGCCGCGGTTGTCGCGAAGGCGCCGGCCTCGCTCCGGCCGGCGAGTACGGAGCCGGATGCCGGTCCGGGTGCGCCGGCCGAAGCGCCGCCCTGGTCTTGACCTGAAATCCGGCAGTTGCTTTGGCTGTAGGGGCGAATTTATTGGCCCAGTCAATGCCTTTCGTGCGGCTGAGGTCGCCTTGACTCCGGCGGTTCAATCCGTCCATCCGCCTCGATGGTCAATGCGAACTGCCGAATCTAGCGAGGCTTCGCGTCAGACGGACGAGTCGCTATCCTCGGTATCGGTATCGGTATCGGTATCGGTATCGAAACCAGTCACAAGCGACCCGATCCCGATCCCGATCCCGATTTCGATTTCGATTTCGAGAACCGTCGCCGGCTCAGACCGAGAAATACCCCTTATACCAATCCACGAACCGCGCAACGCCGGTCTCGACGCTGGTGTCGGGCTTGTAGTCGAATTGCTCGACCAGGTCGGTGACGTCGGCGTAGGTATCGGGGACATCGCCGGGTTGCAACGGCAGCAGATTTTTCTTCGCCTCTCGGCCCAGACACTGTTCCAGCACCTCGATATAGTGCATCAACTCCACCGGTTGATTGTTGCCGATGTTGTAGAGCCGGTAGGGCGCGCTGCTGGTGGCGGAGTCCGGCGCGGCGCCGGTCCAGTCGGGGTTCGGCGGTGCGACTCGGTCGAGCACCCGGATCACGCCCTCGACGATGTCGTCGATGTAGGTGAAATCTCGCCGGTGCTTGCCGTAGTTGAAGACGTCGATGGGCTCGCCGGCGAGGATGGCGCGGGTGAACTTGAACAGCGCCATGTCGGGTCGGCCCCAGGGCCCGTAGACGGTGAAGAAGCGCAGGCCCGTGGTCGGCAACTGGTACAGATGGCTGTAGGTGTGCGCCATCAACTCATTGGCCTTCTTGCTCGCGGCGTAGAGGCTCAGCGGATGGTCGACGTTGTCGTGCACCGAGAACGGCATAGTGGTGTTCGCACCGTAGACCGAACTGCTGGAGGCATAGGCCAGGTGCTCGACGCCATTGTGGCGGCAGCCCTCAAGGATGTGTGCGAAGCCGACCAAATTGGTGTCGACGTAGGCGAGCGGGTTGTCGATGGAGTAACGCACGCCGGCCTGGGCCGCGAGATTGACCACGCGTTGGGGCTGGTGTTTGGCAAAGGCCGCGGCCATGCCGTCGCGGTCCTCCAGATCCAGGCGCAAATCGGTAAAGCCGTCGTAGTCCGCTATCCGCGCCAGGCGCGCCTTCTTGAGCCCGACGTCGTAGTAGTCGTTGAGGTTGTCGATGCCGATCACTTCGTCACCGCGCTCGAGCAGGCGCAGTGACAGCGCGGAACCGATAAAACCGGCGCTGCCGGTTACGAGAACTTTCATCTATTTTTTCCTAAGCGGGTGAATGTCGGGTAGGGGCCGCGGATGGACCACGCCGTCAAGGGCAGTCAGCATTCTCGGCATCGGCCCGCCAGGTCATGGACCGGGTCGACACAGGGTTGCGGGATGCTGGCGTCTACCCCGGCGCGCGGTCGACTCACAGTCGGCCGTCGACGACGTCCTGCGGAAATAGGTGCTTCACATCGTAGACGACCGCATCCGACTTGCCAAAGCCGCGCAAGGTATCGATACCCATCTCGGCGAACTGACGATGCGCTACACCAAGGATAATGGCGTCATAGTCGTCGCCGGCGGCGGGTTCGACAAGATCAATGCCGTACTCGTGGTGCGCCTCCGCGGCGTTGGCCCAGGGATCGCATATATCGCAGCCGATACCAAATGTTTGCAACTCCGCGGCGATGTCTAAGACGCGGGTGTTACGCAAGTCCGGGCAGTTTTCCTTGAAGGTCAGCCCGAGCAGCAGGACCTTGGCGTGCGGCGGAATCCCGCCGCGGCTTGCCATCAGCTTGACCACCTCGGCGGCGACGAAGGCGCCCATGCTGTCGTTGAGCCGGCGACCCGCCAGGATCACCTCCGGGTGGTAGCCGATCTCCTGCGCCTTGTGCGTCAGGTAATAGGGGTCGACGCCGATGCAGTGTCCGCCTACCAGGCCGGGGCGAAACGGCAGGAAGTTCCACTTGCTGCCGGCCGCAAGCAGCACCTCCTCGGTGTCGATGCCGAGGCGGTTGAAGATCAACGCCAGTTCGTTAATCAGCGCGATATTGACGTCGCGCTGGGTGTTCTCGATGACCTTTGCGGCCTCTGCCACGCGAATGCTGCTGGCCTTGTGCGTGCCGGCGTCGATGATCGATCGATACAGGCCATCGATGAAGTCCGCCGCCTCGGGCGTGGAGCCGGCCGTCACCTTCTTGATGGTGCGCAACCGATGCTCTTTGTCGCCTGGATTGATGCGCTCGGGGCTGTAGCCGACGAAGAAGTCCGCATTCATCGTCAGGCCCGAACCCGCCTCCAGCAAAGGCACGCAGACCTCTTCGGTGGCGCCGGGGTAGACAGTGGATTCGTAGATGACGACGTCGCCTCGCGCGATCACGTTGCTCAGCAGGTTGCTTGCCGAGATGAGCGGCGCTAGGTCCGGCGTCTTGCTCTGGGTGATCGGGGTCGGTACCGTCACGACGTAGACGTTGCACGCGCGCAGATCGTCGGCGCTGGTGGTATACGACAGCATCGGCGTGGCGCGCAGCTCCTCCTCGCCAACTTCCAGTGAGCTGTCCTTGCCGGCGCGCAATTCATCGATGCGGGCGGCATTGATGTCGAAGCCGAGAGTCTGGTACCGGCCGCCGAATTCGACCGCGAGCGGTAATCCGACATAGCCGAGTCCGACGACGCCGATCACCGGTTCGGCATTCTGTAGCACACTGGTCATGGCCCTGGGATCCATCGGGTGGGAAAAGGGGGCGGAACGGTGCGGATGACGCAACGTTCCATCGCCAAAAGTCTACCATGGCGATTTACGCTCGGCGACTTTCCGGCATCCCTCCACTCGAGAATCGAAATGAAAGCGTCGATTCGGCCTGAGGCCCTGATCGGTGGCCGCGAACCGACCGCTTCATCTTGCGGGGTGTCTCCGCGCTACGAACGTTCGATGTCCGCCGCTATTCGGCGTCGCGGCGCTCGACGGTTTCGGGGTCGGCCGTGATGTCGCGGTAGATCTCAACACGATCGCCGTCCGCGACGCTTGCCGTCAATTTCGTCAACTTGCCGAAGATGCCGACCTTTTGCGTACTGAGGTCGATATCGGGAAACTGCGTGAGCAGGCCGGAATGCTCGATAGCCTGTTGCACCGTGCTGCCGTCGGGCACATCGAGCTTCAGCCACACCTTCTTAAACTTGTCCGCATAAGCCACGCCCACGTTCATCGACAAGTCTCCTGTTGTGTACTCCTGGGAATCATCAAGCAATCGACTCGGTTGCGGGGGCGTTGGTGTGGCGCTTCTCCCTGCGCTTGGCAAAACCCTGATCCAGCAGGCGCTTCCCGGCGAGGATGAAGCCGAGGACGACGAAGCCCCCGGGCGGCAGGATCGCGAGCAGGAAACCTCGATAGTCGGGAATCAGCGTCAGTTCAAGAAACCTCAGTGCGTCTCCCATCATCAGCGCGGCCCCTTGAAACAGCGTACCGCTTCCCAGTACCTCACGGACTGCACCCAACAGGACCAGCGACAGCGTGAATCCAACACCCATGGTTAAACCGTCGAACAGCGAGGGGAGGATTCGGTTGCGCGATGCGAAGGATTCGGCGCGTCCAAGGATGGCGCAGTTGGTCACGATGAGCGGAATGAACAGCCCCAAGACCTTGTGCAGGTCATGCAGCCAGGCGTTCATGGCGAGATCGACCAGCGTCACCAAGACGGCAATAATCAGGACGAACACCGGGATGCGCACCTCCGGTGTGATGATGCCGCGCAGCAACGCCACGAGGACGCCGGAGACGACCATGACGAAGGTGGTCGCGAGCCCCAGCCCGAGCCCATTGGTCGCCGTGCTCGTGACCGCCAGCAAGGGGCACAGCGCGAGAGACTGGGCGAAGACGACATTGTTGTCCCAAATGCCGTCGCGAGCGATACGGCCGTAGTCAACGCTCATTTGAAACCTCCGAGGTTCGGTCGTCAGGGGTTTCCTGAATGACGGCCGAGGCGAGCAGTGTGTCGCGATTAGCCTGAAAGAACTCCAACCCTTGCCTGACCGCCTTGACCACGGCGCGTGGGGTGATGGTTGCGCCGGTGAATTGGTCGAAGCTGCCGCCATCCTTTTTCACGGCCCAGCGCTCCGGTGCAGGGTTTCCTAGGGAAAGACCGTCGAAATCGAGCATCCAATCGTCACGTGACACCTCGATCTTGTCCCCGAGGCCAGGTGTCTCGGCGTGTGCGAGCACTCTGCTGCCAAGGATCTCGCCGCGCGCGTTGACTCCGATAATCAGCTCGATGGGACCTCCATAGCCTTGACCCATGACCTGGAAGGCGACGCCGGTGACGTCCAGGCCCTCGAGCGCACGATATACCGTGATCTGTTTGCTCGATCCGTCCTCTAGGACGAGCGAATTCGCCAGCAGATCGTTGTCGTGAATCTCGGCGGGTATGACTTGGCCGAGGGACGCGAGCAGGTCCTCCGCGCGTCGCTGCTCGATAGCGCCTCGAGTCGCGATGTTGCCCATGACCAAGCAGGCGGCCGCGATCATTGCAAAGCTGCCGAGCAGTCCCGCCTGGTAGCCGACGCGTTTGCGGTAGCTGGGTTCCGCGACGGTGCTCATCGGACCTTCTCCGTCGCGTTTCCGTAGTCGAGGGGTGCGCCCTTGCGGTCGCGCCCATAGACCCTTGGTTTGATCCAATGGTCGATCAAAGGGGTACATGCATTCATGATCAGGATCGCGAAGGCGACGCCCTCTGGGTATCCTGCCCAGGTACGGATGATGTAGACAAGCAGACCGCATCCGGCCGCGAAGAGGATTTGCCCACGCACCGAGATCGGTGATGTCACCAGATCCGTCGCGATGAAGAATGCGCCCAGCAGCGTGGCGCCGGAGAACAGGTGATAGAGCGGTCCGACGAAGTGGTCCGGGTCGTAGAGATGCATCAGTCCCGCCACCAGCGCGAGCGTGCCCATCATGACCAGTGGTATGTGCCAGGTGATGATGCGTTTGTAGATCAGGAACAGGCCGCCGATGAGGATCAGTACCGCGGAGGTCTCGCCCATGCTGCCCGAGATGGTTCCCAAGGCGCCCTGGATCGCACCGTAGCCATCGGGATAGATCTGGGGGAGCGTCAGACCTTGAGCCAGCTCCGTGCGCACGTGGCCCAACAGCGTAGCACTGGTGACGGCGTCGAATTGAGCGGCTGCCTGCGAGGCGCCGAGCGTGATGTTCAGGCCCTCCAGGAATCCTGGCGCAGCTGCCGAGAACAGCGGCTGCGGTTGCAGGAAGGTTGTCATTTCCAGCGGGAATGAGACCAGGAGCGCGACCCGGGCGACCATGGCTGGATTGAAAAGGTTCTGGCCGATGCCGCCGAAGATCTGCTTGGCCACGACAATGGCGATCAGACTGCCGACCACGCCGATCCACCAGGGTGCCCAGGGGGGCAGGGTCATGGCGAGCAGCCAGCCGGTCAAGATGGCGGAGCCGTCCATCAAGTAGGGGCGCACGGGCTTGCCGGCGACACGCAGACTGATGGCTTCCGCGAACAGCGCGGTCGACACGGTCACGACGAACAGGAAGATCGCCGGCCATCCGAATTGCCAAAGCCCGAACAGCGTGGCTGGTGTCAGCGCCAGCATGACCAGGCCCATGGTGCGGCCGATGCTGGTACGCTCGTGGGCGTAAGGACCGGCAACCAGATGCTCGCCACCCATTGATTCAGTCCTCATGCCGCGGACTCCTCGACGATACCGCCGCTGTTCGAATCTCCGCCGGCCTGCTCGCTTGCCTTCTTCGCCGCCGCCTCCCGCTTGCGTTTGGCCATGGCCTCGCGTTTTGCTCGCTTGATCGCCTCCATGCGCTCAGCGCGTTGCTCGGCCAGGCGCTTGGTCTCCGCCTGTTTTTGCTTGGCGCGTCCGCGTGCCGCCATCTCGCCCTTGGCATAGTTGAAGAATTGCACCAGGGGGATGTGCGACGGACAGACGTAGGAGCAGGAGCCGCAGCCGATACAGTCCATGAGGCCCAGCTTGACGACGCCTTCCAGGTCGCCCGCTCGGGCGTGCGCGGCCATCTCCACGGGCAGCAGACCACAGGGGCAGGCCTGGACGCAGCTTGCGCAGCGGATGCAGGGCATGGCCTCTTGCCGGCTGGTCTCGTCTTTTGTGAGCGCCAGCAAGCCGTTGCTGCCTTTGACCGTTGGTATGCGTGTTTCCGGAATGGCCTGACCCATCATGGGGCCCCCGCTTACAAGCCTGGAGGGGTCGACCTGGAACCCGCCGCAATGATCGATGAGGTGCTGTAGTGGCGTGCCCAGGAGCACGCGCAGATTGGCGGGACGGCGGATGGCGCGGCCGGTGACCGTCATGACGCGCGAGACCAGCGGACGGCCGTGTCGCAGGGCGTCGTGGACCGCAAAGGCGGTCGCCGGATTGTGAACGACGACGCCGATGTCCGCGGTCAGCCCCCTGGCGGGGGTCTCCTTCCCCGTGAGCGTTTGCACCAGATGCTTCTCGGAGCCCATCGGGTAGCGCGTGGGTAGACGCGCGACCCGGATCGATGCCGTGCCTGCCCGGCCTTGGGCGGTCGCTAGCCCTTCGAGAGAGGAGGGCGTCCGGGCAGAGGAGGCCGTTGCCAATCCCGCAATGGCCTTCTCCATCGCCGCTTGCGCCGCGGGCTTGTTGTTCTCGATTCCGATGACGATGTCGGAAACACCGAGGGCGTGGGCCATGATGCGAATGCCGTCCAAGACTTGATCGGTCCGCTCGCGCATCAGGCGGTCGTCGCAGGTCAGGTAGGGTTCGCACTCGGCACCATTGATGACCAGGGTCTGCAACTCATAGCGTTTACGCAGGTTGAGCTTGACCGCGGATGGGAAGGTTGCGCCCCCCATGCCGACAATGCCGGCCGCGGATACGCGGGCCGCGATCTCGTCAGGTTCCAGCGCAAAGGGGTCAGCGACACCTTGAATGTCGTCGGCCCAGCGATCCTCTCCGTCGGGCTGCAACGAGATGGTACGCACGTTGAGGCCGGACGTGTGATGCGCGGGATAGCTGCCGATGCCGACGATACGTCCTGAGGTCGGGGCATGGACTGGCGCCGAGATCGCGCCCTGGCTGTTGGCGAGCAGCTGACCTTTCGCTATCTTCTGACCCCGACGAACGCTCGGCATTGCAGGAGCGCCGATGTGCTGCTGCAACGGAATGTGCAGCAAGGCAGGCATCGGTAGGTCCTCAATGGGGCAGGCGGCGGACAATGCCTTGTTGTCCTCGGGATGCACGCCGCCGCGGATCTTGAATAACCTCATGATGATCGTCCAAACCTTGGCGTTTTCGAAGGGAAGCGCTGATTCATCAGTGTCTACCTAGGCGGCCTGTGCCGGTTTCGGCCAGTACCAAGTCTGCAGAGTCGCTTCGACAGGTCGCATTTCGATGCACTCCGTCGGGCACACGTCGAAGCACATCTCGCAGCCGGTGCAAGCGTCAGCGAACACCGCATGCATCATCTTTGGGCCGCCGAGAATGGCGTCGGTCGGGCAGCGCTTAAAACACTTGGTGCAGCCGACGCACAGATTTTCGTGGATATAGGCAACCGTCGGTGCCTTGTCTTCGACCCCGGAGAGGTCGACGCTGACGCCCAATAGAGCCGCAAGCTCCTCAGCAAGGGCACGACCGCCCGGCGGACACATGCTGACTGGTGCCTGCCCGCTTGCCACCGCATCAGCGGCCGGGCCGCATCCTGGATAGCCGCATTGGCCGCATTGAGATCCGGGCAGCAGCCCCTCGATCTTTTCGACGACCGGATTGCCTTCCACCTTCAGGTAGCGGGCGGCGAGTCCGAGTAGCCAACCGAGCGTGAGGCCTAAGGCCGTGAGACTGGCGATCGCGGCGAGCATGTGTTTCGTACCTCCAACAACCGTTGTCGTTGCTTACCCAGCGGTAAGCCCTGCAAAGCCCATGAAGGCCAGAGGACAACAAACCCGCCGCGACGAAGGCGATCGGCGTGCCCGAAAAGGCCGCCGGCACCTGGTGCAGGGCCAACCGCTCACGCATCCCGGCGAACATCACCATGACCAGCGTGAAACCCAGCGCGGAGCCGAACCCGTAAACCACGCTCTCCAAGAAGCTGTGCTGCTCCTGGATATTCAGCAGCGCGACGCCGAGGACGGCGCAATTGGTCGTGATCAACGGCAGAAAGATACCGAGCACCTGATACAAGGCCGGCGAGATCTTGCGCACCGCCATCTCCGTGAACTGCACCACCGCGGCGATCACCAGGATGAAGGTCAAAATGCGCAGGAAGCCGAGGTCGAGGGGCTGCAACACCAGGTGTTCCATCAGCCAGCTTGCGACGGCGGCGAGGGTCAGTACGAACGTCGTGGCCAAACCCATCCCCAGCGCCGAGTCCAGCTTGTTGGAGACACCCATGAAGGGGCAAAGCCCTAGGAATTTGACCAGGACCACATTGTTCACCAATGCGGTGCCCAAGATGATCATCAGGTAGTTGCCCATGTGCGTCTCGTTGCCAGGATGAGAGAGGGAAGCCTTTGGCGATGGCCAAGCAATCCGAGTGCCAAGGGGGTTCGGCCTGCGCTGGAGGGCATGAGGACGGTGCGCCGATATGGTGCGGCGCAAGACCTGTCCGCCCCGATCAACCGCTACCGGCCTGGGATCGACAGGCGCCCGTGGCCTTCGGTGCCGGATCGGTTTTGATTCCGCGCCAACCCGCGGTCCGGTCGGTCGAGCTTGTGGTGATCGACACATATCTCGCGGGTCGCGGCGGCCCTTGTCGTGAAGACGACAATCGAACGGGCGCGTCGTTGAGGTCGCGTGATCGCTACGGCGTCAGTCCGCTATCGCCGCTGGCGTTGTGGCGAGCGCCGATCGCCCGGGAACAGAAATTGCTAACGCAAGTTTAGTGATTGATGCAGAGATGATCGAACGACCTTCGGCTAATTGCGAAACAGGAGACCCGAGCGTGACGACCCGCAGCTCTACCGACCCCTCTATGCCGGCCGTCCAAGATCCGCTGGCCGCCTATCTGAACGCGCCGCCAGCGGGAACTCCCGATGAGGTCATCGAGCTCCTGTCCCTGATGGCCGGCAAGCCCGATGATCCATTGCCGCCAAGGATCTACTTCGAGACGGTGGAGCAGTCGCCGGTCGCGATCTCCATTACCGATGCCAAGGCCGATATCCTGTACGTCAATCAGGCGTTCGAGACCCTGACCGGCTATGCGCGAGAAGATGTGCTCGGCCAGAACGAGGCCGTCCTGTCCAGCAACTCGACGCCGGACTCTATCTACAAACAGCTCTGGCGGACCATCCAGGCCAAGCGTGCGTGGTCGGGCACCTTGGTCAACCGAACGCGGGAAGGGCGGGACTACATCGCGTCCTTGACCATTGCGCCGGTGCTCGATCAGACGGGCGAGATCGCCTTTTTTCTCGGTATGCACCGGGATGTGACGCGCGAACACGAACTCGAGACCCAACTGCGCCAGCAGAAGACGCGCATCGAGATCGTGCTGAATGCGGCCCCGGTGCTCGTCGTCCTGATGGACGAGGCGGGGGAGGTCTTGCTGGACAATCAGGAGTACAAGAAACTGCTTGGCGACCTGCGCGGGCGGGAGCCGTTGGACGTGTTACGCCAAGCACTGCGCGAGCAGGCCGATTTCGATCCCGTGGAGACGATTCGCGCCGGACGTGGCTTCAAGGACGTCGAGGTAAGCATTGAGATACCCGGAGCCGGCGGTCCGCGTTGGTTCTCATGCTCGGGCACCCCGACGAGCGAGGCGGATGGCAGCGCGCGCAACTACTTCGGTCGGGACCGGGTTGGTGAAGGTCATCTGCTCCTGCTGGCGAACGAAGTCACGGCCCGCCGTCGCGAGGTCGAGCGGGCGCACCTAGAGAATCTGCGTGCGCGACTTGCGGAGCAGCAGATGACCCACGGCGTGCGCGAGGCATTGGCAGCGGCGATCTACCAGATGCAGGGTCCTCTGAACGTGGTTCAGGCCGCCATTGGCATGCTCAAGCGCGGCAAGGCCGAGCCGACCACCTTGGCCAGTATGCTCGCCCAGATCAGCGCATCGAGCCAACAGGCCCTGACCAGCCTGAAGGCGTCATTGCCGGACGAGGTCAGGGAGGCCGAGGCACGGGTCAACGTCAACGAGCTACTGCGTCAGGTGTTGGAGATCGAGACCGACCGACTGCTGGCCGCCGGAGTCGTCGTGGACTGGCGGCCCGCGCATTCGCTGCCCCAGATCACGGGGCACAAGACCCAGCTCAGATCCATGTTCAAGTACCTCATCGACAATGCGATCCTGGCGCTCAACGAGACCGGCAAGACGCACCGGGAGCTGCGGCTATCGACGCGTACCATCAGTGATGGCGTGGAAGTGGAGGTTCAGGACAACGGCGGCGGCATTGAACAAGCGGACCGATTCAAGGTGTTCGAGCCCTTCTTCATCGGTTGGCGCAACCGGCGTGGTCGCGCGGGTATGGGGCTGGCCCTGACCCAGGAGATCGTCAACCAGCACGGCGGCTGCATCGAGATCGCCCCCGACTTCCATGACGGCTGCCGGATTCGCCTGTCCCTCAATACGGTGGCCGTGGAGCAATGACGCTGCCGGAGCCCACCCCCATGAGCATCAATACCGATCGCCCGGACGGCGTCGATCCCGCACGACGTCAAGAATTACTCGAGTCCCAGTTCGGGGCCCTGTTCGAAGTGAGCACGGTGCTCAGCCGTTCGCTGAATCTCAATCAGACATTGCGCGAGGTGCTCGAGGTGCTGCACCAGCGTGGGCGACTGCGCAAAGGGATGGTCAGTCTGGTCGATTCGGAGACGGGCGACCTGCTGATCTGCGCGGTGTACGAGAATGGGGTCGCGCCCTTTCGGTCGGTTCGCTATCACCCCGGGGAAGGGGTGATTGGGCGCATCTTGGAGAGCAACCGGCCGTGGATCGTTCCGCGTGTTGGCGCCGAGCCTCGATTCCTCGACCGGCTGGGTCTCTATGACGCAACGCTTCCCTTTATCGGGGTGCCTATCCGCATCGGCGAGGAGCGCGCGGTCGGCGTCTTTGCCGCTCAGCCCCCGTCCGGGGACAATTTGGTCAACGAACGGGCCCGTTTCCTGGAGATGGTCGCCAACCTGATCGGCCAGGCGGTGCGTCTGTCCCACATGGTCGAGGACGAGCGACGCGAACTCAAGGAAGAGCGCGATAAGCTGCGTCGGCAGGTTCGTGGCGACCATGGCTTCGACAGCGTTATCGGCCATACAGATGCCATGAAGCTGGTCTTCGACCAGGTACGCCAGGTTGCGAAGTGGAATACCACGGTGCTGGTGCGTGGTGAGTCCGGCACCGGCAAGGAGCTGGTCGCCAATGCCATCCACTACAACTCGCCGCGCGCCCGAAACGCCTTTATCAAGCTCAACTGCGCCGCGCTGCCTGACAACTTGCTGGAGTCTGAGCTCTTTGGTCACGAAAAGGGCGCCTTCACCGGCGCCAGCGCGCAGCGGAAGGGACGCTTCGAGCAGGCCGACGGCGGGACCCTGTTTCTGGACGAGATCGGCGAGGTCAGCCCGGCATTCCAGGCGAAGCTCTTGCGGGTGCTGCAGGAAGGCGAGTTCGAGCGCGTCGGCGGTGGTCGCACCCTCAAGGTGGACGTGCGCATCATCGCCGCCACCAATCGGGATCTGGAAGCCGAGGTCAAGGCCGGCGATTTCCGCGAGGATCTCTACTATCGCCTCAACGTCATGCCGATCTTCATGCCCTCCCTGAGGGAGCGTCTCGAGGACGTCCCAGACCTGTCCCGCTTCCTGGTCGCCAAGATTGGCAAGATGCAGGGTCGGGAACTCAAGGTGACCGACAGCGCCCTCCGGGTGCTGATGCGTCACGACTGGCCCGGCAATGTGCGCGAGTTGGAGAACTGCCTGGAGCGAGCGGCGGTGATGAGCGAGCAGGGCGTCATCGATCGCGACGTGATGCAGTTGGCGGGTTTGAGCGTCAGCGGAGCCGACGGCGAGTCACCGATCCCCGTTGCCAAGGCTCAGACGGTGGACCTGGACGACCCGAACTTGGATGAGCGCGAGCGCGTCATCGCGGCCCTGGAGGAGGCCGGCTGGGTGCAGGCAAAGGCCGCACGCCTGCTCAACATGACACCGCGCCAGATCGCTTACCGAATTCAAACGCTGAAGATCCAGGTCCGGGAGTACTGAGGGGCTAGCGAGGCATCGTCTCAGACCGACGAGTCGTGATCATCGGTGTCGCTATCGAAATCGCTATCGAAATCGTAGCGGGTGGCCAGTAGCTCGATCCCGATCCCGATCCCGATCCCGATCCCGATTTCCGATTTCGATTTCGAAAAGTCTCGCCCGTCCGGTACCGCATCGAAACGTGACTCGTCTGCAGGAATTTGACGCCCTCAAGCAATCTAGGGCTTGGATGTCTCGATCCCTAGCGATGTCCATGTTCCGACATCGGCGTTTGATTCCATCCGTAGCAAAACCAACAGGACGTCTCTAGTCAGGAAAACAATTCCATATAAAACAGCTGTTAAGGGCGCTATTTCGAGTTAGGCCCGCGTCTTGCTTTAAGACCTCCAGAGCCATTTTGAATCAACGGGGCCGAGCGGCCTCATGACATCTCTGGAGGCCAGCTGATGGAGTTGAAAGTCTTGGGCCAAGACAAGCCGGCGCAGCTGTCGGCAGAGGCGGGCTGTTCCTCGAGCGGTTGCGGTAGCAGTGGAGATCAGCTCTCCCATCTGCCGGAAGCGATTCGCGCGAAGGTGCACAACCACCCCTGCTACTCGGAGGAGGCGCACCATCACTACGCCCGTATGCATGTGGCCGTCGCCCCCGCGTGCAACATCCAGTGCCACTACTGCAACCGCAAGTACGACTGCGCCAATGAGTCCCGCCCCGGGGTCGTCTCCGAACTCCTGACGCCGGACCAGGCGGTGAAAAAGGTGATGGCCGTGGCGGCGACGATTCCTCAGATGACAGTCCTGGGTATCGCTGGTCCTGGCGACCCCCTGGCCAATCCCGAACGCACCCTGTCGACCTTCCGGGATCTGACCGCAAAGGCGCCGGACATCAAGCTCTGCGTCTCGACCAACGGGCTGGCATTACCCGACGTGGTCGATGAGTTGTGCGAGCACAACATCGACCACGTGACCATCACCATCAACTGCGTCGACCCTGAAGTGGGTGCGAAGATCTATCCCTGGATCTTTTGGAAGAACCGGCGGATCAAGGGGGTCAATGGAGCCAAGATCCTCATTGAGCAGCAGCAGAAGGGCCTGGAGATGCTCGTTGAGCGCGGGGTCCTGGTCAAGGTCAATTCGGTCATGATCCCAGGGGTCAACGACGAGCATCTCAAGGAGGTCTCCAAGATCGTTAAGGCGAAGGGCGCCTTCCTGCACAACGTGATGCCGCTGATCGCCGAGGCCGAGCATGGCACCTTCTATGGGGTCATGGGTCAGCGCGGACCCACCCATGACGAGCTGCAGGCGCTGCAAGACGAGTGCGCCGGTGACATGAACATGATGCGCCACTGTCGCCAGTGCCGTGCCGACGCGGTCGGCCTGTTGGGGGAGGATCGCGGAGACGAGTTCACCATGGACAAGATCGAGTCCATGGAGATCGACTACGAGAAGGCCATGGAGCAACGCAAACAGGTGCATGCCGCCATCGAGGCCAACCGTGAGGCGCAGCACAAGCGGTCGGGTGAAACACTGATTCCGCTGGCACAGCTCAAAGGGCTGCGGCGTAAGCCCGAGACGCGCCCGGTGCTCATGGCCGTCGCAACCGAGGGCCATGGCCTGATCAATCAGCATTTCGGTCACGCCCGTGAATTCTTGATCTACGAGGCGAGCGCAATGGATGTGCGCTTCATCGGCCATCGCAGGGTCGACCTCTACTGCTCCGGAGGCGATACCTGCGGTGATGCGGAGACGGCGCTGCAGAAGACCATTCGCACCTTGGAGGGTTGCGAGGCAGTGCTCTGCTCGAAGATCGGCTTCGAGCCTTGGGGCATGCTGGAGGAGGCCGGGATCATGCCGAATGGAGAGCATCCTATGGAACCCATCGAAGACGCCGTGGCGGCGGTCTACCGCGAGATGGCTGCGGAAGGCCGGTTGGATCAGCCCGCGCCGCAGACGCTGTCGCTGACCGCATGATCGCTCCGGGGATGGGCAAGACAGGCAGGCTGCGCCTTGCCAGTCCCTGGCGCGCGGTGCCGGCAAACCACCGACACCGACCGTCGCCCGGCTGCCGTCGCGGTTGGTCGGAAACCTGATTGAGAGGATTGAATGCAATGGCGTTTCAGATCATTGAGGGCTGCGTCAACTGTTGGGCCTGCGAGCCCCTTTGTCCCACCCAGGCGATTTACGAGTCCAAACCGCACTTCAAGATCGATGCAGGCAAGTGCAGCGAGTGTGACGGTGACTACCCTAACCCTCAGTGCGCGAGCATCTGCCCCATTGAAGGCGTCATTCTTGATGGCTTCGGCCTGGCAGTGAATCCGATCGGCTCGCTCACCGGTATCCCGCCGGAGCGCATGGCGGCGGCGATGGCCGAGATTCAGGCGCGATGATGAATCGGGCGTTCGATCAGCGACAGCGCGCCGACGATCTCGACGAGGTCGTCGATGTTTCGCGCCATCGAGAGGGCGTTTCAATCGCCCCCGGTGTGCATTGGATCGGCGCCCTTGACCCGACGCTGCGCACTTTCGACATCATCCTGCGCACCGCGAATGGGACCACCTACAACGCCTACGCGATTCGCGGCAGCGACGGCGTCGCGATCGTCGACACGGTGAAGCGCGAGTTTTCCGAGGAGTTCTTCAATCGCCTGGAATCCGTGGCGGACTACGCCGAGATCCGGGTGATCGTGCTCAACCACCTGGAGCCCGACCACACCGGCGCGCTGCCGGAGTTGATGCGCCGCGCCCCCCAGGCGCAGCTCTACATCTCCACCCGCGCCACCTCCATGCTCAAGGCCCTGCTCAAACCGAAGGAAGCGGACAAGCCCTTCGAATATGTCACGGTCAACACCGGCGATGAGGTCAGCCTGGGTGATCGCACGCTGCGCTTCCTGCACACGCCGTTCTTACACTGGCCAGACACCCAGTGCACCTACCTGGTGGAGCAGCAGGTGTTGTTTTCCGGTGATGTGTTCGGTTGCCACTACTGCGACTCTCGCCTGTTCAACGACCGGGTCGGCGATTTCCGCTTCTCCTTCGATTACTACTACGCGCACATCATGCGGCCGTTCAAGCAGCATGTGATGGAAGCGTTGAAACTCATCGAGCCATTGCAACTGAAGCTCCTTGCGCCGACACACGGCCCGGTCCTCAGGGACCGTCCACGCCGGTACGTGACTCATTACAGAGAACTGTCGACGTCCAGCCTCTCCGACGATATCTGCAATCAGGAGAAGACGCTGGTCATCTTCTATATGAGCTCTTATGGCAATACGGCCAGGATGGCCGAGGCCGTTTGCGCTGGCGCCGAGGAGCGGGGCGGCGTTCGGGTCTCGCTCTACGACCTGGAAGGCGGTGAGACAGAGCCCTTTGTCGACCTGATCGAGGCGGCCGACGCCCTCGCGTTCGGATCGCCGACCATCAATGGGGACGCCGTCAAACCGGTCTGGGACCTGCTGTCGTCGCTGGCGGTGGTCAATCTTACGGGCAAGATCGGCGCTGCCTTCGGTTCCTACGGCTGGAGTGGTGAGGCGGTGCGAATGATCGAAGACCGCATGCGCGGTTTGAAAATGCGTGTGCCGATCGGCGGCCTGCGGGTGAAGCTGATTCCCACCGACGAAGAATTGGAAGCATGCCGCGCGTTCGGCCGCAACGTTTCCGGGGCGCTCGTCGGCGAGAAGACCGACAGCGGCGTCATCGATTTCGCCGACCTTGCGTAGGTCATCTTGCGTAGGTCACTCAGAACAAAACCAACGACCCGAGACGGGGCGGATGGAGTCCGAATCAACAACCAGGTATCAGGAGTCTGACACCATGCCAAAAGCGAAAATCACGTTCGAAGATATCGAACAGACCGTCAACGTCCCCGCGGGCACGCGGGTCATCGAGGTGTCCGAAAAGATCGGGGCCGGCATCATCTACGGCTGCCGGGAGGGCGATTGCGGCACCTGCATGATGCACGTGAGCGACGGTTGGAACAATCTGACCGAGCCCTCGGTGCTCGAGGAAAAGATTCTGCGAGAGAACATGGCCAGCAGGCACGATCGTCTTGCCTGTCAGGCGCAGATTCTCGGCGATTGCAAAGTCAAACCCGCCTAAACAGCAACCCAGATTCGGAGATTCAACATGGCCCTCGTCACATTTTCCAACCCTGACTACAAGGACAAAACGGTCTACGCGGTGGCTGGAAGCCACACCGAGACGGTGCTCAAGCTAGCGAAAGAGCACAAGGTGCCCGTGCACTTCGACTGCCAGGATGGCGAGTGTGGTCACTGCCTGGTGCGCGTGACCAGTGTCGACGGAAAGAGCCGCATGGGTGGTCCGCTGACCGAGAAGGAGAAGACCGTCTTGCGCGAACTGGGCAAGGTCACCAAAGATGAATTGGAGCAGATGATCGTCGACGATCTTCCCAGCGAATGGCGTCTGGCTTGCCAGATGATCGTCCGCGACGAAGACTTGCTCGTGGAGTTCTAACCATGACCGCCCCCGCCGTCGCTGCGCTTGATCCTTCGGTACGTTGGTATCGTGAGCTCATGTCGCAGGCCGCCGGGGACGGCAACGATCACGTCCTCGCCTGCATGATCGCCAACTGGCAGGCGGCCGACGGAGCGATGCCCGACTGGCTTGGCCTGGCGCCCGCGGCCTTTCGCTGCCTGATGGAACATCATTTTCTTGGCATTGGTCTCAATGCCGTTCGCGAGCTCGGGCGGCCCGTGCCGGAGGACCGCCGGGACGAGATCGATGAACTGGCGGCGTTAATGCTGCTCGATAAGGCGGGGGAATCGCCGTCCGAGGTTTGGATGGCGCACATCGTCGCGGCGGGCTGCATGGCGCCCGATCACCTCTGGCACGACCTCGGGCTTCGGTGCCGCGGTGATTTATCGGCGTTGATGCGCCGGAACTTCCCCGCCCTGGCAGCACGTAACGTCAAGGACATGAAGTGGAAACGCTTCCTGTACAAGCAGCTTTGCGAGGCTGAGGGCATCTATACCTGCCGCGCGCCTTCCTGCGATGAGTGCTCCGACTACCATGTTTGCTTTGGACCCTAGCATCGAGCTGACGTCGTTGCTTTCGCCGGGTCCGCCCGGCGGAAGCGTGAAATCCCGGGCCGTGGGGGCCTATCTCGGGCTTGCCGTCGGAGATGCCCTCGGGGCAACCTTGGAGTTCATGACGCCGCGTGAAATCCGCCACGACTATGGCGTTCATCGCGAGATTCGGGGTGGCGGCTGGCTTCGATTGCGCGCCGGTCAAGTCACTGACGATACCGGCATGTCGCTGGCGCTTGGCAAGAGCATCATCGCGTCCGGCGCGGTGGATGCGGAATCGGCGGCCGACGCCTTCAGTGAGTGGATGCGCGGCAAGCCCGTGGATATTGGAAACACGGTCCGCCGTGGGATCTCACACTACCGACGTACCGGCGAGACGCAAGTCCCTGAAAGCGAACACGACGCCGGCAATGGTGCCTGTATGCGCTGCCTGCCCGTGGCCTTGGCCAAACTCGGTGCCGACGAGTGCGCGGTCGCGCGAGCGAATCGCCTGCAGTCGCACGTCACCCACAACAACACATTGGCCGATCAGGGGGCGTTGGCCGTCATCCGCATGGTGCAATCCGCCATTCTGGTGGGCGATCGCGCAGCCCTCAAACGCCTCGCGGACGACTTGGTTGCCGTTGAGCCGCGGTATCGCTACGAAACTGGACGTGTCGAGAACCCAAGCGGTTTCATTGTGGACACACTGCGCGCGGTGTTTCAGTCTCTGTTCGCGACCGATAGCTTCGAGTCCGCGCTGGTGGATGTGGTTAACCGTGGTGGCGACTCCGATACCACCGGTGCGATCCTCGGCATGATTGCTGGTGCCTTCTACGACGCGGCCACAATCCCTAAGCGTTGGTTGCGGGCCATCGATGCCGATGTGGCCCTTGCCGTCGCGACGCAGGCGGAGTCGTTGTTGGCGCTATCGCCGTTTTGTCGGGGAGACGACCGATAGCGCTGCTAGCGTGATGACCGGTTGTTTCAAACAGTATTCCGTCCCACTCGCCAACCTCCCGCTTTGGAGGATGCCCCGCAGCCGATGCCGGACTGGGGGGACGTCCTTGGCCAGCCCGAGCCCCACTTCGCCTTCGATCGGCGCATCGCCTGGTAGCCGCTATCATCGTGCGCCAGCGGATGCAGTCTTCCCCGTCCTGCGGCTGCCTGCCGCGCTTGTGAGCGCCCCGACAGCTCGTCCCATCGCCGGGTAAAGCGCGCTTGCGCTGACCACGAGGTTCGCCAGCCCTCTGCTGGGGCCTTGACCGATCGTCGCGCCCTCGTTAGGGTCATGCGGTAGGTGGCTCTAAGCCTCCAAGGGTAAGTGGATTTCCTAGCCGTGTTCTCGCATCAGTGAGGATGTCGCTCTTTTGGCCGTTCGGTGCGCGGAGATCGACACCCCATCGCGTTTCTTTCCCATCATCTCGCAGGTCTACTAATGACAAACCGCTTGTTCTCGACTTCGCTGGCTCTGTTGTTCCTGATCGCGGGGGCGGCGCACGCGGCGGACTTGCCGCCTGACCGACCTTATGTGACCTTTGGCGCGGCTGAGCAGGATGCGATGACACCGGCTATGGCGATCGAAAAGCTCAAGGCAGGCAATCGTCGATTCGTCGAAGGAAAGATGCACAACCGTGACCTTTCGGCCCAGGCGCAGAGTACGTCGTCGGCCCAGTATCCGTTTGCAGTGGTACTCTCTTGTCTCGATTCTCGTTCGGCGCCAGAGATCATCTTCGATCAGGGTGTGGGCGATCTCTTCGTTGCTCGCGTGGCGGGCAACGTGATCAGCGACGACATGCTCGGGAGCTTCGAGTTCGCGACCAAGGTCTCTGGCTCAAAATTGATCGTGGTCATGGGCCACAGCGCATGCGGCGCCGTCATGGGCGCCTGTGATGGCGTCGAGCTTGGCCATATCACCGGGTTGTTGGCCAAGATCTTGCCCGCCGTGGAGTCGACGCCAGTCGCTGCTGATGCAGAGCGCAACTCGAGCAACGCCGACTTCGTCGCGGCCGTGACAGAGGCGAATGCCACGATGCAGGCGGCCGATACCCTGCGCCAGAGCCCGATCATCAAGGCCCTGGTCGACCAGGGCAAGCTCAAGGTCGTTCCGGCAATTCACAACCTCAGTACCGGCGAGGTCGAATTCCTTTAAGCGATTGCGGGCAGCTACCGCGGTTGCGCTCCTGCGCGCGCGGACAGTTAGGGGGCAGACCACCGATCTCTCTTCAATGAAGTTTCCACATGGCGCGAATGTCCCGCCTCGGCGATTCGCCATCCGCGCACAAGCGCGACCTGCTTGGATACGATGCCCCAATTCATTGACGAACTGACGCGAAACTACTGGTATGTGCTGCTTGGCGCGTTGCTGCTCTTTGGCGGCTGGCGAGTGCGCGCCCATGTGGTCGACGAGCATCCGTTGTCGGATCGCTTTCCCCGTACCAGTGCGGTGCTGGATCTGTTGGCGCTTCCTTTCTTGGTCATCATTGCCGGCAGTCTGCTGCGGGCGATCAACCGCCAAGTCGGCATCGAACAAGTCGATTTGGGCCTCTCCACGCTGACTTTGCTGGGGGTGTACCTGGCGGAGGGTTGGGCATTGGGGCGAGTCGTCGAGGTGTGGCTCGCACACCGTGCGGAGAAGCGCCTGGGCGAACGGGTTCCGAAGCTGATGATCGGTCTCATTTACGGCTTCCTGCTGCTGCTCGCCACGGCCCTGTTCATGTGGCAGCAGGGTTATTCCTTTGCCGGTCTCTGGGTTTCCACCGGCGTTGCCGCCGCGGTGTTGGGTTTGGCACTGCAAAAAACCCTAGGCGATCTGTTCTCCGGTATTGCGTTGGGATTGGAGGGGCCGTTTCGAATCGGCGATTGGCTGCAGCTGAGCGATGGAACGCTCGGGCAAGTGATCGACATGAACTGGCGCGCGACCCATTTGCGGGCGTGGGACAACACAACGCATGTAATCCCGAACGCGCGCCTGGCCGGCGAAACGATCAATAACCTGCATGCCGACGACCACCTCTACGCCCCCTGGTACTTCGTCAAGATGCCGGCTGAGGTGGACCCGCGCTTTGCGACCGCATTGTTGCTCAATGCCGCGATGCGCTGCGAGAGCGTACTCAAGATGCCGAATCCGATTGTGCGCCTCGCCGATGCCACGAGCATTCCCTACAGCTACATGGTCTGGGTGCACCTAAAGAACTATCCGGCCATGTTTCGCGGTCGCGAAGAACTGTTTCATCAGATTCATCGCGGGCTGCGGGAGGCGGGTATCGAGACAGCACCGCAGATTCACGAACTGCGCACGCGCCGCGCCCCTATCGCCAACGCCGAACTGCCCACGATCGAGCTCGCCCTGAAGAGTTTGGACTTTGCCGACAAGCTCACTGAAGCCGAATTGACTCAGCTCTCCGCGGGAGGTGAGTACCGTCACTTCAACACCGGCCATGTGCTGCTCGCCGAAGGCGCCGTCAGCGACGCGGTGTATGTGATCGCCGGCGGGCTTGTCGATACGGCAATTCGCCTGCCCGACGGCTCGCGCAAATTGGTCGAGATGCTAGAACCGGGTAAGCACTTCGGCATCACGGCCATACTCACCACCGAGCCCACTTTCCTGGAGTTCATCGCCAAGACCGATGTCACGCTGGTCCGCATCGATCTCGAGTGCATACGCAGCATCGTCTCTTCCCGTCCGGAATTGGCGGATGTGCTCAGCCGCGTGATCAAGGAGCGGCTCGAAGCCGCGGAAGCGGCGCGCGTTGCCAGTCGCCAAACCGCCAAGCGACTCTCGCTGCGAGACATCAAACAGGGTATCGAGCGGCGTCTGCGCGGTCCGGTGCGCTAGGCCGCGGTCTTTGCCGCCGCAAGCCTGGCCGGTCTGACCATGTACTTGAGTTCGTCGCGCAACCCCAGATACAGCGCGACGCACATCGCGTGTTGTCGCTCTCGCTATTCCTCGGGAATTTCTCAGACTCGCCCGCCCGGATCGTTGCGGATTGATCCACCGGTTTATCGGGTGCCTGCGGCAAAGCCCGGCCTTGGGTCGTTCCGGGAGGCCGTGAAGCCCGCAGTCTGCCAGCAGCGGACGTTGACCGCTGCTGCGGCCTGCGTCAGCTTTCGACCCTTATGTAAAGCTTTACATAAGGGTCGGAAGCGGAAACTCATCGGCACCGCCGCGACGGACCGGTGCCGGCCAACTACAGAAACTGGTGTCTCGCCGGCCGACGTCCGCAATAGCGCGGACAGCGGACAGTCAATCGGACAGGGCCGCCTCCCTTTGCTCGACCCGCATTACCAGGCGTCACAGCTCGTATGGGTGGCTCCGACTCCTATACACCACTGGCGTGTCCACTTGTTCACGGGTGCCCGCCCCGACAGGCCGATGCGGGGATCTCGCTCGCTACCAAGTGCTCATAATGTCAGGTTGGATGCTGGGCTCGCGGCTCACGTGTACCCCGGCGGGACTACCACCCGCTAGAACGCCCGGCCTTGCAAGACCGCGCCGGCCCCGTTGCTCGCTTTTCTTGCCCAATTGGACCCTGGCCGCTTTGCTCGCCGGCCATTTTTTTCGCTCGAGTGGATCGGTTTGGCGCTTCCCCAGTTCTTCGCCGCGTGCCCTGGATATTCGCGGAGGGCAGCGATCGATCGAAGGCGATGTCCACTGTTGATTATTCTCTCAAGGCGTCTTGGACAGCCCTCTTGAGTGCAGGGAGAAGGGATTCCGCGAACCATGGATTCTTCTTAATCCAGATATTGTTTCTCGGGCTGGGGTGGGGGAGCGGGATAACGCCCGCGCCATAGTCCTTCCAACCGCGAACTGTCTCGGTGAGGTTCCGCTGTGTATGCGGTAGATGCCACTCTTGCGCATACCGACCGATCACGACGGTTAACCTGACGCTTTCCAGGTAGTGCATCAGCTGCGCTCGCCAGGCCTTCTCGCACTCGGGCCGCGGGGGCAAGTCTCCTGATTTTCCTGAGCCCGGGTAGCAGAAGCCCATCGGCATAATCGCGACCTTTGCGCGGTCGTAGAACGTCTCACTCGACACGCCCATCCAGTCCCGCAACCGATCGCCACTTGGGTCATCAAACGGCACGCCGGTTTCGTGAACACGTCGCCCTGGTGCCTGTCCCGCGATCAATATTCTGGCTTGCGGGTCGATCTGGATAACGGGCCTCGGGGCCAACGGCAGTGATTCCTCGCACAATCGACAATCCCGCACTGTTGCAACGAGCAGCTTGAACGACGCTTGATCGGCGACCCCAGATGGCATGGATCGAATCCTCAAGTTCATGCAACGTGCAGCTATAATGCGGCTTGTAGGCCTTGCTCAACGCGTCGTCGCAAACCGCGCGGCCGTCGTCTGTGCGCCGCCGGTTCGTCGCGGTGTGCCCCGTTGGGTAAGGGCGTGGACGGATGCCGGTTCGAGTTCAGCCCTGTCGCGAAGATCCACGATCACCGGCCAGCGCGCAACGTGGGGTAGCTTTGAACGTAGACCCAGTCCGTCCCCTTGGCCGGGACATGGCAGCCAAGACAGTCGGTGCGAAAATCCTTCGCGACATTGGTGTCGAGCCCATCCGGCTTGAACAAAGCCCAGCCCCAACCTTCACCCCAGACGGGATTATCTGGGAATCGCCCGGTGGCGTCCTTCACCATGACGAACCACTGCTTGATGTTCGGGCTGGCCGAGTGCACGCCATCGCCGGTCGTGTAGTTGCCGACGTCCGACGAGCGCAGTTCCTTCACCAGCGTGGCACCGTCCGGGAAGCGCCCCGAGGCACGATAGGCCGCGGCCGTCTCGGCTTCGGTGTAGACATCGTGAAAGCCGCTTGCTTCGCCCTCGGGCACGAACCACGAACCCAGATGCACCATCTTGAGGCGAAAGTCCTCGGGCAGCGCGATTTGACCGTCGGCATCGACGTATGGCGAGAAGTTGTCTTGGGCACGCGCCGTCAGCGGGGTCAGCAAGACAAGCCCCAGGGCGTAAACGATACGCCGGTTCATGTTCGGTCCAGGCATTTGGCACCTCGCTCTCGGCGGGACGGGCGTTTGCGGCCGCCCCTGGTTTGGTTCATCAATGACCGAAGTCGTTCTGGCGAGCCGGCTGGAGCGGCGGCACCGGCCTGGCTGCGATCAAGGAATACGCGGTCAGCGACCGACGGTGCCGTCATGCCCCGCGGCGGCCGCGGCCCGCAACACCGGGTAGTACTGCGTGAACACCCAGTCGGTCGCTGCGCTGGCCTGGTGGCAGGCGTTGCAGGTCTCGGTAGGGAATGCCGTGGCCGTGGCCTTCAGGGCCCCGCCGTCCGGGTCGGTGAAGCTGAACCAGGCCCAGTTGCCCGGCTCATCGGGGAACAGCTCTGCGCTCTTGATCTCCGCTTCCAGGCCGATGTACTCGCCCTGGAAGTAGCCCTTACCACTCACCGCCAGCTTGGAGCCGACGCTCACCAATTCCTTGACCAGGATGGTGCCGTCGCGGAACGTCCCGGTCTTCTTCCAGTGCGCAAAGCTCGCCGGGTCGATATAAACATTGTGGAACTCGGGAAACGGTGCCTTCCCGTCGTTCATATCGTTCGGGGTCACCGGCGTCCCGACATAGACCCATTCGCGGTAGCCTTCGGGTCGCTGCAGGGTACCGTCGTCGTTGATCTTGAATGCCGTTTCAGCCTGGGCCAGGGTCGGGGCAGCCATGAGGGCGGCTAGTAGGACGGCAAACAAGCAATGCGTGGTCGTTCTCATTGGAAAGGCGCTCCGATGGATAGGTGGTTCGTTGACGTCGGGGACTGACTCTGCAAACGGTCCGCTCGACCGTTGGAGCGCAAGACTACATGACGACTTACGGTCGAACTATGCTCGAAAGTCTGTCATTGTTAGCGCTGCGTCCAAACAGCTCGATACAGACGCCCACCATGAACCCGAGCAGCCAGATCCCGGACGACGCCCTGACCAGGCTGCTGGACCGGGTGCGCATCGACGCGAAGCTCTTCAAGCATCGGGACTACTGCGGTCAATGGGCAATCGACACCTCCGGCACGGGACTCGTCCCCTTCCATCTCATCGAAAGAGGTACGGGCTGGCTGCATGTCGCGGGCGAGCCGCCGCAGCCGCTGCAGGCGGGGGATTTCGTGCTGTTTCCGCGCGACGTGCCGCAAGTGATCTCAGGCGAGTCCGTGCCGCCGCAAACGCGCGCGTTCGATTTGGCGTCCACCGGTGACAACGACCACAACTTCGCCAGCATCCTGTGCGGCTTCTATGCGTTCCGCTCCGACGCCGTGGCAGCGCTGCTCAACGACCTGCCGGCGATCGTGCTGGTCAAGGACGCACGCCGGAATGCCGCCACGGCCAGTATCGGCTGCGTGATCGACGCCGCGCTGGTGGAACTGGATCATGATTATCCGGGACGCAGCGCCGCGCTGCGCGACCTGGCGCGGCTGCTGTTCCTCAATGTCCTGCGAGATCGCATCGCCCGGGGCCTTTCGGGGCAGTTCCTGGCCGCACTCGGGGATCCGCAGATCGGCAAGGCACTGAGCCTGATGCATGCCGATTTCGCTCGAGATCTGAGTCTGGAGGCGCTGGCCCGCCATGCCGGAATGAGTCGGTCGGCCTTCGCCGACAAGTTCCGCACCCTGGTTGGAACGACTCCGGCCAAATACCTCACCGCTTGGCGCATGCAAGAAGCCGCGTCGCTGCTGCAAGAGTCCCGGCTCAGTGTTGAACAGATCGCCGAGGCTTGCGGATACGGCTCGCACGTTGCCTTCCGCAAGGCGTTCAAGGCTACCCAGGGCATGACCCCAAACCAAGTGCGCAAAAGCGCTGGAAAATCGGGCTGACGGTCGCGGAGCGGTTCTGTCCCGCGACATGAAGCGCTTGCTTCATCGTAAAGGTTCTCGTCCTTCAGAGGCTCCGACACGGCCAGCGGCAGCACAAAAGCAAATCGCGCGCCGAGATCAGTTGGCCAAGCATCGTCACGCGACCGAGGCGCTCCCAGCGGGTGCGCAGCAACGCGCTCAAGGCAGTGATCGTGCTGGTGCGCTTGCCGATCGTTACAGCAGTTTGAGTTGATGACGAGGCTAGCGCGTGCGGGATGTGACAGGAGGCGAGCGCGGGCGGGATGTGCCGTCAACACGCAGCGGCGGGGCTGACTGTCTGGAGGTCGCGAGCGGTACAAGCGCGCGCGTGCCGGGTTGCTGGGACGAACGTCTGTGGGGCACAGCGAGCCGCCGGGAGATGAGGGCGGCTCCACTGTCTCCTGCAGCAGAGCGGCGACGGTCTCCAGGCGATGCGCATGCCAAACTCGAAGTCAGGCTCGGGTTGGCCGAGGACGTCTTAGTCGGGCATCGGCTGGGGTCATCCTCCCAAGCGGCCGCCTTGCGTGGGCGAGATCGGCGTGTCAGTGATGAACATGACGATTCTCGCAATGTCCGCTCTGGGTTGCATTGCCGCCGTCGTTGCTCGCCGAGCCGATGGCCGCAGTGGGTCGAAACCGGTCCTGCCTCCTACTTCCGCGACGGTTTCTCGATGTGATAAAGCTTACCGATCTCAAGGAGAGTGAATCCTAGAAGTTTGCGACGGGCTAATGTTGGAAACAACAGCAGGCCACCGCTCTCGGTCAGTGCCGACCGGTCACGGCCTGGCGCACCACCCATCCGATCGTCAATCCCTGGCAGAGGATGGAGAACACGACGATGCAATAGGTCAGAGTCAGCACGATGTCACGGCCGGGACCCAGTGGCAGCGAGAGGGCCAGTGCAACCGAGATGCCGCCGCGCAGACCACCCCAGGTCAGCACCCATCCGGAGCCCTTGGGCAGCCTGAAAACACCTGGCAGCATGGCCACCGGCAGGCCAACCGTGAGGGCGCGGGCCGCTAGGGTGACGCTCATGGCCAAGGCCGCGGCGGCCAGGGTGCTCGCCGTGAAGGTCACCAGCATAATCTCCAGGCCGATCAACACGAACAGCACGGCATTCAGAATCTCGTCGATCAACTCCCAGAACAGATCGGCATAGTGTCGCGTGGTGTCCGACATGGCCAGCCGGCGCCCGCCGTTGCCGATGATCAGCCCGGCCACCACCATCGCCAGCGGCCCCGACACATGCAGCCGACTGGCGAGCGCGTAGCCGCCGGTCACCGCCGCCAGGGTCAGCAACACCTCGACCTGATAGCTGTCCACGCTCTTGAGCAGCCGAAAGGTAATGTAGCCGAGCGCCAGGCCGAACAGCAGGCCGCCGCCTGCTTCATGCAGCAGCATCCGCAGACCTTCGCCCACGGACGGCGTGGCGCCGCTCGCCAGCATGCCCAGCAACAGCGAGAAGATCACGACGCCGACGCCGTCGTTGAACAGCGATTCGCCCGCGATCACCAACTCCAGCCTTTTCGGCGCGCCAGCGGTCTTGAGGATGCCCATCACCGCGATCGGGTCCGTTGGCGAGATCAGGGCACCGAACAACAGGCAGAACACCAACGGCAGCTCCAGCCCGACCCAGGACAGCGCGAACCAGGTCCCGAAGCCCACCGCCAGCGTGGACAGCGTGGTGGACAGCACCGCGAGCAGTCCAACCTGCCAGCGGTAGGCTCGCAGCTCGCTCAAGTCGACGTGCAAGGCCCCGGCGAACAGCAGCAGCGACAACATGCCCTGCATCAGGACATTGGAGAAGTCGATCGAGCGCAGCAGCGATTCCTCATACTGCCTGAGCCCGAAGTCGATACCGGCCAAGTCCAGCCCAATCAGGGCCAGGGACAACAGCAGCGAGGCCGCCATCACGCCGATGGCGATGGCGATGGGAAGGCCCATAAAGCGCTGGTTCAGTACGCCAGCAGGGCGGTCAGGACGAGGAAGGCAGAGGCGGCTTCGAAAATCTCGAGTCCTGATTGTGGCTTGGCTAGACGATTCTTCGTCCGCAGCCTTTGGAAGACGAGGTGAGCGCGTAGAACTGGACAATCTCGTTCGGTACGTCGATGAGCAACTCGACGCCCACGATATCCGCTTGTCCTACGATCACGACGGGGTTCTTCTTGCCGTCGTCAGAAGTAAGGATCGGCACCCGCGGTCCCGGGCCGGCCGCTGGCTCATACGACGGTGTCGGCGAGCATTGGGGCAAGCGCGAAAGCATTGCTCGAATGGCTGATGCTGTCTGAGCTCCAGACCTCGCCGATCCCGGCGCCCCTGAGCGTGTCGAGCGCGTCACCGAAGAACAGCGCGTGCGTGACCAGCACGTCGACACGCATGGCGCCGGCCTGGCGCAGTGCGCGCGCCGCGGCCGCCAGGGTGCGCCCGGTGCTTGCCATATCATCGACCAGCACCACGTCGACGCCTGCATAGTCACGGGCGGGCAGCTGAATCTCGACGCTGCGGTCGCCCCGACGTATCTTGTCCGCGACGACGAAATCCAGCCCGCCGACTGCTGCTGCCGCCTGCACCCATTGCTCAGATTCGCGGTCGGGTCCCACCAACAGCGGGCGCGCGGCTCGCGCGGCGAGGAAGGCGCCCATCGCCGGCGCCGCGCTCAGCGCTAGTGCCCGGTCTGCCGGCACCGCCTCGGCCAGCGTGCTAACCCGGTGCAGATGCGGATCAACAGTGATCACCGTATCGAACAGCCGCGCGAGGAAACGTCCGATGATCCGCTGGCTGACCGCCTCGCCGGGCTGGAAGGCAACATCCTGGCGCATGTAGCAGAGATAGGGCGCGACCAGGGTGAGGTGCGCTGCACCGAGCGTCCGCGCGGTCTCGGCGGCGAGTATCAGCTCGGTGAGCTTCTCGTTCGGCGAGTCCAGACTGCGGCAGAACGCGACACGATCAGGCAGCTTGGCAGGCAAGCGCAGCCGGCTCTCGCCATCGGGGAAACGGTGCAGGTCGACGACGTCGAAGTCGCCACCGAGTTCGGTCGCGAGCGCTTGGGACTGGGACAAGTAATCGGGAAAGGCGAGGACCAGCATCAGAATTCCGCGAACATCTCGGGCACCTCTTCCGCGGCCCCCACCCGGTAGCCGCTGTTATCCTCTAACATGGCGCTGGCGAACCGAAAGTCGGCCGGAAACATGGCGTGCACACGGTAGAGCGATTCACCCTTTTCCACCGGCTCACCGAGCTTCTTCAGCAGATCAACGCCCGCGCCCTTGTCCATCGGGGCGCCGGCTAGCCGCGCGATGCGGGCCAGCTGGAAGTTGTCGATGGCCGTGACCACGCCAGCCGTCTCTGCCCGCACCTCGAGGACCAGTGAGCCCGGCGGCAACCGCTCGGTGCGGCGGCCCTGGGCGTCAATGATGTCCTTCATCTTCGCCAGCGCGCGGCCGGAATCGAGAATATCGCGGGCGATGTCGAAACCGTCGCCGCCGCGCACGTCCGGGTCGAACTCGATCACCCGTCCCGCGAGCCGCAGCGCCTTCTGGCGGAGGTCCGACGGCGCGTACGCATCGTTCTGCAACACCTGCATGACATCGCGCGCCTCGAGCACTGGGCCGATGCCCCGCCCGACGGGCTGACGGCCATCGGTGATCACGACCTGGACGAATAGCCCAAGCCGGTTCGCCACGTATTCGAATAGCTTGCGCAGGGTCAGCGCATCGCGCATGTGCCGCACCTTGGCGCTCGGGCCGACCGGAATGTCGATCACCAGGTGGGTCGAGCCGGCCGCGATCTTCTTCGACAGGATCGAGGCGACCATCTGCCCCGGATAGTCCACGCCCAACGGCCGTTCGACTGAGATCAGGATGTCGTCCACTGGCGCCAGATTGGCGGTGCCACCCCAGATCAAGGCGCCGCGTTCGCGGCGAACCACCTCATGCAGCCTGGCGGGCGTCAGCTCGACCTCGGCCAGTACCTCCATCGTGTCCGCGGTCCCGGCAGGCGATGTGATCGCCCGGCTTGAGGTCTTGGGTATCAGCATGCCATGCGCGGCGACGATTGGCACCACCAGCATTGAGGTGCGGTTGCCCGGTATGCCGCCGATGCAGTGCTTGTCCGCGACCAGGTCGCCATGCCAGTGCAGACGCTCGCCCTGAGCGACCATGGCGCGGGTCAGGTTCATGACCTCGTCGCGATCGAGCCCGGTTTGGCCGGAGGCGACCAGAAAGGCCGCGATCTCCATCTTGGCATAGCGCCGTTCGGCGATGTCGCGAGCGATCGACATAAACTGCGCCGCGTTCAAACGTTCGCCCTCAATCTTGCGCCGTACCGCCTCCATCGACGCCGGCGGCTCGGCATAACAGATGCTGACCGACGTGCCAGGCTCGAGACCGAGCGTGACGAAGGCCTCTTCGGAAAGGCCAAGCTCGCCAGGCGCCACCAGGGCGTTGTCGTCGACCACATTCAATACCGCCAGAATGCGGTGCGCGTCGTCGCTGACCTCGACCTTGGCCAGCGCCTGGAAACCCTCTGCCCGATAGATCTCGCACTGACGGTGCAGGTACGCGACATTCTCCCGGTAGGTGTCGATGGCCACGCGGCGCAATCGAAGCGTCCCAGGCTTGCCGCTGTCTGCCGCGTCTTTGTGCTGTGCCGTCATCGCGCGAGATTTCCCCATTGCTTGGCCGCCCATTGTCCTGGTCCACGTGCAGTCGAGCCGTCGTTTCCCGTTCGCAGCCTGCTCTGCCGAGGGTTTGATCGAGGCCCGATGACCCAGCAGTATAGGCGGCGCTTCGGCGAGCGGCGCGATTGGCTTCTCAGTCTGGTCTCGCCACTGCCTTACTGCAAATCGTCGAGGGGCGTGAGTAGGCTCGACTCGCCGATCAGTTCCATCGCAGGCGACATCGCGGCCTCAGCCGGCCAAGCGGCCCGAGTCGGGGCCGGCTGGTCCTCGTCAACTTCTGAGCCAACTGGTGCCCGCCGTGCCGCCCGCCGTTCGCGCTCGAGCGGCTGGAGCGGCTTGACGCCGCACACGTCGTCTATCGGTTACCCAAGCCCCAGCGCGATGGCACCACCGCGCTGACGCTCACCCTGTCGGAGCTGATCGACCATCTCGCGGCACTGATCCCGCCGCCCAGGTGCCACCACCATCGCTACCACTTCGTGCTCGCCCCCAACGCATCATCGCGTTCATCACCGAGGCTGCTCCCGTCGAGCGAATTCTCGGGGATATCGGTGAGCCGTCACGCCCGCCCCCGATCGCCCTCAACGAAAAATCTCGGCGATCTGGGCGCTGGCTGGTCAAAAGGCACATAATCGCCCAATGCACTGCCCGGGTTTTTGCGTCATAGAGTGCGGTGGCGCCTGATGACTTGGTGACGCCACGAGCAGGCCGATAGCGTTACCGATAGCGAGCGGCGATGCGCCAGCATTTCCACTCTTTATTTGGCGCGGCCGAGGCGTTTTCCCCGGTCGCCAGCAAACAGGAGAATGGAAATGACCAGCACCACACTTGATGAGATCCTGGAGCAGCTGCGTGCGAGCCAGCGCGAGCTGGATAAGGAGATTGATCGGCTGCTGAGGGAGGGCCGTGACAGGTTCAGCTATAGCCTCGAGCGCGGCAAGGTCGTGTTTGAGCGGGGCATGCGGAACCTGCATCGTCAGCAGCGCAAGGGAATCCTGCGTTATCTCCGCGAGACGCCGATTGCCTTCATTCTGTCCGCACCGCTGATATACGGCATGGTTATTCCGTTGATCATCCTCGACCTCTCAATGACCATCTATCAGCATGTCTGCTTCCGTATCTACGGCATCCCGCGCGTTCCCCGCGGCGATTACCTAATCATCGACCGACATGAATTGGCCTATCTCAATGCCATCGAGAAGCTCAACTGCCTATATTGCGGATACGGTAATCAACTGATCGAATACGCCCGCGAGGTGGCCGGCCGCACCGAGCAGTTCTGGTGTCCGATCAAACACGCGCGACGCACCCAAGACCCGCACCATCGGACTGGGCGCTTCGTCGACTACGGAGATGCCGCGGGCTACAGCGCCCGCCTCAAGGTATTGCGCAAGTCTTGGGGCGTCGACTCCACGGAGGGATAGGAAGTCGTTGCGCCTGCTTTACCGTCCTTCCTATTCGCCGAGTTTGAACCTGATCGCGAGGCTCTGGAAGTTCGTCAACAAAAAGGTCCTCTACTGGAAAGACTAAGCCGATTTATACGCATTCCGAAACTCTATTACCGACTGCCTAAAACAAACGCACCCAACCCACAAGAAGAAGCTGGACTATTTACTCACGGTGAGCTTACAGGCAATCAAGAAATGCGAGTTGGTGCCTATATGAGGTATATCTGGTCACTCAACGCCAGCTGCCTCTCGAGACGCCACCATCGCTCGATCAGATGGTCCGCATGGTCGCTGGAGTCGGTGGCTTTCTCAATCGCAAGCATAACGGCTTCGCTGGATCACAGTCGATCTGGATCGGACTCCAGCGGCCCGCCGGTTTCTGCTCGCGCAGGAGGCTAGCCAGGCTGCCGACGGGGAGAGTTGCGGGTAACGATGTATAGGAGAAGGGGCCACCATTTAGCTGACCCCGCTCAATAGGCGACGAAAATTCCTCGCGGCTGAGCACGATGATCTAGGTCAATACTCCGCATAACGCTGCGTCGTGTCTGTGACGCGCAGCCGGTTCTGTTAGTCGTGGTTGCGGAGCCGATCCGCACCAGTCACCCTTAAGTGGGGAGCAGAGGGTCTTGCAATCACGCATATGGGTGATTGCAAGACCCCGTAACTCCATATGAACCCATAACTCCACACCGCGCGCCAGCGCCAAGCCGGTCGCCTTGGCGACCTCATGCTGGAGTTGGAACAAGTCCGGGGAGTGATGCGCAGCATAATCGCCCTCGATATGCCGGCGCAGCGCCGCGCCTTGTCGGCGGTGCCCTGGATGATCGTGATCGGCAAGCCCGCGCAGGCGACGCTAAGGGCCTGCGTCCACGTCGCGGCCGTCCGATCCGCGGCATACTGCTGGAGCACGATGAAGCCCGACACCGGCTACACTGAGCTCCAAGCACTCACAGACGAAGCGCAGACCGCCGCTGGCGCGTAGCGTGATGACGAACTGCATCGCCAAGATCAGCCGATGCAGCCACTGCACGCGCTCCACGGAGGCGAGCAACGCCGCCAAGCCCGCCGGTACTGGGGCTATCCGAGCGCACCCTGCAGCGCTGGCGCCGCGACGGCGCGATCGCTGGTGATGGGCGCACGCGTGAGCACCGGGCAGACGGCGCCGTGCGCAGCCCGGCCAATCGGCTCTCGCAGCCCGAGCAAGCGGCCGTCCTGGCCGCCGCCAACGCGCCGCGCTTCGCCAGCTTGAGCCCGCACCAGATCGTCCCGGCGCTGGCCGACGAGGGCTGCTACCTGGCCTCGGAGTCGACGTTCTACCGCCTGCTGCGCGACGCCGATCAGCTCGCCCGCCGCGGTCGACCCAAGGCGCCGGCGCGCCTGCGCCCACAGCCGCTGGTGGCCACTGGGCCGAATCAGGTCTGGAGCTGGGACATCACCTACCTGGCCAGCACCGTGCAGGGGATGTTCTTCTATCTCTACCTGATCATGGATGTCTACAGCCGCAAGATCGTCGGCTGGGAGGTCTACCCGCAGGAGTCCGCCGCGCACGCCGCCAGCGTCTTCCACAAGGCGCACCTGCGCGAAGGCGTGCGCGCGGCGCGCTGGTTCTGCATTCGGACAACGGCTCGCCGATGAAAGGCGCCACCATGCTGGTGATGCTCCAGCGCCTGGGCGTCGTGCCGTCCTTCAGCCGCCCGGCGGTGAGCAACGACAACCCCTACTCGGAGTCGCTGTTCAATACCGTCAAGGGCCGCCCGGACTTTCCCTCCGAGCCGTTCGACTGCGTCGAGGCGGCACGCCGCTGGGTCGAGCAGTTCGTTGCCTGGTACAACAACGAGCACCTGCACAGCGCGCTGAAGTTCGTCACCCCGGCACAACGCCATCGCGGCGAGGATGTCGACTTGCTGGCACAGCGCGAGGCGCTCTACCAAGCCGCCAGAGCACGCCAACCCGACACGCTGGTCCGGACCCACCCGCAATTGGACGCCACCCGCTTCGGTCTTGCTCAACCCGGGGAAACCTCCTCGCGGCAAGGCCAACTCCGACACCGAAGCGACGTGATTGATGCGACAACTACCTTGACACTTACCGCTCGGCCGACGCTACGTCCGCCTGCGCCCAGTCCCGCACGGTGCTGCGCGGGCGCCCGAGGGAATTCCGGTGACACGTTACTAATTAGACCATTTCGCGCTCGGCTTATGCTAGGCGCATGTCTCGGCTCCCAAGAATTATCGTACCCGGCATCCCTCACCATGTGACGCAGCGTGGGAACAGGCGCCAACGGAAGTTTATGTAGGATGAGGATTATGCGCTCTACCGAGATGGGAGGGGAGGAGGTCAGATATCACACGTAACTTCTGTCGATGTTCGGTGGAGGTGTGACGCTTGCCTTGCTGCCCCCGCTCCGCACTGATCAGCTGAGCAAGACCAACTCCGCTGGGCGGGTATCGGGGTCAGCCAAATGGCAACCCCGCTTGTTTTCTGCGACAGAACGGCGTCGGCGCCTGCGGCGAGGCGGCACCGGCTCAAACGGGCGGCTGCCAGGCAGAGCGCAAGTTCTCCAAGAACGCAGCGGATAGCCAGAGACCACCCTGTGTTCGCAGATCCTCAAGGAGCGCAAACGGATCACCGATGAATCCACGCTCGGCCGCGGCGAGGACGACACCGACGGTCCCGGTGATCGTCAGCCCCAAGCGTTTCGCGAGGCGCCGGCCCGCCATGTCATCAACGATCAACAACGGACTGTTGAGCCTGTACGCGAGGGCGATGGCAGCCGCCTCGCCGCGATCCACTTCCGCAGAGAGTAATGCCATAACGGGATCATCCGCCAGCGACTCCGCGACCCGAATGAAGCCAAGTTGACGGCGCCATCCCTGGTGGAGCGAGCCGGCCTGGTCCAGTTCAGCAGCCACCTCGGCTGGGATAGTGAGGGTGACGTAAAGCCGCTGCAGCAGGTCTGCCGCCCCGACCTTGAGCAAGCACGAAAGCGGGGTAGTGTTGGAGACGATCACGCCTGGTCAGGCTGTACCGCGATGCGCGCGGTCTCAAGGTCGCGAAGGGCGTCCTCCACCGAACCGCCCCAGTCCACCTGACGTCTAGCGAGGAGTTCATGGAATGCCAGGCGATCCATATTGGCAATTCTTCGCGCCGGAGCGGGACCGAGCAAGCCTTCCTTAACCAGAAAAACCGCGAACTCCTGCTGCAATTCCTCCTCCGCGCGTCCGGGAGGAAGCCTCAAGGCGTCGTAAGCTTCCTCGGGGATCTCAAGATAACGTATTGTCATTCCGAGCATCCGACGTGATCGACATTGTTTCAAAGCTTAGCATGTAGGTCCGGCAGTACCGCACCTCGTCTCTCTAGGTTTCGGGCACCGTTCGGCCCGGCAAGGCCGCATGGTTGCAGGTGACGCGGCTTCAGCCGTGTCACCCATGCGACAAATGCCCAGCGTCCCGTCCTACGCGCTCTGGCAATGTCCGCTCTGGGTTGCATTGCCGCCGTCGTTGTTCGCGGAGCCGATGTCCGTTGCGGGTCGGAAAGCGCCCTCGCGGCGGCAGATTCTGGGCGAGCCCTAGGGCGGCATGGGGTCGCTGCACGATAGCTGCTGAGAGAGGCTCGACGACCCGTATGACCGAGCGATTCATCAAGAAACAAGGCCAGCGCCCGGCCTCGATCACGTGAGTCTCGGATAGGCCAACAACCGCCAATGAGTGACCTCAGGGAGGGGGCCGACCATGCTGTTTCCTCAACAACGACCGAGGAGACAGACGATGACTGAGACCAAGGCGACATCGACACCCGCCCACAGCCCTTGGAACAAGGGGAAGCTCATCGGGCAGAAACCGCCGCTCAAATTGCGCGAGATCTGGACCGTGCGTACGCGGTTGCAGATGGCCGGCAAGACCCGCGAGCTTGCGCTGTTTAACCTCGCCATCGACAGCAAGCTGCGCGGCTGCGATCTGGTTCAGCTGCGCGTCCGTGACGTTGCCCATGAGGCACATGTTCTGTCACGGGCAACCGTCGTGCAGCAGAAGACCCAGCAGCCGGTGCGCTTCGAGCTCATGGAGCAGACACGCGAGTCGGTCGCGGCCTGGATTGCCGAGGCGAGGCTCTCCGCCGGTGACTATCTCTTTCCGAGTCGCCAGCACCAGTCCCAACATCTCTCGACCCGCCAATATGCGCGCATCGTCAAGCACTGGATCGCCCTGCTCGGCGGCGACCCGCAGGCGTACGGGACGCACTCGCTTCGCCGCACCAAGGCGACCCTAATCTATCGCCGCACCAAGAACCTGCGGGCGGTCCAACTGTTGCTCGGACATCGCAAGCTGGAATCGACCGTCCGCTATCTTGGAATCGAGGTCGACGACGCCTTGGAGATGGCTGAGCGCACCGAGTGCTGACCGAGCGGAAACAGCGCCCGCGCTCGGCGGGCGCTTATCGACCGTTATGTTGAGCGCTACATAATGGCCGGTTGCTGCCCAACTGGAATGGGCGTGTTCAGCGGGGTGTAAAATTTCCTGACACCCGAGAACCGGCTCGGGCGGATTTGTGGTCTGAGGCGGGAGTGGCCGATCAGGTGCCTCTTATCTCCGCGTGTACTTATTTTCTCGGGGCCGGCACGAAGCGCCGTTTACCGGGGCTGCTCCGGCGACCTGCCTACGCTCGTTTCTGCCGCTGAAGGTGGGGCTTCCGGGAGGCTGCGCCGCACGCGGTACCGGCACCGGCGAGGTAGGCGCAGTACAGGCGAAGCTGAGGTATGGTGAGCAAGCCAAGAGGTCTGCTGGTGAACTCCGGCAGACAAGAACCCACCTTTACGAAAGTCAAGATCCATTTGGCCCTTCCCCTCAACCTAGCTCCGTACAGAGCTTGTAAATCGGACATTACCACACCCCATGACTACAAGGCTCGCGCAGACGCATGCGATCAAAGGTTCTCGGGAATTTGAGCTTGTCGATGACGAGGTTCGGTACATCATCAAGTCGCCGCTCAGAACGGAGTCTTTGAGCGTCGTTTTGAACGTCTTGGACCCTGAGCCTCTGATATCGGGTTCGACGCTTTCGTTTGTCAGCCAGGTGAACAGAGAGCCACTGGTTGAGTTGTTTCTCGATGAGCCGGACCGGGAGACCTTTAATCAGTTCGTGAGCACGATGCGGCGACGGATTATCGAGGAGGATTTCGGCCGGCCTCGCGTCCCGGATAAAGGCGTCGATGTCAACGTCGACGGAGTCACTGAATCGATTGATATGCTGCGGAGATACGTGGACCCGCAGGAGATCGAGGCCTTGCTTGCTGCCTTGGAGGAACTAAAGCAGACGCCGGATATCCCGCACTGCCTGCAACGCGTCGCGGAAGCATTCAATGAGCTCGGTATTGCGCAAGGCCAGGTGCTACTCTATGCGCCTTACATCAATTTCCTGTTGTCAGGGGCCGGTGCAGAGAGTGACCGCGCAGACACCGAGAAGTAGTCAGATCGACATCTCCTTTCGCGACACGATCGCTTCTCTAATTCGAGATCAGAATGACTGCAAAAGTAGAGATTTACGGCACAAGCAACTGCCGGAAATGCGTTGACGTTCGGGCGCTGTTGGACCGATACAGCATCGAATATGTCGACCATCTGATCGATTTGATGCCGCTTGAGAAAGACGAGATGTTCCGGCGCTGCGGGCTCAAGTATTACCCCCAGATATTCATTAACGATGAACATATCGGGGGAGAAGAGGAGTTGATGATGCTGGAGGCCGACGGGCGGTTGCGGAAGCTACTGGGTTCGCGAGAGCAGTCTTAATCCCGGATTCGAGACTGACGTCCGCGAGAGGGGTATGAAGTTTCCTGACACCCCCCGCGGTTCGTGGGGGTGTCCGCTTCGGGTCGGCAGGGAACAGTCACCGCCCAAAGCCCCAGTGTTTAGTGGGTCGAGAGCCGACTCGGACTTGCTGACCTATCCAGGTGGTCCTTGCTCGAATTCGATCACGCCTTCGGGCATCACTTCCCAGGCCGCTCGAGAGCCAACGAAGATGTGCATTCCTATCTCAATCTTTGGATCACCGTTCACACATCCCAAAGTAATCCCATGGATGGCATCCTTGTAAATGCCACAGAGCGTGGAGCCACATAGGCTACAAAACTGAAGACCAAATCCATCGTGAGTCTCATAGGTAGTCAACAGGTCTTCGCCAGCTATCCACTCGAATGTGCCTGGTGCAACTTCTGCATATGCCGATGCTTGGGAGCTGAATGCTTTGCGACACCGCGAGCAATGACAGGATCGGGCATCATGGAGCTTACCGTTGACTCTGTAACTGATTTTTCCGCAAAAACATTCGCCCGTGATAGCCATCGCATGTCCCTTAGGTAGAGTGCCGATACCGTCTGATTCCCCACTGGCCGGCTAACTTCCGCTTCGGGTCGGT
>CAVOSE010000010.1:0-120326 GCA_963698775.1 uncultured Gammaproteobacteria bacterium
CAAGTCGAAGCGTTAGTGAAGGGATACCTCAGACCCACAGGCGTTTGCACCGAGAACAACCGATTTTGGCGTTGTCTGGGTATCGACCTCAGAGATCAGAGGTCCGTAGAGTTCTTGGCGATCAAGTAGACCTCGACGCGCCGATTCTGGCTGCGGCCTTGCGCAGTGCCGTTGTCAGCGATGGGCTGTTCTTCGCCCAGACCCTCAGCGCTAAGCCGGGCCGGATCGACTCCGCGCTCGGTCAGCGCCTGCATAACGGCCTCTGCGCGCTGCCTCGATAGCGCCTGATTGAGCGCGGCACCCCGGCGCTGTCGGTATGTCCTTCGATGCGGGCAATCAGATCTGGACGCGAGATGAGCTTTTCCGCCATCCGATCTCAAGCTGGGAATCTCTCTGGCTGGCAGGGCTGCGCTTCCGCTCGCAAATTGCAACTGGTCGCCGCCGAGACTGAGCAGGATACCGTTCTCGGTGAGCTGGCCGCCTAGCTCAGCTGCAGTGTCTGCAAGCGACTGCGCCGATTCGGGACCCGCCTCAACGGTCTCGACCGTTGTGACTTCCGCGACGACGGCCGCGGACTCGACCGGCGCGGCGTCGGCGGCACACGCGCCACCTCAAGCTGCTGCTGTAGGCCTCGCGCTCCTGCGCAGTGCCAGGCCTCGCGAGCAACGATCTTGTCCTGAAGCTCGGCCAACTCCTTCTGATGCGTCGCCGCGAGCGCCTGTACCCGTTGATCGATCTCGGCATCGGCCGCCCCGCGCTGCGCGCGGACAACGGCCAGTTGTTGCTGCGAGGCCTTGCGTCATTGTCGAGTCTCGCGAGCGCCGCCCTGACTCGCCTATCCGCGTCACGCAATGCCTTCTGGTACTCGAGGCGCGTCGGTCTCGCGTCGCGCTCTTGGGCGGCGGCATCGCGCTGCGCCCGCACCAGGGCCAACTGTTGTTCAAGTGCGGTCCGCTGATTGTCAAGCTTTGCGCGCGCCGCGCTGATCTGTCCCTCCTTGGCCGCCAATGCGGCCGCGTGCTCCTTGGCCAGCTGCGCCTGCAACGCATCCGCCGCACCGTCACGCTGTTCACGGACCACCTCAAGCTGTTGCTGGAGTGCGGTGCGCTCTTGGCCAAGTCGCGCCTGCAGCGCCCCAATGCGCGTCTTGGCAGCGTCTAACTCGGCCGCATGGGCCTTGGACAGACGCGTCTCGATCTCGGACGCAACCGTGTCGCGCTGCGCGCGTACCACCTCAAGTTGCTGTTGCAGGGCAAGGCGCTCTTGTTCCAGGCGCGCCCCCAGCGCGCCGATACGTTGTTCGGCCATCGCCATTTCCGTTGCGTGCGCCTTGCTTAAGTCCTCCCTGACGTCCGCCGCCATCTCTTCCCGTTGCGCCCGCACCACCGCAAGTTGCTGCTGCAATGCGGTACTCTCCTGTTCAAGGCGAGCGTGCACCGCGCTGATCCGCCGCTCGGCGGCATCCAGTGCGGCCTGATGCTCCCCACTGACAAACGTTTGTGGCTTAGCGACATCAGCAGTCGCTGGCTCGGCCAGGGCCTGCTCAAGCTCTTGCCGCAGCGCTGAACGCTCTTGCCGCAAGCCTTCAAGTTCAGCCAACAGGTCCTGTTGCTCAGCCAACTGGTTCGGTTCCGACAAACTGGCGGACAGTCCGGACTCTGAGCCCTCCGCTTCAACGCCTTCAGGAGCTGCAGCTACGCCGGTTTCGGATTCCGCATCTTCCGCGGACTGCCCGCTGGATAGCTTGTTGAGCCGTTCTTGCACCTGCTCAAGCCGCGCCTCCACTTCCTCGATACGTTGCTGTGCGGCCTCCATTGCCGCCGCATGGCGCTCTTCGATTTGCAACAGGGTGGTCTCGGCCTCCGTCCTGGCTTCATCCCGCTGCAACACTGCGAGGGCAAGCTGTTGCTCCAATGCCGCGCGTTCATGCCTGGATCGCGCTTCGACCGCCGTCAACCGCAGTTCCGCAGCATTCAATGCCAACGCGAATTGCTTTGTCGTCTGAAGACCTGGGAGACCAGCGCAAGCTCCGCTCGTAGACGCATCATCCACGCCAGACAGCTGTCCCTCGCTCCGTCGACTGTCCGTTACCAAGCCCTGAGCGACCGTACCAGCGGCGCTGCTGTCGAGTGTCCGATCCGACAGCATGGCCAGCTTGTCGCTCAGCTCGCCGATGACGGACTCGAGCTCCGTGATCCTCGCGTCAGCTGCGGTCGAGACCTCCGCCTCAGCGGCGACATCAGCCGCCTCAGACTCGGCATCGACCGACGCTTCCGCGACCGCTTCGGCTTCGGCATCCATGTCAGCGTCCGCATCGAGCGGCGTTTCGGCCATTACATCGGCTTCGGGCGAGACATCGACTTCGGGCTCGGGCGCGGCATCCACGTCGGCCGTCTCCAACTCCGCGACGGCTTCTGGCGCGCCCTCGTCTTGGGCCACAGTCTCCGCGTTAGCCTCGGTCACCCGCTCCTCAGTCGACTCGGATTGCTGGTTTGTCGCGTCCGCGGCGGCGGCCGGCTCCGCCGCCTCAGGCTCCGGTGCTTGCGCAGTCAGCGCCTGCACCTCGGTTGCATCAGTCGCCATGGCATCGGCGGACTCGGCTTCCAAGGCGGCAAGCTCCGCCGGCGACGCCTCGCTGGCTGGCGCGGACTCTTCGGCTGCCGTCGTCTCCGCCGCGGCGGCGTCCGGCTCGGCGGCGATGGCAACTGTCTTCCGCAAGGTCCGTCGCTGCCTCCGGCTCTGGCGCACTCGGCTCCTCCATCGGCTTTAGCCGACCCGGAATGACGCCCGCTAGGGACGGATAATCGCCGAGCATGCTGACGCCGAACAGCGGCTTATAGGCACCCTTGTGGCAGGTCGCACAGGCGGCCTTCGGTGCGTCGCCCCCGGGGCCCAGTCGGTGCTCTGGATAGAGCGGTTTTAACGGCTCAAGATAGTCCCCGTTGATAGCGCGCACCATGCGGATGCCGTGCCAGGCCGTCACACGTTGGGGGCTGCTCTGGTCCCACGCACCCATCGCCCGCGTGTGATGGCAATAGGTGCAGTTCACGCCCAGGGATTTGGACATGTACATCATCAACGAGTAGGTCCACTCGGTCTGCTTGATCGACTGCCGGTTTCCATAGGGCAACGCGGAAGTGCCCTGAACCGCGATTTGGGTGTCGGCGGCAAGAAACGGCGTCAGCGGGTCGAACGGCAGGGAGCTGTTGCCGTTGATCTTCACGCCCGCGGTGTTTTGCCCCGCCTTGTTGCCCGAGATGCCAGCAGAGGGCGTCTTCGGTTGCGGGGTCGTGAACCAGATATCGGACGGCACGTTCTTACCGCGATGGCACGTCCAGCAGGTGACGCCGGTATTGACGACATGAGACTTCCAGTTGGTGTTGATCTCGCGCGTCATGAGGAGCATGTTGCGGGACACAACCTTCGTGTACTTCTCGTCAGACGCGAGGTTCTCGACATTGTGGCAGTACTCGCAACCCTGCTCCGGTGCGACCCAGGTCGAGATCGCCTGCATCAGACGGGCGAACTCCAGGGCGTTCAGGTCGGTCAGCACCTGGACGTTCTCATTCACCTCGGTCGCCATCGGTATGGCGGGATCGTAAGGATCGCTCAGCTCCGGCGGAGGAATCTCGTTGAGCTTGGCCGCTGCCGCCACCTGGCTCGGCGTGTAGTACTGGATCGTTCCTGTACCTCGATAGCCACGCTGAACACTATCCGTTCGCTCGCACCCCGACAACAGCACGAGACCGCAGGCGCACAGGGCCGTCAAAATCCTGCTGAAACGCCCTCTGCGCGCGGCCCTATCGCTGGCGATTGGCGGCGTCTTCACGGAAAGCGAACGCACTGCCGCGGGCATTGTAGGGGTCTGTCCTAGCGGCGCAGTCACGGATTTGCCTGGAATTTGCGGCATCTCTTATAACCTCCTAATGGATGGGTAGCCAGCAGTCAACACAGCAACTTCGGCTGAGCCGCATTGGCCTTATCGGTCGTTTTTATCGGAGGCATGACATGCCTCAGGTGTCAGCCTACCCTGACATTGAGGATTGTCAAAATTGATGGTCAAGGGAATGACCCACGACAACCGATTGCCCGATTGCAGCAAACGACGGGGCAAAATAAACGCCGGCTCGCATGCCGCGCCGTCGCGGTCCCGACGCTCAGATTGGCCGGTCACGTTAATAGTGCTATCGCTGGGACGGCGACTGGCGCCGACGAAAACCAACGAAATACGTTGGAATACCTTTAAGGCAGGCGGAAGGGTGCGTGCGTGCCGGCCCTCGTGGCCGCTACACCAACCAGTTGCAGAGGATGCGTAGGCCACTGACCTGGGCCGAGTGTTGCCAAACTTTCGAATACGTCGCGAGGAGGGCGCATGGGCGACCCTATGAACGGACGATCGATGGGGAGGCGTCGGCCTGTAGGAATTAGGCCGACGCAACAAATCAGGCAGCGCCTTTCGGTTTGAAGTTGCGGCACCAGCCGGTGGGCGGGACAAGACGCTTGCCAAAGAACGAACAGGGCCCGAGTTCATCACCATCGGCCCCGGAGTACAACTGACACTTGGCGCAGTTCTGGTCAGTCGTATGCTTCGGGTATTTTGCCTGATCAACATCCTCTGTCTTCAGTCGAAAGCCCATGGACTTCGCGTAGGCGTCGTCCTCGGTCAGCGCCGGCTTCGCGTCCGCGGCGCTAGCGAAACGACTCAGCGCTAACGCCGACGTGCCGGCAGCCACCTGAAACATGAATCTGCGACGATTACATGAACTCATCTTCTTTTACTCCTCGATTGATGGTTTTAAGACTTGGTCGATGGGCGTGACCACCGGACCACCGCTTCGCGGTCGGCCGGTATACAACGTCTTCAGTGCCCCCGGGTTGCTGCCGACCCTGACCAAAGAGGCCGGCAGGGGTCCAATATCCGTGACCGCGAAGCCGGTTCAATTGATCCGATCAACTGATTCGGGCCTCGTCGGTCCGTTGCTCTCCCGTGTTGTCTCGCCAAGTGACCCGAATGCGATCCCCCGACCGACCGCCGACGAAGCGAAAAGACAGGAGCGGGTCCTTGGCGACTGCAATACTCAGCTTTGCCTCGAGAACGATGCGTTCTTCACACCAAATCTGAGCATCCGTGATGTAGTGCGCAGGGACCACCCCCGAGGCATCGGTTCGCAGTCCGGTCTCCATCGGATGCGGCATCAGCACCAACACCTCGGTTCGACCCTCGCGTACCTTTGCCCGTATGCGGATGGCGGCGACCATTGCGTTTTCTTACACTCCAGTCTTCGTAGGCTGTCCCCGTCACACCGGGCTATTGGGCCCGCGGTGTTTGGGCCTCCGACTCAGGCGCACCCGCCAACAGTCACTTGAGTGGATTTTGACGCCCAATACAGCTTATCCCGCGCCCGCACAACGCCAAAGACCTCGCTGCTCCGAGCGAGCTTCAAATTCACTGACACGCTTGCGTCCGTGCCGACTGGGATCGAGAAGGCGGCAGCGAAAGGAAAGGGATTCGACTCCGCCAGGACATAAATATCCTGTACCTCGGCTAACGACGATGCCACTGCAACCCGAACGTTTGCTCCGTTCTCGGCCAGCTCAGGCGTAGTGATCGACACTTCATCGTGGTCTGCTGGCGTTCCACCCAAGCGCGCGAGCACGTCGCCCATCCGAGTCAATTGAAATAGGCCGTCATCGGGCAGCGCCGCAGCGTGGCCTGGAATAAGCCCGCAGCCGATCAGCGCAACGACAGTTGCATGGTGAAAAAAAGAGCGTCGATTCAGATCTTCGACCCACAAGGAAGGATCAGCCTCACTAGCACGCGAAGCGAACGGACGTCCGTCGCGAGGCATCATTGGGCCGTTCGCACCAAACGAACATGATTGAGCTCGTCTTTATCCATCCGCTGCACGCCGTCGGGCCCGAAGCTCAATGCATAGACGGTGTCGTCTGACTCGTCACCTGGTCGCCCTGTCACCGTCCAGAAAGATTCCGCCGGCGTGCTTGGAAAAACCGTCAGGTTGATCCGCGGGTCCTGACACTGACGTTCAATGATCATCGCCAGATCCGGTAGCTTGGGTAGCCGCCAATCGCTGAAAAAGAACGAGCCGTCGCCATTGATACCCTCTGCCACTGCCTGCGCCGACCTCCCAATCGATGCTTGACGAGTCGCCCACACAATCGCCATCCTGCCACGTTTGACCAACGGAGCAGCGCATCCACATCAGACCCGATGCTGTGTCAGTCACGGTGCCGTCGCCATTATCCTGAAACCGCTCAGTGGGGGCGGAGAGTGGAAACTGACTGACATCACAGCGCTGCTCGGCGACGGCAGGACCGACGCCGAAGGCTAACAACATGCAATAAGCCGAACGCATCTTCATGAAACAATCTGCGCCGTGCTAATCTCTGGGGTAGTCCCTTACCCCGACTTCGCTTGAAACCACCGGCCGCCCGTGGACCGGTAGCTTGACTTGCGCTACGGCATATTGGTCGGAACGTAAGACTTCGTGTCGACCCCGAGCTCGGTCGGACCGTCCGGGCGCTTGAAGCCGGTGCCGAAGTCGACGGGATTGGCCGCCGTCTGCTCCGACGCAAGCCCGGTCCTGATCGGCTGGCCGCGATGCAGGTACATCGCATAAGCCTTTAGCGCTGTCATCTCGTCACCATTCGGATCGAGCCGCTCGCCAAGCTGCGGATTCTCGATGCACCAGTTCACCATCTCCTGCCAAGGCACCACCTTGCCGTACATGGTCATGTATTTCGGAAAGGTCTGCGGGTTGCTGGCGGCGGTGTCCGGGTGACAGTTGCCACAGGCGAGACCATTCGTGGTCATGCTGGGCTTACTGCCATGCCACATGTCGTATCCCTGCTGAGCCGACGCATACAGCGCATCCATCTGCTGCTGCAGCTCCTCGTCAGTGAATGGGGGACGTGCAAATGCGACACTGGCCGCGACCAGTGCAGAAGCAGTGACACAGGCGGTGACGACTCGACGGGTGTTCATCGTTTTTCTCACTTTGACTCCTCCAGTTAGACCTTAAAGCCGTCTTTCATGAACGGCGTCAGCGTGCCGTCTTCGAAAGGCTGGTAATGCACCATTCCGCCCTCACCGCTCAAGTCAATGATTTGGGTGCCCTGGCCATCGGTCGCGATCGATGGATCATGGCGGTTGCTGCGCGTCTCCGGGAAGGCCAGGTCAACCGGCGGGTAAGGCCACGGCCATGACGTGCTCATCGCTGCGACGGAAGACATGTTGCCGATCTTGTTGAACAGCGTCTGGTGCACGTGACCGTGATACGACATCACGTGATCGAATTTCGACAGGATCTCGCGGATCTCGGGGGCATCGGAGGTCTGGAAGTTCCACCGTGGGTAGTAGTCCCATAATGGGGAGTGGGTGAAGACGACGATGGCTGTATCGGGCGCGAGGTCTTTGACATCGTTCTTCAGCCATTCCAGCTGCTTCGCGTGCACACCCCAGGGACCGGCGATGGGGCTTTCCAACATCTCCATCACCGCCATGCGCTCGCGCGGGGTCATCCCCGGACCGGTCCAGAAATCCTCGACCAGGATCGAGTTCATGCCGATGAAATGCACGCCCTTGTGGTCGAACGACCAGGTCTCATCGCCGAACAGGCCACGCCATGCATCGCCCATGTCCACGTACCAGTCGTGTTCGCCGGGGATGATCTTGAGCGGCACCTTGAGGCCATCGAGAATCTTTTTCCCCTTCACCAAGCTGGTCTTCGGTTCCGTTTTGCGCCACGTCACCGCCAAACAGGACGAAATCGGGCTGCGGGGTCATGGCGTTGACCTGCGCAACCGCATCTGCGAGCTGGGCATCGAACTTATGATTGTCGTCGCTGTACAGGTGGGCATCGCTAATGATCGCGAAACGGAACGGATCGACTCCGCGCTTGCCGGTCGTCGCGCGGACGATGTCGACAACACCCAAGTTGATGCCGACGGCCTGTGCGACCAGTGTCGTCAACCCCGCCTTACCCGCGAAGCCCAGGAAATTACGCCTACTCTGGTTCTCGATATCAGACATTTGTTTTCTCTCCACCTCTTTTGGTCGACGCGATCAGGTAGCCGCGTCGTTTACTGTTAAAACCCAAACGCACTCCGCTCTTCAGACACCGGTGCTTTTCGGGGCCGCCTGTGTTTATTCCGGCCGGATTTTCATGGCAGCAGCGCTGCCGCGAAACAGGTTTGCGCTCCGAGGTCTTCTTCGCCAGCGCTCGCTATAATTCAGTGAGTCGCGACGAAGCATCGAGTGCGCCAGGTCGTTTCACCGGACAAGCCTATCGACCCGGTAGTATCAGCCTATCGGATTCAACCATATTGACCACTAGTGTCGTGTTAATGCGCCCAGTGCGCGAGAGCCGATGATTGCGGTCTGGCCCGGCGCTGGTCCCATGCTGCACTGTTGTAGTTATCCCGCATCCGAATGCGATTGGCGTTAGGCGTCCAGCTTGAGTGCAGTCACGTTTCTTGCGAAAGTCTCAATACATAGCAGTGGCGAGGATAATAGTGCCGTAAAAATTCGTGTCAAGGGCTAGCCGAAAAATTTTTTATCACAACGACTACATGATTTTATCATCGGAATTTTCATCAGTTAATTAAGTTAGAAAATTATAATACAAAGGCAAATAGAACCTCGCCGCAGGCCCTAAGTCGCCTGGGTAGTATCCACAATTAGGATCACAAAATCATCGTAGCCAAGTACGCTTTCCTAGTTAGAGCGGCAGCAAATACAGCAAACCATTATATTAGCGAATCGTTTATTACGCTGACTTCGTCGGAACCGTTTCGATTTCGTCAACAATCGATCTCGTGTTCCGTGCGTCGCGAACAGTGCGTTGTCAGGGCTGCCAATCCTGGCGATGCCCGGCCAAGCCATCCTGACGACTTACTCGTGGGCCGATGTGGTTGGAACTTTGATCGGATCTCCCTGTCCACCGCCTAGTCCACGCTTTAGCGGGTGCAGAGCGACACCACGTGCGTACCGGGAGGGAAATTTGGAGATCAATCTTGATAGTGGCCGGCTTGCCATCTTCGTTGGTGGGTTGGCGCTATTCTTATTGCTGGAAACACTGAATCCAGCGCGGGCCTGGGCAGCACCACGATGGCGCCGGCTCGCCTTCCATGCTGGCGTTGCGACATTCAACACCGTCGTTGTTCGGCTGCTGGCCTATGTCCCGTTTCTTCTCTGGACGGTCTACGTTGAAGAACAAGGCTGGGGCATCTCACGTTGGCTTGGGCTGGTCGGTTGGACCGAGATCATCGTGTCAATCATCGTGCTCGACGCTTTCGACTATGTCTGGCATCGCGCAAATCACCGCATCCCGTTTTTGTGGCGCTTCCACAAGGCGCACCACTCAGACGTCGAAATGGATACATCGACATCGCTACGCTTCCACCCTGGTGAATTGTTGCTCTCCGCGCTCGCCAAGGCCTTGTGGATCGTTGTTTGGGGGCCAACCGTCGTAGCGTGGTTCCTATTCGAGGCGATGGTCAGTCTGTGCGCCCAGTTCCACCACACCAATATCGACTTCCCGAACCCCTTGGAGCGCTGGCTGTCGCTTATTGTCGTGACGCCGCGTTATCACGCCGCCCACCACGCTGTCGACAGGCACTGGGGAAACGCCAACTTCTCGACCATTCTGAGCATCTGGGACCGGCTATTCGGCACCTATTCGCGCCCAGCCGACAGCGGTGCGACCACCAGCGCCCCGGGAACCCTGGGCCTCCCCGAGGGCCGCGAACGCGCGTTTGCGCCTTTCGCTTGGCTGAGCGAGCCGTTTCAGCGTCGTAATATGGCCCTCGCAGGTAACGCTGAGCCGACCGGGCGGCAAGGGCAAGGGCACGACACCGCGCTCCCACAAATAAACCCTGGGCCACGGTGTGTTACCGTCTGCATGGTCGGTATACTGACGTTTTCCTTTGCCGGAAACCCCATCCTCAACCATTGAGACAGGGAACAGCCTCCGGCGCGCGGGCATCATGTCTCGCAGAAATCAGCTGCCGCGCATGACAATGGTCTGAGGGCCGAACGTCAGTGCCGGCTTGATCGTTGATGAGATTTTTTCTTTCACCCTGAACTGGAGAGCTCCGATGAGACTACTGACAATCCTGCTTTTGTGCCTACCCCTATCCATCGTCGCCGCCGAATCCGGCGACACCGGTGAGAAGAAAGAACACGGCGGAAAGCCGGCTGAGCAGAAGGAACATGGTGGCAAGCCGGCCGAGCAAAAGGAACACGGTGGTAAGCCGGCCGAGCAGAAGGAACATGGTGGTAAGCCGGCCGCGCAGAAGGAACACGGCGGCCAACCGGCGCAGCAATCGCAGTGATGGCAAAGCCGAACGCGCGGAAGCGGCCAAGCCAGTTCGGCGCGATAAGCGCCGGAGTCTTCGCGCTCGGCCTATTGCTTTCGCTATCGGCCAGTGCCGGCGACACCGCTGGCACCGAGCCACGGACATACTACGTCGAAGACATCAAGGCGGCGATGCAGACCCACATCGCTGACCAGGTGGGCGCGGATGGTGTGTTCCACCTCAAGGACGACCGCACCGGCGAGATGCTGGCGCTGCGTTTCGTGAAAATCCACGATCCGGTGCGGCAGATCGACGGCGACACGTACTTCGCCTGCACTGATTTCCGCGTGGTTGGAGAGTCTGACAAGCTCTATGACATCGACTTCTGGCTCCGCCCCGCGGGCGACGTGCTCGAAGTCTACGCGACCAAGGTTCACAAGGAGCCACGCAAGTCATTCCTCTACGGCTGGTACAAATACCCGCGCTACACCTTCATCGACGATAAGGTTGTGCCGCTGTACTGACGCGGACCACAACCGGCGGGCTGCACGAGCAGCCCTTTCCCGCTCCACCTCGGCAACCGATCCTCGCGACGTTCGAGCCGTCGCCTACTGTCGGCCCGAGGCATCATCTTGATGGTTCTAGCGCACCAAGCGCCGAGCATCGCAGCCGTTTTCAGTAGGTGCTGATGACGACCTCGTAGACGCCGCCGATCACCACCACTTCGTCCTCGCCCTTGAGCATGCCGGGCAGCAAGCTGTTGTAGAAGAAGATCTTCGGCAGGGGCACGCGCGTCTCGAGGATGTAGTCGCCGAACTCGTCGGCACGCTCACGCGCAGCTGGTGAAGCTGTTGAGGTTGTTCAGCAGCACCCGATAACGGCGCTCGCCGCCGCGTTCGAGTACCTCGTGCTCGTCGATGCGGTTGATGCCGCGATACAGCGCCAGGTGGGTCTTGTCGCGGTGCGCAAGCGCCAGCTCGTACTGACAATAGGTATAGAGCAGGTCGAGTTGCGCCTCCAGCGCGTTGGTGGCGTAGAGGCCCTTGCTGCCCTCGACCAAGTAGTGGTGATAGGCGTCGCTGTCGCGCCCGTCCAGCGGGCCGCCGTGGTGGCGGGCGAGCAGGCCGAAGCGCGTCTCGACCCAGTGCTTGAGCACCGCGCCCTCGCGCCCGTCCGAATCGAACGACCAGCCGCGCACCATGCGCAGATAGTTGGCGTTGCGGCGCGACTTGCGCACCCGACCCGGCGACAGCCCCGCCTCCTCGAGATCGTCCAGACAAAAATGCACGGCCATGTAGTCGACGAAGCACTCGGCGCGCTCGCGGTGATGCGCGAGGGGCTCGAGCACGTCGAACAGGTCTCGATGGAAGGCGCGAATGCCGTCGATCTCCAGCGGCACCGGGTGCGCCTGGTAGGTCAGGCCGCCGAGGATCACGGCTGGCAGGTTGCAGCGATTGATGGACAGTCGGGCGGACGCGGGCAGGGTCGGGGCTGGGCTGGGAGCAGGATTGGGGGCAGGACTGGGGGCAGGATTGGGCATGGGCTGTCGGGTTTGGCTGTTGTTATACGCACAAGCCGCGCGGCTTTGTCGCCTATGCTACCAACATCCCGGCCCCGCCGCCGCGATTAAATCTCATTTTTTATCATTGAGTTATTGAGCGATCTAGCATTGTTGGCACATGCGTTGCTTTAACCCCGGTGAACGCGAATTTGTCCACCGCCCCCAGGGGCGAACAACCGGGAGAGAACCATGGCACTGCGTCAATGCGCAATTTACGGCAAAGGCGGAATCGGCAAGTCCACCACCACCCAGAATCTGGTCGCTGGTCTGGCCGAGCTCGGCAAGAAGGTCATGATCGTCGGCTGCGACCCCAAGGCCGACTCCACCCGTCTGATCCTGCACGCCAAGGCACAGAATACCATCATGGAGATGGCCGCCGAGGCCGGTTCGGTCGAGGATCTGGAGCTCGAAGACGTGCTGAAGGTCGGCTACGGCGACATCAAGTGCGTCGAGTCCGGCGGCCCTGAGCCCGGCGTCGGTTGCGCCGGTCGCGGTGTCATCACCGCCATCAACTTCCTCGAAGAAGAAGGCGCCTACGAGGACGACCTCGACTTCGTCTTCTACGACGTGCTCGGCGACGTGGTCTGCGGCGGTTTCGCCATGCCCATCCGCGAGAACAAGGCGCAGGAGATCTACATCGTCTGCTCCGGCGAGATGATGGCCATGTACGCGGCCAACAACATCTCCAAGGGTATCGTGAAGTACGCCAGCTCCGGCGGCGTGCGTCTGGCCGGCCTGATCTGCAACAGCCGCAACACCGCCCGCGAAGACGAGCTGATCATGGAGCTGGCGCGTCAGCTCGGCACCCAGATGATCCACTTCGTGCCGCGCGACAACGTCGTGCAGCGCGCCGAGATCCGCCGCATGACGGTCATCGAGTACGACCCCAAGGCCAAGCAGGCCGACGAGTACCGCACGCTGGCGCAGAAGATCATCGACAACAAGATGTTCGTCATCCCCACGCCGATCACCATGGATGCGCTCGAAGACCTGCTGATGGACTTCGGCCTGATGGACGAGGAGGACGAGAGCATCGTCGGCAAGACCGCCGACGCAGAGGCCGTCGCCTAGTCGCTGAGTCGACGTCCGGGGCGACGAGACGCCCTGCCCTCTCCCTTTTCCCTCTCCCGGCGGGGAGAGGGAATTCACCCTGATTCTTCAACGCGCGACCGTCGGCGAATTAGCGGCGGCGCCGATGAGAGGAAAGCCGATATGTCAAGCATGACCCGCGAAGAGACCCAGGCCCTCATCCAGGAGGTGCTCGAGGTCTACCCGGAGAAGGCACAGAAGGATCGCGCCAAGCATCTGGCCGTCAACGACCAGTCCGTCGAGCAGTCGAAGAAGTGCATCACCTCCAACCGCAAGTCCCTGCCGGGCGTCATGACCGTGCGCGGTTGTGCCTACGCCGGTTCCAAGGGCGTGGTCTGGGGCCCGATCAAGGACATGATCCACATCTCCCACGGCCCGGTGGGCTGCGGCCAGTACTCCCGCGCCGGTCGTCGCAACTACTACGTCGGCATCACCGGCGTCAACACCTTCGGCACCATGAACTTCACCTCCGACTTCCAGGAGAAGGACATCGTCTTCGGCGGCGACAAGAAGCTGGACAAGATCATCAACGAGATCGAGCGGCTGTTCCCGCTGACCAAGGGCATCTCGGTCCAGTCCGAGTGCCCGATCGGCCTGATCGGCGACGACATCGAGGCGGTCGCCAAGAAGAAGGCCAAGGAGCTCGAACAAGCCGGTCGTGCCGGTGCGTTGCGAGGGCTTCCGCGGCGTGTCTCAGTCGCTCGGTCACCACATCGCCAACGACGCGATCCGCGACTGGGTCATCGGCAACCGTGACGGCGACGAGTCGCTTCCAGACCACGCCCTACGACGTGGCCATGATCGGCGACTACAACATCGGCGGCGACGCCTGGGCCTCGCGCATCCTGCTCGAAGAGATGGGCCTGCGCGTGGTCGCCCAGTGGTCCGGCGACGGCACCCTGAGCGAGATGGAGCTGACCCCCAAGGTCAAGCTGAACCTGATCCACTGCTACCGCTCGATGAACTACATCTGCCGCCACATGGAAGAGAAGTACGGCATTCCGTGGATGGAGTACAACTTCTTCGGCCCGACCAAGATCGCCGAGTCGCTGCGCGAGATCGCCGCCCTCTTCGACGAGACGATCCAGGACAACGCCGAGAAGGTCATCGCCAAGTACACGGCCGAGTACGAGGCGGTCATCGCCAAGTACCGTCCGCGCCTGGAAGGCAAGACGCGTGATGCTCTACGTCGGCGGTCTGCGTCCGCGCCACGTCATCGGCGCCTACGAGGACCTGGGCATGGAAGTGGTCGGCACCGGCTACGAGTTCGCCCACAACGACGACTACGACCGCACCATCAAGGAGATGGGCGACGCGACCCTGATCTACGACGACGTCACCGGCTACGAGTTCGAGGAGTTCGTCAAGCACGTCAAGCCCGACCTGATCGGCTCCGGCATCAAGGAGAAGTACATCTTCCAGAAGATGGGCGTGCCCTTCCGCCAGATGCACTCCTGGGACTACTCCGGTCCGTACCACGGCTACGACGGCTTCGCCATCTTCGCCCGTGACATGGACATGACCATCAACAACCCCTGCTGGAAGAACATGCAGGCGCCCTGGCAGAAGTCCGACGCGGACGAGGCGCGGCACCGATGGCCGCCAGCGCCTGATCGAGTCAGCGTAGCGGAACCAGGCGCTCGGCCTAGTGCACCGCAGCTCGCCAGACGCTAGCGCCTAGCGACCCAGACACCGATTTCCCAAAGCCGTCGTCCGCGGATTAGCGGCGCGGCAGGAGCACCTCATGAGCCAGACAGTCGACAACATCAAACCCAGCTATCCCCTGTTCCGCGAAGACGAGTACAAGGAGAACCTGGCGCAACAAGCAGGACGCCGTCGAAGAGCGCCCCGAGCAGGCGAAGATCGACGAGGTCTTCCAGTGGACCACGACCAAGGAGTACCAGGAGCTCAACTTCAAGCGCGAGGCCCTGACCGTCAACCCGGCCAAGGCCTGCCAGCCGCTCGGCGCGGTGCTCTGCGCGCTCGGCTTCGAGAAGACCCTGCCCTACGTGCACGGCTCGCAGGGCTGCGTCGCCTACTTCCGCACCTACTTCAACCGTCACTTCAAGGAGCCGATCGCCTGCGTCTCCGACTCCATGACCGAAGACGCGGCGGTGTTCGGCGGCCAGAAGAACATGTTCGACGGCCTGGAGAACGCCAAGGCGCTGTACAAGCCCGAGATGATCGCGGTCTCCACCACCTGCATGGCCGAGGTCATCGGTGACGACCTCAACGCCTTCATCGGCAACGCCAAGAAGGAAGGCTCACATCCCGCAGGACTTCCCGACCCCGTTCGCGCACACGCCGAGCTTCGTCGGCAGCCACACCACCGGCTGGGACAACATGTTCGAGGGCATTCAGCGCTACTTCACGCTGAACTCCATGGACGACAAGGTGGTCGGCTCCAACGGCAAGATCAACCTCGTGCCGGGCTTCGAGACCTATCTGGGCAACTACCGCGTCATGCACCGCATGATGAAGGAGATGGGCGTCGACTACACCCTGCTGTGCGACCCCACCGAGGTGCTCGACACCCCGGCCGACGGCGAGTTCCGCATGTACGACGGCGGCACCAGCATCGACGAGATGAAGGACGCCCCGAACGCCATCGACACCCTGCTGCTGCAGCCCTGGCAGTTGCCGAAGACCAAGAAGTTCGTCGAGAACACCTGGAAGCAGCCCTGCAAGCCATCGACATCCCGATGGGCCTGGAGTGGACCGACGAGTTCCTGATGAAGGTCTCCGAGCTGACCGGCAAGCCGATCCCGCGAGTCGCTGGCCAAGGAGCGCGGCCGCCTGGTCGACATGATGACCGACAGCCACACCTGGCTGCACGGCAAGAAGTTCGCCCTCTACGGCGATGCCGACTTCGTCATGGGCATGACCAAGTTCCTGCTGGAGCTGGGTGCCGAGCCGACCCACGTGCTCTGCAACCACGCCAACAAGCGCTGGAAGAAGGCGATGGAGAAGCTGCTCGCCGAGTCGCCCTACGGCCAGGACGCCAAGGTGCACATCAGCAAGGACCTGTGGCACTTGCGCTCGCTGTGCTTCACCGACAAGCCGGACTTCATGATCGGCAACAGCTACGGCAAGTTCATCCAGCGCGACACCCTGCACAAGGGCAAGGAGTTCGAGGTGCCGCTGATCCGCATCGGCTTCCCGATCTTCGACCGTCACCATCTGCATCGCATGACGACCATGGGCTACGAGGGTGCCATGTACATCCTGACCACGCTGGTCAACGCGGTGCTCGAGCGGCTCGACGACGAGACCCGCGAGATGGGCATGACGGACTACAACTACGATTTGGTTCGTAAGAGCTGCTCGGGCTAACGAGGGGCGTCGCACGAGGGTAAGACCTCGGCACTCCCGCTCACGACCGATCCTCGATCCTTGAAACGTTACTCGGATTCCCAATGCCCAACGTGATGATTCGTAAGAACGACGCGGGAGACCTGCTCTTCTACGTCGCGAAGAAGGACATGGAGGAGACGATTGCCACCGTCGAGATGGATAACGCCGAACAATGGGGCGGCGAGGTGGAGCTGACCGACGGGTCGCGCTGGTACATCGACCCGATCAGCCCGCCGCCCGCATTCCCGACCACGCTGCGCTTCAAGCGCGGCGAGCCGAACTGAAATCACCGGAGACTTCCACCATGGCCCTGCAAATCGTACGCGACGTCTGCACCGCCTGCGGCGACTGCGAGCCCTTGTGCCCGACCAACTCCATCACGCCCTGGAAAGGCGTCTACAGGATCGACGCCGACACCTGCAGCGAGTGCGAAGGCGAGGTCGACGTCGCCCAGTGCCTCGATGCCTGCATGGAAGACGACTGCATCGTCCCGGCTTGAGCCGAATGAGCCCCGCACGGGGCACACTGATCCGCCCCGTGCAGAGGTTCGGTTGTAGGGCGAATTCATTCGCCCCATTCAACATTTGGACGTCGAGACGGACTTCGCCAGCCCCTCGAACACCAGGCCGACGCCGCCAAGAGGTAACGACCCATGACCCAAGAAGTCATCTCCGAAGAGATCGCTCTGCGCATCGGACTCGCCGCCCGTGCGCTGCCGGACACCGACCCGGCGCGCCTGCTGCGCGTGCTCAGCGACCTGGTCGGTCTGCCGCCCACCGCCGCCAAGCTTGACGGACTGACGGTCAAAACACTCAAGGCCGGCGCTGACGGCGAGTTGGCCGACATCGACGCCGGGCCGCTGAAACAAGCGCTGGCATTGCTCAAGGGTCAGGGTAGCGACGACATGGAGCCGCCCCCCGAGATCGAACCGCCGTTTGAGTCGGAGGGCGATGGCGATCTGCCCGGCTCCGTGCGCGTGGCCTGCGCCTCCAATGGCGGCGAACTGCTCGACGGCCACTTCGGCTCTTGCCGGCGCTTCTTGGTCTATCAGGTCGCGGCAGACGGTTTCCGGCTGATTGACGTCCGCGCCATCGACGACAGCTCGGCCGAGGTCCAGGACGACAAGAACGCCTATCGCGCGGCGCTGATCAAGGACTGCCAAGTGCTCTACGTCGCCTCCATCGGCGGCCCCGCCGCGGCCAAGGTGGTGAAACTCGACATCCATCCGATCAAGTTCCCCGACGGCGGCAACGCCCGCGAGCACATCGCCGCGCTTAGCGCAGTGCTCGCCGACAAGGCCCCGCCCTGGCTGGCCAAGGTCATGGGGCAAGACACCGACGAGCGCGTCCGCTTCGAGCGCGACACCGAAGAAGCCTGATCATGGCCACAGACACGATTTCCGACGCGCTGATTGACCAAATCACCGCCATCGTCGCCCGCGCGGGCGCCAGCACGGAATCCACCGCGGCGCTGCGCGACGCCTTCCCGAACATTCACTTCACCTACTGTCTCGACGACGACATCGGCGCCGGGATCAACCCGTTTCACGAGGCCGACGGCTTCAACATCTACCTCATCAACGGCAGCGAGCACTGCATCTCGTTTACGCGCAGCCTCGAAAGTGCCACCGGCATGGTACTCGCCGAGGTCTGCGAAGAGCCCTAGGCCCGCCAATTTTGTTGGTTGTGAGGGCGAATTCATTCGCCCCTCGTCTAACGAGGCTTCGTCTCAGACCGACGAGTCGTCATCATCGGTATCGGTATCGGTATCCGGATGGGGGTCCCTTGCCACTCGTTTCGCTTTCGATTCCGATTCCGATTTCGAAGACCCTCGCCGGTCCTAGGCTGCGTCGAAGCTTGACTCACCCGCAAGCAGTAGGCGCCCTCAAGCAATCGAGGTGCTGGGCACGATCGGCTACCGCGTCGGCGCTATACTGCGAGCCTGTAGGAGCCACCTCCGCGAAGCCGAGCCCGCCATGCACCATCGCCATCTGACGCTGACCGCCCTGTTCCTCGCACCGCTATTGGCCGCTGCTCAAACGCCACCGACAGAAGAAGCGCAGCCGGAATTTCCACAGCAACAGAGCGCCGGCGACATGCTGCTCGCCTGCGCTTCCAGCCGTCTCTCCAGAGTGGGCAGGGAACGCCGGCGCTACTGCGCCGGCTTCGTCAGCGGTGTCGAAGAGGCAGTCCGCCTAATGCAAATGGACGGCCCGACGCAAGTTCCGACCAGTACGCGCATCTGTACACCCGAAAACATCAGCGCCGGCGAATTGACCGAAGCGTTCATCCACTATGGCGCCAATCACGAGGGCGAACTCCCGGACCCGGCCGCATTGGTCGTGCTGCATGCGTTGCAGTCCGTCTATCCCTGCCCGAAGCACTAGCCGCAAGCGTCATCACCGGGTCAAGCGCGGCTTCGAGGTCTGCGGGGCGGTCTCGCGGGCTAGCCGTTGCCGCGACAGTCATAACGGTTCGCTGTCCGATTTCCTACCGACGGCCCCGAAAGCCCTGTCATGCTTCCGACAACCGCCAGACAGAGACGCCAACTATAATTTATAAATCAATTACTTGACTAAAATACTTCACTGGCCCGACTCTTGCTTTCGGCTATTGTAAGCGCGATTCGTCAATCACCAATAGCAACGCCAACAGCCGGAGCCAAGACATGTGGGACTATTCCGAGACCGTCAAAGAACACTTCTTCAACCCGCGCAACGCCGGAGCTGTTGCTGAGGCGAACGCCACCGGTGAGGTGGGCTCGCTGTCCTGCGGTGACGCACTGCGCCTGACCCTGAAGGTCGACCCGGAGAGCGAGACCATCCTCGATGCCGGCTTCCAGACCTTCGGCTGCGGCTCGGCCATCGCATCCAGTTCGGCGCTGACCGAGATCATCAAGGGCATGACCCTGGACAGAAGCGCTGAAGCGTCACCAACCAGGACATCGCCGACTTCCTGGAGGGCCTGCCGCCGGAAAAGATGCATTGCTCAGTGATGGGCCGCGAGGCGTTGCAGGCGGCGGTCGCCAACTACCGCGGCGAGGAGTGGAAGGACGACCACGAGGAAGGCGCGCTGATCTGCAAGTGCTTCGCCGTCGATGCCGTGCTGATCGAAGACACCATCCGCGCCAACAGCCTCACCACCGTCGAAGAGGTGACCAACTACACCAAGGCCGGCGGCGGCTGCTCCGCCTGCCATGAGGGCGTCGAGGAGATCCTGACCCGCGTACTGGCCGATCAGGGCAAGACCTTCGACCCGTCCGCATCCGCCCCGCCGCCAGTCGGCAAGGCCAAGCTCACGAACCTGCAACGCATCCGCCGCATCGAGAACGCCATCGAGGCCATCCGCCCGAATCTACAGCGCGACCACGGCGATATCGAACTGATCGACATCGACGGCAAGGACGTCTACGTCAACATGACCGGCGCCTGCTCCGGCTGTCAGATGGCCTCGACCACGTTGGACGGCGTCCAGCAGCGCATCGTCGAGGATCTGGGCGAATTCGTGCGGGTGATCCCGGCGCCGAAGGGCCAAGCGCCGAGGGCCGAGGGCCAGGCTACGGCAATGTAGCCCAAGCAGCGGCAGACGGCCCTTGGCGCCCGGCCCTCGGTCCTGCCGATGCCACCAAAGGCAACGCTAGTCAACGACGATTCCCGAGGAACGCATCCGATGAGCAACACAACCTCCCGAGCGCCGGCAGCAGGCATCTATCTCGACAACAACGCCACCACCATGGTCGATCCGGCCGTGGTCGAGGCCATGCTGCCCTATTTCACCGAGCAGTTCGGCAATCCGTCGTCGCTGCATCAGTTCGGCGACCGTGTCGGGCGCGCCATCAAGCAGGCGCGCCAGCAGGTGCAGGCGCTGCTCGGCGCCGAGTTGGACTCCGAGATCGTCTTCACATCCTGCGGCACCGAGTCTGACTCCACCGCCATCCTGTCCGCGCTGAAGGCGCAGCCGGAGCGGCGCGAGATCATCACCACGGTGGTCGAGCACCCGGCGGTACTGAGCCTGTGCGAATACCTGGAGAAGGACGGCTACAAGGTCCACTACCTGACGGTGGACAACAAGGGCCGGCTCGACATGCAGCAGTACTTGGACGCCCTGTCGAACAAGGTCGCCATCGTCTCGGTGATGTGGGCCAACAACGAGAGCGGCACGCTGTTCCCGGTGGAGGAAATGGCCGAGCTGGCCCGCTCCGCCGGCGTCATGTTCCACACCGATGCCGTGCAGGCCGTCGGCAAGGTGCCCATCGACCTCAAGAACACCGCCATCGACATGCTGTCGCTGTCCGGCCACAAGCTGCATGCACCCAAGGGCATCGGCGTGCTGTATCTGCGCCGCGGCACGCGCTTTCGGCCGCTGCTGCGCGGCGGCCACCAGGAGCGCGGCCGGCGCGCCGGCACCGAGAACAGCGCATCGATCATCGCCCTCGGCAAGGCCTGCGAGCTGGCGCTGGCGCACATGGACGAGGAGAAGACCACCGTGCGCGCGCTGCGCGATCGACTGGAACAGGGCATCCTCGAAAACGTACCCAATTGCTTCGTCACCGGCGACCCGTCCAACCGACTGCCGAATACCTGCAACATCGCCTTCGAGTACATCGAGGGTGAGGCCATCCTGCTGCTGCTGAACAAGCTCGGCATCGCCGCCTCCAGCGGTTCCGCCTGCACCTCCGGCTCGCTGGAACCGAGCCATGTGATGCGCGCCATGGGCATCCCGTTCACCGCCGCCCACGGCACCACGCGGTTTTCGCTGTCGCGCTACAACACCGTGGAGGAGATCGACCGCGTCATCGAGGCAGTGCCACCCATCGTCGCGCAGTTGCGCAAGCTCTCGCCCTACTGGGACGGCAATGGACCGGTGACGGAGCCCGAGAAGGCGTTCCAGCCCGCCTATGCTTGATGGCAGCTTTCCGCTACGTGGCTTTGAAACCCGGCACGGCGAAGCTGACTGCGACGGCTGCCGCTTGGCCTTGGTCCAGCACGCCAGCACATCTGCGGCACCAAGGCGATGGCTTGGTTACTAATTTGTCCCCTGCTGGATCGCGTCGGTAGCGTCTGCTGCCAGCCGCTCCGCAAGGCTCGACACCGGGCTCGCAGCGCACGATTACCCAGGTGGGACTTCCACCCGCTAGAACACGCGGCCTTGCCAGGCCGCGCTGACCCTGATGCACTATGTTATCAGAGGGTTGAACGAGGTTTGTCCCATCGGATAACTGTTGCTTGGCCGGGATCAAGGTGTGTTAAAGGCGTAATCCGCCATCGACCTCCAGGATGCGCCCGGTAAAGTAGTCGTTCTCAAAAATATAGAGGGCTGAGTGGGCGATCTCCTCCGGCCGGCCCAAGCGCTGGAGCGGAATTCCTGCCTTTACCCGATCCAAGGCGTCAGGCTTCATGCCGCTGACCAACCGGGTCTCGCAGAATCCGGGGGCGATCGCGGCGACGCGAATCCCATGGCGCGCCAGCTCCTTGGCCCAGGTGACGGTCATGGCGGCGACGCCGGCCTTGGCCGCACTGTAGTTGCTTTGACCGAAATTCCCGGCGCGGCTCAGGCTGCTGATGTTCAGGATGACACCGGGCGTGCCCAGCTCGATCATCTTGGCGGCGCCTTCGCGCCCGCACAGAAAGACTCCCGTCAGATCGGTATTGATGACGGCCTGCCAATCTGCCAGCGACATCTTCTTGAGCACTTTGCCGTCCTTGGCCTTGACCAGAAGCCCATCGCGGGTGATTCCGGCGTTGTTGACCACACCGTGTAGTGCCTGAAAGTCGTTGGCGACCTTATCGAACACATCCTGCACTGCCGACTCGTCGGAGACGTCCGCCACGTAGGCCTTTGCCTCTGCGCCGGACCTCTCGGCAAAGCGCCGCGGCTTCTTCCACAACACCTTGGTTGACGCCGACGATCGCCAGGCGGGCACCCTTGGCCGCGAATGCCAGCGCCATGGCCTGACCAAGGCCGCGGCCTCCGCCCGTGATCAGAATCGTCTTGCCTTTCACATTCATCGTAAGTCCCCTACCTCTTCTCAACTTGAGCGCATTTCGCCGTTTTCCCTATCTCGCCGGCCCTTGCCAGCACTACCCGGAGCCCCCTGCTTCCGACTCGGTCTGCCGTCGCCAGCGCCAAGGGGACATCGTGCCTTGCCCAGAGAGAAGTCCGCGCCTATTGCTCGTACACGTAGGTCCCCGGGGCATCGCCAAGGACCGGATAACCGCGGTCCGGGGCGCCCATCGCGGGCGGCGCCCCGACGCGGCCGGTGGAATGCCGGCTCAACCAGTCTTCCCAGGCAGGCCACCAGGAGCCCCCTTCTTTCGGTGTCTGCTCTTGCCACCGGGTCGGGCCAATGTAGCGATCGCCTTCCTTGCGCGTGGCGATCTGGTAGCTGCGCCGTGGGTGCCCCGGCTCGCTGATAACGCCCACGTTGTGACCGCCGCTGGCCAGTACGAAGGTCAGCTCGCAGGCGTCGCTCTGCAGGTGCAGCTTGTAGACCGAGTGCCAGGGCGCGACGTGATCGCGCTCGGCTGCCACGGCGAAGACGGGCAAGTGGATGTCGCTAAGGACGATAGGCTGACCATTGACGTCGTAATGCCCCTGGGCAAGCTCGTTGTCGCGATAGAGCCGGCGAATGAGTTCGGCGTGCTGTTGGTAAGGCATGCGGGTCGTGTCGGCATTCCACGCCATGAGGTCGAACAGGGGTGCGCGCTGGCCGAGGAGGTAGTCGCGCACCATCTTGGACCAGACAAGGTCCCTGGACTTCAATAATTGAAAGCCGCCGGAGGCCTGTGTGGGCTCCAGATAGCCCCGGTCCCACATCATGTCTTCGAGGAGTGCGATTGCGCTCGGCCCCATGAACACGGACAGTTCGCCCACGTCCGTGAAGTCCGTCATGGTGGTGAACAGGGTGACGCTCGCGAGGCGCTCGTCCCCGTCGCGAGCCATGGTGGCGGCGGCGATGGTCAGCAGAATGCCGCCCAGGCAGTAGCCGACGGTATGCACCTTCTCGCCCGGGACGATTGTCCCGATGGCATCCAGCGCCGCCATGACCCCAAGGGTCCGGTAATCTTCCATGGAGAGATCCCGATCCTCCGGGCCAGGGTTTACCCAAGAGACCGCGAATACCGTATGTCCGCGGTCGACGAGATACTTCACCATGGAGTCGTGCGGGGACAGGTCCAGGATGTAGTACTTCATCATCCAGGCCGAGAGCATCAGCACGGGCTCGCGACAGACGGATTCCGTCGTCGGCGTATATTGGATAAGCTCCATAATGCGGTTGCGATACACAACCTTTCCGGGCGTGGCCGCCAGATCGCGGCCGACCTGGTAGGCCTCGGTGCCGACCGGCTTTTCTCCTTGGACGGCCCGCTTTGTGTCGTCGAGGAGGTTCATCAACCCACGCATCAGATTGGCGCCGCCTTCGTTCAAGGTGGCCCGTGCGACCTCCGGGTTGAGGAAGGGATTATTCGAGGGCGACCACAGGTCCAGCAGTTGGCGGGTAATGAAGGTCACCGCTTCTTCATTGTGCTTGGAAACCCCCCGTACGCCAGAGGTGGCGTTGTGCCACCACTGCTGGTTGAGCAGAAAGCCCTGATAGATGACGTTGTAGGGCCAGTGCTGCCAGGCCTCGTGGCTGAACCGTTTGTCCTGAGGCAAAGGCTCGATGCAGTGCGGCGTATCGGAATTCCACAGGGACTCGCCGGCATAGAGGCCCAGGCGGATCGCCTTGCGCAGCGCCTTCTCGGTGATCCGCGCCTGTTTGCCCGGGGAGACCGCCAGATGCGCGAGCCAATCGAAGTAGTCCATGGCGATGGAGATGGGGGAGAGACCCATCGTCAGGTGGGCCAGATTAGCGCGAGCCCTGCGGTCGATCGACTTCGCCATCTGCGGATCGATCACGGAGCGGCCGAGCAACGCCTGCGCCGACGAAACAGGGTGTGAGGCTGCAGGGGCTGCTGCCAATGGTCTCTCGCCGGGGGGAGCCGCGACCGCCGGTCTTCCGGACATGCTCCCGCTCATGGATTTATTGAGCGCTTGCTCGTGCTTGGGATGCCTCGATTCTGTCGCCATGACACTGACTCCGAAACGACTCGTAACAGTTAAGCCGCCGCCTTTGGCGGTCGACTCCGCGACGGCCCAATGCTCCGACGTCGATCGGTGACGGCTCGATCAGCTGCTCTGAACGTCGGGGCGAAAAAACCGATCCTGCACGCTTAATTCTAGACCGGATCACCGGGGCTTCAACGCCTCGATTGTGGCAGATATCACATCGTCCTCGACCGCACGCCCCGGCGCCCAGTCGCGGATGAACTCGTGGGAATCGTCCGTCGGTTCAATGCGGATGGCCTCGAAGCCCGCCGCTAGCAGCATACGGGTGATAGGGCCGTGAGCGATCAAGGTTCACAAGCCCCGCGTGGTCGGCGGTCTTCCTGTCCAACTTGATGGCGCCGCACCATCATTGTGCGCTCTGGACCCACAGGCGTGCACTCCGGCGCACTTTTGGCACCATTTTGGCGGTATACGGACCCCTGGCTTGGTATCCGATGGCCAGGCGATCGTCGCCAAAAACCCAGTCGATCCGTAGGCGTAACGCCAAACAACAGCCCGATCGAACGGTCCCGAACAAGCGCAATCGCCGAAACTGGCACAGAGATCGCAATACTGGAGCTGCGGATATGCCATCTTTTAACTGGAGACGCCCACACATGAGCGACTACTACGATTCACCCGGTTACGAGGATTGCGTGATGAAATCCAACGACGACTATGAGCCCTATGGCTACCTGCCAGCGGAGCAACAGGAACAGGGTGCGCAGGCAATGCGACAACCGCAACTGCGTCATGCAGAATTCACCCTCGAGCGACGCAACCCGGCCTTCGACCGCATCATCGAGGCACAGATCCTGGCGCAAAGCCGTATGGTGGGGTGCTAACCATGGCCGCCTTACTCCAGCGAAAGTCGACCGCTAGCCGATCCGTCCCCATCATCGCCCGAGACCGCTGAGCCGGAACGTGATCGGCGTTTGCTAATGACCATTGCCGTCTCCGTCACCCTCCTGGCGGCGACCGCGCTGCCTTCGCTGCTCGTACTCTAGCCGCCTGGTTCTCGGCTGCCCACGCTTCAACCTATCCTCCGATCTGATCAGGGACGCGACCGCGTCCCTGATCCTGTAAACCAGCCCAGCGAATGAGCGCAAGACTTGCGCTGTCAGGTTGAGCCTCGAAATCGCTCGGTTTGCCCCGCCCGAGACGTCACGTCACAAGATCCCGCGCAGAATTTCCTGGCCTCATCGTCAGATATGCGACAAGCCCATCCGATTCATTGTCTGTCGCAAACCCATCAAGACACCAGCATCCTCCAAATAAGCTACTAATTTTATTGACACAAAAATAGTGGCCCACTGTTTGCTTAATGCTCATGCAACAGGTTTACGGAGCCCAACCGATGCAAATCCCCGCGTCTCTGGCCGCACCTTCGGTCCACATCAACGACACCACACTGCGCGATGGCGAGCAGTCTGCCGGCGTCGCCTTCTCACTGGACGAGAAATTGGCCATCGCGCGGGGGCTCGACGGTCTTGGCGTGCCTGAACTGGAGGTGGGCATCCCGGCCATGGGCGAAGAAGAGCGCGAGTCGATTCGCGCCGTCGCCGGACTGGGCCTGAATGCGCGATTAATGGTCTGGACGCGCATGCTCCCCGCGGACATCGACGCCTGCCGGGGTCTGGGTGTCGACATGGTGGACCTGTCGATGCCGATGTCGGATCAGCAGATCGCCCGTAAGCTCGGGCGCGATCGCGACTGGGTGCTCGAACAGATCGGCCGGCAGGTGGCGGTCGCCCAGGATCTCGGGCTCGAGGTCTGTGTCGGCGCCGAGGACGCATCCCGCGCCGACCCTGAATTCCTGTGGCGCGCCGCCGAGGCCGCTCAGCTGGCCGGCGCACGGCGCTTCCGCTTTGCCGATACCGTTGGCCTACTGGACCCCTTCGGTACCTTTGAGCGCATCCGTGACCTCGCCGCGGTCTGCGACTGCGAACTCGAGATGCACGCCCACGACGACCTGGGGCTGGCCACCGCCAACACCCTGGCGGCCGTGCGCGGCGGTGCCAGCCACGTCAATACCACCGTGCACGGACTCGGCGAACGCGCCGGCAATGCAGCGCTCGAAGAGGTGGTGATGGGCCTCAAGCACGTGCACCACGTCCAACACAGGCATCGACTTGGCCGAGTTCGACGCCTTATCCAAGCTGGTGGCACGCGCCTCCGGCCGTCCGGTCGCCTGGCACAAGAGCTTGGTCGGCGACGGTGCCTTTACCCACGAGGCCGGCATCCACGTCGACGGCCTGATGAAGGACCCGCTCAACTACCAAGGCATCGACCCGGCCGAGGTCGGTCGTCATCACCGCCTGGTGCTCGGCAAACACTCCGGCCGGCATGCCGTGCAACTCGCCTACGCGCAACTGCTGCAAACGGTCATCGACGACGAGCAGGCCGAGCGCGTGCTGCCGCTGGTGCGCCGATTCGTCACCGAGACCAAGCATTCACCGACCACCCGCGACCTGCGCCGTTTTCTGGCCGAGATCGCGCTCGATGCCATGCACCGGTCACCGCCAGCGCTGGTCTCCGGAGCGAGAGCGATCACAAGCACTGCGTCAACCCTCGTCGAGCCCGTGACCGCACTGCAGTAACAGGCGCAACGCGACCGTCAGCAACCACCGGACGTTCACAATGGACCTGCTCGATTTCACCGGCGACGACATGTACTTCGATCAGGCGCTGCCGGCGGAGGTCGACGCAACTGATTGCCGACGCCGCGGAGCACTATGACGCTGACGGGGGCACCGACACGGCAGAGCACAGCCTGATGCGCGCCTACTTCCTCGCCCCCGAGCATCTGACGGTGCTGGTGGCGCTGTACCGGTTCTTCTATTACCGCCAGCGCTACGCGGATGCGCTGACGGTGGCGGATCGCGCCATCGCGCTCGCCGCCCGCGAACTCGGCCTCGATCCGGACTGGCGCGCCATCAACGCCGACGCATTAAATCAGGCCGCGACGGAGTCCATGGTGCTGACCCGTTTCCTGTTGCTGGCGCTGAAGGGCGCCGGGTTCCTGCTGATGCGTATGGAGCGTCCGGCGGACGCGCTGGAGCGGCTCGAGAAGGCCGCCGCCATCGACGACAGCGACCGGCTCGGCCTCGGCGACCTGCTCGACTGGGCGCGACGCGCCGCCACCAAGGACGAAGTCGCGGCCCAAGGCGACAACATTCACTATATCGGCCGCTGAGATCACGCCGACCCTATTGCTCTCTAACCCTAGTGTCATTTATCGGGAGGCGATCATGAGCGAGACCCACGTGCCAACGCAGTCGCTGGACGACTTCGAATGCGACCTCGACGAACTTGAGAGCGCCGAAGACTTTCTGAACTATTTCAACGTTGCCTTCGAACCTTCGGTCGTGCAGGTGAACCGCCTGCACATCCTGCAACGCTTCCACGATTACCTTTCCGAGGCCGAAGAGGAACCGAACAGCGTGCCCGCGCGGTTCGCGCTTTACGCCGGCCTGCTGCGAGACGCTTACCAAGATTTCATCGATTCCGATGCCCACACAGAGAAGGTGTTTCGTGTCTTTCACATGCACGAGCCACCCCACGCCGAGGTCAGCCTGAACGACCTGATGCAGCAACTACCGGAAAAGCCGCAGGCGCCCAAGGCCCATGCGTCCTAGCTTCGACTACGGCGACGAGGTGCGTGTGTTGCGCAATGTGCGCAACGACGGCACCTATCCGGGCGCCGATACCGGTACCCTGCTGGTTCGCCGCGGCAGCACCGGCTACGTCCGCGACGTCGGCACCTTTCTGCAGGACCAGATCATCTACACGGTGCACTTTCTGGACAGCGACCGTGTGGTCGGTTGCCGCGAAGAGGAATTGCAGCCGGCCGACGCACCCTGGACACCGAGCCGCTTCGAGTTCCGCGACCAGGTCCGCGCAAGACTCGCCCTAGGTGCCAGCGGCCGCGTGCTAGTGGAATCTGGCGAGGTCGGCGAGGTCTTGCGCGTCCTGCGCGGCGCACCACCGCCAGAGGGAACCGGGGACGTCAGTTATCACGTGCATTTTTCCGGCCGCAACACGTTGCAGGTGCCGGAGTCCGCCCTCGAACCAGCGCCCGCCGAACCCGACAACGCGACCGTCGCGTCGCCTACGGACCGCCAGCCAGACACGAAAATTGCCAGCCAGGAAGACCCCGCATGAGCGAGAGCCATCCAGACACGCCAGCCACGGGCCACGCCCCAGCAACAACGCAGTCGGCGACGCACCGCTACCATCTCCTGCGAGCCGCCAGCGAACGCTTCCAGCGCAACATCGGCGCACTTGCTGCCGAGCAGCTCGCCGAGGCGGAGCGGCAGGCACGACAGACCTTGGCGCTGGAAGAACTGGTGCTAGCCGCCGACGAGGCGCGGGACGTGCTGATTCCGGACGGACAGGTGCAAGCCGCCTTGCACGAGGTCGCCAGCCGCTACGACAACGAAGATGAGTTCGAGGCGGATCTCGCCCGCAACGGTCTGGACGCCGCCGGTCTCCATAGCGCACTGCGCCGCGAACTGACCTTCGACGCCGTGATGCAACGCATCGCCGCGGGCTACGCCCCGATCGCCGAGACCGACGAGCGCCTGTTCTACGAGCTGCACCGAGAGCGCTTCGAGGCGCCGGAGCAACGCACCGCCCGCCACATCCTGATCACCATCAACGACGACTACAGCGAGAACACCCGCGACGCTGCGCGCGCGAGGCTCGAGGCCATCGCCGCAAAACTCCGCGCGGGTAGCAATGGCGGAGGCGGCAGCAGCGATGCAGTACAACGCTTTGCTCGCCAAGCTCGACGCCATTCCGAGTGCCCAACCGCGTTGGAGGACGGCAAGCTCGGCACCCTGATCCGCGGCCGCCTCTATCCTGCAGTCGACGCGGCGCTGTTCGATCTCGATGAAGGCGCCGTCAGCGCCATCGTCGAGTCACCGGTGGGCTTCCATCTTATCCTGTGCGAGCGTATCCAACCCGGCCGCACCCTCGCCTTCAATCAGGTCCGCGACCGCATCCACACCGCTCTGGAACAACGCCGCCGGCGCGACGCGCAGCGGACATGGCTTGCGCAGCTGCGAGAACGACGCGCCGCCGCAGCCTGAACTTTGTTCTGACTTGATCGTCGATGGGCACCGCCAAAGGAGAGCATCCTGGCGCCCAACGCGCCCCTCTGCGTCGCTGTAACACGGGGAGCGAATCTTCGCGCCTCCAACCACGCTTCAACCTCATACTGATCGCCGCCTTCGCGCAGCGCCAGGAAGCTCACTACTTGCCCGAATCAGGCCTGCTTGCCGCTGACGTTTCAGCCCATGTATGCGGGATCAGGCACTTCCGCGCGGCCGCAGTGGATCGGCTTCAGGGGCATGCGCCTCTTGTTATCACATTTCTTGTGTTGATGTTCACAACACCGTCGATTTGGTCTATCTTTGGTGCGCGTCTGTGAACGGAGAGCATCGGCGGGACGAAACGGCGTCCAAGACCACCCGCTCGTCCGCAAGAAAGAGCAGCCCCGCCACCCGTCGACTCGGTGGTCGAAGCAAGGACAGCAGAGCACGGCAGAACTGGTTCGGTTAGGCACCCGACACAGCGCCGGGTCCGAGCGGGAAGCCGGCAGACAAGCTGCTCACCATTGTGTGATCGAGACGGAACCGGCCTCTCGGCCATCACTTGAGGAGAAACTTTGATGAAATCCCTGTTCCTGCTATTCTTGTTCGGCATCCTGATCGTTGGAACCGCGCTGTTCTTTAAGGGCCAGTCCAATTCCGTGAACCTCTACCACATCTGTAGCAAAGAGGTGTCCTGGTACGATGCGATTTTCTTGGATCCGGTCGAAGACAAGGCCGACTGCGAAAAGTATCAGTAAGTCGCTAGCGGCGCCCAGCAACTTTAGCCGGCGCCGCGATTAACGATTCGCTCAGGGCCTACCGCGACGAGATTGCGGAGTGCATGTTCAAGGCTCGGCTTTTTCAAGACCTAAAGGAGTCAGTAACTTAACTCCCTCTGCATGTTGTCCCCACTCCGTCACCGCCGCTGATAATGCGCTCTACCAGCAATAACGTTTCGAATGCCGCCTCTTGGGTCTGTCCACATCTCCCTTGTAGCGAGGCAAGAGAATGACATGTAGATGGTCTATGCTTCGGCCTGCCTCTCTACCGTCGTTGTTGCCAATGGTGTAGGCATCCGGTTTGTTACCAAGAAAGGGAAGCTCCAAGACGGTTTGGATATGATCCATGGGCCTGTCACTCAAGTCTTCTCTGGCCATCATGCTCGGATAAAGCTCCGCGAAGTCGGTTGCTTCTATCACTGATTTCACGCCATGGAGGGCATCGAAGTAGTCACTTTGCTCTGCTTCATTCAGATCAAAAATGGAAACGACGTGTCTCTCTGGGAATGATTAAGGCATGACCTGGGTTTACCGGGTTGGTATCAAAGATGCCAACGAATGATCGGTTCTCGAAGATGAACGGGTCGGCCTGGCCGCTGGTGACTTTGCAGAAGTAACAATTTTGTTCTGATGGGGTACTGCTCATTGTTGTTGCGTTTTCTCGGTGAATGATGACCATGTTCCCATGGAGCATCGAGCGAAAAGGGCCCAGGTTCAATTGCATTCACACACGCCGCCCATGCTCAACCGCACTCCGTGCTCGACACACTTGAGGGCCACGCAGGCGTTCAGATCGCCGCCGTTGCGAACATCGCCTGAAGCGTGCGCAATGTGGTCTCTAGTGTGGCCGCACGCAGAGTCCCAAGGCGTTTCACGAGCCTAGCGCGGTCGAGCGTCCGGATCTGGTCCAGAACGATGAGGCCCTGCTTGCCCTTGAAGTTCACCGGCACGCGAAATGCCGCCGGCCGCGAGCCCGTGGTCATGGGTGCCACAATCAGGGTTCGCAGGTGCTCATTCGTCTCATTGGGCGAGATGACGACGCAGGGACGGGTCTTCTGAATCTCACGGCCCACCGTCGGATCGAGTTGCGCCAGCCAGATTTCCCCCGTCTTCATCACCAAACCAAGTCATCGTCGTCTTGGTTGGCGAGTTCGGGCCAGACCAAGGCATCCTCACCCTCCTGGGCGAGCCGCTCGGCGTCTTTGGCCCAGCCTTCCCGTGGGTTGCGGCGAATGGGGCGGATCTCGATCACCCCGTCGCGGACCTGGAGGTCCGCGGCACCCTCAAGCCCGACCTGGGCCAGAATGGGCTTTGGAATGAGCACGCCTTGCGAATTCCCCATTTTGCGAATTGCGACTTCCATCTTGGTATCCTCGCTAGCGATTATTCGGACGCACAATGTTAGCACAGACATTGTGAGCTGCACGGCTGGGTGGTCCAGGGCGTGTGCACTCAATCTTGATTGGACGACTGCGCCGAACCGCGATCCACCAGCGCCGACACCACCAGGTCGCCCCAGACATTGAGCGCGGTGATCGGATAGTCGAAGAATCGATCGACCACCAGATACAGCGCCAGATAGGTCTGCGGCAGGCCGAGCAGGTCGAGCATGAAGGCCATCATCGCGATGCCGCCGCCGGGGATGCCGGCGGTGCCCGCGCTCGACGCCATGGTCAGCAGCACGATCATCAGCGCCTGCACCACAGAGACATCGGCACCCGCGAGCTGGGCCATGAAGATCAGCAGGATCGACTGGTACAGCGCGGAGCCGTCCATGTTCAGCGTCGCGCCCAGCGGCAGCGTGAAGCTGGTCGTCGCGGGACTCAGGCCGGCGTTTTGCTCCAGCACCTGCTTGGAGACCGGATAGGTGGCGGAGCTGGATGCGGTGGCCAGTGCCGTGGCCAGCGCGGCACGCACCTGTAGAAAGAAACGCGGCGGTCCACGCCGGCCCACCAAGGACAGCAGCAAGGGCAGGAACACGACCGCATGCAGCAGCGCCGCCGCCAGCACCGCCCAGACGAACGGCCGCAGCGCGAAGACCTCAGCCCAGTCCATACCCGCCAGGCTGGCGTAGACCAACGCGGCGATGCCCACCGGCGCAAGCTTCAACAGCACCGAGAGCATGCGCATCAGCAAGGCATTGGCGGCGTCTGCCCCATCCGACAGCCATCGCCGTTGCGGCGCATCGAGTCCGCGCGCGGCCAGGGCGGCGAAGATGGCGATGACGACGATGTGCAGGATATTGCCATCCGCCAGCGACGCGAACAGGTTGGAGGGGACGAGGTTGGCGACCAGTCGGTCGACACTAAAGCCGGCGCCGAAGGTGTCACCGTCGCCGGCCATCGGCGCGAGGTCGAGCAGCCCTGGCGCAATCCCGCGCGAAAAGGCATAGCCAAGCAGCGTGCCGACCGTCGCGGCAAAGGCCGAGGTCAGCAGATAGAAGCCCAGCGTCCGTCCACCGAGCCGGCGCAAGTCGACACCAGCGGCCAACGCGGCGTAGATCGAGACCAGGATCAGCGGCAGGATCAGCACCTTCAGCAGCGACAAAAAGATGTCGCCGAGCCAGCCCACCCAGACCGCGCCGGACGGAAACAGCAGCGCCAGCAGCACCCCAAGGATCAGGCCCGCGGGAGTCGAATACAGCGTTTTCAGAGACATTCCAGTATCCAACGTCCTCACTTGCCGAGAAAAGGCGACGCCGTTGCCTGACGCGGCGGCCGAATGCCCAGGGTCCGCATCAGGCGGTCGAGCATCTCTTGCTGCGCCTGCCGATGGCCGTATTGCGCCTCGAGGTTGTAGTAGTCGCCGAGTTGGTGGCGGGCGATGTAGTCCGACAGCGAGCAGTCGAAGCTGCGCGCGTCGACCTGCTTGTACACCACGTTGAGCCCTGCCGCGTTCAAGTCCGAAACCCGGCGCCGTGCGGCCGGGTCCGAGGACAGCGCCCGCGACCCTGCGAGGAAGACCAGATTGTCCTCGTCGCGTAGCTGGCCCTCGGCGCGCGCACTTGGAAATGCCCGCAGCATGGCAGTCTCCCGGTGCAGCGAGATGGTGCCGCTGCCGCCGTTGCCACTGCCAGCCGTCGTGGTTGTTGTGCAGGGCCAGGTACGGCCCACTGCGGCCCTTATAGTGATCCAGCACCGCCGCCGTGTAACCGGGCGCCGGCTGGCGCTGATCGCGGCACAACCGCGACTCCGACAGGCTGGTGCTGAAGTTGCGGTTCGGGTCCTGACCGAGAAAGGAGCGTCGGCCACCGCTGTCCACCGCCAACAACCCGCCGCCGTAGGTGACGACGCCCTGCACCGCGACATCGAAGGCGGTGTCCTCGTTGTCGTGGGGCAGTACCCAGAACGGCCCATCCGGCGCCTTGCGGTGCTCCAGGATGTGGAACACCCAGCGAAATGGGCCCTCGCGGACCTCTTGGCGTCGGTAGCAGAGTGGGGCTCTACGGATCGCGGCCAGGTTGCGACGAATGTCGCGGCGAGTCGGCGCTCGCGGGGTCCATGCAGTCGCTGATGGTCATGTTGAGCCGGACGGACCGTCATTGCCGGCACAACCGGCGAGGGCGACCACGACCAAGATCAAGACCAGCAACAAGAAGGCCATGGCGTTGCATTCAGTCGGCCTGGCTGCTCGCGGTTTGCGCATCGGGGCGAATGAATTCGCCCCTACGGGCGAGTCGGAAGGATCGGCGTTCATGGGGTCCAGCCCAGGCGTTGTAGGTTGCGTTCGACCTCGTCCTGATCGCTGAAGTAGGTCTTGCGGCCATTGCGGTCGATGGTGCGTTCGTGCCCCTTGCCGGCGATGAGCCCGACCCAGGGCTCATCGTCGGGTTGCTCTGCCAGCCGATCGAAAAGCACGCGGATGGCTTCGGCGCGGTCGACGACCACCTCTGGCGGCGCGGAACAGTCGCCCATGCCCGGTAGCACGTCGTCGATGATTGCACGCGGGTCTTCGAAACGCGGATTGTCGGAGGTGACGATGGCCCGATCGGAGCCGCGGCAAACGGCGGCACCCATCAGTGGGCGTTTGCCGCGATCGCGATCACCGCCGCAGCCGAACAGGGTCAGCACCCGTGCGTCTAGGAAAGGCGCCGCGGATGGCACCGAGCACGTTGTCGAGCGCATCCGGGGTATGGGCAAAGTCGATGACGATGGTGCGCATACCGTGCACGTGGCATTCAAAACGCCCGTCCACTGGTTTGAGCGCGGCCCAGGGCTTCGTCGGCGCAGCACCGAGCAAGGCCGTGGCCATGGTCCGCGCCAGCACGTAGTTCGCGCGGTTGTAGTCCAAGGCCAGGAACGGACATGCACGTCGCGCGTCGGCATCAAGCCCCGGCGTCGGTAACAACCGCACCGGTACCGCATCGCCGCGGGCTAGTTGGAGGCGCCGGACCACATCGGCGCTGGTCGTCAGCAGCGGCACGCCAGCGCCAAGCTGCTCAACAATCAATGCCTTGGCCGCGAAGTAGCTCGCCTCATCGCCATGATAATCGAGGTGATCTTGGCTGAAATTGGTCCAGGCAGCGGCGTCGAAGCGCAGCCCGAATACGCGCTCCTGATGCAGCGCGTGGCTGGAGACCTCCATCACCAGGGTATCGGCGCGGTCTCGGTAGTCGCTGAGGATGCGGCGCAGTTCGATATAGGGCGGTGACGTGAAGCCGGTCGCGGCCAATGGCTCGCCGTTCAGGCTCAGACCGAGGGTGCCGATGCTGAGCACGCGTCTGGCCCTCGGCGAGCAGCATCGCTTCCAGATACTTGACGGTGGTGGTCTTACCGTTGGTGCCGGTAACGCCGGCGATATGCCAATCGTCGGGCGGATCGGGAAGAAATGGTCGCACAGTTGCTCCAGCGTCGCGCCCCAGGCACCGGGCGCAGTCGACGTAGACCGCCCGACCGGCAAGCCGGTCAAAGCAGTCCAGCGCCCGATTGATGACCAGCGCACCGAACGGACTGCCGGCCAGATAGCGCTCGACGATCTCGGCGTCGGTGCGACCATCGTCAAAGCGCTGAAAACACAGCAACGAGCCTGGCGTACAGGCGTCCGCGCGCCATTGGATGTCGGTCAGCGCGGCGGCGTCGAAGCCCGACGGTTCGCTGCGCCAGTCAAAGCGACAGCGCTCGATTGCTTGTGGCAACGACGGTCTCGCGCCTGGTTCTGCGCCCACTTGTTGATTTGGACTCGACAAATCGCTTCCCTAACGCCCGCGGCACCAGTTACACCAGTCAGTGTGGCGCTGCCAGCTTTGTCCCGCCGACCACGTTCTGATAGTGCCGCACGGCGCCGGTCTCGAGGTTGCGGATGGTCACGTCCCCCTTGTCCATGCCCTGGGTACAGAGTTCGGCGGAGGTCTCGGCGTCCCGCACCAGCCGCTTCTCCAGCAACATGACCCCGCAGACGTTGTCGTAGGCGGAGATCCGCAGCGCTTCGCCGCTGTTGTTGATGATGCTCACAATGATGTAGTCGGACTGTTGTTGCGTCAGGCCGGTCGACGACGTCAACACGCAAATCACAACAGAGACGACCATCAACAGCTTTTTGTTCATCGGCTTGACCAGATTGACGCCACGCTAAAAGAAATCAGGCGCGGCCAACGCGACCGGAAGTCGGGGCGTGACCGCGCGCATCGAGCACCCGCGGAGTCCTAGCCGAAGTCGTAATTGCAGATATCCACGACCCGCCGGCAGATCTCGCGACCGTAGTCGGTCCACTGCCCCTGCCCCCAGTAGCGGTAGCAACTGGTCTGGGAGGCCATCAGGTGATAGAGCGCGTTGCGGTAGCGTGGGTCATCGGTCGGGGTGCCGGGCTTGAGCACCTTCTCGTTGAACAGCGAGCTGGCCTCTTCCATCGGGCCGAGCACGTTCTCGTAGCCCTTGACCCAGGACAGGTCGTTGGTCCAGCTGCCGCCGTCCATGTGGAACTGATGGTCTTCCTTCTTCAGGGCCTCGATGACCTGCTCCAGCTTTTCCGGGCCGTCGCCGGGCTGCATGCGATCCCAGATCTTGCCCTGCTGCACCGGACGGATCTCGGTGAAATCGCTCTCCTTGATGCCGAGCGCGAACAGGTGCTCCAGGTACTCGCTGCCGTTCATCAGCGGCACGTCGCCGCCGGAGGCGTTGCGCACCACCTCGAAGAACTTGTCCGGGAACTCGTTCATCATCACGCCGCCGTTTTCGCCGTCGGCGATCTGCGTCACCAGCGGCGGCACCTGCTTGCCCGCTAGTTCCCAGCGTTGCAGGCTCTGCGCCTCGTACCAGGGCTGCATCTGCGCCACCAGCTTGGTATCGGAGCCCTGCGTCTTGATGATCGCGATGATGCTGGCGGTCTCGCCCTTGGCGTTGGTGCAGACCAGCCGGTGCGGCAGATGCGGGCGCTGCGGATGCCAGCCGTCGGCGACCTGCTCCACCGAGTGTTCCTGAATCAGCACCCATTGATAGCCGCAGTCGTTCAGCGTCTTGACGAACTCGTAGGCGACATCCGGGTGGTTCGGCAGCGCCATCTCCGATGGCGAGAAGCCGCGCAGCCGCTCTAGCGCCTCCATGCCGAACATGGCCGCGAAGTGGTGCTGGAACGCCTGCACATGCAGCCGGTAGTCCTGCACCGGCGTCGACGGCGCCACCGCGTGACCCCAGGGCATGCCGAGCCATTCGACGGCCCAGTTGAACTCCGGGTTCATGGTGATGCTCTTCAGCGCGTCGATGACATGGTCCTCACCCATCGCGCGCAAGCCGTGCAGCAGGGTGCCGGAATACTCCAGCATCACCCGCGGCGATTTGCCCTCATGGATCAGCTGCGGGATGAACTCGCCCATGCGCTTGTAGCACCAGACGAAGGCCGGGGCGTTGTAGTTATCACCGATGTCCTGGTGATCCATCATGTACTTGAGGTTGCTGATGATGCCGGCCGTGCGCAGGTCGTCACCGCCGGCCGGGATCAGCGGCTGATGCTGATGCAGCGCGATGGCCGCCGCGGCGCGCACGCTGCCGAAGTCGACGCCGCCAGCAGAGCTAGATAAGGACTTGCTCTTGCCGGCCGCCATGGCGGCTGAGATTGCCGCCTCGGAGCCGCTGATGTTGGGTACGCCGTCGACATACTCGGGAAGTGTGGTCATGAATCGTCTCCGCGGGGATTTGTTTTGGTTTAAAGGATTTAGGATGTGGGACTTCGCCACGCCTAGCAAGGCAACGCCTCAGAGCAACGGGTCATGGTCGGCGCTGCTTAAGGCAGTACGCTGATCGTCCCATCGCACGGCATCCGGGTTCAATAACTGCATCGCCTCATCACCCATAGCCATCACCAGCGCGCCCTTGCGGGTGGCGTGATTGATGACACCGGCATCAGGATAAAGGCTGGCGAGCACGCCGACGATGCGCCGGCCCTCGTACTCGGGAAAAAATTCTGAGAGCTCGGCCAGTTTGTCCAGCAGCTCGTCGATGTGGGCCGCCTGCGGGCGGGACTTGGTCTCGTTGATCAGGACCAGCCCTGGGCAGACGAGCATCGCGTCGTATTCGCGGGTCTCGCTGCCAACGCGGCGCACCACGCGCACGACGAACAGTTGCGGAGCATCGCAACCGAATTGTTCGGCCGCGACCCGCGGCAGACTCGGGGCGACGATATCCTCCACCAGGGTGCCGAGCCGGTTGGCAAGATCGCCCCACTGCTTGTTCATACGCTGGCGATCGCGCCGGGTCTCATCTTTGAACTCGCGCATCTCCTCAGACAATCTATTCACCGCCATGTCGGTGCGCATGGCCTGATAACTCAACTCCTTCATGTACTCTCGAAGCTCGTCGACTTCTTGTCTCAGCGCATGGCTTGCCATCTCGCGGACCCTCCGATTCAGGCGCTAGCAATGGTCGAGGAGCATACCACCTCGGTCCCGCGGTGAAACATGCGTAGCGGGGTGTTGCAGAGCGACAGGTTCGCAAGCATCAGCAGGGTCAATTTGGATCGGCAAGATCTTCAAGGTTGGCAGGATCTTCAGGGTCGGCAGAACCGGGCCGACGTTCCGCTTCGACATCGGAGCTCGGCACGACGACCGGCTCGTCATCCGGTTTTAACACGATTGGCTTTTCCTCACCCAGATGATGCTTCGCATCGTCCAACGCGCGCCAGGCGCCTTCCAGATCGACCTCCGCCCTGTCCACCCAGGCCTCGCCCCAGTAGATGTTACAACTCGTCTCGGCCCGCAACAGGCGCCAGCGGACATCTTCCAGCGCGGCGCTTAGGCCAGTGTCGTCCGGGGCCTCTAAGGCAGCGCGTGCGGCCAACTCGTGCAGCGCCGTGCTGGTCTCGGCATAGCGCTGTAAGGTTGCGCGTTGGGCCTCGGAGCCGGTCCACTGGGTAAAGCCCTTGCCATGATGCCAGCCGGTATTCCAGGCGCCGGTGTTGACACGGACTTCGCCATGGGCGCCATGGTCGCGCAGGTAATCGCTGATGAAGGTCGGGCGCAGATTGGATTCGCCGGCACGGATGCGGGCAAGCATCGGCAGATAGAAGGCGCTCCAATAGTTGGCGCCCTCGGTCACATTGCGAAACCACCCGCCGTTCTCGCCATCGGTGGCAGTGGTCACCAAGGGCTCGAAATCGCACCAGCGGGTGCGCTCCTCGACCTCATTCAGGAACCAGCCCAGCTCCATGCCCGACTCCTGGGCGTCGGACAACTCGCGATCACGAACCACAACGGTGATCTCGTCGTCGCCATAGCGGGCAATGTGGGGGCGATAACGCAGCTCCGGCCAGCTCATGTCGTCCACCGGCTCGACATGCTCGCTGTCGACCAAGACGTAGCGATAGCCGAAGGCACGCAACAGCGGAATCAGCTCCATTGAGAAGCCCATCTCCGGCGGCCAGAAGCCATCGAACCGTGCCCGCCAGAACAGGTGATGAGCGATACCCTGCCAGCGCCGCAGATGCTCGCCACGGTCCTGCTCCGGAATCAACGGCAGCACCGGATGGTAAAAACCGGTACCGACGATCTCGATCAGCTTCTGGTTTTGCAGATGCCACAGCAGCGCCCCACAGTCGACGATGCCATAGACCCGCTCTTGGAAACGAGGGTCGGACAGGTTCTCCAGCAAGGTACCGGACAGAGACAGGTGCACCCGCCCCAGGTCCTCCTGACCCCATAGGCTACGCGGGATGCGATCCATCGCAAACAGGATCTCCTTCGCCTCCCAAGGCGCATGCTCGAGCAAATAGTCAAGATTGCCCGAGGGCTGGTGCAGATTCAGGACTAGGGCATGGTGGACAGGCATGGGGCACCTTCTTCCGGTTGGGGCGCCGGCGGGGCTAGCAAGGGGTCGAACTCCGCCACGGACTACGGCCGGCGCCGAATGGCTGAGATAATACCGAAAGCCTGGTCGCGACGCTCCCAGCGCCGAGCGACGCCGCCAGGCCCGACACCGACGGCGAGCGCTTCGCCGTCACACCTGCCGTAGGAATCCAACGGCTGGCGTCATAGTCAATCCTGCTGCCGAGCCAGCAAGTTGACGAACGGCTCATGATTCTTCCACCGGTAAGTGTGAAAATCGCGCTCGTCGGTGGATAAAACTCGGCCATGTCGAAGATGCTCCGCCGTAATCACCAGCGAGGCATCCGCCAAGTCCATCGGCAAGTCGGCATACTTTTGCATCAGCTCAGCGACCCTCGATGCATGTTGGGCATTAGATCAGAGAACCCCGAAACGGCCTTGGTGATATTGTTCGATAGATGCCTGCTGGGCATGCTTGGTCCAGAGGCTCTCACTGAATTCCGACTTGTAGTTGCGCGACAGCTTGGGATCGGCCTCTGCGCAACCGATCAACTCGGATTCCAAAAGCGCCGCCAGCGGATTTTCCACGGAAGCATTGGTCGCATCCGTCGGCATGGCTTCATCCACCATCGGTCCGCTTGATCAATAGGTGGCGAACGACCATGACGCGCTGGTTACCGAGTGACCCGGAAGAGCCAATTTGTGGGCATCTCTCACGGTCCGTCCCGGTTTTTCCGTTGACCGCAGCCCGCGCCAAACTGCGGGCTGAGCGATAGCGAAGGCAGCAGTTTGGCGTCGGGCTGGCGGACTCGTTAGGCGGATTGCTTAAGCTGGGTGGGCTGGTGAACAATACCAAGTAAACCATCGACTGAAATATCTTCGTCAACGAGAGGCCAATGTATACCATAGCCTGACGGAGATACCTCAAAGACTTCGAGATGCTCCTCTGGAGCTGCCTTCAGTAGTGGCGACAAGTCGCGCAAATTGGCGGAAAGTGCTTGGCCATCGACAACAGCAGAGAGCACCCCTTGCGCGACAACCGCTTGCTCCATCTCGTGATATTTCGTCATGACTTGCGCCTAGCCCGGATGTTTCATAAACCTGTTTAGCCGGCGATGCCCCGGTCGGTTTGACTCGATATGCGCGCCACCGGAGCGGGCGCGCGGGCGCTGACAGGGTCGAATGCCGGGAAAATCCCCGTGCGCGAGAGCTTGATCAATGGGGTTTGTATGGATTCGGTGGCACGCGGGCACGGTGGGGCCTGCCCGAGGCGAGCATCGATGTCATCCGGCTGATGAAGTACCCCCGCTTGGGGATTGGCGGGCGTCTACGCGGGCGCAGGCCAGGGCGGGGCGCTGAATAGCTTCTCGGTGACGTGTTGCAACAGCGCCTTGACCGGACAACTGGAGGGCAGGTGCAGGCGCACGCGGTCTTTGTACTGCACCACGCGCACGGCGAGCTTGAACAGCTTGATGATCACGGTCGCGGGCTGGGCATTGGCCAGTTGCGTGCCGACGAGGACCTCGGTGCGCAGCGTTTGGTGCAGGACGTAGGCGGCGCAGGAGAAGAACAGGCGCATCTGATTGGCCAAGAAACTGCTGTCGGAGGTGCGGTCACTGGCCAGATCGTTCTTGATCATCTTGATGAAGTTCTCGTCCTGACCGCGCGCGCAGTACAGATCGCGGTAGACGCACTCGGCACTGGGCAAGTCCAAGGAGGTGACGACGAAGCGGGGATTATCGCCGCGCGTCATCACCTCGGCCTTGAGGATGGTACGGAAGTCGCCGGGCCAGGAACCGGCGCGGTAGTCGATCTCGTGGTAGGTGCGGGTGCGCTCCGGCACACCGGCGCCGGCGCGCCGGGCGTTCTCGGTGCGCAGCGCATGGAGCTTGCGGGCGTCGGCCATGAACGGCTCGGCCCGCGGCGTGAGCGCCCGGTTACCGGCAAGGCCGAAAATAAAATCCGTTAACGGATCGGCCATCGCCAGGGCCATCAACTCGGGGTTGGAGAAGTGTCCGTCGCCGCGCAGGATGATGCGCGTTTGCGGCCACGCGGCCCGCAGCCGCTTGAGCACGCGCTTGAGGATCATCGCGTTCTCCGCGCCGGTGGGGCGCTTGCCGGGACGCAGCACCGCGGTGATGAACTTCCCCGAGAGGCCCTCGAAGAGAAACAGCGGCAAGTAGCAATGCGTGCCGTAGTGATGATTGTAGAACGCGAACTCCTGCTGGCCATGGGTGGCATCCTCGGAGTGGTCCATGTCGAGCACGATCACCTGCGGTGCCTTCGGGTAGCTGGCGATGAAGGTCTCGACGAAGGCCTGCGCCATGCGGTAGAGATCGCGCGCGCCGACCCCGTTTTCCAGGCGCGAGAAGGTCGGCGCACTGGCCAAGTCCATGGCCGCATCGAGCGGTTCGCGCTCCAGCCCGAGTTTGAACAGCGGATCGCGCCGCAGCGCATTGGCGTCGTTGCCGTCTTCGTAGGCACAGGCGATCTGGTAGACCCGCTGGGCGATCATTTCGCGCATCCCGTGGGTGACATAGGACGGATGGCGCCGATCATCAATCGCTGCGCTCAAACGCTCGGTCAGGCCAATCTGGCGATCAACCCCGCGCAGGATCATGGGGCCAAAGTCCGACGACATGGTGCCGCCGTCGAAGTCGCCACGGACACTGAACCCGGCGACTGGGGGAAAACGCAGCTGTTCTGGGGTAGACTCGGACATGGGCGACCTCGTTTAGCTTCTTCCAAAGCGTTCTTGGCGGAACACCCATTTTATCAATGGGTTGAACGAGAGTCGCCCTTTTTTATGAATAATTCGGGCTGATATGTTTTGACCTGTCAACTATTGGCACTGAATTCTCGTGACGCACCTCTTCTTTCTTCTATTAAACAGTTTGTTGCAGGGCCTGTGGGTATGTGGGCGAGAGGCCCGAGAGTGTGGGCAACCTGTGGGCCGCGCCTGCACGTTGCTGGCGTCTTGCGCCGAGGCCTCGGCGCGGTCCATGGGTTGTCCACACGGCTTTAGCTCGGGCCGGTCCGCACGGATGCGGACTCGTCCACATATCCACAGGCCGATGGCGAGGTGGTTGCAAACACATTGGCTCAGGGCACCCGGCGGCAGACTGCGACGGTGGATCATGCTGATATACGTGGATTGGGTACCACCGGACTTCACTACGTCGCGGAGCTGGCCTTTCTCTAGAAGCAGGGATCGGTGCATGGAATGCCCATTGAGGGATTCTCCCGTGCACCACCGGTATAGCCCGAACAAGGGTTCTCCACACCGGCCGCGGATGCCCTGAGTCAATGTGTCTGTTCTCTCGCGCATGACCTGATCAGTGAGGGGCCATCACTGCCGCACGCTTTTGTGTACAACTGGCCATCAGGCGCTCGTCGCGGGCGCTTGCGTTGGCGCCAGGCGCGGCATCTCCTGGCGGACGATATCCCAGAGAAAACCGGCGAGTTCGCGGGCGATGGCCACGCACACCAGTTTGGTGTTCTTGCCGGCACGCGTCATGCTGCGATAGCGCCCGCACAGGCGCACCTGCGCCTTCCAGGCGATGCGTTTCGCCTCTGGGGAGGCATTGGCCGCCTTGGCCTTGAGATGCTTGGTCTGGCGTGCCGGAAAGCGGTAGCTCCAGGCCGACTCCACCAGCATGCGCCGGGCGTGGCTGTTGCCGGTGAGCGTGATCGCGCCCTGGCGTCGGCGCCCGCCGGAGGAGTGCTCGCTCGGCACCAGCCCGAGGAAGGCCATCAGCTGCTTGGGCGAGTCGAAGCGGCTGATGTCGCCGAGTTCGGCCAACAGCACGATGGCGGCGAGTTTGTCGATGCCGCGCAGCGCCACCAGCGAGGCGACCACCGGCGCCAGCGACCACTCGGGCAGCGCGCGCATGAGCTGATCGGTGAGCTGCGCGACGCGCTCGCCGGCAGCCCGCTCGGCATCGATGTACGTCTGCAGCACCACCTGCTGCCAGGGGTCGTCGAGCTTCAGCCCGGCCAGCCAGTTCTCATGCGCTGGCGTCCAGCGGCTCTTGCCCTTGGGCCAGTGCTGGCCATGGCGCAGCAGGAAGGCATTGAGCTGCTGACGCGCGGTGCGCTCCTGCGCCTTCAGATCGTCGCGTGCACGGCTGAGATCGCGCATGCGCTCCTGCTCCTGGTCGGGCACCCACACCGCCGTGAGATCCCCGCTGCGCAGCAGACGCGCGAGCTTGAGCGCATCACGTCGGTCGTTCTTGATGCGCTCGCCCGCCTTCTTCGGGATCAGCGAGGGCGCGACCACCTGGCAGTCGTGACCGCTGCCGATGAGCTGGCGGTAGAGCCCGTAGCCGCACGGCCCGGCCTCGTAGCAGAACAGCAGCACACCGCCGTCGTAAGCCTCGCTGAGCTTTCGCGATCAGTTTCTCGACCTTCTTCGGCGTGTTGGCGATCTCCCCTCGGTAGATCGGCTCCCCGCGCCCGGGCTCGGCGACCGCAATCGCAATCGTCTCTTTGTGCACGTCCAGACCGATGTAGGCCGCGTACTGCTTCGCCGCCCCTTTCCCGCTCGCCGCCGACAACGCCACCTGCGACGATGCCGTCTCAATCTGCTGCACGTTGCTGCGTTACACTCTTGCATGACCTGCCCCCCTCAATGTGGCTCTGTGTCGATGGATTCGTCCGTCCTCAACATAACCCACGTGCGTTGAGGACGGGCAGGTCAAAACATCATGTCTAGACTCTGTTCCGCGAGCCACTCGCCGAGGCGGTGCTTAATGCAGGCGATGTCTTCTTGGGTCTGGGCCGTGGTGGTGCGTCTGGGCATTTGCTTGGCACTATAGACTGGTCGACTGCTGGTGAGCTCAGAGACTTGCCCGACTGCAACGACCAGCGCGGCATGTTGGTATGATCCCGCTCGTTGCACTCCACGAAGGACGTTTGGACGTTAAGACTTCCGCGGGAAGCATCAACTCGTGCATCCCTCGGGGTTTCAACGTGCTCTTTGCCAGTGGCGCGTTGAAAAAACCGAGTCAGCAACCCGGCGCGAGGCAAGAACATGGCCATCAGCGCCAAGGTCACTGCAAAAAGGTAGGTAAACACGGGCTCAGGCAGCGAAGAATACAGCGCGCCGTTGACCCCAGTCAGCGCGTACGCGAAGCTGGTCAGCACCAGGATCAGCACTGTCATCCTCGCACTGACACCCGCCTTCCGCAGCCAATGGTGCGCGTGATCGTGACCGGCATGGAACGGCGAAAGCCCCTGCCGGCGGCGGCGCCACATGGTTGCCAGGGTATCGGCCACCGGAAACCCGACCAGCCAAAGTACATGCACTGGCGCGACGGTTGCCGACGCATGCTGGGGTAACGCGATCACGAACCAAGCGAGGCAATAGCCGAGGAAGTTGCTGCCCGCATCGCCCATGAAGACGCGAGCCTTTGGGCGCCACGGAAAGCGGAAGTTCAGCGTTAGGAAGCCGAGCACCGCCGCGGCCAAGATCAGCGCCGGCATGACGACGACGGAGTCTGCGACGACGCCGAGCGTGATGATCCCGCCCAAAATGACTAGGGTGATGCTGCCGGCTAGGCCGTCGAGGCCGTCGAGCATGTTGATGGCGTTGACCATGCCAACGACCGCGAAGATGCTGAACGGTATCGCGAGCAAGCCCAGGTCTAGGTCGCCAAACCCGAGCAGGTTGCCCAGGCTGTCAACACGAACTCCCGCACCGATGACTAGGAAGGCGGCGGCAATACCTTGGCCGAGAAACCGAATACGGAAATCGAGATTGTGCCGATCGTCGATTAGACCGATCACGACCAATAGAGCCGCGCCCGTCATTATGGACCAAAAACGATCGTCAAGAACGCCAGTGAGCCAGACGCCAATACCGAATGCGAAGAACATGGCGATGCCGCCGGTCAAGGGCGTGGCGACAGGATGTGTTTTTCGAGCGCAAGGTACATCCATTAGACCGACCCTGCGAGCGATCGGAATCATCAGCAGGCAAAGTAGAGCCGCCGCCAAAAATGTACCCGCGAGCACCCAATGCGTGCCCATAGCTATGTCCTAAACGTGCCGCAGACCCTGAGGGGGCTCTTGCGAAGTTGGCTTAAGGGAGGGCACCACCTGGTTGAAATAAGTGCCACCGGCGCATTCGAAGACACACCATTCGGGTGTAAGAACATGAGGCGTCCTCGGCTTCAACGAGAGCCTACGCCTGCGTTCCAGCCACAATTGAGCGTTTTCAAAGCGTATATTTTCTCTTTGGAACAGCAAGATAAACTGATTTCAAGCGGTATCTGTCTGCGCATCTGGACCATACCGGGAAACCCCCACAAGATTAAAGGGTACCATACTGGACACGGAGACGGAAGAAAACCCAAGAATCACAACTAGCATTCTCCGGCAGCAGTTGCCATTGCCCTTCACCAGACCTCCAGAAACACCCCCCGGGACTGCCCCAGTCTTGTGACGTTTGCAGAAGTGCTGACCAAGAGCCTACGCGCTGCTATCCAGTCTGAACGCCAGGGAAAACCTGAATTCTGCCCCCTTAGACTTAGAGCCCCAAAATCCGCTCCGATTTTTGGACAGTTCAGAGCGGGCAGGCCGCTCACCACAGCGATTTGCCGGCTCAGCCGCTCGCCCCCGGGGATGTCGGCCGCGAGCCCGCGAGCTTTACCCAACTACCGGCGGAAGCTCCGGATCGAGGCGGCGAACCAAAAAGACCCAAATTCCGCCGGCGCGAGATTCGCACAAGAAACGCTGGTTGTCTTGGTTCAGCCGGCTAGACCGGACTGCGGAATCTGCTCCCGGGGCGCTGTTCACGGATCAGCATCTTCAGTGTCATAGCCGCTCATCTCCACGTAACCGATGCCGGATTCGGAGCCACCGATGCGCACTGGCCCTTCCCAATACACCTGGTAGGTCGTCTCCCGTCCATCGAACTCACTGTCTGGCGTTACTGGGGACACCGACAGGTCGAGCGCGAATTCGGGGATGTCGATACGCCATTCCATAGGATAGCGTCGGCCAGTCTGCGGACTCCGCCAGTGGTCCAAGATATCGATACTGAAGTCTTGGGCACCAAGTAAGGCGGTGGAGCCGTTCTCAGCAAGGGTGCCCGAGGTCAGGACCGAACTCCCGTCACGCGGATCGAACAGGCGATAAAGCATGATGTCGCGGCCGTCTTCCAGCGACAGCGCGAACCAATCCCAGCCCAGTTCGAAGACCTCGAAATCGCCCCATTGGTGATCGAACCAGGCACTACCGGAACCGGAGACTCGCCGCTGTCCCTCGTTGCTGGTCAGCGTACCGCTGATATCCATCCGCGGCCGGCTGTAATAGTAACTCGACCCCGTGCGCTCGAAGCTCAGCAAACCGGTACCGCCCTGCATGACCGGCGGGGCAACCGCGCTCAAACGCAGATCCCAGCGCTGATCGCCGACCTGGAACCGGAGTTCATCCTGACCGTCCGCGCCACGCATCACCCAGTCGGCCAGTTTGAAATCGAAGCTGTTTTCGGTCCCGGACGACGGGTTGCCGGGGGTGCGGCGCTGGTCGGTCGCATGCGCCAAGGTCTGATGATCGACGACGGAGACGTGCGCAACCGAGTGCGTCGCAAGGGCATTGACGAGAAAGACGACGAAGTGAAAGCTGAAACGCTCGCCGGCGTCGTCTTGTACGTGGCCGTTGTAGTACCACCACTCGACGTAGTTGCTGTGTGGGGCGTCGTCGCGCGGCAAATCCACCAGCACCATGTCGTCGTTGCGCTCGTCGTACCAGACGTCCGCCGACTGATTGACGGGGATGAGGCCCTGGTTAAAGAGCTCGTAGATACCAAACGCCACCACCGACAAGGCCAGGATTGCGGCAAGCAACCCCAACCGGCGCGACCGTCGCGACCGGCGGCGCCTGAAACGTCGTGCGGAGGCGAGCCGGCCACCAGACCCGGTCAATCGTCGCGCCATTACTTGACTCCGTTCCGCATGGACGACGAGAGGTTCTCTATCGTTGGGGATTTTCAGGACCAATGTGTGCCAGCCCGTCGGCAAAAGTGCAGGGTTCTAACAACGCGCGATCGCTGTCAGCGATGGTATCGCGAATTGGCGAGCATCGCTAATCTGCGCGGCGCCGGTTCAGGTCTGCGCAACTCGCATCAGGTAGCTCGTTCAGCACCGGCGGAACCCGGCACTATCTGTGCGATACGACCAAGCAGGGCGGCTTGGCTGGGACCGCAGTCGTCCCGACATACGGGGGCGGGCGATCAGCGCCCCAACCACTTACGAGCCAACGCTGAGGAGACTGCCGATGAAACCCATGACGAGCGCCTTTTTGCTCGCGGCCCTGCTGCCTGCCGCCGCCTTGGCCGAGATCAAGACCGAGACCATCGAATATCAGGACGGCGAGACCACACTGAAGGGTCATCTGGTCTATGACGACAGCATCGAGGGCAAACGCCCCGGCGTAATCGTCGCCCACGAATGGTGGGGGCTGAACGACTACGCCAAGCAGCGCGCGGAGATGCTGGCCGAGCTCGGCTACGTGGCCTTCGCGGTGGACATGTACGGCGACGACAAGGTCACCAGCCACGCGCCGGACGCCAAGGGCTGGATGCAGCAGATCACCGGCAACGTCGATGCCTGGCAGGCACGCGCCATGGCCGGCTTGGAGATCTTGAAGGGCAGTGAGCGGGTAGACGCCGACAAGCTCGCCGCGGTCGGCTACTGCTTCGGTGGCGCCACCGTGATGCAGATGGCCTACGCCGGCGCCGATCTGGACGGCGTGGTGAGTTTCCACGGCTCGCTGCCGCCGGCCCCCGAAGGTGCCGAGATCAAGGCCAAGGTACTGGCCGCGCACGGCTACGACGACGGGTTCGTGCCGGCGGAGAAGGTAGCGGCCTTCGAGCAGTCCCTGGCCGCGACCGGTGCCGATTGGCAGTTGGCGGTGTACAGCGGTGCCCGCCACGCCTTTACTAATCCCAATGCCGGTGACTACGGCATCGACATGATTCAGTACAACGCCGAGGCGGATCAGCGCTCCTGGGCACTGATGCAGTCGTTTCTCGACGAAGTGTTTGCTGACTAAGGGTGGGAGAGAACAGCGACCGAGCGTATGCGCTCTACCGATGCTCAACTGACTTCACCCTACATTCGGCGATTCTCTCGCTAGGATCAACGGACTGCGCGCACGTAGGGGCGACTTTAGTCGCTCGGAAAGCGCCAGCCGGGCGACTGAAGTCGGCCCTGCAGCGAAGCCAGCCAGGCGACTGAAGTCGCCCCTACAATCGAAGCAACGATCGGATTTTAGGTTCGAGAAGGCCCCATGCCCGAAACCGTCCTGGTCTGGTTCAGACGCGATCTGCGCCTGGCCGACAATCCAGCGCTGTGTCAGGCGCTCGCCCGGTGCGAGCGCGTCATCCCTGTCTATATTCACGCCCCCGAGGAAGAACAGCCCTGGCAGCCCGGTGCGGCGTCGCACTGGTGGCTGCACCACAGCCTGACGGCGCTGGCCGATCGGCTGGCGGCGCTCGGCTCGCGCTTGATCGTCGCCGAGGGCGAAAGCCTGACGACGCTACGCCGACTGATCCGCGTAACCGGTGCTAGCCAATGCCTGTGGAATCGGCTCTACGACCCGGCTCTGGTTCAGCGGGACACCGAGATCAAACAGGCACTGCGCGCGGACGGCGTGCGTTGCGACAGCTTCAACGCCTCGATGCTGCTGGAGCCCTGGCAGGTCAAGACCGGCGCCGGGGCGCCCTACCGTGTGTTCACCCCGTACTGGCGGCGCTGCCTGCCGGAACTCGCCAACCTCGGCACCCCGCTACCCCCGCCGCCGGCCCTGCCGCCGGTGCCGGATGCTGTCTCGTCGCTGCCGGTAAATGCGTTGGAGTTGTTGCCCAACATCCGCTGGGATCATGGCCTGCGCGATACCTGGCAGCCCGGCGAGGCTGGTGCCACGGCGAGGCTCGACGCCTTCATCGCCGGCCCAATCACCGCCTATGGCGAGGGCCGGGAGTTTCCGGGTAAAGCTGGCACCTCGGCCTTGTCGCCGCATCTGCATTTCGGCGAACTTAGCCCACGCGCGCTCGTCGCCGCCGTTCACGCCGAGGGATTCAGTGACAACGCCGACGCGGCACACTTCATTCGAGAACTGGGCTGGCGGGATTTTAGCTATCAAATGTTGTACCACTTCCCGCACACGCCTTCCGAGCCGCTGGACCCGAAGTACGCCGACTTCCCCTGGCGCGATGACCCCAATGGCCGACTATTGCACGCCTGGCAGCGGGGCCGCACCGGAGTCCCGATCGTCGACGCCGGCATGCGCGAACTCTGGCATACCGGCTGGATGCACAACCGCGTGCGCATGATCGTCTCGTCCTTCCTGACCAAGAATCTGCGCCTGCCCTGGCAGCAGGGTGCGCGCTGGTTCTGGGACACCCTGGTGGATGCGGACCTGGCCAGCAACACCCAGGGCTGGCAGTGGAGCGCCGGCTGCGGCGCCGATGCCGCGCCCTACTTTCGCGTCTTCAACCCGGTGCGTCAGGGCGAGCGCTTCGATCCGAAGGGCGCCTACGTGCGCCGCTGGTGCCCGGAGCTGGCGCGACTACCGGACAAATTGATCCATCAGCCATGGGAAGCGAAACCGGCGATACTGGCGCAGATCGGGCTGCGATTGGGGCCGGATGCAAGGGACCATTACCCTCGCCCGCTCGTGGACCTGAAGCAGTCGCGCGCCGAGGCGCTGGCCGCCTATGACCGAATCAAACGGGGCGCGGTCGACAACAACGACCCGGTGGGTTGATGACGATCCGCCCGTAGGGTCCGCTGTGCGGACCCTACGCATCAAAAAAGCCGCCCGAGGGCGGCTCTGCGATGCACCACGGCATGTAACGCGCTACTTGACGGTGACTTCGCCGCTGATCTCGTTGCGGAAGGTTGCCACCACGCCGTCGCCGACCTTGAGTTCGTCCAGCAGCTCCTTTTCCTGCACCGGGAAGGTACGCGTGGTCTCTGCACCCTTGATTGTGACGGTGCTCGCACCCTTGTCGATGCCGACGATCTTGCCGTACAGGGTCAGGGTGTCGGTGATGGTACCGGCAGGTTTGTCGCTCCCCGGCACACCCTCGACCTGGGTGCTGCCCTCGGCGCCCATGGCGCCGGCATCACGGCCCGTTTGCAGTTCGATCAGTGCCGTAGTGGTCTCGGTGATGCTGACCATATCGCCAATCTTGATCTGATCCAGGCGCTTCACCTCCGGTGGCACGTGCAGGACCTCGAAGCTACCGTCCGCAGTCTTCAGCGTCATCATGCGTGTGTCGGTATTGACGACCATGACCTCGCCAGCGATCGTGCTCTGCATGGCCTCTGCCACCACCGGCTCGGTGGTGAGATCGACCTGGGCGAAGGCGGGACCCGCCAGGACCGCGCTCAGCGCGGCAGCGGAAACAACGAATTTCATGGACAATTGACTGACTCCTCAGGATGACGAACAAAGCATAAAGGCCGCGGCAGGCTATAACGCCCGTCGGCTTGGCGCAAGCATCGCACGAAAGCCACATCGCCCGTGGGAGCGGCTTGCAGCCGCGATTGAGCCGCGATTGAGCCGCGAAAGGATTCGCTGCCGTGGCTGTCGCGATTGCAAATCGCTCCCACGCTCAGGCCGTGAACAGGTCCATGAATCGGTTAACGGGCATGACCATGAGCGCCCGTTCGTCCTAGCACACTTTTTAGACCCACTGGGACTAGCCCTTGGTAAAGCGGGCCTCCAGCCCGCTCAGGAACTGGGAGGACCTTGTTCGAGCGGACCACCTATCGGATCAGAAGATATCCCCGGGCACGCGTACCCAGCCTTCCATGAGGACCCGAGCACTGCGGCTCATGACCACCTTCTCGATGCGCCACTCGCCGTCTGACTCGGTCGCCGCGGCGCCGACCTTCAGTGTGCCGGAGGGGTGGCCGAAGGTGACGGTGTCACGGGCGCCACCGCCAGCAGCCCGGTTCACCAGGGTGCCGGGGATGGCCGCGGCACTGGCGATGGCCACGGCGGCGGTGCCCATCATGGCGTGGTGCAGCTTGCCCATGGAGAGGGCGCGGACGTTGAAATCGATGTCCGCGGCCTTGATCGACTTGCCGCTGGAGGCGGTGTAGTCCTTCGGCGCGGCGCAAATGGCCACCTTTGGGGTGTGCTGACGGGCGGCGGCCTCGGAGACGTCGCTGATCAGCCCCATGCGCACCGCGCCGCGGGCACGAATGGTCTCGAAGCGTTCCAGAGCCGCCGGATCAGCGTTGATGGCCTCCTGCAGCTCGGTGCCGTCGTAGCCTAGATCCTCCGCCTTGAGGAAGATGGTGGGGATGCCGGCGTTGATCATCGTGACTTCGAAGGTGCCGACGCCGGGCACCGTCAGCTCGTCGGTCAGGTTGCCGGTGGGGAACACCGCCTCGCCCGCGTCGATGGGACTGACGAATTCCACCGGCACCTCGGCGGCAGGGAAGGTCACACCGTCCAGCTCGAAATCGCCGGTCTCCTGGACCGCGCCGTTCGTGATCGGCACTTGGTTGACGATGGTCTTGCCGATGTTCTTCTGCCACACGCGCACGGCACAAACGCCGTTCTCAGGGATGCGCTCGGGGTCCACCAGGCCGTTCGCAACGGCGAATGCGCCGACCGCGGCGCTCAGGTTGCCGCAGTTGCCGGACCAGTCGACGAAAGGCTTGTCGATGGACACCTGGCCGAACAGGTAGTCGACGTCGTGATCGGGCCGTTCGCTCTTGGCCAGGATCACGGTCTTGGAGGTACTGGAGGTGGCGCCACCCATGCCGTCGGTGTGCTTGCCGTAGGGATCGGGGCTGCCGATCACCCGCAGCAACAGCCGGTCGCGGGCATCGCCGGGCACCTGGGCGGCCTCGGGCAGATCGGTGAGCTTGAAGAAGACACCTTTGCTGGTACCTCCGCGCATGTAGGTTGCGGGGATCTTGATTTGGGTCATGTTGTAATCTCTGAGCAACGAAACAAGAAGACGGATAGACAACGGTCCGATCGTTGTCGTTGTCATAATCGAGGTGCCTATGGCAGCCAGGACTCTCCGGCACCCGACAGCCTCCCTGCCCGAGCTTTGAAGCTAAATGCGGCAGTTCGCATCGATAGCCTGGTCAGATCAATGCATTGCGCGCTCTAGGTAGGTGCGACTTCAGTCGCACGGAAGGTATTGACTGGGCTAATAAATTCGCCCCTTCGCGCAGAGCAACTGCCGGATTTAGGGTGAAAACATCAAGATCATGCGAATCGAGTTGCATCGGATTTTGTCGATTACAACACCGACAGCGGAAGTAGCGCCTATCAGGCGTCAGAATTGGTCGACGGAGAAGCCCATGGACCGGGCGGCATCCGCCATCACCGCGTCGGCCGTTGCAAGGGTTTCTAGCCCTAAGTGGCGGGCAACCGAGAGGTGCAGTGCATCCAGGGTTCGAAGCGGATGCTCGGGGTAGCGGCCGATGAGATTGACTGCATCGTCGAAGCGCGCATCGTCCACCGGTTGCAGGAGCAAGGCGCCGCTCGCAATATCGTCGAGTAACGCGGAGAAGAGGATCGCTTCAAGCCCGGCGTCAAAATCGCCCATACGCCGTCGGCGTGCCAACAAGCTGCGCATCTCCGTGCGCGTCAGGCTGCTGATGATTGCCGAGTCAAGTCCCTGCAGATAGGCGACGAAAACATCGGAGCCTCGCTCGTTCACATACCATTTGGCCAGCGCGCTGGTGTCCAGATAGACCGCCGCTGAACTGGTCTTAGCGCTCATCGCGCTCCGCTCGAATCAGGGCTTCCGAGGGCTCAGACACACGCGACATCCGGGCACGAAGATCGGCGTGATCCGGTCGCGCACGTGTGCCGGGCATCGGTAAGACACGCGCAATGGGCTTACCATGCCGGCTGATGACGAGTTCACCGGCGTCGGCCACGAGTTCGTCGAGACGTCCGATGGATGCTCGCATCTCGCGCACGTTGACCTCTTTCATCGCACCCTGCCCATTTGTGTCACAATTTTCTTGATTGCAGCACATTGCTGGAGGCGTGGCAAGCGATGACGCTGGCCTCACCACGGGACGCGCACGCAACAGCGCGTCGCTCGTTGCACGGGCCGGCTCGGAGGCCGGCGCTCCCGGAGTCGGGGCCAGTGCCGTAGGCTGGATTGAGGCGCGAAACCCAGCCTACGACCGCGCGTCAAGCCGCGGAGGCCAGAAAGTCCTGCGCGAAGCGTTGCAGCACGCCGCCGGCGGCGTAGACGCGGACCTCTTCGGCGGTATCCAGGCGACAGGTAACCGGGATCTCGACCTGTTCGCCGTTGGCCCGATGCATCACCACGGTGAGTTCGGCGCGCGGGGCCGGATCACCGATCACGTCGAAGGTCTCGGTGCCGTCGATGGCATAGGTCTGGCGGGTCTCGCCATCCTTGAACTGCAGCGGCAGCACGCCCATGCCGACGAGGTTGGTGCGGTGGATGCGCTCGAAGCCCTCGGCGATGATGGCCTCGACACCGGCTAGACGCACGCCCTTGGCGGCCCAGTCCCGCGACGAGCCCTGGCCGTAGTCTCTGCCTGCGACGATGCACAGCGGCTGACTGCGGTTCATGTAGGTTTCGATGGCCTCCCACATACGCATCTGCTCGCCTTCCGGCTCGACCCGCGCCAGCGAGCCCTGGATCTACCTCGCCGGTGTCGTCACGGCACATCTCGTTGAATAGCTTGGGGTTCGCGAAGGTGGCGCGCTGGGCGGTGAGGTGGTCGCCGCGGTGGGTGGCGTAGGAGTTAAAGTCCTCTTCCGGCAGGCCCATCTTGGTCAGGTATTCACCGGCGGCACTGGAGGCGAGGATGGCGTTCGACGGGGACAGATGGTCGGTGGTGATGTTGTCGCCCAGCACCGCCAGTGGCCGCATGCCTTTCAGTGCCCGCTTACCTGCCAGGGCGCCTTCCCAGTAGGGGGGCCGGCGGATATAGGTGCTCTGCAGGCGCCAGTCGTAGAGCGGACTCTCAGCCTGCACGCGGATCCCCAGATCGAACATGGGGTTGTAGATCTGCTGGAACTGCTCTGGCTTCACGCAGGCCGCGACAATGGCGTCGATCTCCTCATCCGATGGCCAGATGTCCTTTAGCGTGACGGCATTGCCGTCGGCATCGGTGCCCAGCGCGTCCTGCTCGATGTCGAAGCGTATGGTGCCGGCGATGGCGTAGGCGACCACCAGCGGCGGCGAGGCCAGGAAGGCCTGCTTCGCATACGGGTGGATGCGGCCGTCGAAATTGCGGTTGCCCGACAAGACCGCGGTGGCGTACAGGTCGCGATCGATGATCTCCTGCTGGATCTTCGGGTCCAGGGCACCGCTCATGCCGTTACAGGTGGTGCAGGCGTAGCCGACGATGCCGAAGCCCAGTTTCTCGAGCTCAGACAACAGCCCCGCCTCTTCCAGGTACAGCTTGGCAACCTTGGAGCCCGGCGCGAACGAGGACTTGACCCAGGGCTTGCGGGTCAGACCCAGTTGGTTGGCCTTGCGGGCCACGAGACCGGCGGCGACGACGTTGCGCGGATTGGAGGTGTTGGTGCAGGAGGTGATGGCGGCGATGATCACGGCGCCGTCGGGCATCTTGCCCTCGGCCTCCTCGGCCTTGGCGGCGTCCAGGTTGCCGGCGATACCACGCTCAGTGAGCGCACTGGTCGGCAGACGGCGGTGGGGGTTGGACGGACCGGCCATGTTACGGCCCACGCTCGATAGGTCGAACTCCAGCACCCGCTCGTACTCGGCTCCCGCCAGATCGTCGGCCCACAGGCCGGTGGTCTTGGCGTAGGTCTCGACCAGTGCGACCTGCTCGGCATCGCGACCGGTGAGCCTCAGATAAGCGATGGTCTGCTCATCGATAGCGAACAGGCCGGCGGAGGCGCCGAACTCAGGGGTCATGTTGGAGATGGTAGCGCGGTCGCCGATGGTCAGGCCGCGGGCGCCGTCACCGAAGAACTCCAGATAGGCCGAGACCACCTTCGCGTTGCGCAGAAACTCGGTCAGCGCCAGCACGATGTCGGTGGCCGTGATGCCGGGTTGGCGTTTGCCGGTCAGCCTCACGCCGATGATTTCGGGTAGGCGCATCATGGTGGGGCGGCCGAGCATGACGGTCTCGGCCTCCAGGCCCCCCACGCCGATGGCGATGACGCCCAGCGAGTCGACGTGCGGCGTATGGGAGTCGGTACCGACACAGGTGTCCGGGAACGCCACCGGCCTTCCGTGCTCATCCGGGCGAATCTGAATCACCGGCGACATCTTCTCCAGATTGATCTGGTGCATGATGCCGTTGCCCGCCGGGATCACGTCGACGTTGTCGAAGGCGGCCTTGCACCACTCGATAAAGTGGAACCGATCGGCGTTGCGACGATCCTCAATGGCGCGGTTCTTGTCGAACGCGTCCGGGTCGAACCCCGGGGCCTCGACCGCCAGCGAATGGTCCACGATGAGCTGTGTGGGCACCACCGGGTTCACGTTGGCCGGGTCGCCGCCCTGCTCCGCGATGGCATCACGCAGGCCCGCCAGGTCCACCAACGCGGTCTGGCCCAGGATGTCGTGACAGACCACGCGCGCGGGGTACCAAGGAAAGTCCAGCTCACGCTTGGTGTCGATGATCTGCTTCAGCGAATCGGTCAGGGCATCGGGGTCGCAGCGACGCACCAGTTGCTCGGCCAAAACGCGTCGCGGTGTAGGGCAGCTTGGCGTAGGCGCCGGGCTTGATGGCCTCGATGGCGGCGCGGGTGTCGAAGTAGTCCAGGTCGGTGCCCGGCAGGGATTTACGGTATTCGGTGTTCATCATCATTCCGGTGGGATCACTTGCCTTGGCTGCAACATTTTTTAACACGACGGGCCAATGGAGCTGCCGCGCTAGGTTCACACGCTGGAGAGACTGCGCAAGAATTCACACAAACGACCGAAAAAGGTTTTTCACCACGAAGGGCACGAAGAGCACGAAGTACACGAAGAAGCAAACGCTTCTATTTCAGAGTCTTCTCTTCCTTCGTGCTCTTCGTGCCCTTCGTGGTTCGCTATCTTCTTGGTGGCTCGTGGAATACTTGCACGGTCTCCGGAGCGTGGGAACCAGAGCAGAGAATCGAGTTCTCCGCTCAGCGCTCGTCGACCGGCACCCACGGCCGATTGTCGGGACCGACGTAATTGGCGCCAGGGCGGATGATCTTCTTGTCGCGACGCTGCTCAATGACGTGGGCGACCCAGCCGGTGGTGCGCGAGATCACGAACAGGGGCGTAAACAGCTCGGTCGGCACGCCCATGTGGTGATAAGACACGGCGGAGTACCAGTCCAGGTTCGGGAACATGCGTTTTTCGCGCCACATGACCTCCTCGATGCGCTCCGCGACGCTGAACATGCGCATGTCGTCATTGGCCTCGGACAGGCTCTTGGCAACAGATTTGATGATCTGGTTACGCGGGTCGCCGGTGGTATAGACCGGATGCCCGAAGCCCATGACGATCTCCTTGCGGCCCATGCGCTCAAGGATGTCGGCTTCCGCCGCATCCGCATCGAAATAGCGCTGCTGAATATCGCAGGCGGCCTCGTTGGCGCCGCCATGTTTGGGACCGCTGAGCGCGCCGATCGCGCCGGTCAGGGCGCTGTAGATGTCGGCGTTGGTGCCGGCGATGACGCGAGCCGCAAACGTGGACGCGTTGAACTCATGCTCGGCGTACAGATTCAGCGAGGTGTGCATGGCGCGCACCCACTCTTCCGACGGCTCCTTGCCGTGCAACAAATGCAGGAAGTGGCCACCGATGGTCTCGTCATCGGTCTCCACCTCGATGCGCCGGCCGTTGTAGGCGAAGTGGTACCAGTAGAGCAGCATCGAGCCGAAGCTGGCGAGCAGACGATCAGCAATGTCGCGCGCCGCAGCCACATGCATGCTCTCCTTTTCCGGCTCTAACATACCGAGCACCGAACAACCGGTGCGCATCACGTCCATGGGGTGCGCTGATGTCGGCAGTTGTTCCAACGCCCGCTTGAGCGCCGCCGGGATGCCGCGCAGTGCCTTGAGCTTCCGCTTGTAGCCGGCGTATTCGCCAGGACGAGGCAGCCACTCGTGGACCAGCAGGTGAGCGACCTCTTCGAATTCGGCCTTGCCGGCGAAATCCAGGATGTCGTAACCACGATAATGCAGGTCATTGCCGTGCAGCCCGACGGTGCAGATGGCGGTATTGCCGGCAACAGTGCCGGACAGCGCAACGGATTTCTTACCCTTCGGCTGATGAGTCTCGGACATGGTTATCTCCTCGCTGGGTAGGCGGCGCCTATGGGAAGCGCCGAACTTTTAACTTGATACGTTCGGGGCGCTTGCGTTAATCGGAGCCCGCGGCAAACAGCTCGTCGAGCTTCTGTTCGAAGCCGTGATAGTTGAGATAGTCGTAGAGCTCCATGCGCGTCTGCATGGTATCGATCACGTTGGCCTGGGTACCCTCGCTGCGCAGCACCTGATAGACATTCAGCGCGGCCTTATTCATGGCGCGGAAGGCGGACAGCGGGTACAGCACCAGCGAGACGCCGACACCGCCGAGTTGCTCGGTGGTAAACAGCGGCGTAGCGCCGAACTCGGTGATGTTGGCCAGCACCGGCACGTCGACGGCGGCGATGAACTGCTCGTACTGGGCCAGCTCGGTCATGGCCTCCGGGAAGATCATGTCGGCGCCGGCCTCGGCGCAGGCCACCGCACGCTCGATGGCGGCATCCATGCCTTCCACGGCCATGGCGTCGGTGCGGGCCATGATGACGAAGTCGTCGCTGCGGGCATCGACGGCAGCCTTGATGCGGTCCACCATCTCCGCCTTGCTCACCACCGCCTTGTTCGGCCGGTGACCACAGCGCTTGGCCGCCACCTGGTCTTCGATGTGGCAGCCGGCGGCGCCGGCGCGGATCAGTTCACGCACGGTGCGGGCGATGTTGAAGGCGCCGCCCCAGCCGGTATCGGCGTCCACTAGCACCGGCAGATCGCTGGCGTAGGTGATACGGCGCACGTCCACCAGCACGTCCTCGAGGCTGCTGATACCCAAGTCCGGCACCCCGAGCGAGCCTGCCGCGACGCCGCCGCCGGAGACGTATAGGGCGCGGTAGCCGGTGCGCTCCGCCATCATCGCGTGATAGGCGCTGATGGCCCCCACCACCTGCAACGGGCGCTCTTCCTGCACGGCGAGACGCAGCTTTGCGCCTGGGGTGAGTGTTTCGGTCATCGTGTTGCCTCTATGGTAGGTTGACGGGGGTCAATGGATGGCGGACTCGCGCCAGGGCTGGCCTGATAAGGGATAGGACTTTTCCTGCGGATGCGTTCGTGATGTTTCTGATCTGTCCCTTACCGACGCTGGGTCGGCGTTGGAGCGGATGGCGCTGGGCCAGACGGCGCTGGGCGGGGCGGGGAGCGCTCCGCGGCAAGGCGCTGCTCGACGCTGCGACGCGACGCGCGCACGTGCCGGCGCATCAGCCATTCGGCCAACTCGCCGTCGCGCCCGGCGATGGCGTCGACGACCATCGCGTGCTCCTTCAGGGCATCGCGGGCGCGATCGCTCTTCATACCGAACTGGCAGCGATACATGCGCGCCAAGTGATATAGATCGTCGCAGAGTATGCGCACCAGACGCTCGTTGCCGCTGCCGACAACGATGCGGTAGTGGAAGTCGAGGTCGCCCTCTTGCTGAAAATAGGCCTGCCAGAACTCGCGGGCCACATCGCGTCGGTGTTGCTCGATGAGATCCTTGAGCTCGTCGATGGCCTCGTCGGACATCCGCTCCGCGGCGAGACGGGCGGCCATGCCTTCCAGCGCCTCGCGCACCTGGTACAGCTCCAGCAGCCGTTCGGTGGAGAGGGTGACCACGCGCGCACCAACGTTGGGCCGGCGCTCCAGCAGGTTGCTGGATTCAAGCCTGCTCATCGCCTCGCGCAGCGGGCCGCGGCTAACGGCGAAGCGCTCTGCCAGCACCGGCTCGCTGAGCTTGCTGCCTGCCGGGATATCGCCCTCGACGATGGCACGGCGGAGTTGTTCGAAAACGCGATCGGCAACCGTCGAGGTGCCCTGGGGCAGAGCGGGCGAGGCGCCCGCAGCAGCTGCGCTGACAGGCGTCGATGCGGCCGCTTGCTTACCCACATTTGTCGACAGAATTGAACGCATGAGCCCGATTCTATTCGATAGACGCATCAAGTCAACCGTTATTGTCGACAATTTTAAGCATTGATTTTGGTGATGCTTCAGTGAAAGAACGTTCGGCCCGGACTTTCCGAGGCGGCTGCTATGATGCGGCCAAGCCCGACCTAAGGGGACTGACAACCGCTCGCCACCAACCGCAATGAGGCAAACGCCAGATGATCGCCACCACCCGCTCACCGCTGCTCGACGCCGACGCCCTGAAGGCACGCATCGATGATCCGAATCTGCGCCTGTTCGACTGCCGTTTCGCACTCGCCGAGCCGGAACTGGGGCAATGTCACTATGCCGGCGGGCACCTGCCCGGCGCCCTCTACGCGCACCTAGACCGGCATCTATCGGGGCCGGTCACGCCGACCTCCGGACGCCATCCTTTGCCCGATCCGATGCGGCTGGCGGGCTGGCTCGGCGATTGCGGCGTGGACTCCGAGACCAGCGTCGTGGTCTACGACGACATGGGCGGGGCCTTCGCCGTTCGGCTATGGTGGCTGTTGCGCTGGCTGGGGCACGAGGATGTGTCCCTGCTCGACGGCGGCCTGCAGCTATGGGTCGCCTCGGGCGGCGACTTGTCGAGTGAGACTCCGGCGTACGCGGCTCGGGTGTTCGAGCCCGCACCGGACGACGGACGCTGGCTTACCACGGCACATCTGCTGCGCGGACTGGAAGACGAAACGGTGCAGGTCGTCGACGCCCGGGCGCCGGAACGCTTTCGCGGCGAGGTCGAGCCCATCGATCCGGTCGCGGGGCACATCCCGGACGCCGTCAATCTGCCGCTGGCGGGTAATCTCGACGACTTCGGCCGTTTCTTGGACGCCGCCGCGCTAAGTAAACGCTTTACCGACGCCATCGGCACGCAAGCGCCGGAGCGCATCGCCCACAGCTGTGGCTCCGGCGTCAACGCCTGTCACAACCTGTTCGCGATGGAACTGGCCGGGCTGCACGGGTCGCGACTGTATGCCGGCTCCTGGAGCGAATGGATCCGCGACCCGACGCGGCCGGTCGCGGTTGGGGAATGATTCCGGGCTGCCGCAGGGGCTCTCGAAAGCGCTAGGCGGGACTTCGCAACGGTTCACCCTAAATCCGGCAGTTGCTCCGCGTGTAGGGGCGAATTTATTCGCCTAGTCAATGGCTTCTGTGCTACTGAAGTCACACCTACCCAGAGCCCGCAATCGTTTGATTTGAGTGGGCTATCGATGCGAACTGCTGTATTTAGGTTCCCGAATCACCTGGCCAAGCGTCCTGAAACCGGCCGGTTGGGAAACCGGCGCCCCCAAGAGCCGCCGCCAGGCCCAAACTCAGCCTTAGCTGGCGCTAGACCCTTCGTCGACCACCGGGATGATGGTGATCTCGACGCGGCGGTTTAGGGTGCGCCCATACTCGGTGGCGTTGGACATGGCAGGGTTATCCTCACCGTAGCCGATGCTACTTAGGCGCTGCGGCGCGACCGCGTCCGCCAGCAAGTAGGACTCCACCGAACCCGCGCGGCGGCGGGACAGGTCCAGGTTGTGCTCGGCGGTGCCGGTGTCGTCGGTGTAGCCGGCGATGACCAGCTGGGTCTTGCCGTACTTATTCACGACACCGGAGATCTTGTCCATGGTGCTGTAGAAGCCAGGTTTGATGGTGTCGGAATCGACATCAAACGTGGTCGCGCTGGTCATGCCCACCACCAGGGAATTATCCGCATTCTTGGTTACGCTGATGTCGCCGCGCGCGATCTCTTCCGCCAGCACGCGCTCGAAGTCCTTACGCTGCTGCTCCATGTAATTGCCGACCGCACCACCGATGAGGGCGCCGCCGACGGCACCAATCAGTGCGCCTTTACCGGCGTTGGCGCTGGCGGACCCGATCAGCGCACCGGCCGCGGCACCGGCCGCGGCACCGATACCAAGACCCTTCGCGGTCTCGCCCGCGGGACGTGGATTGCCGTACTCGTCGGTGGTGGCGCATCCGGCCAGCGCAAGGGCAACAGTAACGCTGGCCGCCAATGATCGGATCGCTAGTGCGTTCATACAGAATTCCTCTCAGGAGATTTGGAGTTTCGTCGTGCGCGGCCTGCTCGCTGCTCGCCGTGCAGCGGCGAACTCAAGCACCGGCTGCGCATGCTACCACCACCGACCGGGCGGGCTTGTGAAAGACCACCAATCCCACAATATTTCCCCATTCAAACGTCCACCCCAATCTCGACAAAAGCTCGACAATCAGGCCCATGACACGCAAATTGACCGACGCACCCGGGACCGGAATCGCCACCGGCTGGCGCCCCGTCCTGATCAACTTCGGGATATTCCAGCTCTGCTGGTTCGCCTGCGTGCTCTCTGGCGCCGCGTCGGTGCCGATGGTCGGTATCGGCGTGGTTGTACTGGCGGTGGCTTATCACCTGTACAGCGCCCGGCGGCCCATCCCAGAGGCAATACTGCTGGCTAGCGCGGGGCTGATCGGTGCCGCATGGGACGGACAGCTGGCTGGCTACGGTTGGCTGGTGTATCCGTCCGGCGAGTTTGCGCGCTGGATCGCCCCCAGTTGGATCATCGCCATGTGGATCTCCTTCGCGATGACATTGAACGTCTCGATGCGATGGCTCCACGGTCGTCCTGGGATCGCCACGCTGTTCGGCGCCATCGGTGGGCCGCTTGCCTTTTACGCGGGCCATCGGCTCGGCGGGGTGCAGTTCAGTGATCCACTCATCGCCCTCGCGGCCCTGTCCGTTGGCTGGGCGCTGATTACACCGGTGCTGGTCAGTCTGGCAACCCGACTCGACGGCTACGCCGAGCAACCAGTTGCTGGGTCCGATCAGAGACTGGCCGAGGCCACCTCGCATGTTTGATCTATCCATCTACGCGGCGGGGCTCGCGGTCGGGCTGGGCATCGCCATCGGCCTATGGCTAGTCAGCATTGCCAAGCGCAATGTCAGCATCGTCGATCCGGTCTGGTCACTGTTCTTCCTGTCCATGACGCTGACCTACCTACTGCTGGCGCCCGCGTTGGTGGAGCGAGCCTATCTGGTGCTGTTCGTCGTCACGGTCTGGGCCGTGCGGCTGTCGCTATTCATCCTAATGCGCAACTGGGGCGAGCCCGAGGACCGCCGTTATCAGCAGATTCGCGCCGACAACGAGCCCAAATTCTGGCTCAAAAGCCTGTACATCGTGTTCGGCCTGCAGGCCATTTTGGCTTGGATTATCTCGCTCCCGTTACTCGCAAGCGTCCTCGGTGGCGCTCCGCTGACCTGGATCGATTTCGTCGCTGTCGCGCTTTGGCTGGTCGGTTTCGGTTTCGAGACCATCGGCGACCAGCAACTGGCCAGCTTCAAGGCCGACCCGGCCAACAAGGGCAAGGTGCTGAACAGTGGTCTGTGGCGCTACACCAGACACCCGAACTACTTTGGCGAGACTTGCATCTGGTGGGCCTACTTCCTGTTCGCGGTCGCGGCCGGCGGCTGGTGGACGGTGCTATCGCCGCTTCTGATGACCTTCTTGCTGCTGCGCGTCTCCGGCGTGACACTGCTGGAAAAAGATATCGGCGAACGCCGACCCGCCTATCGGGAATACGTCCGGCAGACCAATGCGTTCTTCCCAGGGCCGCCGAAGTCCCCGAAGGACACGACGTGAATGCATCTCCCCGACTGGAGGCGTGCGCTTATGGGTCCATCATCGCGCAGACCCTCGCCTCTCCGACACTTGATGGGTTTCGCTGCGCTCTGCCCATCCAACGAACGATCAATTTTTCGTCATTCATAGGATGGGTAGAGGAACAAAACCCATCTAAGTCGAATGGGACTGTGGGAACCGCACGGTTACTCCCACCACACGGTCCGGCGAGTCCATCCCAACCAACATTACTAAGAGGTATTCCGGCATGAAGACGCCATCCATCATCACACTCGGCGGTGTTGCCCTCGCGCTGCTGTCCGCCTGGGCGCCGGCACAGGCCAACGAGGTGCTGCGCTTCCAGGTCTATCTGGACGACAAGCCCATCGGCGAGCACAGCTTCCGCATCGCCGAAGGTGGCGACACCAAGCGGGTCACCAGCCGCGCGGCCTTCGACGTCGATTTCCTCTTCATCAACGCCTATCGCTATCGGCACAACAGCAACGAGGTGTTCCGCGACGGCTGCCTGACCGAGATCGACGCCAACACGGACGACAACGGCAAGCGTTTTACCGTCGAGGGTAGCGCGGTCGGCAATGACTTTCGCATCCAGCGCACCGACGGCACCGAACAGGCCGACGGCTGCGTCAAGACCTTCGCCTACTGGGACCCGAGCTTCCTCGAGCAACGGCGCCTGCTGAACCCGCAGACGGGCGACCTCGAAGCCGTGCGGGTGCAATCCAAGGGCAGCGACCCGGTGGAGTTCGAGGGCGGCCGTGAGGTACCAGCGCAGCGCTATGCGCTAACCACTGATGAACTGACCATCGACGTCTGGTACAACGACGACCTCGGCTGGGTCGGACTGGAAAGCGACACCGGCAAGGGCCGGCGCATTATCTATAAACGCATGTGAGGCACCCCCGGGATGAAACCCCTGAAGCTGCTGTCGGCCCTGCTGGCACCCGTACTACTGTTATTAACGAGCTGTGTAGAAGGAGGAGGTGAACCCATGGATACCGTCGCCAAGGTCGACCTCGAGCGCTTTATGGGCGACTGGTACGTCGTCGCCAACATCCCGACCTTTGTCGAAAAGGGCGCCCACAACCCGGTGGAATCCTACGCGCTGAACCCGGACGGCACCATTGCCACCACCTTTACCTTCAACAAAGGCGCCCTGGACGGCCCCAAGAAGGAGTATCACCCTAAGGGGTTCGTGGAGAACAAGGAGACTAACGCCCTCTGGGGCATGCAGTTCATCTGGCCGTTCAAGGGCGACTTCCGCATCATCTACCTAGACGACGACTACCAACTCACCGTCATCGGTCGAGCAAAGCGCGATTACGTGTGGATCATGTCCCGTAGCCCCGAATTTAGCGATGCCGACTTCGAGCGCATGAAGGCGTTCGTCGAATCCGTCGGCTATGACGGTTCCAAGCTAGAGCGACCGCCACACGGCAAGGGTTGACGCAACGGAGCGTGTTTTCGGACCTGCTCGACTCCGAAGACGCGTGCCGCCGGGCGGCTAGAGCAAAAGACGTCATGCTCCTGCTCCAGGCCGAGCCGACGACGGGGGTGGCTGCGCCCAATGCATTCGGCGAGTCGCTCTCGCTCGGGGTCGAGTCGACCAGTCATCTCGTGCAACGGCGTCATGGATTCCAAAACTTCAACAGACTCACGACGACACCACCCACAGCAACCGTGGTGCCGAACGACCACAGCATAAACCGGTCCATGCGCCGTTGCAGCTCTCGGATATCTTGCTGCACGCTCTCGAAGCGCTGGTCCACCTGCTCGAAGCGCTTGTCCACCTGCTCGAAGCGCTTCTCCACCTGTTCGAAACGCTTTTCCATCTGCGCGAACCCTTCGCGCATCAACTCGCGTTGGTGGCGCAGCTCCTCCTCGACACGCACCATGCGCTCACGAAGCTCGATTTCGTAGACCGCCGGCGGCTTACCGAGGCTCTGCTCGGCCAACCAGTCGCCCATATTGGCCTTGATAAAATCAATATCCTGTTGAGTCAGCGTCATAAGACCTCCTGAAACCGCTTCGCTGCATTATAGCAAGCGAACCCCGAATTCCTCACTCCAGCGGACGCTGCGCAATCCGACGCCAGACATTGGTCAATAAAGCGCGCGACCTGGCCTCAAAAGCAGCCAAGGTGCGACGATGGAGAAGGCGCGCCGAAATCGAGATTCTAATCGTTGGACCGCAACCCGGTGCTTCTCTAAACTTGCCCTGCCTGGTCTGCCACCCGCTATCGCCACCTGTGCCTTGATGTCTGCCCGCGACCTCCTCAAAGATCAAAAACACCTCGCCGCGACCTGGCTCCGGGTCGCGGTGGGGCTTGGCCTGCTGAACGCTGTGCTCATCATCGCCCAGGCCTGGCTGTTGGCCCGTGTCATCAACGACGTCGTCTTCGCCGACGCAACGTTGGTGGACGTGCAGCCCTGGCTCTGGCCCTTGCTGGCGCTGTTCCTGTTGCGTGCGGCGCTGGCCTGGGGCTCGGAACAGAGCGCCTTTCGCGCCGCGGCGCAGGTGAAGCTGACGCTGCGCGACCGGGTCTTTCGCCACATCCAGGCAGCCGGTCCAGGCTGGCTGAGCGGCCAGCGCAGCGGCGCGCTGGCGGAGGACCTGACCCGCGGCATCGAGGGCCTGCAGGACTACTACGCCCGCTACCTGCCGGCGATGACACTGACGGCGCTGATCCCGCTCGCGATCCTGCTGGTGGTGCTGCCCATCGATTGGTTGTCGGGCCTGGTGATGCTGGTGACCGCACCGCTGATACCGGTGTTCATGATCCTGATCGGCCAGGGCGTGGAGCGGGTCAATCAACAGCAGTGGAAGACCCTGGCGCGCATGGGGGCACACTTTCTGGACGTGATCCAGGGCCTGACGACGCTTAAGCTGTTCAATGCCAGCCGACGCGAGGCGGAGGTGATCGCGCGGGTCTCCGACGACTATCGCCGCAGCACCATGCAGGTGCTGCGCGTGGCCTTTCTGTCGTCGGCGGTGCTGGAGTTCTTCTCGACCCTCGGCATCGCGATCGTCGCGGTGTTCATCGGCTTTCGGCTGTATCAGCTCGACCTGCCGCTGCCGGACCTGCTCAGCCCCCCCGAAATCAGCTTCTTCACCGGCTTTTTCGTGCTACTGCTGGCGCCGGAGTTCTACCTCCCGCTGCGCAACATGGGCACGCACTATCACGGTCGCATGGAGGCGGTCGCCGCCGCCGAGCGCCTGGTGGCCATTCTCGACACGCCGCTGCCGCCGACACCGTCGACGTTGCGGCAACTGCCGGCGCGCCCACCGCTCCTGATCCGCTTCGACGACGTGCACTTTGGCTATGAGGCCGGTCGCCCGGCACTGGACGGCGCCAGCTTCGAGATCCGTCCCGGCGAGCGCGTGGCGCTGGTCGGCCCGAGCGGCGCCGGCAAGACCACGGTGGCGAACCTGCTGCTCGGCTTCATTCGACCGGATAGCGGGCACATCAGCGTCGACGGCGTCGACCTGAGCGAACTTGACATCGACGACTGGCGCCGACACCTGGCCTGGTTGCCGCAGAACCCGCGGCTGTTCCAGGGCACCCTGCTGGACAACATCCGGCTTGGCCTGACCGACTCCCAGGACGGATCCGAAAATGGATCCGAGTCTGGCAGCGACGCCCGGACGTCGATGGACGCGGTGCGCGATGCGGCCCGCCGCGCCCATGCCGCTGAGTTTATCGATCAGCTAACACTCGGCTACGACACGCCGGTCGGCGAGCGCGGCGCCGGGCTCTCCGGCGGCCAGATCCAGCGCGTGGCGCTGGCGCGGGCCTTCCTGCGCGATGCCCGGCTGGTGATCCTGGACGAGGCCACGGCTAACCTCGATCCGGCCAGCGAGGCGCTGGTGCAGCAGGCGGTCGACGCGTTGGCCCGCGACCGCGGCATGCTGATCATCGCCCACCGGCTGGCGACGGTGCGCAACGCCGACCGCATCCTGGTGATCGATGCCGGACGCATCGTCGAAGACGGCGATCACGCCAGCCTGGTGGCCCGCGATGGCCCCTATCGCCGCATGGTGCGGCTGCTGCAGCCGGAGGCGGCATGAACGAGCTGAAACGACTCTGGGCGCTGTTCCAGCCCTATCGGGTCTGGGTGTTGGGCGGCTTCCTGGTGGCGCTGCTGACGCTGGTGGCCAACGTGGCGTTGATGGCGGTGTCCGGCTGGTTCATCACCGCCATGGCCGTGGCCGGGGCGAGCGGTGTGGCGATGAACTATTTCACGCCGGCGGCCCTGATCCGCGGCAGCGCCATCGGCCGCACCGCCGGGCGCTATCTGGAGCGGCTGATCAATCACGAGGCGACGCTGCGCCAGCTCGCCGGCCTGCGGGTCTGGTTCTACCAGCACCTGGAGCCGCTGGCGCCGGCGCGCTTGCAGCAGTACCACAGCGCCGATCTGCTGAGCCGCATCCGCGCCGACATCGACGCGTTGGACAACCTTTACATCCGCGTGTTGGTTCCGGTGCTGGTGGCGACGACCGCCGGTACCGGCTTTTTCCTGTTCACGGCGTTGTACGACCTGACCCTGGCACTGCTGCTGCTCGCGATGCTGCTGCTGGCCGGCGTGCTGTTGCCCTGGGCGGCGCGCCGACTCGGCACCGGCCCTGGCCGGCGCATGGTCGCGGCCGAATCCGAGCTGCGCCAACTGGCTATCGACGGCACCCAGGGGTTGTCCGAATTGCTGGTCTACGGTGCCGCCGACGCCCATGCCCGCCGGCTGGATGCCGCCAGCCGCGCGCTGATCGGCGATCAGGACCGCATGAGCCGCATCGCCGGCATCGGCCAGGGCGCGGTGGGCCTGAGCGCCAACCTGACCCTGTGGGGCATGCTCTGGCTCGGCATCCCGCTGGTAAACGACGGCTCCTTGGCACCGCCGCAATTGGCGATGCTGGCGCTGTTCTCGCTGGCCGCCTTCGAGGCCGTCGCGCCGCTGCCGCTGGCGTTCCAACAACTGGAGGCGACACTGACCGCGGCCCGACGGCTGTTCGCCATCGTCGACGCCGAGCCCGCGGTGATCGATCCGCCCGGCCCGTCGCCGCGGCCAAGCGACAACGGTATCGAAATCCGTAACCTGCGCTTCAGCTATCCAGGCGCGGACCGGCCGGCACTGGACGGGCTGGACCTCGATCTGGCCGACGGGCCGGCGCGTCGCCATCGTCGGCGCCACCGGCTCCGGCAAGAGTACGCTGCTGAATCTGCTGTTGGGCTTCTGGCGACAGGACGCGGGCCAGATCCTGCTCGGCGGCGAGCCGCTGGCCGCCTATCGCGGCGAGGACCTACGCACGCGCATCGCCCTAGTGTCCCAGCACACCCATCTGTTCGACGCCAGCATCCGCGAGAACCTGTTATTGGCCGCGCCGGACGCATCCCAAGGGCGCTTGGAACAAGTCTGCAAGACGGCACAGATCCACGCCTTCATCGAGGCGCTGCCCGAGGGTTACGACACCTGGGTCGGCGAGACCGGCGTGCGCGTCTCCGGCGGCCAGGCCAGACGGATCGCGATCGCCCGCGCACTGCTGCGCGACGCGCCGATCCTGCTGCTGGACGAACCCACCGAAGGGCTAGACGCCACCACCGAACGGGCGCTGATGGACGCCATCCGCGTGCTGATGCAGGGCCGCAGCACACTGCTGATCACGCACCGACCGGTCGCTCTGGCGGACATGGACGAGGTCTTGGTCATGCAGCGCGGGCGCATCATTGAGCGCGGCACGCATCGCGAGCTGCTCGCCGCCGAGCACTATCCACGGCTTTTGGGACTGGACATGGCCTGACGATCAGGGCGAATGAATTCGCCCCTACAGCGGACGCCGACTACAGGGCGAGCCAGCCGACCACCTGGTCCTGCTCCGCCACCCGCACGGACGCGCTCACCCCCCCGTCGACACCACTGACCGCCGCGATAGCCAAGTCCGGGCGGTTGTTCTGCTCGCTGATATGAGACAACAGCACGAGCTTGAGGCGCTCATGCCGCACGGCTTGGAGCAATTGTGCCGCCTGCTGATTGCTGAGGTGTCCGAACGGGCCGCCGACGCGTTGCTGAAGGCTGCGTGGATAGGGGCCTGAGCGCAGCATCTGCGGGTCGTGGTTGGCCTCGAGCATGAATGCGTCGCAGTCCTGCAACGCTTCGCACATCTTTGGCGTCACGGTGCCGGCGTCGGTCAGTATGCCGAGTCTACGGCCATCGCCGTCGATGACGAACTGGCAGGGCTCGCGCGCATCGTGCGGGACTGGAATCGGGCGCAAATGCAGATCGCCGATCCGAAATCCGCGGCCATGACCTGTGAACAGGCGCAGCCGCTCGACCTGCGGACAGCCGGCGGCGCGCCAGGTGCCGGGGGATGACCAGACCTCGATCCGGTGCCTTGCAGCTAGCCGCGCGACACCGGCGATGTGGTCGCCGTGCTCATGGGTCACGACGACGGCCGCGATGCTGTCCGCGCGCGTATCGAGCACGGCCAGCCTCCGCTCCAACTCCTTTAGCCGGAAGCCGCAGTCGACCAGGATGCGCGTTTCGCCGGACTCGATCAGCGTCGCGTTGCCGCGACTGCCGCTACCGAGTACGGCAAAACGCATTCAGCGCAGTTGCTCGTGCAGCAGGCTGAGGATGCGCTCGCCCGTAGCGGAGCCGTCCCGCTGACCGGACGCATTGAGCACGGTCACACGCGTCTCGTCGGCACCTCCGGTAAGCTTGACCTGGTATTGTTGGACGGTGTCGAGGTCGTCCTTCTTCCAGAACGCCAGCCGCTGGCCAATGCCCTTCTTCTTGCCCTGGTCGCGGCTTGGATCATCGTAGCGCACGTAGAATACGCCCTCGCTGCGGTTGCGATCCTCGACCGCGAAGCCGGTACGATCCAGCGCTAAGCCGGTCTGGCGCCACGCCTGCCGAAACTCCTCTGGTATCACGAGTTCACTGCTTGCACCGGTCCCCACCAGTCGCGCGCCAACGGCACCGCCGCCCGTCGCCGCCGCACTGCCACCGCTCGCGAGCATGCGATCGGCGCTGCCATCAGGAACGCCGAGATAAAGCATCAGCCGGCGCAGCATCGCCGCCTCTTTGTCCGGATCGCCGGGCGCCGGCTCCCAAACGGTGGTCGCGCCCTCGCCGACACTGTTACGAACTAGACGCTCTTCCATCGCCCGATGCGTCAGATAGACCTCGGTGCTGTCGCGCTTCGGCCCGGCATCGATGCGCACGCGATACTGGTCGCGGGTCGATGTGGCATAGAGGCCGTCGACGACCTTGCGCAATTGACGCGTCACGAAGTCATTACGCACTTCGGCACGGTTCTCCAACCAGTCCGTCTTCATGACACCGACGGACGGGTCTTGTTCCAACAACAGGATGCCCTGCTCCCGCCAGAAGGAGACGACACGCGGCCACACGCTCTGGGGCGCCGACTCGATCTCCAGCCAGCGTTTGTTGCCGGAACGCTCCAGCGTGACGCCCGCAACCTCGGGCAACACATCGCCGCTGGTCGCGACCCGTTGCCGCGACGTGCGCCCGGCGTTGTATTCCGTGTAGGTGGCCGTGCCGGTCGCGGTCGGAATATCCAGGGCGTCGTCGAAGCTGGCGCCGGCAAGATCAGGGGGCAACTCTAGATTCTCCGACGCCTCTCGCTGCTTCTTGTATTCCAGCGTCTGGTCCGGGAGGTACTTCTCCAACGTCGAGGAGCCGCCGCAGGCCACGATCAGCGGCGTGAGCAACAACAGCGGTGTCAGTCTGAAATGCTTGTACATGGGAAACGAGTCCGGTCACATTCGGGCTTTGACCTCGCGGCCGTCAGTATGACGACAGCGAGGGCGATTGGCGGGGAAATCGGACGAGCCAAGCGGGACCTGCTCGCAGCGGCCAGTTCATAGCACGGCAGCCCGAACCATCGCCTCGCGCACCGCCGCATGGCAGCCATCCGATAGCCAGGTCAGGGGGAGGCGAATCCCCGTCGACGACAAGCCCATCGCATGTATCGCCCATTTCACGGGGATGGGGTTGGATTCGACGAACAACGCATGATGCAGCCCGTCGAGGCGCTGATTGAGCGCAAGCGCTTGAACCCGGTCCGCAGCCAAGGCCGCGGTGCACATGTCCGCCATCAGGCGCGGCGCGACATTGCTGGTGACGGAGATCACGCCATCGCCGCCTCGCAGCATGAACTCACAGCCAGTGGCATCGTCGCCACTGTACAGCGCGAACTCTGCACCGCACAGCGCGCGTAGCTGCTCGACCCGCGCCAGATCGCCGGTGGCATCCTTGATGCCGATGATATTCGGCACGCGGGACAGTTCAGCCGCGGTCGCCGGCAACAGATCGCAGGCGGTTCGACCCGGGACATTGTAAAGAATCTGCGGTAGTTCGACCGCCTCCGCGATAGCGGAATAATGGGCGATGAGGCCGGCCTGGGTTGGTTTGTTGTAGTACGGCGTCACCAGCAGCGCGGCATCGGCACCGGCGTCGTGGGCGCAACGGGTCAGACGAATGGCCTCGGCGGTGGCGTTGGCGCCGGTGCCGGCGATGATCGGCACCCGACCGGCCGCGAGTTCCACCGAGCGGGCGATCACCTGACAGTGCTCATCCTCGTCGAGGGTCGCGGACTCGCCGGTGGTGCCGACGGCGACGATCGCCGCGGTGCCGGCATCGACGTGAAAATCGATCAATCGCGCCAGAGCACGATCGTCGACGTCGCCGCGCTCGTCCATCGGCGTGATCAGCGCGACGATGCTGCCTTTGAATATGCTCAAGGTGGCTCCGGTCCAAGCTAAATTGGCTGATGGTAGCGTGCGCGATCCAACCATGACAAGACCGCTCTCCCCCCGCTCCCCCTAACCGACAACGACATCGGACTGTTTCCGCGTTTACAAGGACCATTACCCAGGCAATATGGACAGGAAACACGAAGCCAGACGCCGAGCACGAAAGCGATGCGACCGATTGGCCCCGCGCAGCCCATGCTATACACTCTCAAGCATCGACCGCAGCGACCCTGGCCCCAACCGCACGATGACCACGCAGAAGACATTCCTTGTCATATCCGCCCTCGGCGAGGACCACCCCGGCCTCGTTAATCACCTATCCCGCGCCATCCTCGAGCAAGGCTGCAACATCGAGGATAGCCGCATGACCGTGCTTGGCGGCGAGTTTGCCGCCATCCTGCTGGTCGAGGGCAAGTGGAACACCCTGGCCAAGGTGGAAAACGTCTTGCCCGAGTTGGAGCGCTCGCTGGGTATGACGATCTCCAGCAAACGCACCGGCGAGCGGCCGCGTAACACTGATAAGGTGCCCTACGGCGTGGACGTGGTCGCGATGGACCACCCAGGCATCGTCAACAAGCTCGCCGGCTTTTTCGCCGAGCGCGACATCAATATAGAAGACATGTCCACCAGCACCTATTCGGCCGCCCACACGGGAACACCGATGTTCGCGGTGCACATGACCGTTGGCATCCCCGCCTCTACCCACATCGCGACGTTGCGCGAAGAGTTCATGGACTATTGCGATGGCCTGAATCTGGACGCGGTGCTGGAGCCACTCAAGGTCTAATCGCCGCCATCTAGCCAGTCTCAGCACCGCCGGCAGCGGGCTCAGCCCTCGCTGGGCCGAGACAGGGTAACCGCGAGTCCATTGGCGTACCCTACCGGGCTTGTGGGTTGTACCTGGCAGCAGCATCTTCTCCGAATCGCGACCGTTTCTTTCCGCAGAACACAGCCAGAGGACCCACCATGGCCATTGCAATCGGTGAAACCATCCCAGACCTCGCGCTACCTGCCACTGGCGACAAGACGCTCAAGCTGTCCGATTTTCGCGGTCAGCGCCTGGTGCTTTACTTTTATCCCAAGGCGAGTACCCCCGGCTGCACCCAGGAGGGCCTGGACTTCACCGCCGCCGCCGACGCGTTCGCGGCCCTCAACACCGTCACCGTCGGCGCCTCCCGCGACGGCATCAAGGCACAGGAAAACTTCAAAGCAAAACAGGGCTTCAGCTTCGATCTTCTATCAGACAAGGACGAGGTGCTGTGCAAGGCATTCGACGTCATCAAGCTGAAAAAGATGTACGGCAAGGAATCCCTCGGCGTCGAACGCAGCACCTTCCTCATCGACGAGCAAGGTGTGCTGCGCCAGGAATGGCGCGGCGTCAAGGTGAAGGGCCACGTCGACGAGGTGCTCGAAGCGGTGCGCACGCTCGGCTGATTGCGCGACCAACGGCAGTCTGCCTAGATCGCGCGGCGGTCGCTTCCGGAACTCCCGCCGCTCTTACTTGCGCTCGGCGCTAACAAGAACCTCAATGATCAAACGCGAAAGCGACAGCCCCTGCCTTTTCGTGCTCGACACCAACGTGTTGATGCACGACCCGACCGCGATCTTCCGCTTCAAGGAGCACGACGTCTTCTTGCCCATGGTGGTGCTCGAAGAACTCGACGCCGGCAAGAAGGGCATGTCGGAGGTAGCGCGCAATGTACGCCAGGTGAGCAGGTTCCTCGACCAGCTCATGAGCGGCGCGGACAAGGACGAGATCGACGCCGGGTTGCCGATCCATGCCCTCAGCGAGTACGGCCGCGGCTTTACCGAGTCCCCCAGCGGGCGTCTGTTCTTCCAGACCGAACTGCTGGGCCAGCGCGTCGCCGCCTCGCTGCCTGGGACGACCGCCGACAACGACATCCTGGGGACCGCCTCGGCGCTGCAGGCGCGCCGGCAGACCCACACCGTCGTCATCGTCTCCAAGGACATCAACCTGCGCATCAAGGCGGCGGTGCTCGGCATACCGGCGGAAGACTATTCCAACGACCAGGTGTTGGACGACGTCGATCTGCTCTATACAGGCATGGACGCCCTCGCCGAAGACTTTTGGGAGCACCACGCCAAGGAAGTTGACTCCTGGAAGGAGGAAGGGCGCACCTTTTACCGCGTTCAGGGACCGGACATCGCCGTCTGGTATCCAAACCAGTGCCTGTTCCTGGAGAGTGACGACAGCTTCGAGGCCATGGTGCACGAGAAGCGCGGCGACACCGAGGCGGTGATCGAACTGGTCGACGACTACCGCGCGAACCGTCACAACGTTTGGGGCATCACGGCACGCAACCGCGAGCAGAACTTCGCACTGAACATGCTGATGGACCCGGACCTGGACTTCGTCACACTGCTCGGCACCGCCGGCACCGGCAAGACCCTGCTGGCGCTTGCCGCCGGTCTGGCGCAGGTACTGGACCGCAGCATCTATCGGGAAATCATCATGACGCGGGTCACGGTCCCGGTGGGCGAGGACATCGGCTTCCTGCCCGGCACCGAAGAGGAAAAGATGACGCCCTGGATGGGCGCATTGATGGACAACCTGGAGGTACTGACCCAGACCGAGGCCGGCGACTGGGGCCGCGCCGTGACCAACGATCTGGTGCGCAACCGCATTCGCATCTCGTCGCTGAACTTCATGCGCGGGCGCACCTTCTTGCACAAGTACATCATCCTGGACGAGGCGCAAAATCTAACCGCCAAACAGATGAAGACTCTGATCACCCGTGCCGGCCCCGGCACCAAGATCGTCTGCCTCGGCAACATCGCGCAGATCGACACGCCCTACCTGACCGAGACCACGTCGGGCCTGACCTACGTGGTGGACCGTTTCAAGGACTGGCAGCACAGCGGCCATATCACGCTGCTGCGCGGCGAGCGCTCGCGCCTAGCGGACTTCGCATCGGACGCGCTCTGAGCTGAGACCATCAGCTCAAACCCATAACGAACCGGAGGAGATACCCGATGAAGACGATCCTAACCCTACTGTTGACAGCCTCGATCCTCGCCCTGACCAGCGTTGGCGCCATCGCCGACGACAAGCTCAAAGTCGTCTACCACGTTTCCGACGACGACAAGGTCCCATTCGTACTCAACAACATCCAGAACCACATCGATGGCGTCGGCGGCGCCGACAACATCGAGATCGTGCTGGTGTCTCATGGCCCGGCCGTTAAGCGCTTTGTCGACATCGAAGCGGTAGACAAGGACCGTGCCGCAGTCGCCAAGCTGCAGGAACAAGGGGTGGAGTTCGATGCCTGCGCCAATACGCTGACGGCACTCGGCATCGAGCCGGACGAACTGCTGTCGGACTTTGTCATCGCCGAAAAGGGCGGCGTGACCCGCATCGCCGAGCTACAGTCCCAAGGTTACGTCTACATCCGGCCCTGACTTCGACACCCGTCAGGTTCGGCCACGTTGAATCGATGAGCAAGTCACGTTGCGCCACCTGACCCTATCCAGCGGCGAGACCGTTCCTCCGTGCAAGACGCAACAACTTGAATCGCTCAGATTGCCCTTGGGAGGGGGTTGAAGCCACGGTCGGACCTCCCGGCGAGCCGTTGATCGTGGCCGTCGCGATTGCAAATCGCTCCCACCCCTGTGGGAGCGGCTTGCAGCGGCGATCGGGCTTCGCAGTGATGGATCGACATGGCCGTCATGCTGTTAGCTCGCTTCCGGGTGATCATAGCCGGATGAGCACTGCGGACCCGATGTGTTGCTAGGATGCGCAGGCTACGGCCTGTGCGACAATGCTCGTGCGACACGACTTGCTTGAAGACAGACCCCCGCATTATCTCCCCCTGCCCAAGGCTGCCCGACATGGTTGAAACCGCCCCCCGCAAGCTCGGACCCGTCGTCCTGGCGCCCGATGTACTGCCCAGACACGGCTGGAGCTTCTTGGTCGCGGCCTTTTTGTCCATTGGCCTGATGATCTTCATCTCCGTTGGCCAGACCTACGTCCTCAACGTCAACCTCGGCATCCCCGACAGCGAGCAGGGGGGCATCACGTCTCGGCTGATCGTTTGGACCGAGGTGGTCGCGCTGGCCCTGTTCATCCCGGCCGGCCTGTTGATCGACCGCATCAGTCGTCGTTCGGTCTACGCCATGGGCTTTTTGTTCCTGGCCATGACCTACGCCGTCTACCCCTTCGCCGACTCAATGGCAGACCTGTACCTGTACCGCTGCACCATCTACGCACTCGGCTTCGTCGCCATTACCGCGGCCCTGTCCACGGTCATGGTGGACTATCCAGCCGAGCGATCGCGCGGCAAGCTGGTGGCCATGGTCGGCTTTCTCTGCGGGCTTGGCGTTGCCATCATTCAGGGCTTTAGCGCATTACCTCCCGTGTTCATGGATCAGGGCATGACTGCGGTCGAGGCCGGGCGGGCAATGCATTTTGTCATCGCCGGTCTCTGCGTCGCTGCCGCCGTGCTCGTCGCGACTCAGCTCAAGCCTGGCGTGCCGGTGCAACCGCGCAAACGTCCAACGCCGCGCGACATCTTCATCGGCGGCTTTTCCGAGGCGCGTAATCCCCGCATCTTGCTGGCCTACTCGGCGGCCTTCATAGCGCGCGGAGATCAGGCGGTGAATGCCTTCTTCCTGACGCTGTGGGGCACCTTGGCCGGCAAGGCCGCGGGACTCGAACCCGCCGAGGCGCTGGCCGCCGCTACGCTGACCATGTTCGTACCGGCGCAGGTGGCCGCCTTGATTTGGGCGCCGATACTCGGGCCGTTCCTGGATCGTTTCGATCGCGTCACCGCGCTTGCCATCTGCATGGTGCTGGCCGCGATCGGCAACCTGGCACTGTTGCTATTGGCTGACCCGACCGAATCGATCGGCATCCTCTTCTTCATCCTACTCGGCATCGGCCAGATCAGCGTCTTCCTGGCCGCCCAGTCGTTGATCGGACAAGAGGCGCCGATGGATCGGCGCGGCGCCGTCTTGGGCGCCTTCAACGTCTCGGGAGCCATCGGCATCCTGCTAATCGTGCTCGTCGGCGGGCCACTGTTCGACAGCATCGACCCACGGGCACCCTTCGTCGTGGTCGGCATCGTCAACGTGCTGCTGTTCTTCGCCAGTGTCTACGTCAGATGGTCTGCCCCGTCGCCGCCCGTGACAGACGGGGCGTCCGCGCGCGGGTGATCCCTGCCCTGGCTGATTTTTTGACAGGATGGCCAACCGATCAGGGTCTCCCTAGCGAACTCGACAATTCGTGGTAAGAGCTTGCGCGCCCAGCGAACCTCTAACCAAGTGTGGCCGCATTCTTGGAACTCGGTTACAGACTCCTCGAACAGCTTCGACTAGTCTCTTCTAGACAGCTAACGAAAATCCGTGAAAACAGGCATGGGCGCGATCGACGTTTGAGACCAATGCCGTTAAGTTAAGCCGTGGGAGCGGCTTCCAGCCGCGACTGTCGTCGCACGAGCCGAGTCGCGGCTGGAAGCCGCTCCCACAAAGCGTGCCCATCGCTCGCTAACTTAATGGCATTGCGTTTAAGACACGCCCAAGGTGCTGCATTGCAGTTGGGTGCACCACCAGGGTGATGCCTCTCTCGGGTGCGCAATAGGCAGCGATACCAATGGCGGCGCTAACAGACCTTTGCGAGCTAGATCCATGGTCAGATGGCATATCGGCGGGTTTACGTTGATCGAGCTGATGATTCGGTCTGCATTTTCAGATCAAGGCCGACAACGGCGGTGTGCGTTTTCGTTGCAACGTGAACGACCGCGCGGCACGCGCTCCCTTCGTACCGGCGCAGTGTCGTGAGGGCAGCGCCGACGACTGGAACTGGTAGCGTGAACAAGCAGCGGGACCCATGCGACACGCATTGGGGTCCAGACCATTACGACGAGCACCTGGCCTTGAAAGTCCCGGTGCCGATGTGGCTGACGCTAACCTTTCTAGTCCGCCACCTGTTGCTGCTCGGCATCACTTTCATGCCCACGACCGGCGCCGAAATCACCGTGCTGCGGGATCTGATCCGGCCCGAGTATCTGTTCGCGGACCTGATCGCCTTGCCGGTATTGGTGGTGGCGCTACGCCGCGGGCCGCGGGCGCCTGACTGGATGCGCAAACTGTGGTCTGCGGGTCGCGTCCTGCTGACCCTGTCCGCGCTCGTCTATCTGATTCTGTTGGGATGGACATTGCTCGGTTCCGAGCAGCGCCTCGTTGACATCGTCAACGAGGCAACCTTGATCTCGATTCTGCTGAGCGCCGCCGTCCTCTTCTACCTATGGCGCTCGGTGTTGGTGCGAGACCTGTTTCTGGACTTCCCCACCCGAAGTCCATGACTGCCGGTGCGACACAGAAGGCGCGCGTCAAGGCAAGTCAGCTGGTCTGAGATGTGACAGAGATCGCCTTAATAGATCCATGGAAGGAATTTTTTCACGCGGCGCGCATAGCCCACGTACTCTGGATGGCGTTGCGTCAGCCAGGCCTCCTCCTTGCCGGCTTTGTAGTCAAAGAAGGCGAAGCAGAAACCCAACGCGATCAGGTGCGACAAACTCAGGTTGTAAAGGGTCCAGGCAAGCCCGGCCAACAACAAGCTGGCATACAGGGGATGGCGCACGATGCCATAGACCCCGTGTTGCACCAGTTGACTGTGGTCGACGGGGTATGGCAACGGGGTCAGGTAATCGCGAATATGATGAGAGCCAAGGGCTCCAAAGGCGAGACTCATCAGACCCAGCGCGAGGGCACCGGCCACGCGCCAGCCCCAACTCGCATCCAGTATGCCCGCGCCGATACCCGGATGCCACACCGGCAGCAGCGCGAAGCCGATCATCAACGCAAACTGGATGGCCACCAGATACTCGCCGCGACCGCCAAAGCCGGGTTGTTCGTGTTGGGTTGACGTCATCGTAATTCCTACTTGATGTTGCGGGGGGAAATTGGGGCCAAATCATAAGCCGCAACCCACGACCCGACCGGAAAACCGCCGCTGGCGCCGCGATCGCAAATCGCTCCGACAATCCCATGGGAGCGGCTTGCAGCCGCGATTCGGACTTGCAGGCCACTCCGCCGTCCCCTGACAACGAATTTCTTCCACGGCGCTCGGAGACGGACTTTCGCGGTAAGCTCGCCCGATGAGCACCGTCATCGTCGCCGAAAAGCCAAGCGTTGCCCGCGATATCGCCGCCGTGCTTGGTGTACGCGCCAAGGGCGACGGCTTTTTGCACGGCAACGGCTACCAGATCACCTGGGCCTTGGGTCACCTGGTGCACTTCGCCGAGCCGGACGACTACGATGGCGGCTGGGCCGGTCGCTGGTCCATGGCGCAGTTACCGATGATTCCAGAGCGATGGAAACTGCGCACCGACAAGCACACCGCCAAGCAGTTCAAGGCCGTTAAGGCGCTGCTGACCAGCCCCGAGACGGAACGCGTGGTGTGCGCCACCGACGCCGGGCGCGAGGGCGAGCTGATCTTTCGCCTGATTGCCGAGCACGCGCGCTGCCGCAAGCCGGTGCAGCGGCTGTGGATCTCCAGCCTGACCGAGGAGGCCATCCGCGCCGGTCTCGATCGCCTGCGCCCGGCGAGCGACTACGACCCCCTCGCCGCTGCCGCCCGCGCCCGCGCCCAGGCCGACTGGCTGATGGGCATGAACCTGACCCGCGCCTACACCGTGCACAATCGTGTGCTCTGCACCATCGGCCGGGTGCAGACGCCGACCCTGGCGATGATCGTCGAGCGCGACGCGGTCATCGCCAACTTCACCAAGGTCTTTTTCTACGAACTGGTGGCGCGTCTGGCCGAGGGCTTCAACGCCCGTTACGAGAAGGACGGCCAGTCGCGCATCGACAAAAAGGAACAGGCCGAGCGGCTGCAACGCACCATCGACCAGGCCATCGAGCCGCATCGGACCGGCACCGTCAAATCGGTCGACAAGAAGGTCCGCAACAACCGCCCGCCGCCGCTCTACGACCTCACTAATCTGCAGCGCGACGCCAACCGCCGCTTCGGTTTCACCGCCGCCAAGGTGCTGGAACTGGCCCAGGCGCTGTACGAAACGCACAAGCTCATCAGCTATCCGCGCACCGAGAGCCGCCACATCGGCGAGGACATGCTGCCGCAATTGCCGGAGATCCTGCGCCACCTGGACCACCCGCTGGCCAGCGAGGCGCGCGAGCGACTGGCGGCGGGCCACCGGCTCGGCAAGGCCTATGTCGACAAGACCAAGCTCACCGATCACCACGCCATCCTACCCACCACCAAGCGTCCGTCGGCGAGCCTGCCGGACCCGCTGCGTAAGGTCTACGACCTGGTCGTCGCGCGCTTTATCGGCGTGTTCCTGCCCGATCAGCGGGTCGAGGAGACCCGTGTGGTGCTGGATATCGGCGGCGAGACCTTCGTCGCCAAGGGCGCCGTCGAACTGGAAGCGGGCTGGAAGCGCGTCGAGCCGCGTCGGCCACCCCCCGCACCAGGAGCGGCAGCCGGCGGCGCCGATGCCGGCGACACCCAGCGCGCACTGCCGCCGCTGCAAAAGGGGCAGACCGTGCATGTCGACGCGCTCGACGTCGTCGAAAAGGAGACCCAGCCGCCGCGTCCCTACGACGATGCGACGCTGCTGAACGCAATGAAGCATGCCGGCCGCGATATCGACGACGACGCCCTCGCCGCCGCGATGAAATCCTCCGGCCTCGGCACCCCCGCCACCCGCGCCGAGATCATCGAAAAGCTGCTGCGCACCGGCTACATCGAGCGTCAACGCAAACAATTGCGCGCCACCGACAAGGGCAAGGCCCTGATCGGCATGGTCGCCGAGCCGCTGCGCAGCGTTGAGACCACCGCCGCCTGGGAGCAACGCCTGAAGGATGTCGAGCAGGGCAACGCCGATGCCGCCGGCTTCTACCAAGACATCTGCACCTTGGTGAGCGAACTGATCCCGCGGGTCGAACAGGGACCGGCGATGAGCGCCGAGCAGGTGGCCGCGGCCAAGGCCGCAGGCCCGCGTCGCGGGGGTGCGGCACGGGGCGGCAAGCGCGGTGCCGGATCGAAGGCCGCCGCGGCGAAGCCATCCGACCTCGGCCCCTGCCCCATCTGCAAGCAGGGAGAGATCGTCGAGACCGCCAAGGCCTACGGCTGCAGCCGCTGGCGCGACGGCTGCGGCTTTACCATTTGGAAGACCATGTCGGCAAAGCGCCTGACCAAGGCCGACGTCAAACGCCTGATCGAACAGGGCAACACCGACCCCATCGAAGGGTTCAAATCCAAGACCGGCAAGCCCTTCCGCGCACGCCTGCGGCTAGACCAGACCGGCAAGGTGGGCTTCGACTTCGAGCGCATCCGGCGAAGACCGAGGCGGCGAACGGCGACGCCGCCAGGTCCATCTCCAACCCAGCCCCGACGGTCACCCGAGCGCCCGCGGCGACCGCCGGCAGACCTGCGGCCCCTGAGCCGAGCCGCCAGCCGCCGGCAAGCGCGCAAGGCCTGCGCGACCATCCGCTGCAATGCCCCAAGTGCCGCCAGGGCCAACTCATCGAAGGCCGTCAAGCCTTCGGCTGCAACCGCTGGCGCGACGGCTGCGACTTCGTCGTCCCCAAGCAATGCAACGGCCACGCCGTCACCGACAGCGAGCTACGTGCGCTGGTCCAACAGTACCCGTCCGATTCGGATACCCATTGATCAACGCGTCCCAAGCGACCGCCCCCATCATTGGGACCGCCGACTTGCAGTCGGCGCGGCCAGAGCCGCCAAAGGCCACGCAAACCACGCCGACTTGCGCAACATCCTATGCGATGGCAGATTATCGCCATGGCACCGTCCACCTTGGAACTCTACGAGGCGCCTGCATGGGCGCCCGACGACAAGACCCGCGCGCCGCTGATCGCGGAGGCCTTTGAGGGCCTTGAGGAACGCTACCCACACCTACCGAACCTCGTCACACAAGACCATTTGCGACAGACGGAGCTGCGCCTGCAACTTGAGATCGAACAGCTCCGCGGCGAGGTAAAGACCGACATCGAGCGGATCAAGAACGAACTGCTGAAATGGCTGATCCCGCTGATGTTCGCGCAGGTTGCGGCCATTGCTGCACTGGTAAAACAGCTTTAGGGCCGCTGTTCGTCCCGCCCCCCAAGCAACAGCGCAAGAACAACCTGGCCTGGTAGGGTGGAACAAGCGCAGCGGTTCCACCAATGCCACCAACCGCCCGCTCAAGTTGTTTCTGAACCCTGCCTAAACCCAACCCCAAGCGTCTCCATGAAAACAGTCAGCCTCCAAATCACCCGCGTCACCGGCGCCGATCTGGATCGCCTTCTGCGCCGTCGAGCGCAGCCTCGACCATCCGCGTCGCCCGCCGGACCATGTGCCCTTGGATGCCTTCTGGCACAGACGTGGTTACACTCGGCACCCGGAATTACGCACCGAATTCTCTTGGCGGGAGATCGACGAACCCACCGAATCGCCGAAGCCGATGGTGTTTTGGCTCAAGCCGGCCTGATGTTCAAGCCGTTGGCCGGCCGCTCCTGACCAGCCACCCCAGACGAGCTCGTCGCGAGGCCGATGGCATCGGCCAAACGGCCGGAAATTCTCAGCGGCTCCGCCGCCCGCTGTGATAGCGTATCGGCCAATTCGGCCCCCCCTCAAATCGGTGCACCATGCAACAGCTTACACCCGAGGGTCAGCGTATCGTCGCCGACCTTTCTCAGCGCTATGGCTTTAGTCAAGACGCCATCACGCACATGTTCTTCGCCGTACTCAACGGCAACGGCTCCATGGCCCAGTTCAGCCATCCGGAGTTCGGCGGCTCCGGGCAATGGATGCGCGGCGGCATGATGATGCTCGGCGACATGTTCAACCACGGCCTCAAGAGCCAGGTGGACGCACTGTGCAACGAGATCTCCAACATCCTGGCAAATCAGCCCGGACTGTTGCAATCCGGCAGCTTCCAGTCCCAGTCCCAGGGCGGCGGAAGTCAGCAGGCGCAGCGCGCCGGCGGCATGATGGGGCAGTCGAGCCTATTCGTGCCGGACCCGGCGGACAACTGGTGGCCGCAGGACCTCGGCGCGCCAAACGCGACCGGCAGTCAGAACAATGTGCAGTACGCCTACTTCGGCAACGCCCGCCGGCTGGCGGTGAAGACCGGCGGCCAGGTCTGGCTCTACGACACGCAGGATCATCAGATCGGCGGTTTCTCGCAGCAGCAGGGCAGCGGCGGCTCGATCCTGTTCACCAGCCAGTACGGTACCGTCAATCTCAGCACGCTGCCGGTGGTGTCGATCGATGGCCGGAGCCAGCCGCCCGAGAACCAGCCCGAGTCCCAACCCTGGCAACAGCCGTCACCACCGATGCAACCGAGTGGCGCGCCGCAGACGGGCCAACCATCGGCCGATGACCGCGACATCTTCGGCGCCATCGAGCGCCTCGGTAAGCTGCACGCCAACGGCCTGCTGACGGATGATGAATTCTCGCAGAAAAAGGCAGAACTACTGAGTCGGCTGTAATGCCCGGAAAGGGGCTGGGAAGGTGGAGAGATCCGCCCCAGGCGACACGCCTTCTTACGCGCGACACCAGTTCTCGACGGTCAGACCCGGCACACGATTGAACTCACTCATATTACGCGACACGAGAACGGCGTTAGCGGCAAGCGCGGTACCCGCGATCAGAGTATCCATGGGGCCAATCGGCGTTCCAGCGGCCTCCAGCGTCGCACGAATGCGCGCACTCGTCTCTGCGGCCGCCTGATCAAAGGGCACCAAGCGCGTAACACGCAACAGCTCGTCGAGCTGTGCACGTCGTTTTCTAGGTGTCTTCGACTTGGCGATGCCTACCTCAAGTTCGTAAAGGACCACGCAAGGGATCGCAACAGCGCTCGGAGGGGTCGCGAGCAGGCGTCGATCAACCCCATGCATACCTTTGAAGAAGTAAATCAAGGTGTTGGTATCGAGGGCGAACATCAAAACGGCTCTCGCTCCATGTCCGTTCCCGCGGCTTCGCGAATCTCCTCCGCCGTCGGCATCTCGTCGCTGTCCTTCGAATCAACCCAGGCGCCGGCGAGTGCCTTGACCGTGTCGGGCCATTCACGGGCGGTGCGCTCGCGGATCAGCCGTGCAACCCATTGACTCTGGCTGATGCCCTCGCTGACGGCCATCTGCTTCAAGCGCGTTGCGGTGTCCTGATCGAGATAGAGCGTAATCTGGCTCATGGTCAGACTCCTGCTGCGATGTAATTATAGTCGCAAGTATACTTGTCTCTTGTGTGCCTGTCGTATCGACGATGCGTCGGCCCAACCTTGCGGGTATGGACATCTTCAGCCCCGCCACCCGCCGCTGGTTTCAGCAAAACTTCGCTGGTCCGACCGCGGCGCAGACCGCCGGCTGGCCAGTCATCGCCGCTGGCCACCACACGCTGGTCACTGCACCCACCGGAAGCGGCAAGACCCTGGCGGCGTTCCTGTGGTCCATCGACAGGTTGATGCGGCCGGGGCCGGACCAGGTCCAGTCGCCAGGGACCCGGGTTCTCTACATCTCTCCGCTAAAGGCGCTGGTCTACGATATCGAGCGCAACCTGCGCGCGCCGTTGGCGGGCATTGCGCAGTCGGCGGCGGCCCTCGGCGAGCCCTGCGTGCTGCCGCGGGTCGCGATCCGCACCGGCGACACCTCGGCCCGCGAGCGCCAACAACAGCTCAAGGAGCCGGCGGAGATCCTGGTGACCACGCCGGAGTCGCTGTACCTGCTGCTGGGCTCGCGGGCGGCGGAGCATCTGGCCTCGGTGCAGTGCATCATCGTCGACGAGGTGCATTCGCTGGCCGCCACCAAGCGCGGCGCGCATCTGGCGCTGTCGCTGGAGCGACTGGCGCTGTTGGTGGAGGCCGCCGGCGAACCCGACCCGCAGCGCATCGGCCTGTCCGCCACGGTCAGGCCCCTGGCCGAGGCGGCGATCTGGCTCGGCGGCGACCGCACGGTCGAGATCGTCGACGCCGCCGCGCCGCCGCGGCTGGACCTGCGCGTGACGGTGCCGGTACCGGACATGGAGCACCCGCCGGAGGCACCGAACCTGGCGCCGGCTGGTGGCCCGATCCTGGGCGAGCTGTACGCCCGCGATGTCGCCCGGCCGCCCGCAGAGAAGGGCATGTGGTCGGCGATCTATCCGGCCCTGCTGGACGAGATCCTGTCCCATCGCTCGACCATCGTCTTCGTCAACAGCCGCGGCCTGTGCGAGCGCCTGTGCCGGCGGCTGAACGAACTGGCGGCGGAGCGCGAGGCCGGCGTCGATGCCGACCTGTTGGAGACCGATACCCTCGACCCGATGCTCGATGGCGCCGAGGAGCTGGTGCCGCCCGACTTTGGCGCCAACCCGTCGGTCGACCCAGACCTGCCGCCCGCGCTGGAGCTGGTGCGCGCCCACCACGGCAGCGTCAGCCACGAGCAACGCGCCGAGATCGAGGACGGCCTCAAGCGCGGCACGCTGAAGGCGATCGTCGCCACCAGCTCGCTGGAGATGGGCATCGACATGGGCGGCGTCGATCAGGTGCTGCTGGTGGAATCACCCGGCGCGGTGTCGCGCGGGCTGCAGCGGGTCGGGCGTGCCGGGCACGGCGTCGGCCAGGTCAGCAGCGGGCGCATCTTTCCGAAGTTTCGCGGCGACCTGCTCGAATGCGCCGTGATCGGCGCGCGCATGCTGCAGGGCGAGCTGGAGCCGTTCCGCATGCCGCGCAACGCGCTGGACGTGCTGGCGCAACAGATCGCCGCCCACTGTGTCGCCGGCCCGCGGGGTGTCGACGAGATCCAGCGCCTGGTCAATCGCGCCGGCCCCTACCGGGAGCTCGGTCGCGGCGCGCTGGAGGCGGTGCTGGACATGCTCTCCGGGCGCTTCCCGTCCAGCGACTTCGCTGACTTGCGGCCACTGCTGGCTTGGGATCGCGCCAGCGACACGCTCAGCGCCCGCAAGGGCGCGCCGATGATCACGCGCCTGAACGCCGGCACCATCCCCGACCGCGGCAACTACGCCGTACACCTGGGTTCAGAGGGACCGCGCATCGGCGAGCTGGACGAGGAGATGGTGTTCGAGACGCGCGCCGGCGAGTGTATCCTGCTCGGCGCCTCCAGTTGGCGGGTGGAGGAGATCACGCGCGACCGAGTCATCGTCTCGCCGGCCCCCGGCGAGCCTGGCAAGCTGCCGTTCTGGCGCGGCGACGGCCCCGGTCGCCCCGTGGAGCTGGGGCGCGCGGTCGGTGCCTTTTGCCGCCAAGTGGCCGCGCTGAAGGCCGATGCCGCCGACTGGATCGCGCGCGAGACCCCGCTGGACCCCAACGCCGCCGTCAATCTGGCCGACTACATCCATGACCAGCGTGAGGCCACCGGCCAGGTGCCGAGCGACCGCACCATCGTCATCGAGCGCTTTCGCGACGAGCTGGGCGACTGGCGCATCTGCATCCTGACCCCGTTCGGTGCCCGCATCCACGCCCCCTGGGCCATGGCGCTGCAATGGCGACTGGGACGCCGCGAGGGCTTCGAGATCCAGGTCATGTACACCGACGACGGCATCGTGCTGCGGCTGGCCGACGGTGAAGAATTGCCGGATCTGTCGGACCTGCTGCCGAGCCCGGACGACATCGAAGACAAGGTCACCGAACAGCTCGCCGACACCGCGCTGTTCGCGAGCCTGTTCCGAGAGAACGCCGGTCGCGCCCTGCTGCTGCCGCGACGCTCCGCCAAAGGCCGTCAGCCGCTCTGGGCGCAGCGGCTCAAGGCACAAAACCTACTCGCCGTGGTGCGCCGCTATCCGGGCTTCCCGATCGTGCTGGAGACCTATCGCCAGGCGCTCAGCGACGTCTTCGATCTCTCCGGTCTCAAGGAACTGCTGCGTGCGATCGAGGCGCGCTCGATCCGCGTGCACGAGGTCGAGACCCGCAGTGCATCACCGTTCGCCCGCTCGCTGGTGTTTGCCTACGTGGCCGCGTACATCTACGAGCAGGACGCCCCGATCGCCGAGCGTCGCGCCCAGGCGCTGACGCTGGACCGGGGCCTGCTCGCCGAACTGCTGGGCCAGGCCGAGCTGCGCGAGCTGATCGACCCGCGGGTGCTGGATGAGCTGGAGCGGGAGCTGGCGCACCTCGGGCCGGAGCGGCAGGCCCGCGATGCCGACGAGCTGCACGATTTGCTGCGCCGACTCGGCGACCTGACCGAGGCGGAGCTGGCGGAGCGGTGCGCGACGGGTCCGGCCGAGTCCGGGTCGGCGTTGGCCGCGGCTTGGCTGGAGACCTTGGCGCAACAGCGCCGAGCCGCCCGCCTACCCATCGCCGGCGAGCCCCGCTGGATCGCGGCCGAGGATGCCGGTCTGTATCGCGACGCCCTGGGCTGCGTGCCGCCGCCGGGCCTGCCGGACAGCTTCATCGCGCCCACCGAGGCGCCGCTGGAGCAACTGCTGCGGCGCTACGCCCGCACCCACGGCCCGTTTCCCACCGGTCAGGTTGCGCAACGCTACGGCCTGCGCGCGGCCCAGTTGGAACCGGTGCTGCGTCTGCTGGAGACCCGCGGCACGCTCATCCACGGCGAGATCCGTCCGATGGGGTCCGAGCCGGAATGGTGCGACGCCGAAGTGATGCGCCGGCTGCGGCGCCGCACCTTGGCCCGCGCCCGCGATGAGATCGCACCGGTGGACGCCGCCGCGCTCGGCCGCTTCCTGCCCGCCTGGCACGGCATCGGCGAGGGGCTGAAGGGTCCGGAGCGGTTGATGGAGGCCGTGTTGCAGCTGGAAGGGCTCAGCGTCAATTGGGGCCTGCTCGACCGGGTGCTGCTGCCGGCGCGGGTGCCGGGCTATCGCTCCGAGGACCTGGACATGCTCGCCGCCACCGGCCAAATCGTCTGGGTCGGGCGCGGCGCGGCGGGGCCGAAGGATGGTCGCATTGCGCTTTATCGGCGCGAGAACATCGTCGCGGCCGGGCAAAGCCCCGAGGCCGAAGTGATGCCACAGACCCATGGGGCACAAGGCGAGCCAGACGCGACGGCCGACGATAGCGCCGCGCCCGACGCCAACTGCGTTGGTCCCGCAACGGCGGACCCCGTCGACACCCTGCGCGGCATCCTGCTCGCGCACCTACAACGGCGCGGCGCCTGTTTCCTGATGGAACTGCAACAGGCCGCCGAGCATGCCGGCCATCGCATCTCTACCGCCGCCAGCAAGGAGGCGTTCGAGACCGCCCTGTGGGACCTGGTTTGGGCCGGGCTCATTACCAACGACACCTTCGCACCCCTGCGCAGCCTGGGTGCTCGCAGCGGCAGCAGCAGCGGCGGTTCGCGCAAGCCGCGGCGCGGTCGCGGAGGCGGTCTCACCGGCCATGGGCTCGGGGGCATTGCCAGTGGGATGGACCAGTGGGATGGCCAGTGGGATGACGGGCGGGCTGGCCGGCGGGCGCTGGTCGCTGGTCGCGGACCTGTCCGTCAGCGACGAGCCGCCCTCCGCCAATGCCGTCGCCACCGCCCGCTTGCTGTCCCAAGCGCACATGCTGCTGGAGCGCTACGGCGTCGTCAGCCGCGAGGCGATCGCCGCCGAGGGCCTGCCCGGCGGCTTCGGCCCGCTGTATCGGCTATTCAAACAGATGGAAGAGAGCGGTCGCGTGCGTCGCGGTCACTTCGTCGAGGGGCTGTCCGGCGCCCAGTTCGCGCTGCCCGGCGCGGTGGAACGGTTGCGCGCCGCACGCATCGACGAGCCCCCCATCGACGGCTTCGGTCCGGAGCAGGTGCGCATCCTCTCCGTCGTCGATCCCGCCAACCCCTACGGTGCCCTGCTCGGCTGGCCGGCAACCGCGGCGTGTGCCGAGGCGGAGACGGGCACCGCGCGAACGTCCCGACAGACACCGAAACGCATCGCCGGTGCCTGGCTGATCCTGGTCGCCGGCAAACCGGTCATCTACGTCGCCGCCGGCGCGCGTCAGATCCTCAGCTTTCCGGACGCGGTTAGCGCCGACGGCGGCGAACTTGCGCTGGCGCTGGAGGCCCTGCACCGACTCCCCGTCGGCGGTCGCCGCCGACTGCTGATCCAGCACATCGACGGCTTGCCGGCGTTGGAATCCCCACTGCGCGAACACCTGCTCGACGCCGGCTTCGAGACCGACTACGACGCCCTCGCCCCGGCCCGCTGGCAACCCGGCGGGAACGGGCGCGATCCGAACGCGATCGCCTGCGCGGGATCAGGCAGATAAGCCAGGTTTGAGCCACGGTGCGAGCCAACGCGGTAGAATCGTGCTGGCATGCATCGGGGTCAGGTTCAGACGTCATCATCGACGGCGACCCACGGACTTCAGACATGCTCCTGACGCGCTAAGGTAGCCCCAGGCTACCTTAGCGATCGACGATGTGGGGCAACCTCAGGTTCTGCCCTTTTTGACCGAGGACTATTATGGGTTTGCCCGTGGTCGTGGTGATTTCCGGCGGCGGCAGCAACTTGCAGGCGCTGATCGATGGTGCGTTTGCCGGTGATCTGCCGATCGAGATCCGCGCGGTGGTCAGCAACCGGACGGATGCCGCGGGGTTGGGACGGGCCGAACGGGCGGGTATTACGACGCATGTTCTGAGCCATCGAGACTTCCCGAGCCGGGAAGCCTTCGATGGCGAGTTCGGTGCAGTGATCGACGATTTCACGCCGGGCCTGGTCGTGCTGGCGGGTTTTATGCGTATTCTAACCCCCACCTTCGTCAACCGGTTCCGCGGTCGGATGCTGAATATCCACCCGTCGCTGCTGCCCAAATTCCCTGGTCTGCATACGCACCAGCGGGCGATCGAGGCCGACGAGCACGAGCATGGCGCGACGGTCCATTTCGTCACAGACCAACTGGACGGTGGTCCCGCCGTGCTCCAGGCCCGCGTGCCGGTGCTGCGGGACGACGATGCGGCAACGCTGGCAGCGCGGGTCTTGGCCAAGGAACACCTGATCTATCCCCTGGCCGTGCGTTGGTTTGCCGACGGGCGATTGCGGCTCGATGAAGACGGGCGCCCACGACTCGACGGCAAGCTGCTCCATCAGCCCATGCGGCTGGAGGAGTTGTCGAGCGCAGGCAAGCAAACCGCATCTGCCGCCAGGGTTTAGAATTGGGGCCTGCGCAGTGATCCGCTGCAACTTGGCGGTGAATCAATCCCGCAGGTCATGCCCGTCGGACCGATCTCACGCTGAAACGCTTCCCTCATCGCGCAGGGCCGGCCGCACACGAACTGGAATCAAATCGATGACTGAGACAGGCTTGAATTATCGCGACGCGGGGGTCGACATCGACGCCGGCGAACGTTTGATCGAACGCATCAAGCCGGCGGTCGCGGCTACGGTGCGCCCTGGCGTGCTGTCGGGCCTGGGCGGTTTCGGCGGGCTATTCGAACTGCCAACTGGTTACCGCCAACCGGTCTTGGTGTCTGGCACCGACGGTGTCGGCACCAAGCTAAAGCTCGCCATCGAGCTGGGCCAACATGACGGTGTCGGTATCGATTTGGTCGCAATGTGCGCCAACGACATCGTCGTCTGCGGCGCGGAACCGCTGTTCTTTCTCGACTACTACGCCACCGGCAAACTGGACGTCGATGTCGCCGCCAGCGTCGTCGCTGGCATCGCCGAGGGCTGCCGCCAGGCTGGGTGCGCGTTGATCGGCGGCGAGACCGCGGAGATGCCAGGCATGTACCAAGCCGGCGACTACGACCTGGCTGGCTTTTGCGTTGGCATCGTCGAGAAGGATGCCATCATCACCGCTGACCGTGTCCGAGCCGGCGATGCGTTGCTGGCGCTGGCCGCGTCCGGCCCGCATTCCAACGGCTACTCCCTGATCCGGAAGGTATTGGAGGTCAGCGGCACCGATCCGGCCCACCCGCTCGATCAGGACATCGCCCCGACCACCGACGACGCGACACTCGGGGCACGATTGCTGGCGCCGACGCGGATCTATACCAAATCGGTCTTGGGACTGATCGGCCAGTTCGACGTGCACGGTCTGGCGCATATCACCGGTGGCGGCATCACCGAGAACCTGCCGCGGGTCTTGCCTCCAGGCGTCAAGGCGCAGGTCGATCTGGCCAGCTGGAGCATGCCGTCAGTCTTCCAATGGCTGCGGCGTACCGGCAACATTGCCGAGGCGGAGATGTTGCGGACGTTCAACTGTGGTGTCGGCATGATGGTCTGTTTGCCGGAGGATCAGGCGAACGCCGCCTGCGAACAACTGGTAGAAGCTGGCGAGCGCGCATGGGTGGTCGGCCGTCTCGAGACAGGCGCCGGCCCCGCGGTGGTCGAGTACGCCGGACGGCTCGAGTCATGATCCCTCGACAATCGACCGGCTCAGCTCGGAAGGATTTGTCTCCCCCGTGACGCTGCCGTAACCTTGCGCCCCATGGCGCATATCAACCTCAAACACCTGCGGTATTTTTGGGCCGTGGCCTCCCACGGCTCCATCGCCCGTGCGTCGCATATTCTACACCTGACCCCACAGACCATCAGTGGGCAGCTGCGCGAGTTGGAAGATCAGATCGGCGCCAAGCTGTTTGCCAAGACCGGCCGCAACCTGATCCTGACGGACACCGGCCGGCTGGTGTTTTCCTACGCCGACGACATGTTTCGCATCAGCGACGAGCTGCAGGATGTGCTCGCGGGGCGCACGCCTGGCGGCGGTCTGACCCTGAACGTCGGCATCGCCATGGTCGTGCCCAAGCTGCTGGCCCACCGCCTGTTGGCCCCGGCGCTGACCATGCCGGAACCCATGCGATTAGTCTGCACCGAAAAGCCGCTGGTGGACCTGCTAGCAGACCTGTCGGTGCACAAGCTCGACCTGGTGCTGGCGGACAGCCCGTTGAACCCCGCGCTGAACATCCGCGCCTATAATCACGCCCTCGGCGAGTCACCGGTGACCTTCTTCGCGGCCAAGGGCCAGGCAAAGCGCTGGCGCGACGGTTTTCCGCAATCCTTGGAGGCCGCGCCAATGTTACTGCCGAGCGGCGGCAGTGCCCTGCGTCGCGCGTTGGATTTTTGGTTCGACCGCATCGGTGTGCGCCCGCGCACTGTCGCCGAGATCGAGGACCGCGCACTGATGAAGACCTTCGGCGAGGCTGGGGCCGGCCTGTTCACGTCGCCACGCGCGGTCGAAGAAGACGTGCTCGCCAAATACAAGGTGGAGGTCGTCGGGCGCACCGAAGATGTCACCGAGCGGTTCTACGCCATCTCCGCCGAACGCCGCATCAAGCACCCGGCGGTATCGGTGATTACGGAAGCGGCGCGCACCGGCCTGTTCTCCTGAGTCTAACCAAGCCCCCAGGTCACAACCGCCCAATCCGAGCCGCCCAGGCACACGCCATGAGCAACCAGCCCGCAACCGCTTTCGCCGTGACCAAGCACGAACTCAAGACCTGCCCCCGCTGTGGCGCCGGCTTCGAATGCAAGGTCAACAACCCGGCCCACTGCCAGTGCGCGGGTATCGAGCTGTCCGAGCGGACTGGTCGATCGACTTTCCGCGGACTGGCACGATTGTCTGTGCGCGCATTGCCTGCGCGAGCTGGCCGACATGGACAGCCGCACGCCCTGAGTGCGACTTAGACACCCTGACTTTGTGTCTTTTTGGTCGAATACGCTCAGATGCCCCGATCAATAGCGATTGCGTTGCTCCTAGCGCATTGTCAACGCGAAAAGCCACAACCCGCCACCGCCCCTGCTGGCCCATACCCCATTGACCTGCCTTGTTGCGTCGCTCGCAACGCAAATCACCTGCATTGGAAGCCTATGCAACCGCGTGCGCAGGACGTTGCGGTGAGGACAGACTCCGGTCGCTTGCGATGGATCCTGCGCTACGATTCCCTGGCTTCGTGAGGTACAAACAAGCAGCCGGATTCGGCCTATACTGTCGGCGAAGGAGCGCTTCCGCACCGCCGCTGGCGCCGCACCCAGAACCGCCACAGCGCCGCTGCATTCCGTGATTGAATCGACGCCATCTCCCACTCTAGACAGCACGGGGCCGCAAGCACCTCCGGCCTTGGAGCTGCGCTTGGCGGCATCGCCCAAGGCTGATGCGGCAGCCGATGCGGCAGTGCTGCATCTGACGGGCGAATGGCGCTTGGAGCGCCGGCTTCCGCGCCTGTCAGAGGTCCGCGCCCTACTCGACGCGGAGCCGCGCATGCGGACACTCGGTTTCGACACCAGCCGGCTCGCCACCTGGGACTCCGGCCTCGTGGTCTTCATCGCCGGGCTCGAGCAACTGTGCCGCGAGCGCAATATCGCGTGCGACAACGACAGTCTGCCGAGCGGACTACGCTCGCTCTTGGAACTGGCCCGTCTGGTACCGGAACGCGCAGGACAGGGGCACGTACCGGAGCTTCGGGCCTCCTTCGTTGGGCGTTTCGGCGCCGATCTCATAGATCTGCTGCGATCGACGGGCGAGATCATGGCGTTCTTCGGTGAGGGCGTGCTGGCGGTGCGCAGACTGCTGCTCGGCAGGGCGCGCTTTCGCCACTCGGAGCTGTGGCTGATCATCCAAGAGTCTGGCGCCGACGCGCTGCCCATCGTCGGCCTGGTCAGCTTTCTCGTCGGCATGATCCTGGGCTATATCGGCGATCAACAGCTGGCCCAATTCGGCGCCCGCATCTACGTCGCGGATCTGGTCGGCCTGGCCACCGTCGTGCAGATGGGTGCGCTGATCACCGCCATTGTCATGGCCGGGCGCACCGGTGCGGCATTTGCCGCGCAACTTGGCAGCATGCAGGCCAACGAGGAGATCGACGCCCTGCGCACACTGGGCATCTCGCCGATGGAGTTCCTGGTGTTGCCGCGCATGCTGGCGCTGATACTGATGACGCCGTTGCTCGCCATCTACGCGAACGTGCTCGGCATCCTGGGCGGGGCCTTTGTCGGCACCGTGGTCGGTGGCCTGACGCTGACCGCGTACCTGATCGAGACCCAGGCTGCCATCGGCTGGAATCACATCGCCCAGGGGCTGATCTGCGCCGCGGTCTACGGCGCCATCGTCGCCGCATCGGGCTGCCTGCGCGGCATGCAGAGCGGACGCAGCGCCGCGGCGGTCGGCGAGGCGACCACGTCTGCGGTAGTCACGGCCATCGTCTTCATCGTCATCGCAGCGGCGGTGCTGACCATCATTTTCGACGCCATCGGTCTGTCGTGAACGCGCCAGCCGTCAGGTCAGAAAATCGCGAGGTGCAGGTCCGATTGCAGGACATCGAACTGCGCTATGGCGATACACTGGTGCAGCAGGCATTGACCTTCGACATCCATCGCGGTGACGTCTTCATCATCATGGGCGGTAGCGGCTGCGGCAAGAGTACCGTCATGCGCTGCCTCACCGGGCTGCTCGAACCGCGCGTCGGCCGTGTGCTGATGGGCGGTATCAGCCTATGGGAGACAACGCGTTCGGAACGCACCCGACTGATGCGCCGCAACGGCGTCATGTACCAAAGCGGCGCGTTGTGGAGTTCGATGACGCTGGAGGAGAACGTGGCACTGCCGCTGGAACAATATACGAGCCTGGCCCCGGAGCAGATTCGCGACATCGCCGAGTACAAGCTCGCGTTGGTGGGTCTGGCCGGCTTCGGCGACTACTATCCGTCGGAGATCAGCGGCGGCATGCGCAAACGTGTCGGCGTCGCCCGCGCCATGGCGCTGGACCCGGACACGCTGTTTTTCGACGAGCCCTCCGCTGGCCTCGACCCGCTCTCCGCACGTCGACTCGACGAACTGATCCTGGAGCTACGCGACAGCCTGGGAACCACGATGGTGGTCATCACGCACGACCTCGACAGCCTGCTCAGCATCGGCGACGACGCCGTCTTTCTCGACGCCGAAACCAAGACCATGCTCACCACGGGCAACCCTCGCCATCTGCGCCAACACAGCGACATCCCCGGTGTGCGTGAATTCCTCAACCGCGGCACGACCCCCGTGTTCGCATGAGCAAACAGGCCAACCCCACGGTGATCGGCGGCTTCGTGCTCGGGGCGCTGGCGTTGGTGGTGGTCGCCATCCTGGCCCTGAGCAGCGGCGCGCTGCTGCGCGACAGCATCAAGATGGTGACCTTTTTCCCCGGCTCCGTGCAAGGACTCAGCGTCGGCGCGCAGGTGCAATTTCAGGGCGTGCCCATTGGGCAGGTGACCAACATCGGCGTCGACTACCTCCCCGACCGCGACAGTTTCCGGATCCCGGTGGATTACGAGATCTGGCCGCAAAATGTGCACGTCATCGGCGGCACGGGAGAGGCTGAAGTACGGGATGTCCTACAGCGGCTGATCGACGAAAAGGGGCTGCGCGCAAGGCTGGAATCGGTGAGTGTCGTCACGGGCCAATATCTGGTCGCCCTGAGCATGAATCCGAACCTGCCGAAACGCAGCTATGCAGCGACACCGGGCGGCCCGATCCGCGTGCCCGCTATCGCCGCCACCCGCGACCGCGTTGAAGAAATGCTCGACAATCTGGATCTGGGCGACTTGGTCGCGAATGCCACGGACACCCTTGCGGCGATCACGGAGCTTGCGGAATCCGGGACGCTGCGTGAGGCCGTGCAGAACCTCAACGGCACGCTGGTGGCGGCGCGCTCACTGCTCGCGAACCTGGATACGCAGGTCACACCGCTGGGAGAGCAGACGCGACAGACCCTCGGCGACTATGGCACCCTCGCCCGCACGCTCGACGGCCGCATCGGTCCGCTGGTGGATCGACTCGACCAGGCTACCCGCGACCTGTCCAGCCTGACGCGCAACATCAACAGCCGCATCGACCCGCTCGCCGACGCGGCCACCGCCACCCTCGATGATGCCAGCCGTGCAATGCGCGCCGTCGCCAGCATGACCGGCGAAGGCTCGACCACTCGCCATGAGCTCGACCGCCTGCTCAGCGAGGCCAGCCGCGCCGCCCGCTCCCTGCGCTCGCTGACAGACTACCTCGAGCGCCACCCCGAGGCCCTGTTGCAGGGTAAACGGTGACTGGCCTTTGGTATGCCATCCGACGGAAACGCCCCCACATACGACCATCTTGAACGGCTTCCAGCACGGCAACCTCAGCGCCAAGGGTCTACCCTGCTGGACGCTGTGTAGCCTTTTGGCTAGTCTGCGCCAGACCTGAGGCGGCTCCGAGCCGACTCTGAGACAGTTCCAGGCCGGCGCCGATCAGCCACGTAGCAATCCCAAAGAAGTCAATGACACGCAAGCTTTTTATTCAGACCTATGGCTGCCAGATGAACGAGTACGACTCCGCGCGGATGGCGGACGTGCTGCGGGCTTCTCACGGCGTGGAACTCACCGAGCGGCCGGAAGACGCGGACATCCTACTGCTGAATACCTGCTCCATCCGAGAGAAGGCCCAAGAGAAGGTGTTCTCGCAGCTCGGCCGCTGGCGGCCCTGGAAGACGGCCCGGCCCGGGCTGGTGATTGGCGTCGGCGGCTGCGTCGCAAGCCAGGAAGGCGAGGCCATCCGCGAGCGCGCACCTTATGTCGATCTGGTATTCGGACCGCAAACCCTGCACCGACTACCGCGGATGCTCGATGAATTAGAGCGCCGACAGCGCCCGCAGATCGACGTCTCGTTCCCGGAAATCGAGAAGTTCGATTGCCTGCCGGAGCCGCGGGCGGAAGGGCCGAAGGCGTTTGTGTCCATCATGGAGGGCTGCTCCAAGTACTGTACTTACTGCGTTGTGCCTTACACCCGCGGCGAGGAGATCAGCCGGCCCTTCGACGATGTCATCGCCGAGGTCGCGGGCCTGGCCGAGCAGGGCGTGCGCGAGGTCAACCTGCTGGGGCAAAACGTCAATTCCTATCGCGGCACGATGCACGACGGCGAGATCGCGGACCTGTCGCTGGTGATCCGCTATGTCGCCGCCATCGACGGCATCGAGCGTATTCGCTTCACAACCTCCCATCCGGTGGAGTTCACCGACGCCATGGTCGAGGTCTATGCCGAGGTACCGGAGCTGGTGAGCTTCCTGCACCTGCCTGTCCAAAGTGGCTCCGATCGCATCCTGTCGCTGATGAAGCGCGGCCACACCGCGATAGAATACAAAGAAAAGATCCGTCGACTGCGGCGAGCACGGCCGAATATCACCATCTCGTCGGACTTCATCGTCGGCTTCCCCGGCGAGACCGAGACCGATTTCGATGCGACCATGCAGTTGGTTGAGCAAGTCGGCTTCGACCAATCGTTCAGTTTCATCTATAGTGCGCGGCCCGGCACGCCTGCCGCCGACTATGCCGACGACGTGAGTCATGCCGAAAAGCAAGCACGGCTTGCGCGGCTGCAACAACGCATCAACCATCAGGCCCAGACGATCAGCCGGCAAATGGTCGGTGAGGTCCATCGGGTGCTGGTGGAGGGACCGTCACGGAAGAGCCCAACCGAACTCGCCGGACGCACCGAGAACAACCGCGTGGTCAATTTCACTGGCCCCCCGTCGCTGGTCGGCGAATTCGCCGAGCTGCGCATTACCGAGGCAAAGCCCAACTCGCTGCGTGGGGAGCTGCATCAGCCAGCGGCACGTGCCGCGGCACGCTGACCTCGGGTTCAAAAACCCCAACTTGATATTCCATTGTCAAACCTACCCCAAAGCATCGACCTCGAACTCGCGCCCGCCGACAACGCGCGCCTGAACAACCTTTGCGGACCGTTCGATCAGCATCTGCGTCTGATCGAACGGCGCCTCGGCATCGAGATCAGCAACCGCGGCGTCAGCTTTCGCGTCATCGGCGAGCGCGATGCAGCGGCGGCTGGCGAACAAGTGCTCAAGGAACTGTATGCCGCCAGCGCCGACGAGGTGCTATCCGCGGAGCGCATTCACCTGCAGTTGCAGCAGTCGGGCATTGACGCGCTAGTGGGCGGCAACGACGCCGACCTGCCCGAAGTGGTCATCAAGACCAAGCGTGGTCTGATCAAGGCCCGCGGCCCGATGCAGCAGTCCTATCTGCACGCGATGCTGAAGCACGACATCAACTTCGGCGTCGGCCCCGCCGGCACCGGCAAGACCTATCTGGCCGTGGCCTGCGCGGTCGAGGCGTTGGAGTCCGATCGTATCCGCCGCGTTCTCCTGGTTCGGCCGGCAGTAGAGGCCGGCGAGCGGCTCGGCTTTCTGCCGGGCGACCTGGCGCAGAAGATCGATCCCTACCTGCGCCCGCTCTACGACGCGCTGTTCGAGATGCTCGGCTTTGAGAAGGTCAACAAGCTCATCGAGCGTAACGTCATTGAGGTTGCGCCGCTGGCCTACATGCGCGGGCGAACGCTGAACGAGGCCTTCATCATCTTGGACGAGGCGCAGAACACCACGCCGGAGCAGATGAAGATGTTCCTAACGCGCATCGGCTTCGGCTCCACCGCGGTGATCACCGGCGATGTCACCCAGGTCGACCTGCCGCGGGGACAACCGTCGGGACTGCGCCAAGCGGTGGAGATCCTGCGCGACGTCAACGGCATCAGCTTCACCTTCTTCAGCGCGCGCGACGTGGTTCGGCATGCGTTGGTTCAGCGCATCGTCAATGCCTACGATGCGCACGACCGCCGTCACGGTGTTGAGCATGCCTGAGCAAACCAACGGCAAGGCGCCGGAGACCGAAGACGCCGGGGTCGGACGCAACGCGGCAGGGCGCCGGATGCGATGACTCGCAGCCCAATGGAACTGATCGTCGATCTGCAGATCGCCAGCGAGGCCCAGGACATCCCCGTACCGACATCGATTGAAGGCTGGGTCAAAAGCGCATTGAGCGAGGGTTCAGATGCGTCTTCGGACGCCGCTGAGCTGACCATCCGCATCGTCGACGCAACCGAAAGCGCAGAGTTGAACCAGAGTTTCCGCGGTCGCGCCGGCCCGACCAACGTACTGTCGTTTCCGTTCGACCTACCACCCGGCATCGATACCACGGCGCTGACCAATATGCCGACGTTGCTCGGCGACCTCGTGATCTGCGCGCCCGTGGTCGCACGCGAAGCGGCTGAACAGGGCAAGCCACCGACCGCCCACTGGGCACATATGGTCGTGCATGGCGTACTGCACCTGCTCGGCCATGATCACATCGAGTCTGCCGAGGCGACGCGCATGGAGACGCTGGAAACCGCAATCATGCGCGGGTTAGGATTTCCACCACCCTACGAACCACCCCAAGGAACTCATGACGAGCGACCGATCTAGCAACGGCTCGCAGCCCCAATCGGACCACCGGAACCAAACCTGGCGCAAGCGCGTCTGCCGGCTCCTGGGCGCCGAGCCTCAAGACAAGGACCAATTGGTGGCGCTGTTGCGGGACGCAGAGCAGCGCACCCTGCTCGACCCCGAGGCCCTCGGCATGATCGAGGGGGTGCTGCAGGTTTCGGACCTACGGGTCGACGACATCATGATCCCGCGCGCCGAGATGGTCGCCATCCGTCGCGACGACCCGCTGGAGCGCATCATCGAGATCGCGGTCGAGTCGTCCCACTCACGCTTCCCGGTCACCGGCGAGGACAAGGCCGAGGTGCTCGGCATCCTGCTCGCCAAGGATCTGCTCGCGTACTGCGCGGAATCCGCACGCCGGAACGCCTTCAACATTAGAGACCATGTGCGCAGCGCAGTGTTCGTGCCCGAGAGCAAACGGCTCAATGTCTTGTTGAAGGAATTTCGGGCGAGCCGTAACCACATGGCCGTCGTCGTCGACGAGTATGGCTCCGCCTCCGGACTGGTGACGATCGAGGACGTATTGGAGCAGATCGTCGGTGACATCGAAGACGAACACGACCACGACGAGGGGGCGTTCATCTTCAAGCGCGGCAAGGGTGAATATACCGTCAAGGCGCGCACCGACGTCGAGGACTTCAATGAATACTTCGACTGCACGCTAGAGGCCGGTGAGTTCGACACCATCGGCGGGCTCGTGGTCAATGCGCTCGGTCACGTGCCCGCCCGGGGAGAGCATGTCGACCTCGGCGGGTTCCGCTTCACAGTGACACGCGCCGACAGTCGCCGCGTGCATCTGCTGATGGTCAAGCCCCTCTCGTGATGCAAGCCGTGAAACCGAAACGGACCATCACCCAAGCACCAAAGCGCAGGGGTTTCGGTGGCGCATTGATTGGGATCGGGCTGCTCTTTTGGTCCGGCATCGGCTACGCCACGATACCCTTGGAGGCCGTATTGCTCGCCGAGCGCGCCTGTCCGGCCTTGGCCTCGATCAAGCGCGGCAGCAATCCCGGCAAACAGACCCTGGCGCCTGGCGAACATTATCGCGTGGTCGGAAAGAACCGCGACGAAGCCAGCCATTACCTCATTCAGCTCGACGGCACGCCTCCAGCACAACGTTGGGTTGCGGTGACCTGCGGCCGCGTCGAGGGGAAAGCGCCCGCATCCGCGCCAGCACTGGAAAATGCTGGCAAGTCGCAGCCGCCCGCGGCCGCCGCGGCGCCACAACGTCCACCCCAGCAGTTAATCCTGGCGGCCAGCTGGCAAAACGCCTTCTGCACCTTTAGCTCTCGCAGCCCCGAATGCCGAGCACTCGACCCGGACGATGCTGCCGCAGAGCGCTTCTCCCTGCACGGCCTCTGGCCGCAGCCCATGGCTAACAGTTACTGCGGCGTATCCAATCGCGATCGAGCCGACTCCAAGGACGGAGACTGGCGCGACCTGCCGCGGCTCGACCTGACAGCCGACACCCGCGCCCGGCTGACGGAACTGATGCCGGGCATACGCTCCCATCTCCAACGTCATGAATGGACCAAGCATGGCACCTGCTACGGCACCGATGCGGATACCTACTTCGACGACTCACTCGACCTAATGGAGCAACTCAACGCAAGCTCGGTGCGCGCACTGTTCGCGAACAACAGGGGAAATCGCCTCAGGGCATCCGAGGTCCGCGATGCCTTCAACCGTGCCTTCGGCCGCGGTACTGGCGACCGCTTGCGACTGATATGCAGGGACGGATTGATCACCGAGCTCCGAATTAGTCTGCGCGGGGCCCCGGGCACCCCAGCCGACCTACGCGACTGGCTCAGCGCTGCCCCGTCAAAATCCGGCGGATGCCGCGGCGGTCGCGTCCAATGACAAGGCGGGGCAAGCAGCCCCGTCAATGGCCTTAGGCGATGTCTGTCGCCTTTCATACCATCTTGCTTGCCTTTTATATCGCCTAGACGTTGCGGGACGCCATCATGCGCTCAATGATTGGCTGCAGGACGACCTCCATCGCAAGACCCATCTTGCCGCCAGGCACGACCATGGTATTGCGCCGCGACATGAAGGAGTGGTTGATCATGCTAAGCAGGTACTGAAAATCCACCTCAAGCGCTTCTGGGTCTTTGAATCGGATGATGACGAAACTCTCGTCCGGCGTCGGGATGTCACGGGCAATGAACGGGTTGGACGTATCCACCGTCGACACACGCTGGAAGTTGATGTCGGTAAGGGAAAACTGCGGCGTGATATGGCGGATGTAGTCGGGCATCCGGCGCATGATGGTGTCGACGATCGCCTCGGCAGAATAACCACGTTCCAGATTATCGCGGTGGATCTTCTGTATCCACTCGAGGTTGACGATGGGCACCACGCCGACGCCCAGATCGACATGCTTGGCGACATCGGCCCCTTCCGTCACCACCAGACCATGCAGGCCTTCATAGAACAGCAGGTCAGTGTCCTCGGGTACGTCTTCCCAGGGGGTGAACTGCCCCGGTTTCAGGTCGGTTCCAAGGCGCGCATTGAGCTGCGCTGCCTCCTCGTCACTGTGAATGTAGTAACGCTTCTTACCGCCACCGGTGTCACCGTAGGTGGCAAACAACGCCTCGAGCAGGTCGAAACGGTTTGCCTCGGGCCCGAAATGGCTGAGATTGCGATGCTGCTCCGCGGCCTTCGCCATCTCAGCCTTCATCTCAACGCGATCGTAGCGGTGGAAGCTATCGCCCTCGATGACCGCAGCATTGATGCCGTCGCGATAAAAAATGTGCTCAAAGGCGCGCTTGACCGTGGTGGTGCCCGCGCCGGACGAGCCGGTAACGGCAACTACTGGATGCTTCTTGGACATACGGAACTCCCCGTCTTTTTTGGGTTTCAGGTTGTCAGCAGGAACGCTGCTGAAGATGTCACCACCGCTGAAAGCGGCTCTGTCTACCGCTCAGAGCGGTTTCTGAACTCGAGCTGAGGTGGTACGACCAGCGTACATATAGATCGGCTAATATACCACGATCAAGTGCTTAGCGGAGACACAGCACAAGGCAGGCCACGGGCACCTGCCGCGACCGCGATCGGAGCGCGTCCCTGCGCAGCGCGGTGCAGCTAAGGCGGGTGCTATCGGCTGTTCAAGTGGCGGGCTGGGCGGTGCCGCTCGCCGCGGCTTGAGAAGCAGGTTTCGCCAGTGCTTGTTGCAGGCGGGCCACGCGCTTGTCGATGACGTTCTTCAGCGCGATCAGCAGACCCAGGGCGATAAAGGCGCCGGGGGGAAGGATGGCGAGTAACGCGCCTTGGAAGCTGTCGCCGAGGTCGAGACCAAAGCCCCGAGCACTCTCGCCGAGCAGCAGATGTGCCTGGTAGAACAGCGTTCCCTGGCCGAGGAGCTCGCGGATGCCGCCGAGCACCATCAGCACTAGCGTAAAGCCAAGGCCCATGGCGAGGCCGTCGACGATGGCGCGGTCGAGGCGATTCTTGGACGCAAACGCCTCGGCGCGACCGATGATGGCGCAGTTGGTGACGATGAGCGGAATGAACAGACCGAGCACCAGGTAGAGCTCGTACAGCATGGCCTGCATGGTAAGCTCCACCGTGGTGACGAAGGAGGCGATGACCAGCACGAACACCGGCAGGCGCACCTCGGGCCGCACCAGGTTACGAATCAGGGAGATGGTCCCGTTCGACAGCACCAACACCGTAGTGGTCGCGAGCCCCATGCCGAGACCGTTGGTGGCCGTGGTGGTGGTCGCCAGCAGCGGACAGAGACCGAGCATGGCGACCAGGGCCTGGTTGTTCGTCCACAGGCCATCGCCGACGATCGCGCCATATCCAGTGCCGGCCATCAGGATGCTCCCTCACCCAACGGCGCGACTGCCGCGGAAGCCGGGACAGGGGCCGGTGTGGCGACTGGGGCGGGGCTGGGGCGGTGGCTGGCGCGGCGTCTGGCGCAGGCTCGGCGGGCGCGGCGCCGATGGCTGGCGCCGTATACAGCTTGTCGCCCTGCTGTTCGACGAACAGCAGCGTGTTCTTGACCGCCTTGACCACCGAGCGCGGCGTGATGGTGGCCCCGGTGAACTGGTCGAAATCGCCGCCGTCGCGCTTGACCTGCCACTTCTCGGGCACCGGATCACCCAGTGACTTGCCGTTGAACTGCGCGACGATCCAGTCGTCTTTCTTTTCGTCGATCTTGTCGCCGAGCCCGGGGGTCTCATGGTGTTCGATCACACGCACACCGCCGAGGCGTCCATCGGCGAGCACCGACACCAGCAGTTTGATGGGTCCCGCGTAGCCGTCCGGCACGATCGGGCGCAGCACCAGCGCCACCGGTGCGTCACCATCGCGCACACGGTACACGTCGGTCACCGGGGCGCCAAGCAACGCTTGGTCTTGGACCTGAATCACGTCCGCGAGGGGGTCGTTCTTGACCCGATCCGCCGGCACGATGGCCTTGAGCTTGCTCAACATGGCCTGACGCTGATTCTCCGCGATGCGGGTATCGGTCATGGCATGGGTGACGGCGACGACGCCGACGCCGGCGACCGCAAAACTACCAAGGATGAAGGCGGCGATGAGGATAGGCGATTTCTTCATGACTCTCTCGAATTCTGCGATAGGCCGCGCGCAGGCTAGCGGCCCTGAACGTGCAAGGACATTAGCCAGCCTGCCGCCGCTGACCGAAGACCCGGGGTTGCGTGTAATGGTCGATCATGGGGGCAGCGATATTCAGCAGCAACACGGCGAAGGCGACCGCATCGGGATACCCGCCCCAGGTGCGAATGACGAACACCAGTGCGCCGATGGCGAAGCCATAGACGAGTTGCCCGCGCCGGGTGGTACAGGCGCTGACCGGATCGGTCGCGATGAAAAATGCGCCCAGGATGGCCGCACCTGAGAACAGGTGAAAGGCCGGATTGGGGTGCGTCTGCGGGTCCAGAAACCAGAACAGCGCGGCCATCAGCAACAACCCGGCAAAGAACGACACCGGAATATGCCAGGTGATGATCCGCCGCCAGATCAGGAATAGTCCACCCAGCAGGAACCAGTTCCCGACCCACTCCCAGCCACGACCGCCGAAGTCGCCCCACAGGGGGCTCTGGCGGATCTGGTCGATCACTAGCCCTTGGTCGATCAGGGTACGCATCTCGTCCAACGGCGTCGCGGCCGTGATGGCATCCCAGGTCAGGCTCGGCGGCAACGCGCCGGTGAAGATCAGCCGGGCGGAATCCATGAACGACAGCGTCACCAGGTCGCGCGCCTGCAGCAACTCCGGCACATCCGGCGGCAGCCAGCTGGTCATGGCCACCGGGTACGAAATCAGCAAAAACACATAGCCAGCCATGGCGGGATTGAACGGGTTGTAACCGATACCGCCGTAGAGCTGCTTGACGATAACGATGGCGAACAGCATGCCGAGCAGCGTCAGCCACCAGGGAAGTGCCGGCGGCACCGTCAGCGCGAACAGCAAGGCCGTCACCACGGCGCTGTAGTCGCCGATGGCTGGCAGCACCGGACGACCCCGCAGCATCAGCACCAGCGCCTCGGCGGCAACGGCGAACACCGTCGCCAGCGCCATGTTGATCAGCACCCCCCAGCCGAAGAACCAGACCAACGCCAGCGTGCCCGGCACCAACGCCAGACAGACCTGCAGCATGACCTGATCGACCCGGTTGACGCGGGTGCTGTGGGGAGACGAAACGAACGAGCCAGTCGCCATCAGCCCTGTTCCTCGCTCATCGCCGCTTCGCGTTGTACGGCGCGCTTAGGGACTGGTTCCGCTGCCGCGGGCGACGTTGGTTCCACAAGCCGTGCCCGCGCTTTGCTGTCGGTCTGCTCGGAAGCCGGTCCGGCGGCTGGCGATTGCGCGGCGGCATCGGCTGCGGTCGTAGCGCTCGCGGTAGCGGAGCTGGCGGTCTTGCCCGCGGCAGCCTCGCCGGCAGCGGCCTTCTTGGCAGCGGCGCGCTTGCGGGCGGCATCGATGGCGGCCTGTTTGGGGTCCGCATCGCCCGAGGCGGCAGCGCCCTTGGGCGCAACAGCCTCCTTCTTTTTGCGCAGCTTCGCCTTACGCTCGCGCTCCAGGCGCTCGATCCGCGCCTCGCGCGCCGCATGACGCTCGCGGGCGTGCTCCGAAGCGCGCTTCTCGCGCTCCTGCGCCCAGCTTTCGGTCTTGGCAAAACGGTAGTACTGCACCAGCGGGATGTGGGACGGACAGACATGGGCACAACAACCACACTCGATGCAATCGAACAGGTTGTAGTCCTGCACCTTGTCCATGTCCTTGGCCCGAGCGTGCCAATACAGCTGTTGCGGTAGCAGATTGGCCGGACAGACCTCGGCGCAGCGGCCACAACGAATGCAGGCTAGCGGCTCGCCGGGGTCGGGGCTTTCTTCCGGTGATAGCGCCAGGATGCAGTTGACGGCCTTGGTGATGGGCACCGCGTCGGAATCGATGCGGAACCCCATCATGGGACCGCCGACGACGAGCTTCGCCAGCTCCCCGCGATAGCCGCCGCTGGTCTCCACGAGTCCGGTGGCGGGCGTGCCGACGCGCACGCGATAGTTGCAAGGCTTGGCGACGGCACGACCGGTCACGGTCACCAGACGCTCGATCAGCGGCCGCCCCCGCAGTACGGCATCGGCGACGGCATTGGCGGTGCCGACGTTCTGACAAACGATACCGATCTGGGCCGGGATGCCGTGACTCGGTACCTCCTTGCCGGTAAGAATCTTGATCAGCTGCTTCTCTCCGCCGCTGGGATACAGGGTCGGTATCTTCACGACGTCGATGCGCGCGTTCAGCGCCTTTTCGCGGGAGCGCAGCACCACGGCCTGCTGCATGGCCAGCAGCGCCTCGGGCTTATTGTCCTCGATGCCGACCAGGCAGCGCTTGGCACCCAGCACGTGCAGCATGATGCGAATGCCGTCGACGATGTCGACCGCGTGCTCACGCATCAGCAGGTCGTCGCAGGTAATGTAGGGCTCGCACTCGGCGCCGTTGATGATCAGCGTATCGATGGGCTGATCGGCACCGGGGTTCAATTTCACATTGGACGGGAATGACGCCCCGCCCATGCCGACGATGCCGCTGTTGCGGATGCGCTCGCGCAGCGTCGCCGCGTCGGTCTGCTCGAAGTCCGTGATGGGCGCGGGCAGTTCAGCCCAGGTATCGTCGCCGTCGCTGTCGATGACTAGACAGAGCGCCGGCAGTCCGGATGGGTGCGTCACCGCGCGCGGCTCGATGGCGCTGACCACGCCGGAGGTCGACGCATGCACCGGGGCACTGATGTAGCCCTGCGGCTCGCCGATGACCTGGCCCTTCAGTACCCGATCTCCCACCGCGACACAGGCGCGCGCCGGCGCGCCGATATGCTGCTGCAACGGGATGATCAACTGCCGCGGCAGCGGCGCGTCGCGCATCGGCTGGCGATTGGACAGGTGCTTCTCTTCCGGCAGATGGACACCGCCGTGGAACCGCCACAACTTGTGCTTACGGCCGGCGGCGGTGGCGGAATGCAGCTTCATGGGCAATGTAAACATCGGCTTCTGGACCCGGGCTAGGCGGCCTCACGGTGTTCGATTTCGACCGCCACACCGGCGCCGGGCGGCTGCTGCGCAGGCCGATCGATCGGCGAATGGATCGGCTGGTTGGCGGGATACGGCCACTTCCAGGTACTAATGGTCTCGGGGATCGGCTCCATGCGGACGCAATCTACCGGGCAGGGTTCCTGGCATAAACCGCAGCCGGTGCATTCACTGGCGATGATGCCGTGCAATTGCTTCGCCGACCCGACGATGGCATCGACCGGACAGGCCTGCAGACATTTGGTACAGCCGATGCAATTCTGCTCGTCGATCACCGCAACGCACTTGACCTTCTCGGCCAGCTCGCCAAGCGCCACCGGCTCTCGCCCGAGCAAGTCGGCCATGGCGAGCATGGTGCCCTCGCCCCCCGGGGCACAGAGGTTGATCTCCGCCTCACCGCTGGCCACCGCCTCGGCGTAGGGACGACAGCCCGGATACCCACACTGACCGCACTGGCTCTGGGGCAGCAAGGCGTCTACCTGGTCGGCAATCGGGTCACCGTCGATGTGGAAGCGAATGGCGGAATAACCGAGTAGCAGGCCGAACACGGCGGCCAGCACGGCAATGGCGGCAATAGCGATCAACATGTTTGTCTCTCCTCGCTTGCGCCCGCCTCTAAGGACCGGACGCGTCGGCGTCGGCGCGTCGTCAGTTGGCGACCAGGCCGGCGAAACCCATAAAGGCCAGGGACATCAGCCCAGCGGTCACCAGCGCGATGGCGCTGCCCTGGAACGGCTCAGGCACGTCCGCAACGGCGACACGCTCCCGCATGCCCGCGAACAGCACCAGCACCAACGAAAAGCCCAGCGCAGCGCCGAAGCCGTACAGCGTGGACTCAAGAAATCCGCGTTGCTCCTGTAGATTCAGCAGCGCAACGCCAAGCACCGCACAGTTGGTGGTGATCAGCGGCAAAAAGATCCCCAGCACCTGATACAGCACGGGACTGGTCTTGTGCATCACCGTCTCAGTGAACTGCACGACCACGGCGATCACCAGAATGAAGGCGATGGTGCGCAAGTACTCGATGCCCAACGGCATCAGTAGGTATTCGTTGACCAGCCAGGAGGTGACGGCGGACAGGGTCAGCACAAAGGTGGTCGCCAGTCCCATGCCGATGGCCGTCTCGAGCTTTTTCGAAACCCCCATGAACGGACACAGACCCAAGAACTTGACCAACACGAAATTGTTGACCAAGACGGTGCCGACCAGGATTAGCGCGTACTCTGTCATCGGTTTTTACTGCACTCGCTCGCAACTGCACGGGGTTGTGACTGCGCCGCAGTCCATCTGCATTGGCGACCGCAGTCGAACCCACTCGGTCGTTGCCGAAAACACAATCCCGGCTCGGGAAAACTACCTACGTATGACGCGGTAATGACCATGGCGCGACATCATAGTGCCAATTGGTGCAGTGCAGCAACCGCATACATGCCCCATCAGTCATCAACCCGCGGGGACGCGATCCACGGCGGCGGCCCGGAAGGCACGGGACTGGTGTCTGTTTGGCGAACAATCGCGACCGACTCTAGCAGCAGGGTGCAGCTATGGCGTTGACTACTGTCACTTCCACCAACTTTATCCGAGTAAAGTGGTGGGACTTGATGCGTCAAGACAACCTCGGTCAAGCATCGGTGCACCCCATGTGCAATTCGATGAGCATTGATCCGAACCGATACCTCGGAGATCATGCCGCTTCCCTTTCCCTATTTGCGATCCTGGACCGGCTCGAGCCCCATGAAACCCAGCCTCGACCTCTCCGTCTACCTGATCACCGATCCCCAGCTCTGCGCCGAACGCGGCGTCGTCGAAATCGCACGGGCCGCCGTGCGCGGTGGTGCCCGCATCGTGCAGTTGCGGGACAAGCTGGCATCGGACGTCGATCTGGTTCGCCAGGGCCGCGCCCTGAAACAGGCCCTCGAAGGCTCCGGCGCGCGGCTGATCGTCAATGACCGGATCGAGGCGGCGCTCGCAATCAACGCCGACGGGGTACACGTCGGCCAAACCGATCGCGCCGCCCAGGTCGCGCGCCAAGCGATGGGGCCTGACGCCATCGTCGGCCTGTCGATCAACACGATCGAAGAAGCGGCGGCCGTGGACCCAGCCGTGGTCGACTATGTCGGCATCGGCCCGGTGTTCGCCACCGCCACCAAGGCCGACCACCGCGCCCCACTTGGCTTCGATGGGCTGGCCCAGGTGTGCGCGGCCTGCCTGCTGCCGGCAGTAGCCATCGGCGGCCTCTCAGCCGACCATGTGGGCGCGGTGTTCGCCGCTGGTGCCAAGGGGCTCGCCGTGGTCTCGGCCATCTGTGCGGCCGCGGACCCGGAGGCCGCGGCGCGCACGCTCGCCGAGGCCGCGGGCAAGGCAGCATTGAAACACCGGTCAGGCGACATGAGCCAACACCGGATCGACGCTCGACACGCATGCACGCGACGCGGACCCGACTCATGATTCCAAACGTACTCAGCATCGCCGGCTCCGACCCGTCCGGAGGGGCCGGTATACAGGCCGACATCAAGGCCATCTCCGCCAACGGCGCCTATGCCATGGCCGTCATCACAGCGGTGACCGCTCAGAACACCCGCGGCGTCACTGGGGTCGAACTGATGCCCGCGGAATTCGTCGCCCGCCAGATCGATGCGGTGTTCGCCGACGTGCGCGTCGATGCGGTGAAGATCGGCATGATCGGTACCAGCGAGATCGCTGGCGCCGTCGCCGACGCGTTGCAACGCAACCGCGCCCGCAACATCGTGCTCGACCCAGTCATGGTCGCCAAGGGTGGCGACCGGCTGCTGTCGCCGGAGGCGGTCGCGATCTTGATCGAACGCCTGCTGCCGCTGACCGCGGTGCTGACGCCGAACCTGCCGGAGGCGGCGGCACTGCTGGCGACCGCGGAGCCCACCGACCGGACCGCGATGGCCGCCCTGGCGGCTCGGCTGCACGACCTCGGCCCCCGCAATATCCTGCTCAAGGGCGGACATCTCGGCAGCGACGACAGCCCGGACTACCTGTTTACGCCGCCGTCGGGACATTGGCTGGAAGCCACGCGCACGGCCACGCGCAACACCCACGGCACCGGCTGCACACTGTCCTCGGCGCTGGCCGCGCAGCTGGCGCTGACCAGCGACGTGCTGGAGGCCGCCAGCCGCGCCAAGGCCTATGTCGCCGGCGCGATCGCCCATGCCGACGAACTCGACGTCGGCACCGGACACGGCCCGACCCACCACTTCTACGCCCTGTGGTAGTGAGCCCAGACGACCCATGCAACGCAAGCCACTGCCCATCGGCATTCAGACCTTTCGCGAGATGCGCGAGGGCGGGCATTACTACGTCGACAAGACCCCGTTTGCGCTGCGGCTGATCGAGCAGGGCAAATATTATTTCCTATCCCGCCCGCGCCGCTTCGGCAAGTCGCTGTTCCTCGATACCCTGGCTGAGCTGTTCAGCGCCAACGAGCCACTGTTTCGCGGTCTGGAGGCACGCAAGTGCTGGGACTGGGCACGGCCCTACCCGGTGGTGCGGCTGAGCTTTGCCGACGGCGTCATGGCCTCGCGCGCGCAGTTGGACGAACGCATCCGCGAGTTGTTGGCGGACAACGAGTCGCGGCTCGGCGTCGCCAGCGCCCATGCCAGCATCCCAGGCCGTTTTCACGGCTTGATCCGTGCCGCGCATGAGCGGACCGGCGAGCGCGTGGTGGTGCTGGTGGACGAGTACGACAAGCCGATCCTGGACAATCTCGCCGACCGGGATACCGCCCGCCAACTGCGCGACGGATTGCGCAATCTTTACTCGGTCGTCAAAGGCGCCGATGCCCATATCCGGTTCGCGTTTCTGACCGGCGTGTCGAAATTCAGCAAGGTGAGCCTGTTCTCGGGGCTGAACAATCTCAATGACATCACCGTCGACCCGAACTACTCCGCCATCTGCGGCTACACCGAGGCCGATCTGGACGATGTCTTCGCCGCTGAACTCGACGGTCTCGACCGCGAACAGGTCCGCGCCTGGTACAACGGCTACAACTGGACCGGCGAGGCGGTCTATAACCCGTTCGATCTGTTGCTGCTGTTCCAAAAGCGCCAGTTCCGCCCCTGGTGGTTCGAGACCGCCACGCCGACCTTTGTGGTCGACCTGCTCACCGAGCGCCGAACCTGGCTGCCGGAACTCGGGCAGTTGGAAACGGACGCCGCACTGCTGTCGTCCTTCGACGTGGACCGCATGACCAGCGAGGCGCTGCTGTTTCAGAGCGGCTACCTGACCATCGATCTCGAGGAGAACATCGGCGGCAATTATTTCTACCGACTGAGGTACCCGAACCGAGAGGTCTATCAGAGTCTTACCGGGGCGCTGCTGGATGCCTGGACGCCGGCCGGGGCCGTCGAGGTGCGCCAGCGCAAATCGCTGTACCGACTCCTGCAGCACAACGACTTTGCCGGCCTGGAGGCCCTGTTTACCGCCTTCTTCGCCAGCATTCCCCATGACTGGTATCGCAACAACCCGATCGCTCAATACGAGGGCTACTACGCCAGCGTGTTCTACGCCTACTTCGCCTCCTTGGGCCTTGACCTGACACCCGAGGACGGCAGCAGCGCCGGGCGGTTGGACATGGCGCTGCGTTTTAACGGCCAGGTGTACCTGTTTGAGTTCAAGGTCGTGGAACTGGCACCGGCGGGACGTGCCCTGCAACAGATCAAGGACAGGGGCTACGCGGACAAATACCGCGCCGAGGGTCTGCCGATCCACCTTATCGGCGTTGAATTCAGCCGCGAACAGCGCACGGTGGTGGGTTTCGAAGTCGAGCAGTTACCCTAGCGAGGCTTCGCCTCAGACCGACGAGTCGCGATCGCTGTTTTGGCAACCTGAGCCGCGATCATCGTTGTCGTTGTCGGGTAGTCGATTAAGACAACGACAACGACGAAGGCAAATGTGACTCATCTGCAAGCATTCGGCGCTCCCAGCAATCTAGGGAAGCGCTGATTTATCAGGGCTTCCCGTGCGTGGTGTGAGGTCTCGTCTGATTTTTGGCCAGCGTAGCCAATAGATCAGTGCCTCCCGAGCCCGAGTGTTTCACGCGAAGCCGCAAAGAACGCGAAGAAATGGATTTTGCGAGCAAATGTTGACCGACGCGCCTCTTTGTCGAGAACGACGCGTCACGCCGAAAAAGCTGTCCAAAAACTTGGTTTCCTTCGCGTCTTCGCGCCTTCGCGTGAGACCTATTAAACGTCCGCTCTAACGTCTTGCTTGGGCAGGCGGTTCGCTTGGTTCGGCATGGGCGCCGGCTGGCTCGCTAGCATCGCAGGGAATCGGCAACGCCCACTCCGAGCCGCGTAGATCGGCCCCGGCGCGACCGGCGAACAGCCTGAGATCGTCGCCGATCAGCGACCAGGAATGGGCATCGATGTCCCCGGTACAGCCGTCGATTTCGGTCTCCACCCGCATGCCTTTCCCGGCATGGGAGATACGGATGCACAATCGTAGCGGCGCAGGCAGCGACAGCAAGGTGCGCGGACGCTCCTGAGACGGCGCCGATGTTGGCAACTGCGCGGCGTCCGATGCCAAAACGGCGTCCGCAAACAGCTCCGCCTGCAATTCGACCAAATTAGTCGCAATACGCGGCGTCCCGGTCTCGACCCGCTGCAGCGTGCAGTCCGGGTCCCGGCAGCGCTCCCGCAGTGCGAAGGTGAATTCGCGTTCGAAGAAGACGCAGACCGCTCGCTGTACCTCCTCAAGTTGGCGCTGCACGCGCCGCAGGCGTTTCGGATAGGGAATGCCGTCGCTAATCTCGTCGCGGATGACCTTGCGCAAGCGGTCGAAGCCCTTTGGCAGGGTGCCGCTATGGAAACCCCGCGTCATCAGGCCGCGCATGGTCTCGCCATGGGCGCCGACCACGGCGGGCTCTACCCAGTCGCGGTCGGCCACTTCGACGCCCTCGTCATCGGCGCGCAGGCCGCCGCGGTGGTTGGCCTGATACAACTTCCAGTTCTCCTTCAACTCCCAGACCAGGAAGCCGAACAACCCCGGCAGCAGCACGATGGTCAGCGTGACTAGCGGGTAGGCAATGACCTTCGGCAACACGGACTGGCTCACCTCGATGAAGGCGGCGGTGATTGCCGGCAAGAACGGCAACATCAGCTTGTGGCCGATGGTGACGATCGGGAAGTGTTTGACTGGATTGACCTGCGGTTCCACCAACACCGTCACATAGAACTGGATCAAGCCCTCCGCCATGCGCCACAGGGGCGCCAACACGGCCTTGATGACGAGGCTCACCGGGTGTTCACCGAGATGGTGGGTCAATGCCTCTTCGACCCGATGCAAGACCTGCGAGAAGCGCCGCGTCAGTTCCTTAAAAAAGTACATCAGCTGCTGGACCGCACCGATGAACAGGGCCTGATTGATGCGCCGGGCATAGCTGCCGATACTGGTGGACAAATCATCCACGAAGCGACGCCCGGCGGGCGTATGGCGCGCCAGCGTGCCCAGCGCGAACGCCAACCCCACCAGCCAAAGGCCGGGTTCGATGGGAACGTGGTCAACGAACACCGCGAGCCAGATAATCGGAATCAGAGGCAACGTACCGATCAGCAGGGGCTGAAACAGATTACGCCCCAGCCCGCGCACTAGGCCGGTTTTCAGCAGCGTGGCCACGGGTCCCCAGCGCAGCAGCCGACGTATACCGTCGTAGAGCAGGAAACGCAGCGCAAACAGGCTCCCGTGCCACAGCGAACGCACCAGGTGCCGGCCGATGCCGCTAAAGGCGAGGCCGTTGACGAGCGCACCGATCAGCGCCACTGAGACCAGACTCGTGACGTGAAAGCTGCGGTCGTAGTTCGGCAACAGCTCGATCAGCAGATCGAGGCTCTTCAATACCAGGTAGGCGCTGCCGAAAGGCAATAGCACATGGCGCAGGACGCTCCGCCCCGGGTTGGTTCCGAACAGCGGCGCGCTGAGCTGTTGCAGCCCCTTGATGTAGAGCTCGCCGGGGCGGTAGACGCCAGGCAGCGCCCGGCTCGCGGTACGGTCGAAGCGACGCAGCCGATCGCCGCGAAAGAACTCGTCGATGGTCGGGTCCGGCAAACGCAGGATGTTGCGCGCAACGACATCGCGCACGTCCGTGAACTTGAGGTGTCGGCGGTGCTTGATGACGTCGAGCAGTTCCAGCTTCATCTTTTGTGCGGCGACGACTTCGCGATGATCGCGTGGAACGAAATCCGCTTCCCGCATCGCCCGCTCCAGCCGCGGCCCAATCTGCTCATCCAGCCGGCTGCTGACGCGATTGGTCAGCACGGATAACGCCTGGCCGAATCGCTCCAAGTCCGCAATCGGCCAGAGCAGTTCCTCAAGCCGTTGGCGGCTGGTTTCCAGCGAGCGCAGCGCCTTCAGCAGCGACTGGAACGGCAGCACTTCGCGCAGCCTGGTACGCCCGAGACTGAACAGCCACGCCAATAGACGCAAGCGGAAGTAATCGCTCCGCCCCTCTGATAACACATGCTGTAAATCGCCGAGCAATGCGCGCGCCGGCACCGAGCCGTAACGGCGGCGGTCCTCGGCGGCCAGCCGACCGATCAGGGTGCGGATTTCGTCGGCCGTAACGGGATCGAGCCGCCACTTGGCCGCGAGCATATCCGCCAGGTGCGCCTCGGCGGCGAGCTCGCGTTCGCCGATGGCCTGTTCCACCGCCGCGGGAACCACGTGCGAGGGCCGATATAGGCGCTGAGCGAGCCGGCGGGCCTCGGCCAAGCCGCGCAGAGATGCTGCGAAGCGCCCGTCGAATTCGGCACGCTGGGCGGCGGCAACGGCTTGCTCAAAGAGCGCTAGGCACAGTTTGCAGGCGCGCACGCGACGCACGGCCTGATCGCCAAAGCCGCTGTCCTCGATGGCGGGCAAAAACAACAGCCCGGCCAACAGCCGGCGCCTGAGCCCCTCCGCGGCATCGCGCATCCGACGCAGCCACCCCCCGCGGCGGCGCACCGCGGAGCCCCGCCGCAGCGCATCCAGGCAGCGCTGTTCCAAGGCCTGGGTCGCCTCGAATTGGTCGGCATCGATATCGGCGGCCGAGGGCACAGACGGCCCACTTGGGGGCTGGCTTGGCGACTGGTTGGCAGGCGCGGGAGTGGTTGCGGAGACGCCGGTAGCCTCGAGCGGCGCGGATGGCAGGGTCGGCACTGCGGGCGCCGAAATCGGCTCTGGTTCCGGCCCTTGCAGCAGCCCTGCTATCGGCTCTGGTAGCGGCTGCTGAGCCGCCTCAATGGCGCGCGGCAGATCCGGGTCGGAACAGCCGAAAGGCAATCCCGTCGGCAAGAGCGGTATTTCCGTGGGCAGATCGCCGCCGGCGCCGGGGCGACTACGCACCAACAGCATGGGCAGCCGGCTGGTCTGCAAGGCTCCCGGTAGGTCCAGACCGCTGGCGCTGAGCCAGGTATCTACCTCCGGCCAGACACCGATGGCCGGAAAGTAGAAGCCGCGTGCGCCGGGCGCGAAATAGCGCAGCCTGGCGACCATGGCGACGAAACTGCGGCAGACCAGCGCATCCTCCCAGATCGGCAGGGTGACGCCGTCGCGATCGAGCACGTCTCGCACCTCGGCAAAGGCGTGCTCGCCGATCAGCCGCGTCAGCGCATCGGCGCCGAACTGGCCAGCGTCCTGGTTGTCCTCGCGGGCCATCTGCCAAGCCCGCGCCACCTCGGCCTCGAAACCTCGTGCCCAGTAGTCCTGCCGCAGCTGCCGGAGACTGCGCTCATCGAGATCCTGGGTGGCGGGGCTGGGCAGCAAGATGACATGGTCCGGCAGCCGCAGCCCTTCGATCACCGACAACGCCTCCGCGTTCTCGCTCTCCAGGCCGAACAGGAAAGCGTCCCTGGGCATCAGATAATACGGCAGGTCCGGAATCGATACATCGAGCAGGCGCTCGCCCAGCTGCTCCTCGATCAGCCTTTCGATCGCCCGCGCATGAAACAAGAAGATGCCCTCGGCGGGCTTCAGGATCTGCTGGCGAAAGGCCTTGGCAGTGACGGTAGACATGCGCGATGAGGAAAAGGGCGGGGGCGAGCGAGAACGACTAGGAAGTAGGTGGGGACGCCTACCCAGTTTTAGACCAACAGGGCGACCGAATTAAACCATGGTACATCGCTTAACTGCATCCGCGTATCGGCGCGGCACGACCGACGGCTGCGGCATGCCCGGGCGGCACGGCACCGGTAGCTGCACGCCAGGTTCACGCGTGTTAGGGTCTGCGGCTAGCGTATCCGCAATTCGCAAAAGTATCAGCCCCCATGGTCGAAACCAACGCAGCCATCACCGCGACCTTCTTCGTCTACCTGGCCCTGATGCTCGGCATCGGCGCCTGGGCCTACCAGAGCACGAAGAGTTCATCGGGCTATTTTCTGGGCGGCCGTAGCCTCGGCCCATGGCCGGCGGCGTTGTCGGCGGGCGCCTCGGACATGAGCGGCTGGTTGTTGCTGGGGCTGCCGGGCTTCGCCTTCGGCTCGGGGGTCGAGGCGTTGTGGCTCGCCGGCGGGCTGTTGGCCGGCACCTGGCTGAACTGGCTGCTGGTCGCCAAGCGGCTGCGCACCTACAGCTTCTCCGCCAACGACTCGCTGACCATTCCGGAATTCTTCGCCAATCGCTTTGGCGACCGACGCCATCTGTTGCAGGCGGTCTCGGCCTTTTTCATCCTGCTGTTCTTCCTGTTCTACACCAGTTCCGGCCTCGTGGCCGGCGGTAAGCTGTTTGAGACGGTGTTCGGGCTGGATTACGAGATCGCCGTCGTCGTCGGCACCCTGTTCGTGGTCTCCTACACCCTCTTCGGCGGCTTCCTGGCGGTCTCCTGGACCGATCTGGTGCAAGGTCTGCTGATGGCCGCGGCGCTGCTGATCGTGCCCGTCTGGGCGATCACAGCCGACGGCGGCGTCGGTGCGCTGTTGGCGACCCTGCAGCAGAACAACCCGCAGTTGTTAACGCTCTGGCACGACAAGGAAGGCAGTCCGCTGACTGTCATCGCCATCGTCTCGCTAGTGGCCTGGGGGCTCGGCTACTTCGGGCAGCCGCACATCCTAGCGCGCTTTGCCGGCATTCGCAGCAAGTCCGACGTGCCGACGGCCCGACGCATCGCCGTGACCTGGTCGGGGCTGTCTATGGCCGGCGCGGTGCTGGTGGGGCTCGCCGGGGTTGCCTATGTGGACAATAACCTGGGCGGCCAGCTGGCCGACCCCGAGACCATCTTCATGGTGCTGGTCAACGCCCTGTTCCATCCGGTGATCGCCGGTATCCTGCTGGCCGCGATCCTGGCCGCCATCATGTCCACCGCGGACTCGCAGCTACTGGTATCGTCGTCCGCGCTGGCAGAGGACCTGTACCGACAACTGCTGCGTCGGCAGGCGAGCCAGCGCGAGGTGGTGCTGATCGGTCGCGTGGCTGTGCTGATTCTCGCTGGCGTCGCGCTGTTGCTGGCGTTCGACCCGGACAGCACGGTACTCGGCCTGGTCGGCTATGCCTGGGCCGGCTTCGGCGCCGCCTTCGGGCCGGTGCTGCTGCTATCGCTGTACTGGCGCCGCATGAACTGGGCCGGCGCGGTCGCCGGCGTCATCGTCGGTGGGGTCACCGTGGTGGTCTGGAAGCAGCTGTCGGGCGGCTTGTTCGACCTCTATGAGATCGTCCCGGGCATCCTGTTCGCCAGCATCGCCATCATCATCGCGAGCCTTGCCACGGCACCGCCGTCGGCGGAGATTCGCACCGGCTTCGACCGGTTTCGCGAAGCGCTCGACGCGGCCGACTGAGCCTCACCGGGGCGGCAGTAGGGCATGGGGATCGACGGACCGCAACTGGGCATGAACCGGCTCGAAAATCAGGGAAGCCATCATCCCGGTGCGGGCGCCGCGGACGTGATCGTCATCGGCGCCGGCCCCGCCGGCAGCGCCACCGCCTGGCACCTGGCACGGGCCGGCATCCACACCCTGCTGCTGGACAAGTCCGACTTTCCCCGCGACAAGGTCTGTGGCGACTGCCTCAGCCCCCGCGCCCAACTTTACCTGGCCCGCATGGGCCTGCTCGATGCCGTTGCCGCCGAGGCGCACCAGGCGCTGCGCATCCAGTTCCAGGCGCCCGGTGGCGCCCGCGCGCAGACCGCCATCACCGGCGCCGGCAAGATGCCCGATCGCACCCTGGTCATTCCGCGCCGACGCTTCGATCACCTATTGCAGCAACAGGCCATCGCCGCCGGCGCCCGCTTTCAGGTGGCCCATGTGCGGGAGCTGTTGCGAGACAGCAATGGCGCAACCGCCGGCGTCCTGATCGACGGCGAGCCGATCCGCGCCCGCCTGGTAGTCATCGCCACCGGCGCTGCCACCGGCCTGCTCAAGCACAGCCCGCTCGCCCCCGTCGGCCCGGTGCACAGCACCGCTGCACGCTGCTACGTCGACGGCATCGACGGGCTCGGCCCGGACTTGCAATTTCTGTTCAACCACCTGCCGCTCCCAGGCTACGCCTGGCTGTTCCCGACCGGCCCCGACAGCGCCAATCTCGGCTACTGGTACAGCGGACCACAACGCCACTCGGCGGCCGCGTTGCTGCCGCGCCTGCTGCGCGAACACCCGACCCTGCGGCGGTGCCTGGGGCACGCCAACCCACCCGGCCCGGTGGCGGGCTTCCCGATCCGCACTGATTTCTTGCGGGCGCCGAAGATCGCCGCCGGTCTGCTCTGCGTCGGCGAGGCGGCGGGGTTGGTGAATCCCTTCACCGGCGAGGGCATCGACTACGCGCTGGAGTCCGCCGAACTCGCCGCCACGACCATCATTGACGCGCTGACAGGCACCGACGGCGGCATTACGCAAGCGGCGCTGCGCCCCTACCCGCGTGCCCTGGATCGGCACTTTCGGCACCTGTTTGTACTGATGGAGCTGTCCCACCGATACGGCTTCAATCCGTGGGTGTTCGACCGCCTATTCGGCCGCGGCGCCCGCGGTCAGCGGTTGCTGGATCAACTCATCCGGGTCTGCTTCGGCGCGGCGCCGCCGCTGACCCTGCTCGACCCCTTAGGGTTGGGAGCACTGCTGCTGTCGCGTCCCGCCAACCCACCCCAACGAATCGGGTAAGCTTCCGCCAACCCCGGCAACTACGAACCACCCATGCATCACCTGACCGAAATCCTCGCCCTGCTCCTGGTGCTGGGCATCGGCGCCCAGTGGCTCGGCTGGCGATTTCAGATCCCGGCCATCGTGCTGCTCACCCTGTGCGGACTGATCATCGGCCCGGTACTGGGCATCCTGCGCCCGAGCGAGGCGCTGGGAGAGACCTACCAACCGCTGATCAAGTTGGCAGTCGCGGCCATCCTGTTCGAGGGCGGACTGTCGCTGCGGCTCTCGGAACTCAAGCAGGCGGCGGCGGGCGTGAATCGGCTCATCACGGTCGCCGTGGTGTTGGTGTTGGCGCTGTCCGCCACGGCGGCGCACTTCATCGTGGGTCTCGCCTGGCCGGTGGCACTGATCTTCGGTGCAATCACCATCGTTACGGGGCCGACCGTGATCCTGCCGCTGCTGCGCCAGGCACGGCTGAAGAAGCGCCCCGCCAGTTACTTAAAGTGGGAGGGCATCGTCAACGATCCCGTCGGCGCGGTGTTGGTGGTGGTGATCTTCGACTATTTCGTCGGCGCCGACGCCGGGCTGCTGGACGACACGCTGCTCCATCTGGCAACCGGTGTCGGCGCGGCGCTGGTGCTGGGTGGCGTCGGCGGCTGGCTGCTCGGGCGCGCCTTTCTCGGCGGCCTGGTACCGGAGTACCTGAAGGGACCGGTGGCGTTGGCGGCCGCCCTCGGGGTCTATGCCCTCTCCAACCTCGTGCTGGAGGAGGCCGGTCTGATCGCGGCCACGCTAATGGGTGTCGTGCTCGGCAACATGAACCTGCCGAGCATCGGCGAGTTACGCCGCTTTAAGGAATACATCGCGGTACTACTGGTCTCCGGCGTGTTCCTGCTGCTGACCGCCGATCTGGACCCACGCATCATGCTGGCGCTGGACTGGCGCAGCGGCCTGCTGATTGCGGCGGTGATCCTGCTGGTGCGCCCGGCTGCCATCTGGCTGTCGACCATCGGCGCCGGCATGAGCTGGCAAGAGCGCACGCTGGTGGGCTGGATCGCCCCGCGCGGCGTGGTGGCGGCGGCGGTGGCCGGCGTGTTCGGGCCGGCGCTGGCCGAGCGCGGCGTCGCCGGCGCCGAACTCCTGCTGCCGCTGGTGTTCACGCTGATCCTGACCACCGTGTTGCTGCACGGCTTCAGCCTCGGCTGGCTGGCACGTCGGCTCGACCTGAGCGCGCAACGCCGGGGCGGACTGATCATCTCCGGCGCCACCGCCTGGAGCAGCGGGCTGGCGATCGCGCTGCACAAGCTGGATGTACCGGTCATGGTCGCCGACAACGCCTGGCACCGGCTGCGCAAGGCGCGCCTGGGCGGTGTGCCGGTCTTCTTCGGCGAACTGCTGTCGGAGCACGCCGAAAACGCGCTGGAACTCGGCGCCTACGGCAGCCTGCTCGCCGCCACCAACAACGATGCGTACAACGCCTTGGTCTGCGC
>CAVOSE010000011.1:0-8706 GCA_963698775.1 uncultured Gammaproteobacteria bacterium
CATTCGTGCTGCCAGTGGCTTGTTATTGACCCTTTCGGGCGTGCTGGTCTTGCTCGGCTGAAGCGAATACTCTCACCGTGCCGACAGAGAGGGGTACTAACCCTGGTCTCTTAGCGAGGCTTTGGCTCAGACCGACGAGTTATGATTGCCGCTTCGGCAACCTTGGCAGCGTTCATCGTTGTCGTTGTCGTAATCGACTATCCGACAACGACAACGACGAAGTGAAACTTGACTCATCTGCAAGCTTTCGGGGCGCCCGAAGCAGTTTAGGTCAGACCGTTGCTCGCGCGAAGACACGCGAAGATGCGAAGAAAGACGGTCACATGTGCTTGATCCTGAAACTCGGGGTCGCCCGACAGTGGGTCAATCGGATAGATCCCATCCTCTATGAAGTCAAGCGGGCAGGGGGCGACCAAGTCGCCTCTACTCGCGACCCGTCGCCGTATAAACCTTCATCCTCCGGTTCGCATCGATCACGCAAGCAGAGCAATGGAGCGCGCCCCAGGGTAGGTGTGACTTGCGACGTGCGACTTCAGTCGCACGCAAGGCATTGACGGGGCGAATAAATTCGCCCCTACGGCCGAACCAACTGCCGGACTTAGAATAAACCCTCGAAACAGGACGAAGGAACTCGCGAGGGCGAACACGAGTGGATTAGCACCGCTTCGCTGATTTGCGAACGTACCTCGGTCATCCCTCAGAAGAGGTGCAACCGTCTGTTCTCGGTCATCAGTGCGTACTGAAGCAACCGCAGTTCCGATTCGGGCATGGGTTCCGCGCCGACCGATGTCTGCGTCGCCCATGCCGTCACAGTCAGGTCCGCAACATCCAATGCACGGGCGACCTCCGAAACGCTCAGATCGTTCGCCTGCATCAACTCTTGCAACTTGCGGTTGGTGTCTTGCATGGCTCAGGTTCCAGGTGCTTCTGGGGTGGTTGCTCAGTAGTCGGTGATCACGACGTCGCTGAGCCGCTTGGCACGTATGTCGTCCAGTGACGGCATCAGGTTATACGCAATCAGGTCTTGTCCGGAGAAGCTCTTGCGGGCGCGGATGCGCTGAAACCAAGCGTCAAGGTTGGGCCGATCGCGTACCAGCTTGTCCTGGCCGGCAATCCACAGCAGATGGAGGTACGCGGTCCAGTGCACGTCGGCATAGCTGTAGTCGCCGACGATGTAGGACTTGCCGTCGAGTTGAGCATCGAGCGCGTCGAGCATCGGCGCTAGTGCCTGACACGCCGATGGCACCACGTCCGGGTCGGGTTGGGTGCCGTCGTCGCGCATGGGCGCGATCACCACTTCGTCAACGATGGCCTGTACCAACGGAGCCGCGTCCGCGCGGGCAATATCGACCCAATACTCCTGCTGCGCCAGCACCGCGGCATTGCGTGGCGGCATGCGGTTGCCGAGGCCCCGGCCCTCGATGAAACTGACGATGGCGAGATCACCACAGACTTGAAACTTGGCCTCCTTCAATGCCGGGATCATGGCGCTTGGGGAAATGGCCAAGTAATCGTCGGAATAGTGCTCGCCGGCGCTGATATCGAGTACGCGGCTTTCTACCTCCATACCTTTTTCGCCGGCGATCAGCAGACACTTCAGGCTGTCGGCATCCCCGGGGAAGCCAAGCAATTGCATCACGTACTGGGTCTTCTTCAGGTCGCCGGTGGCGCCGTAACGGTCCTCCGCATCCAACGCCTTCACGGCGCTGCCAAAGGCAAACAGATCGGCCATCGTATTGATCTCCGGGTCTTGGTGTCAGTCAGGCAACGGATTTGAGGCGCTTGTTCTGCACCTCGTCGAGGCTCGATAGGGACGCATAGGTCGGCTGCCCGTTCGCCCCTTTGCGCGACTTGACGCGTTCGAACCAGGTGGCAACGGCTGGGAAAGGCTCCACCACGGCCTGCTCGCCGGCCAAGACACACAGGTGTAGGCACGCGGTCCAGTGGATGTCGGCAAAGGAGTATTGGCCGACGATGAAGGGCCGGTTGTCGGCCATTGCCGAGTTCAGTTGTGACAATGCCTGGGTCAATCCCGCCCGGCCTGCCTCAAGTTGTGTCGGTGAGACGCGCGGTGCGCCTGGCGTCACGTTGGCGATCAGCTCCGTCACGGCGGGGTCGGCTAGGCGTTGCGTAAGGTCGACCCAGAAATTCTGCTCCGCCAGGATCGACGCCTTTTTTGGATTCAGGGTATTGCCTTTGCCTTTGATGTCCAGGTAGGCCAGTACCGCTGGCGCGCCGCTGGTAACGAAATCCCCGTCGCGCAGGCAGGGCACCTTGCCGAACGGCGACAAGGCACGGTATTCAGGGCTGTCGCAGGCACGCTCGCCGAGATCCACCAGCAGCGTCTCCAGCTGAACACCTCGCTCCGCCGCCATCAACAGACACTTATTGGTGCCCGGATCACCGGGATAGCCGCGCAGCTGCAATGCGGTCGGTTGTTGTTTGCGCTTTCCAAAGAGTCCCATGATGTCTGCTCCGAATTCGCTGCTGTAACGTTGAAGGGAGATGCCTGAAGGTGAACCCCTAAGGGTGAAGGCGTCCAGAGGTAGGGCCTGTGCTAGATCCCGCCGCGGTTAATTGCACCGGAGTTGAGCGGTAATCTTGCGGTCCGCCACCCAGCTCACCTAACGGCGATGGGTTTCGTTCCTCTACCCATCCTACGGGCCCGTGGAGAAGTCGTAGCATGGGTAGAGCGCAGCGAAACCCATCGCGCGTCGGAGTGGAAAGGGTCTAGCCGATGACGCGGTGCCGGCGCGGCAGCGCGGTCACCAACGAAATGGCTCGTCCTTCGCGATGGCGAAAAACATCCAGACGTCGGCGGTGAGGATGGTCAGGAACGCAATGGATGTGCCCAGCGCCCAGAGTGGATTTTGGTGGTGCTCGCCCACGCCCAGCAGGACTAAACCGTAGATGCAGACTGCGGTAAAGGCGAATACCGCGGAAAAGGCTTTCAATGAGACCATGTCGGATTCCTCTTGTGGTCAACGTTTTTAAAGGACTAAGTGGCAGCGATTCATCGCCGCCGCGGACGATGCCGACAAGGTCGACATCGCTCGCGAGGGCGCCATGATCCCTAGGATCAAACGGCCGTTGCCAATCGTTCCATATCGTTCCAGCCGGCCTTCTCATTCATACGGTGGGCAATCTTGCGTTCGCCTTCTGAGGCCATTTCGGCGTCCCATTTCGCCAGGTGCGGCTTAATGAAGCTCTCGAACATCGGTGGCACCAGCAGTAACGAGAACATGGCGTAATAGCCGAGGCCCGTGTCCGGCGAGCCCACCTCTTCGAGTTCCCAAAAATGGGTCTCGCCGCGGTCGTGGTGATCGCCCTGACGGCCGATCTCGATAAAGGCGAACTGCGTGACCGGTGAATTGCCAATGTCCCAGGAGTGACGATACTCGATGGGCTGACCCTTTTCGCGGATCAGGCCGTAGTGCTCCAGGAAGTTCAGCACCTCCAGTTCGAAACCGGAGATGATCCACATGCCAAGCATGACGGCCAGGCCGACCCAGCCGCCGGCCCACCAGAACAGGAATACCGTCGGCAGCGCCATCATGTAGCCGCGAATCCAGCGGTTCTCATAGGTCAGGAACGGCTTGCGACGACGGGCGAGGCGCTGCTTTTCCATCAGGTACAGGAAGCGCGACTGGCCGAAGTGCGAGAGCAGGTAGTGCATGTAGATGTTGCGACCGCGCGGGCAGGTGGCCGGGTCGTCTTCATGGGCGAGTTCGAGGTGGTGGTTGTAGACGTGGGCATAGCAGAAATGGGCAATGCCGCTCAGGCCCATCATCCAGCGCGACAGCACGAACGTAGCGCCCTTGGTATGGGCGAGTTCGTGACCGAACATGATGCCAAGGCCCATGTAGATACCCGCGCTGGCGGTGGCGCCGATCAACTGCAGGCCGGTGGTGCCTGTCTGAATGCTCATGAAGCCGAGCAGCTCGTAACTGCCGATCGGTACGCCTGAAACGTACTCATAGACCCGCCATGCCAGCGCTAACTGGAGCATGACGAAGATAGGCAATTGCCCGTACATCATGGCGTTGAGCAACCAGGGGATACCATTGAGCTCGCCGTCCCGATCCGTGCCTGCGGGGGCGGCACGGAACGGCCCGACGCTGCTGATCCAGTCGGCAATGATCGCCGCAACGAACATCACGACACCGAGCCACACCCAAGTGCCACCGGCGACGACGCCGAGCATGGCGAGAAAAATCATTACTGGTGTAATGAAATAGCGCAAATTCACCATCAATTTTGTCACGGAGGACGCCTCCTGTTTGGTTGAGGAACAGGATAAAGCCTAAGATGGTATGCGGGTTCCCGCTATACGTAGCAGTACGTGGTGGGCGGGATTGTGTGCCGGCATGCACGGGCATGGATACGGCCGAGGGGCGCTACGACCGATTGAGTCGGTATTGGCGAGATTTCAGTTCGGTGGGCGTTGCTGCTTGGTGGTGCCGACTTGGGCGTATTCGGTGAGATTCTCATCGTTCTCGGGCACGGCGCAGCCCCAATTCAGTGGCCGGTCCTGGGTGTAGCGCTTGCCCAATTGGTGGGCGATCTCGGCGCGACCCAACTCGACGCCGAGGTAGAATGCGTGGCCGCCGTCGCTCTCGACGCCGAGGGACGGGTACAGCGCGAAAGGATCGGTCGCGGTATGGAAGCCGTCGCGGTTGTAGATATGGATGCCGTCTTCGCTGACCTGAATCCGATAGTTGCGATCCTTGATCTGGATCGCGGCGTCGCGGATCTCGGCGCTGGAGTAGGGGTGTGGTTTGCGCTCGTGCAGCACTGCTAGACCGCCATGCAGGCGCTTGGGCAGTGTCTTTTCATGCCGCGCCAGGAACATGATGCGCCGTGCTAGGTCCAGTTCGCGCACCGTGCTTCGGCAATGCGGGCTGACCTCGGTGGTCAACAAGTGGGTGATGCGCAACTCCGACATGATGCCCATCAGCAGCGTGTTGATGCCCGCCGTGTCGGCCTCGGTGAGTTCCGACAGATTGCCCGTGCCCATCATCATCGCGGCGTTCGGCAGCCGAGCGCGGAGCGCGTGATAGCGCACAATGGAATCGGTGAAGCCGAATTGGATCGGGTCCAGCACCGGGTCCAGGATGCAGGGCTTGCCCTTTGCGCGCAGGGCCTCGGCAGCGCGCACCAGCGACTCGAGATCACCGGGTTGGGCTGGGATCAGCACCGGCACTGCCGCGACCTGTTCTGTCACCCACAGTGTCTCCTCGGTCAGGCTGAGCATGAAGTCGGCGCCGGCGCGGGCACCGGTGAGCAGATCTTCCGGCCGCATGGAATCGACGCTGACTCGGTGCCCGTCCGATCTCAGGCGACGCACCGCGGCGGCGAGATGGTCGAAGGGCGTGTCGGGCAGGCAGCCTAGGTCGATGACGTTCGCGCCGTCGTCCCGATAGCGGGCGGCTTGGGCGGAGATCGCGTCCAGGCTCATGCGCGGCGCATCCACCAACTCGGCGAAGATGAGCACGTCGTAGCCGGACAAGTCCGGCGGGCCAACCCCCTTGCCGAAGAATTCGGGTAGGTCGCGCAACTCCTCAGGGCCCCGCTCGAACGGCACGCCGAAGTGTTGTGACAGGGCGTCCAGATCGCCGCGACAGCGACCCGGCAGGAGCACGCGATCGGCGTTGCACGTGTCGGTCAGGCGCCGGCGAATCATGTTCTCGGTCATCAACGCCGCCACCTTGACGCCGAGGTTGCGTACCTCCCAGGTAAAGGCGGGTTGGTCCATGCCTTCGAGCACCCGCACCAAGCTGGCCTCCGCTAGCGATCCCGTTACGAAGAGGATGTGTTCGGACACGGTGCGGGCCTAGGCAGATTCCAATGCGATGCGGTTGCAGTGCGTTGCCGTGGACGCCGAAGACGACGAGCGACGCTTCAACAACAACGGGTACATCTTTTTTGAACTACGAAACACGCGAAAAGCGCGAAAAAAATTCGGGAGTTGCTGAGACTCTGTCGACTTTCGCGTATTTCGCGTGTTTCGTCGTTGAATCCTCTCCACGCTGAGAAATCGAGCCCGATCACAGATAGGATTCCAGGGCTCGATTCAAATCCGCGACGCTCAGCACGACCTCGGTGTAGTCCATGCGGCCAAGGCGCTCGGTGTTCTGCAAATCGATGGGGCGGGGATAGACCTTGACCATGCCGCCGGGTGCTTCGGTGTCCATCTCCGGCGCGGCATCGCAGGCGAACACGATACTCGGGATTCGGCACTTGCCGGCCTGGGCGTAGATGTTGGTGACCAGGGTGTCCGAAATCCCCCAGACCATCTTGGCGACGCTGTTGGAGGTGGCCGGCGCAACCACGACCAGATCGTAGTGACCCTTATAAAACAGGCCCACCGGAGGCGCGCTGGCGGCGGTGTCGCGAAACAGCTTGAAGCGTTGCTTGAGGTCGTTCACGGGAAACCCATAGACCTGCATCACCTCTGCCGCGGCGCGGCTCAAGAACAGGTCGACCGACGGTAGCGCATCGGCCACCTCCAGGCACTCCTTGATGAAGTGCCCGGAGCCGGTAAAGGCCCAGGCAATGCGCGGCGGGTCAGTGCTCAACGGCGAAGGTCCGCAGGTGGATGCCCCATTGGTTGTCGGCCTCCTCGACGGCGACCTCCAACGCATGCAGATCGTTCAGTGTTCTCGGCGCCGAGGTGCGTCGACCAGTCGATTGCTGATATGCAGCGCCAGCATCTCGGCGGTGGTGTTGGGCAACGGCAAGATCATGGCGCTTTGCGCCGACAGCGTGAAGCGCTTGCCGTAACTGCTGGCCGTCACCAAGCCGTCCTGCTCGGTGATCTCGACCTCAGCGCTGGCGCCGGGCAGCAGGACGCCGTCGTGCAATTCCAGGCAGACGGCGGCGGCCAGGCGGTTCAGCAGCACGAAGTCGATGACGAAGGCATCGCCGGTGTTGCCTCCGCGCGCCTCCAGCTTGACGTGGAAGTTGTGCCCGTGCAGGTTCTCGCAGGTGCCGTTGAACGTGATGAAGTGGGCCGCGTTGAAGTGCAACTCTCCGGGGTGGACGCGGACGGCGAATTCGCTCTGCAACTGACTCATGCTAGCGCGACGGCTTGATGCCGTAGCGCTTCATCTTGCGATACAGGGTGTTTCGACTGAGCGTGAGCTTCGTGGCGACGCGGGTCACGTTCCAATGCGCGGCCTCCAGCTCCCGCAGATGGCATCCCGCTCGGCCACACCTAGCGGATCGTTGGGACGCGGCTGGTGCGTCTCGCCATCGGCCCGGGCCAGGAACAGCTCGTCCGGTAGGTCGTCGAGCGGACGCAGGCCGTTCTCGCACAGGCCAATGAGCATGCGCAGCACGTTGCGCAACTGGCGGATGTTTCCCGGCCAATCGTAGCTCGATCGAGCACCTCCAGGGCCTCGGGCTCGATGTCACGATCCGCCCGGGGCCGCCGGCCTCCGCGTCCATCAGGCGGCGGATCAGCGCGAACCGGTCTTCTCGATTTCGCAGCGGCGGCATCAGCAGGCTGATGCCGTGCAGCCGATAGTAGAGGTCCTGCGAAAGTGCGCCGTCCTCGACCTGCTGCTTGAGGTCCTGGTGGGTGGCGCTGATGAAGTGGATGTCCACCTTGATGGGGGTCTCGCCCCCGAGCGGGATCACTTCCCGCTCCTCCAGCACCCGCAGCAGCCGCGCCTGCAGCTGAATGGGCATGTCGCCGATTTCGTCGAGAAACAGGGTGCCGCCGTGGGCCTGCACGATCTTGCCGCGGCTGCCTTCGCGGCTGGCGCCGGTAAAGGCGCCGGGACGGTAGCCGAACAGCTCGCTTTCGATCAGGGTCTCGGGGATGGACGCGCAGTTGACGGCGACGAAGGGCTTGTCGCGCCGCGGGCTGGCCATGTGCACGGCCTTCGCGAACAGGTCCTTGCCCGTGCCGGTTTCACCGAGGATCATGAACGGGATGTCCTTCTCCATCAGCTTGACGGCACGCTCGGCGTTGCGGCGCATGCGGGTGTCGCCGAATTCCAGCCCGTGCAGCGAGACGCCGTCGGGCTCGCGGTGGCTAGGGGACAAGTCGTGCGAGCGGTCGCAGGTCCTCTGGACGCTCGCGGCGCCGTGATGCCGGTGTTCGCGGCCGTTGCCCCGTCGGCGCTGTGCGGGCCGTCAGGGGATTGAAACAGCGCGAAAAAACGCTTGCCCCGCTTATTGTCGCGCAGCGGACGGGGCGACCGGGGTGGCCTTGGCCAGCCTGAAGGGCTCGTCGGCGCGCATGTTGAAGATGGCGTTCATCGGCCTGTCGGCGATCTCGTCGACGGCGGGCAGCCCGAATTGAAACAGCGCGCTGCGATTGGCCGCGCGATTCTCCCCGGCACGTCGAAGGCGACCACCCCTTCGCCGAGGGTGCCGACGAACTCGGCGCGGCTATGAAAGCGCAGGATGAAGTGATCGCGCATCCGGCAGGAGAAGAGTCGATTCTCGATCAGCTGCGTGGACATGTTCACCAGCACCATGGTGTGCTGCTGGCCCAGGTGAGACTCGCTTGACGCATCTAGCACGCCCGCCAAATTGCCGGTCGGGTCGAAGATCGGGGCGGCGGCGCAGCTTAGGCCAGTGTTCTTGGTGAAAAAGTGCTCGTCCTGGTGGATGACCAGTGGGCGCTTTTCCGCGAGGCACGTACCGATCCCGTTGGTGCCTTGGGAGCGCTCTGCCCAGACCGCACCGGTCTGC
>CAVOSE010000012.1:0-109825 GCA_963698775.1 uncultured Gammaproteobacteria bacterium
GCGTAGAGACGCCTTCGGCACAGCGCCACGCCATCCCCGCGTTCGCCTCCCTCCGCAAGGGCGACCGCGATGGCTCCTTCAGTGCTCGCGTTCGCAGCGCGGCTTAGGTCCGTCAGCGGGACTCGTTGCTTCGGTAGAGTCGCGAAGGGACACCGCGCGGCATGCCGACCGTCTACGCCCATCCATTGCCCCAGGCTCCGACGCCATTTAATCGAATCATGAAAGCCTAGCGCGCTCCGGGCGTGCCACCGGCGGCGGCCGCAGCCGGCGCGCCCTCCCCCGCCGGTCGACAAGCACCGACCTCCGGCCTGCCCCTTCCGCCCGCCGGCGGGTTGTGTTCTGATAATCAGTAAGCAGTCAGCGAAGCCCAGGCTGGGGACGGACCAGTCCAACACCCGGCCGCAATCAGGACGCGAGCCATGCAAGCCAGCATCGAGCACAGCGGCAGCGATCTGTTCTGCCGCTCCCCGCACACGGAGCCCTCGGAGCTGCGGCTCGAGGTCGAGCCCGCACGCGCCTGCCTCGAAGACTGGGCAAGGCGCTACGACGCGGCCCAGCGCGGCGCCGGCAGCAGCAGCCCGAACGGCCTGCTGCCATCGGGCCAAGACCCGCTGCTCGGCATCGGCCGGGAACTGTTCGACTGGCTCGACACCACCGGCTGGGTCTCCGCCTGGGCCGCCGGCACCGGCAGTCGGGCACTGACCATCCGCGTCGATGATCCGAGCTCCGCCATCGGCCGCGCGCTGCTCGATGCACCCTGGGAGCTGCTGGCCGGCCCGGACGGCTTCCTGGCGCAGGACGCCGTGCAGCCCTTCGAGCTGGTCCGGCGCATCGGGCGGCCGGCGGACCCGCGCCGCGCCGCGGCACGGCGACCTGCAGCTGATGTTCATGGCCGCGGCGCCCGACGGTGAGCGCGTGCTCGACTACGAGGCCGAGGAGGCCGCCATCCTGCAGGCCACCCGGCGGCTGCCGTTGCACCTGGTCGTCGAGGAGAGCGGCACCGCGGGGCTGCTCGGCGACCGATTGGACCTGGATGGCCCCTTCGAGGCCCTGCACATCTCCTGCCACGGCGACATCGATCCCGAGGCGCGGACCGGTGCTGGCGTTGGAGGACGCCGTCGGCGACCGTGCCTGGCGGACGCCGGCGATCTGGTGCGTTGCCTCGGCGAGCCCGGGAGCGCACGCCGCTGGTATTTCTGTCCGCCTGCCGCACCGCCGAGCAGGGCAACGTCCAGGCCCCCGGTCGACACCCCGGCCAACCCGCTCTCCAGCCTGGCTCCCGGGCCGACGACGCCGGCCGCTTCGAGCCCTTCGTCCATGCGCTCATCCGCGCCGGTGTGGCCAACGTGCTCGGCTGGGACGGCTCGGTGGGCGATCCCGACGCCATCGCGTTTGCCGAGCACCTCTACAGCGAGCTGGCCAGCTACCAGACCTTGCCGTGGGCGGTCGCCCAGGCCCGCCGATTGTTGATGGCCGACCCGGAGCGCGGCCATCACTGGCACATGGCGCGTATCACTGTCGGGCCCGCCGGCGGCGGTACGCTGGCAGACAAGGGGTTGCCCAAGCGCAGGCTTGCCGGTGCCGACCACGAGCAGCAGTTCCTCGACCAGGCGCGCGGCGAGGTGCCGGTGGCCGCCCGTGCCGCCTTTGTCGGCCGTCGGCGCCAGGCCCAGGCGGTGCTGCGGGCCTTCCGCGACGACGCCGCCGGCGTGCTGATCCATGGCATGGGCAGCCTCGGCAAGTCGAGCTTGGCCGCGCGTATCGCCAGCCGCATGAACGACCATCGCACGGTCGTCCTGTTCCGGCGTTATGACGCGCTGAGCGTCTTCGACCGCGTCGTCGAGGCCATCCCGGCCAGCCGTCGACAGGGGTTCAAAGACACCTGGCGCGATGCTCTGCTCGCCGACCCCGCAACGCTCGCGGACGCGCTGGAGGCGCTGCTCGAAGACCCGTTGGACCAGGCACCGATCCTGCTGATCGTCGACGATCTGGAGTCGATCCTGCAGACACCGGACCCGTCCCAGATCCGCACGCCGGTCCAGCGCCGACTACCGCTCCCCGTTGGCCGCCCTGCTGACCGCCTTTGCCAAGTCCCGGAGCGACGTCCCGGCTGCTGCTCACCAGCCGCTACCGGTTCACGCTGCCCGATGCGTCGGGCCGCGATCTGGCCGACGGCCTGGTGCCCGTTCCGCTGCGACCGATGGACGCGCGGGAGCGGCGCAAGCAGCTGCGGCGCCGCCACCCGCCTTGCGACGACCATCGCGCTCGATGAGCGCACGCAAGCACTCGCGGAGCGGGCGCTGAGCAACGCCGGCGGCAACCCGGGTCTGCAGGCCGCGCTGGTCACGCCGATCCTGGCCGGTGAGGCGGCCGCGGCCGAGCAGGCGCTGGCCGCCATCGAGCACTACCGGCGCGCCGGCGTACCCCCGGATGCGATCCAGTACGCCCTGGACAGAGGCGCCGCGCGGACCGCACCAACGCGGTGCTCGCCTTCTTCCGCCGCATGACCTTCGAGACCTACCGCGCCGCGCTGAGCCCCGATCAGGCCCGGATGCTGCGCGCCGCCGCGGTCTTCGCGGAGGACCTGCCCATCCCCCGCCCGGCCCTGGAGGCGGCCGCTGCCGCGGACGGCATCGCCGAGCCGACCGCGGCCCTGGACCGGCTGCTGGCCCTCGGTCTCGCGGACCACTGGGGCACGCGCGACGACATCGCCGCGGGCCGCGGCCAATCCGCTGGCGCGCCCGCTGGCACCGCCGCTGCAGCCGGGGCTGGCCGCTCGGATGGGCGCCGCCGCGCTGCCGATCCTGGACCAGCTCTGGCGCGCCAGCGACGGCGGTTTACCGACGGACCAGCGCGCCCTGGAGCTGACTCGCCTGACGCTGGCCGCGCCGGCGCTGGACCCGGACCTGCTGATCCGCGCCGCCGAGGCGGCGGCCCGCTGGCTGTATCGACACGGAGCTGGACGCGCCACGCGCCCAGTCCGAGGTGCTGCGGCCGTCCCTGGATAGGCTCGACGCCTGCGGCGCGGAGCCGTCCCACGGGTTATTGCTGATCGCCGTGGATTGTGCCGACCGTGTCGGCGATCGAAGACCCAGGAGCAGAGGCACTCGATCGCTGAACGCGGCAGCCAGGCCGAGGGCGTCGAGCGGGGGCCCTGCGTTTTTGCGCAAAGCTGACGACGACCATCAAACCGGCGACATGAAGGCCGCGATGAAAGCCTACGAAGCGGCGCCATCGCGGAGTTCGCATCCGTGGGAATCGAGCGCGACGGGCCATCGCCCACGGCGAGATCGCCGACATCCTGATGGCCCGCGGCCAGCTCGACGAGGCGCTGCGCATCCGCACCGAGGAACAACTCCCGGTCTATGAGCGCCTCGGCGATGTGCGCTCCAAGGCCGTCACCCATGGGCCAGATCGCCGACATCCTGCAGGCCCGCGGCCAGCTCGACGAGGCGCTGCGCATCCGCACCGAGGAACAGCTCCCGGTCTATGAGCGCCTCGGCGATGTGCGCTCCAAGGCCGTCACCCAGGGCCAGATCGCCGATATCCTGATGGCCCGCGGCCAGCTCGACGAGGCGCTGCGCATCCGCACCGAGGAACAACTCCCGGTCTATGAGCGCCTCGGCGATGTGCGCTCCAAGGCCGTCACCCAGGGCAAGATCGCCGATATCCTGATGGCCCGCGGCCAGCTCGACGAGGCGCTGCGCATCCGCACCGAGGAACAACTCCCGGTCTATGAGCGCCTCGGCGATGTGCGCTCCAAGGCCGTCACCCAGGGCAAGATCGCCGATATCCTGATGGCCCGCGGCCAGCTCGACGAGGCGCTGCGCATCCGCACCGAGGAACAACTCCCGGTCTATGAGCGCCTCGGCGATGTGCGCGCCAAGGCCGTCACCCAGGGCAAGATCGCCGATATCCTGATGGCCCGCGGCCAGCTCGACGAGGCGCTGCGCATCCGCACCGAGGAACAACTCCCGGTCTATGATCGCCTCGGCGATGTGCGCTCCAAGGCCGTCACCCAGGGCAAGATCGCCGATATCCTGATGGCCCGCGGCCAGCTCGACGAGGCGCTGCGCATCCGCACCGAGGAACAACTCCCGGTCTATGATCGCCTCGGCGATGTGCGCGAGCTCCTGGTTTGCCGCACCAACACCGCGATTGGGCTGCTGTTGCGGATGGCGCAGAAAGGCGACCGTTCCGACGCGGCCAACGCCAATGCACTGCTCTGCCAGGCCCTCGCCGATGCCCGCCGGCTGGGTATCCCCGAGGCAGGACAGATCCAGCAGATCCTCAACCAAGTGGGCATGCGCTGCAACGATTGACCCCAGGGGCCACTACGCGGTGGCTGCCATCCGCGAAGGAGACCGACGATGCCCATCCTCTATGTCCATGGCGTAAACACCCGCAGCCGCGACGGCTTTCTCGCGATGCAGGGCTTTCTGCGCCGCTACGTGGCGCCCGCCATTGCCGATGACCCCGACGCGGTGCTGATCGACGATGCCTATTGGGGCGAGGCCGGCGTCGATTTCGCCTGGGGTGGCCTCTGCCGCCCGCGCTCGCGGCTGCTGGGTCAGGGTGCCGATGCGACGACCATCTCGGACCTGCAAGGCGCGCTGACCGCGGCGAGCCTGGCCGATGCGCTCGGGCGCATGCCGGAGCTGCCGCCGGACACCCGAACGCCGTCCGGCACGAGCGGCGGCCTGGTCGCCAGCGGCTCGACAACCAGCCTCGCGGCATCGACGGCCGGCCGCGCGGTACCGACGCTCCGGCTGCACCGGCTGCTGCCGGCGGAGCTGTCGGACCTGCTCGCGGTGACCATCGCCGGGGACACTGCGGCGCCGACCGCGGAGCAGACGCGGCTGATCCTAGCCGCCGACGACGTCGCGCAAGACCCGACCACGGCGGCGGCCCTGGCCAGCGCCGCGACGCCGGAGGACGAGCTTGCGCTGTTGTTGGATCGGGTGCGCGCCCGCGCCGACGAGTCGTCAGCGGAGACGCTGCGAGGCATGGGTGCCGGCGGCTTCTGGACCCGCCTCGGTGATCGCCTGCGGGAGACCGCGGACCGCGCGCTCGGCCTGCCGGCCTACGCCGCCTCGGTGGCGGCTGCGGAGCTGCGCGGCCCGCTGAACGATCTGGTCAGCGTCTTTGCCGGTGACGTGCTCGTCTATCTCGCCGACCGCGGCAAGGCCGACCAGCCGGGCCGCATTCCGGACATCCTGCTGGACCGGCTCGCCGCCGCCCACGCAAACAAGCAGGCCCGGCACGGCGAGCCGCTGGTGGTGCTGACCCACAGCATGGGCGGGCAATTGATCTATGACGCGCTCACGCACTTTCTGCCGAGCACGCCGGCGCTGCGCGGCATCCGGGTCGACTTCTGGTGCGCCACCGCGAGCCAGGTGGGGTTCTTCGAGGAGGCCAAGCTGTTCCTGGCCAGCGACAAGTCGATCCGCAAGCCGGATCGGGTGCCCTTCCCAGGCGACCACCTCGGCGTCTGGTGGAACGTCTGGGACCACAACGACGTCATCAGCTTCACGGCCCAGGATATCTTCGACGGCGTTCGCGACGGCCCCTACGACACCGGCCTGTCGCTGGCCAGCGCCCACGGCGGCTACCTGACCCGGCCGAGCTTCTATCGCCGGCTGCGCAGAGGAGCTCGCGACGGCCAAGGCGGCCGGCTGGCGCACGCCCGCCCAATGAGCCTGCAACCCGTCGACGACACCCCCGGCCTCTGGGCTGATCCGCACTGGCGGCCGGGCCACCCCGGAACCTTCGCCCTGGTCATCGGCGTCAGCCGTTACCCGCACCTGGACGGCGGCGGCGCCGAGGCCGACGACCTGGGACAAGGCTGGGTCCGCGAGGCCCGACAGCTGGGCCAGCTGACGGTCTCGGCGACCACCGCCTGGCGTTTCTTCTCCTGGCTCGCCGACGGCTATCGGTTTCGCTCGGCGCCCATCGCCCGCTGCTGGCTGCTGCTGGCGCCGACGCCGCTGGAGCAGGCGCGCGAGCCGGCCCTGCGCCGGCACGCGGCCGAGCCGACCCTGGCCAATGTCGAACAGGCGTTGCTGAGCTGGGCGGCGACCCTGCGCCGGCTGCCCGCCGCCGCCCAGCACGGCTCCCGCGCGCTGTTCTTCTTCAGCGGCCACGGCCTGCAGGTGCACTCCCAGAACCAGCTCCTGCTGCCGATGGACTATCTCGGCGGTGAGCTGCCCAACTGGGACAACGCGCTCAGCACCTTCAACCTGCTGGCCGGTCTCGATGCCGTCGAGGTCCCGGACCGGCTCTATTTCGTCGATGCCTGTCGCAACGACTTTCCGGCCATCCGGGCCAAGCGCCCACGCGGGCGCAGCATTCTGCCCGAGGACGAGACCGCGGCCAGCTATCCGGCGACCCGGGTCAGCGCCATGCTCCACGCCACCGCGGCGTCGCTGCAGGCCTGGAGCCCGGTGGACCCCAGCGAGGGCCTGTCGCTGTTCGGCCAGGCGCTGCTGGCGGGGCTCGCCGGGCAACCGGACATCGAGCTGACCGAGCGCGATGGGTACTATGCCGTCGAGCTGGCCAAGCTGCAGGGCTTCGCCAAGGAGCGGGTCGCCCAGATCCTGAAGCCGAGCGAGAGAGCGGTCTCGCAGGAAGTCGAGTTTTCGGCGGCCAGGTTGATCGACGCCAAGACCCCGGTAACGGAGATCCCGCCGTCGGGCGCTGGCCGGCATCCGGCCCGAGCTGGCGCCGGAACAGGGCCAGGTCACGCGCGGCGGGACGCTCGGTCTGCCGGAGTCCCTGGTTTCATTGGCGCGCTCGGCCGCCAGCCGCGGCGCCGAGCTCGGGCGGCTGCTGACCAAGACGCTGAGCGTGAGCCACAAGATGCCGGCCCCGGTCGATCTGGTTTTGGATGGCGCGGCCCTCGGCCGGGTCGACCCGACGCTGGTTGAGGCGCTATTCGGCGCACCGTCCATCACCGCGCTCTGGACGCGGCAGGCGCGGCTGCTCGCGCTGTCGTCGCGCACGGAGCCGGCCGGAGGCAGGGTCCAGCTTGAGCAGGTGCAGCGCGACCCGACGGCGCGAAGCTTCCGCATCCACCTGCAGGCTGCCGCCGAGCCCCGCGGCTACTGGCTCGAGGTCGGCACCGGCGACGCGACCCACGGCTTGCTGTTGCCGTCCCTCGGCGAGCCGGTCCGCTACCAAATCGAGGCCGAGATCGCGACCATCGGCGGCGAGGCGAGCTTCGCCAGGCTGGAGGCCACCTTGGCAAGCGGCAACGCCGGCCCGCTCCGCGAGGCCGCGCGTCTATGGGAGCAGTACGCCACCACCGACGTCGAAGCCGCGATCAACGGCATCGACCTCGGCGCGCTGCGCGCCGCGGTGCTCGGAAAACACAGCTCGCCGCTGGCCGCGGCGGTCGCGGCGCTGGTGCTGCTGCGGATCGATCGGTTGGACCTGATCCACGACTGGCTCGGCAACCTGGCGGATTGGTTCCCGCAGCTGCCGGACGGTGCAGTGCTCTGGGCCGAACAGCAGATGCGCCAGCGCACCGACCGACCACAGGCCATCGCCGACGCGGCCGCGTCGCTGTGCCGCCTCGACGAACGCGGCCTGCCGTTCACGAGCGAGGCCCTGAGCTACGCGGCATCGCTGGCCGCGCGGCTCGACCGCGCCGGCGACCAGGTGCCGCCGGGGCTTCGCGAACGGCTCGGCCGCGTCCGCGCCCAGATCGACGAGGCCCTGGTCTACTTCCGCCCGGGCGGCCTGTTCACCGCCTATGCCGGGTTCGACACCGACGCCCTGACGCGATTGCTGCCCCCAGCAGGCCCGCCTACGCGATAACCAATGATTCGCTGTCGAGCAGGCTCGACGCTTCGTGTCCTTCGTGCCCTTCGTGGTGAATTCGCATTCCAGCGAGAACGGATTCACGTTGGGCAAACCCCGACCGGGGATTGACCCCGCGGCTGAAACCGGCAACGCTTGCAGGCTGACCGCCCCGTCTCCTGCCAGATGACCGGCCGGCATGGCCGATCTAGAACAACCGCATCGAACCCGACCGAAGGAACATCAAGCGCCATGGAGTCGCCCGTCAAACAACAGCCCGTCAAGCAAGAGATGGACTCGCCCCTCACACAAAAGTCTGTCCTTCGGGCACCAGAAGACAACGGACCGCAGTCCGCCCGTCGCCCCCAGTCGGGCGACGCCTGGCAGGACATCGCCAAGCTAGAGGCGGACCTCTGGAGCGCGGCCGACAACCTGCGCGCCAACTCCAAGCTGACGTCCCGCGACTACTTCATGCCGGTGTGCTGGGCGTGATCTTCCTGCGCCATGCTCAGAACCGCTTCGACGCCGCCACCCGTCAGATCGAGCAAGACCAGGCCGCCGGCCGGATGCCGCCGCGTCCGATCATCCCCGCCGACTACATCCGCCGCCGCGCGCTCTTCCTGCCGGATCAGGCCCGCTTCGATCACCTGCTCGCCCAAGCCGGCGGCGGACACCTGCCGACCCTGATCAACGCGGCCATGACCGCCATCGAGGAGAGCTTCCCGGACCTGGCGGGTGTGCTGCCGAAGGACTACGGCATCTTCAACGTCGAGCCCGAGGTGCTCGAAGAACTGATGCGCAAGTTCGACAGCGACCTGATCCGCAATGCCGGCGGCGACGTGTTCGGGCGCATCTACGAGTACTTTCTGGCGCAGTTCTCGGTGCAGAAGGCCCACGACAACGGCGAGTTCTTCACGCCCGCGGCGCTGGTGCAGATGATCGTCAACGTCATCGAGCCGGACCACGGCATCGTCGCCGATCTGGCCTGCGGCTCCGGCGGCATGTTCGTGCAGTCCAGCCACTTCATCGAGCAAGAGGGGCTGGACACCAACCGGCAGGTGACCTTCTACGGCCAGGAGAAGAACAAGGACACCATCCGCATCGCCAAGATGAACCTTGCCGTGCACGGTCTCAGTGGCAAGATCGCCGAGGCCATCACCTACTATCAGGACGAGCACAGCCTCGCCGGGCGCTGCGATTTCGTCATGGCCAATCCGCCCTTCAACGTCGACCTGGTGGACGCCGAGCGGGCCGAGACCGACAAGCGGCTGCCCTTCGGTCTGCCCGGCGTCAACAAGGCCAAGAAGGTCGCCAACGCCAACTATCTGTGGATCAGCTACTTCTACAGCTATCTCAACGACACCGGCCGCGCCGGCTTCGTCATGTCCTCCCAGGCCAGCAGCGCCGGCCACGCCGAGCGTGAAGTCCGCCGACGCATCGTCCAGAGCGGCGCCGTGGATGTGATGCTCGCCGTCCGCTCCGGCTTCTTCTATACCCGCGGCGTACCCTGCGAGCTGTGGTTCTTCGACCGCGAGACGGTGGAATACGGTGGAATACGGGAATACGGGGAATACGGGATTACGGTGACACTTTACCGTTTACACTAATTTTAGTTGCTGAAGTTTTCTGATTCTGAAAAACCGCTAGGAGGGCAGACGCTTGGGGACCGGCTTTTTGCGCTGGTTTGCACCGACTGAAGTCGGCCCTTCAACAGGCTTTGGCGCACATGCCGATGTTGACCGAGAACCCGGCGACCCGGGCAGAACTGCGCACGACGATCCTCGACGAGTTCTGGCAACACCTGCCTCGGCCGAGCTTTTCCGATGGCGACTGCGAGCCGTTGACCGACGAGGTGTACGCGTTTATCTGGCAGCGATCGGTGTCGGGTGCCCAGCCCGTCGCAGCATCGGCAGGTTGATCGACGGGGGTGATTGGCTCGATTCCTCAGCTGACCTCGGCGAGCCGCCCGACCAGCGAGGACAGGTCGAAACAGCGACCGTCGACGAGGAAGCGTGAATGATCGCCCTCACCGCATGCTGAGCAGACGAAACCGTCCGGCCAGCGAGCTTGCTCCAGTGCCTGCTCGCACTGCGCCTCCGTGCCGTAGCACGCGCTGAGCGCAAATACCCAGGCCCCGCGTCCTGCCCGGCCGCGACGCGGGTCGCGGCATTGGAGGGCCATGTTCACCCCGAGGGCAGCCGGTGGGTCAGGGTCACTCCCCGGCCAGGGCCAGTACGCGCTCGACAACGTCGTCGGCGAGCCAACCTCCATGCCGACGGATACGCTCGACGGCGTGGGCTACCGAGTCCAGCTTCCCGCGCCGTTTGGCGTGGAGAAGCACGCCAAGGGAACCCGTCATCGGGATGGAACTGCGGCGGGCGACGCGCCTCGCCTTGAGGTCGTCCAGCACAGCGGTGGCGCCCGGAAGGTCCAGTGCGAGTTGAATCACCGCCGCCTCGCCGAGATCCAGTTCGCCAGTCAGGAGCGGCGAAACCCCGTTCGCCAGGGCATACAGCTCGATTCCCGGAACGGTTCGCAGCCTCCGGGCGGTATCGTCCAGTTGGGCGCCGGCCTCCAGCTCCCTGAGCACGGGCTCTGGCACTAACACCCGGCGATACAGCACCGGTAGGGCGTCGAGCCCACCCAAGGCGACGGTCAGGTGAATAACCGGGGTACTATTGAGGATGATCACCGGCGGCCTCGGCGGCAGCGAGGTCTGCGTCCAACTCCCCAGCGCTCACCTGGATGGTGGATACCCCCAGGCGGCCAAGCTCGGCGAGAAAGGCGACCCGCCCCGTCCCGATAAGGTCGGCAGCCTGTCCGGAGCTGAGCCTGCCGGTCTCGAACAATTTGGCGGCCATCGCCAGACGCGCCTCGCGCTCAAACTCCGCACGGGACATGTGCAAGGCGTCGGGGAAAGTCTCGGGGTACTCGACGGACAGGGTGTTGCTCATAACCAAGTGCTCGGGGGTGCGACGGCTTATCGCAAATGTTCGCCCAATCGAGCGGGCGAAGCTAGGGCGGCGAGGAGTCCAGGGAAGTCCGGCGCAACAGCATGGGCAAGAATAGGAACCCGCACCACCTAGCGCAAGCCGTCGCCGCGGCGACGGCACCTAATCGGCTGCGAGAGCCAACGCAGCAAGGCCGCAAGGGCTGCCGCTAGATTGTCGCGAGCACCGGTACAAGGCTCTGCCCCCAATGCGAAATCATATCCGCGCACCGCCATCAGCGTGGCTAGCGGCGGTTCGCCGTAGAGTTGGCGATAGATCAGCAGTAAACCCTCCGGGCTGGTGCTGTGGGTGCTGCTGGGGATGTTACCTGAGGTGGCCGCAGCGTGCGCGCACGCGGGCAGTAGCCGATAGGGTTCGCTACCTTGCAGGCTGGCATCGACGAAGATCACCCGCGCCCTGCCGCGCAGATCAAGGGCATGCTCCGGCTGTAGTTGAAAGTCCGTCAGCAGGTCGACGCCGGGCAGCCGGCCGGCGCTGTGCTCGCGCTCGAGCCGCTGGATCATCATGGGTCCGAGGGCATCGTCGCCGCGAGACGGATTGCCGATGCCGAACACCAGCGTCGGAGCGACCGGCGCCACGGCCTCGATGCGCAGTGCCGTCACGGCGCGGCGTCGGTATCCATCGGCTCCGCCAGGCAGCCCTCGACGTCGCCGCTGGCGCGCTTGCGGATGCGGTCGACAAGCCGCCCGGAGGCATCCAGCAGATCAATCTCCAGCGGCATCTTGCCGACCGCGTGGGTGGCGCAGGACAGGCAGGGGTCGTAGGCGCGGATCGCGACCTCGATGTGGTTCAACAGCGGTTCGGTGAGTTGATGGCCGTCCAGATAGGTGCGTGCGACCTCGCGGATCGACTCGTTCATGACCTGGTTGTTGTTGGTGGTGGAGACGATCAGGTTGGCCTTGCGCACCAGGCCGTCGGTGTCGATCTCGTAGTGATGGAACAGGGTGCCGCGCGGGGCCTCGATGACACCGATGCCGGTCTGGCGCGGTGCGCCCTCGCGCAGCAGGTCGTCGCCGCCGATGTCCGGGTCGTCGAGCAGCCGTTCGATGGACTCGGCACAGTACAACAGCTCGATCATGCGCGCCCAATGCGTCGCCAGCACCGATTGCACCGGGCGCCCGTTGCCGGTCTCGACGAACGCGATGCGCTCCTGCTCGGCCAACGGTGTATCGATGCAATCGCAGTTGTCGACCCGCGCCAGCGGCCCGACCCGGTACCAGCCGACATCCGGCCCCAGCGATTGGATGAATGGGAACTTCATGTAGGTCCAGGGCTTGACCTGTTCGCGAAGCAGGGTTGCATAGTCGTCGCAGGCGGCGTGATCGAAGATGGTGTCGCCGTTCGCATCGCGGGCGCGCAGGCCGCCGTCGTAGAGTTCCAATGCGCCATCGGCACGGACCAGGCTGAGACTGTTGGCATCGACGGTGCCAAAGCGGCGGTTGTGCTCGGCATCGGCCAGGAACAGACGCCGGATCAGCGCCACCGCGTCCACCGCCCAAGCGATGATCTGGCCGATGTCCGCGCGCAGCAGGTCGCGTTCCGCGTCGGAGACGGACTTGTTGACGCCGCCTGGCAGCGCACCGGTGCCGTGGATGCGCTTGCCGCAGGTGACGCGAATCACCTCCTGGCCGTACTTGCGCAGCAGCACGCCCTGGCGAGCAATGTCCGGATGATCCTGGATGACGCCGACGATGTTGCGATGGGCCACGGCATCGTCGAAACCGAACAGCAGGTCCGGCGACGACAGGTGAAAGAAGTGCAGCGCATGGGACTGCAGCACCTGACCGAAGTGCATCAGCCGCCGCACCTTGTCCGCCGTCGGCGTCAGCCGGTCGACGCCGACCAGCTGATCACAGGCCTTGGCCGCCGCCAGGTGGTGGCTGACCGGGCAGATGCCGCACAGGCGCTGCACCAGCACCGGCAGCTCCCAAAAGGGTCGGCCCTGGATGAATTTCTCGAAGCCGCGGAACTCGACAATGTGCAGCCGTGCCTGCTGGACGTGGTCTTCGTCGTCGAGCAACAGCGTGACCTTGCCGTGCCCCTCCACCCGCGTCACCGGTTCGATGACGACACGCCGGAGTTGGCCGGGGTTGGCGGCGGTTTCGAGTTGGCTTGGCATGGTTTGGGCCTCGGTTAGTGACTATTCACTAGCTTGCTTGATGGCGGCAAGAGTGTGCAGACGATTCACGTTTTGATGCGGCCTGGGACTGGCGCGGCACCTCGAAATCGGGATCGAGATCGGGATCGGGATCGGGTCACTCGCCACTCGCTTCGATTTCGATACCGATACCGATACCGATACCGATACCGATACCGATGCCGATGATCACGACTCGTCGGCCTGGGGCAAAGCCTCGCTAGTCAAAAGGTTAGTCATAACGCAATTGCGCGTAAGGCAAGCTGATCGGCCTGCCCTCCAGCAATTCGGTCAAAAAGGTCCAGATCGCATCGGCGGACGGCGGGCAGCCGGGCAGGAAGTAATCGATCTGCACCAGCTCATGGATCGGGTGCAGCTGATTGAGCAGCAGCGGTAGTTCCGGATCGTTCGGGATGCCGGAGTTGTGCAGACCGACGCCGTCGATGTACGCCTCCTCCAGACACTCGCGCAGCGCAAAATTATTGCGCATGGCCGGGATACCGCCGTTGACGGCACAGGCCCCGAACGCCACCAGCAGCTTGCAATGGCGGCGGAACGCCAGCAGCACCTCGACGTTCTCGGCGTTGCCGGCGCCGCCCTCGATGAGGCCGAGATCGCAGTCGCCGATGGTCTTGATGTCGGTCAGCGGCGTGCGGTCGAACTGCACCAGGTCCACCAGATCGATGAAGCGCTCGTCGATGTCCAGCAGCGACATGTGGCAGCCGAAGCAGCCCGCCAGTGACGCGGTGGCGACCTTGAGCTTCGACTGTTGCGGCGCGGCCATGCCCGTGACCATGTTCAGCCCTCCTCGTGGGCGGCGGCATCGCCGACCACATTGATCGGCTCGCGGTCATAGAGACGCTCGCCAATGGGTACGCGATAGCCGGCCCGGCGCGGCAAGATGGCACCCACCGGGCAGACATGGGCGGCCTTGTCGGTGATGCTGAAACGGCTGTCTCCGAGCCGACCGCTAGGCGCGTCGACGATGAGCCGGCTGTGGACGCCACGGCCGCTGATCGCAAACACGCGCTTGCCGTCGTGATCGCGACTGGCACGCACGCACAGCTCGCACAGGATGCAGCGATTGAAGTCCAGGATGGCCTCGGGGTGGGACGCGTCGACCTCCCGCCTGGGGAAGAAGTGCTTAAAGTGCGGCTCCAGCATGCCGCAGTAGTAGGCCACCGCTTGTAGCTGGCAGGCGCCGCTCTTTTCGCAGGCCGGGCAGACGTGATTGCCCTCGACGAACAGCATCTGCAGTACCGCGACGCGCAGCGCACGGATGGCGTCGGTCTCACTCTCCACCTCCATGTCCGCGCTCGCCGGCGCGGTACAGGCCGAGACATCGCGACCATTGGCACGCACTACGCAGACGCGGCAACTGCCGTGCGGGGCGAACTCCGGGTTGTGACACAGGTGCGGGATGTAGGCGCCAGCGGCCAGCGCGGCGTCCATGATGGTCTGCCCCGGTCGAAACGGGATCGGCTTGCCGTCGAGCTTGAAGCTGCTGGGTACCGTGCTTGTATTCATGGGTGCACCGCCGCGGTCTCCGCGTCCTCCACGTGCGCACCGGGCAGATGCGCGCCGGCGTCGTCGCGCCCGGTCAAGGCCCGCGCCTCGCTGAGCGCGGCATCCAGATCGAAGGCCGGGCTGTACTCGGCGCTAAGCAGCCGGGACGCATAGATGTCCGGAAACTTGTCCAAGGTGTTGAGCACATGGTTCGGCGCGGTGTGACCGAGCCCGCAATGACTGGCCCGGCGCATCACGTCGGCGATGTGACGCATCTCCTGCAAGTCATGCCGCGAGCCCTGCCCCGCCGCGACCTTTTCGACCAGGTCGCGCAGCAGTTTGCCGCCGACCCGACAGGGGGTGCAGAAGCCGCAGCTCTCGTGGACGAAGAAGTCGGCGAAGTTGCGCACCATATCCAGCAGGTCGCGGCTTTGATCAAAGACCATGAACGAACCCGCCGTGGGCAGGTCCTCAAAGGCCAGCACGCGCTGAAACTCGTCGGCGCCCAGGGTGGCACCAGCGGCGCCGGAGACCTGCACCGCCTGCGTCCGCTCGGCACCGCACTCGGCCAGCACCTCCGCCACGCTGGTGCCGAACGGCACCTCATAGACGCCCGGTCGCGCGCAGTCGCCGCTAACGCTGAGGATCTTGCTGCCGGCGGATTGGTCGGTGCCTTCGCTGCGGAACCAATAGCCGCCGTGCTCGGCGATGCGCGCGGCGGCGAGAAAGGTCTCGACGTTGTTGACCACGGTGGGTCGGTCCAGATAGCCCTCGGTGACCGGAAACGGCGGGCGCTTGCGGGTGACGCCGCGCTTGCCCTCCAGAGACTCGATCAGGGCCGACTCCTCGCCGCAGATGTAGGCGCCGGCGCCGAGGTGGATCTGGATGTCGAAATCGAAGCCGTTGCGGCCGCCCTTCGCCAGCAACCCCTGTCCCAACAGCCCCTGTTCGCGGCGACGCTGCAACACCGCCTCCAGATGCTCGACCAGATACCGGTACTCGCCGCGCAGGTACAGAAAGCCAGTCCGCGCCCCGACGATCCCGGCGGCAAGGGTCATGCCCTCGATCACCAGATCCGCGTAGGAGGTCAACAACACGCGGTCCTTGAAGGTGCCGGGCTCGCCCTCGTCGGCGTTGCAGACGATCACCTTGTCCGGATTGTCCGCCTCGCGGCAGAAGCGCCACTTCAGCGCCGTAGTGAAACCGGCGCCGCCGCGCCCGCGCAAGCCGGCACGCTCGATTTCGGCCAGCAGCGCATCGCCACCGCGGGCGAAGAACGCGCCCAGACCCGCGTCACGGCCTTCCAGATCGCTCAGCAGCAGGCCCGGCCGATGCACGTTGTTGGACACGGCGAAGAACTCCTGCGGCCAGTGGGGCAGCGGCACTCGCGTGTCCACCAGCGCCGCGATGCGGCGGATACGGTCGGCATCTAAACGTGTCACCGCGTAGCCGTTGACCAACAGCGCAGGGGCCTGATCGCACATGCCGGTGCAGGAGGTCAGGCCAACCGTGACCCGGCCGTCGCCACGGGGTTGATCCGGCATCACGCCGAGCAGATCGCACAGCTGGCGCAGCAGGCGCCGGTTGCCGAGCATGCGGTCGGTGATGTTGTCGCTGAACAGGATGTCGTAGGCGCCGCGCGGCTTCAGATGCAGGAAGGCGTAGAAGTCCACCGCGGCCAACAGCTGCGCGTGCGTGATATCGATGGCCTGCACCAGTCGGTCTAGCGCTGCCGGCGGGATGAAGGAAAAGGCCTGCTGGAATGCAATGAGATGCTGCAAGACACTGTCGGGGCCTTGCCCGTAACGGGCGATCGAACGCTCCGCGACAGCCTCGATTTGCACAGAGGTGGGGGCTGAGATCGGGCTGCTCGTCGGCATCTTCCCTCCCGCGCTGGTGATGGGGGCAACTTCTTGAGTATAGACGGCGTGCGGATGACGGCAGCCCGGAAGGCGAACACGATTCCGTCAACACAGTGTCGCTTGTGCCATCCTGATGCGCACCGGCCGGGTCTCAGAATAATTATTCAGATCCTTACCGCTCCGAAGCGCACATGAACGGACTTTAACTTCAACCTCCGCGTCGGCGTCACTATATTACTGGCCCGCAACCAGCACGCTTCCCTGACCCGCCATCGAATCGCTCAGACCGTTATGCCGATCTCTCTCGCTCCCTCTACGCCACACCCCGGACCCGTTGCGGACGCTGAAAAAGTTGGTCTCCGCGGTCGGCCGCCGAGACGAACCGGCGCCGGCGGCAATGCTCAGAAGGTTTGGTTGGCAGCGCTTGCCTTCGCCATGATGTGCATCGGCGCGCTCCCAATGCGGGCGCTAGGCGCCCTACCCCCCCAGGTAAACGGCGAACCGCTGCCGAGCCTGGCGCCGATGCTGGAACGCGTGATGCCGGGCGTGGTGAACATCTCCACCGTGACCCAGATCGCAACGGAGCAGCACCCGCTGCTGCGCGACCCGTTCTTTCGCCGCTTTTTCGATATTCCCGGCCGGCCGCGGGAGCGGGAGCATCAAAGTCTCGGCTCCGGTATCGTCGTCGATGAAAAGCGCGGTCTGATCCTGACCAATCACCACGTCATCGAGAATGCCGACGCCATCCGCATCACGCTGCACGACGGCCGCCGCGTGGAGGCGGAACTGATCGGCTCCGACCCCGAGACCGATGTTGCCGTGCTGAACGTGCCGGCGGAGGGTTTGACCGAGATCGGGCTTGCCGACTCCGATGCGCTACGGGTCGGCGACTTCGTCGTCGCCATCGGCAGCCCCTTTGGCCTGGCACAGACGGTCACCTCGGGCATCGTCAGCGCACTGGGCCGCACGGGCTTGGGCATCGAGGGCTACGAAAGCTTCATCCAGACCGATGCATCAATCAACCCCGGCAACTCCGGCGGCCCGCTGGTCAACCTGCACGGTGAATTGGTCGGCCTCAACACCGCCATCCTTGCCCCCGGCGGCGGCAACGTCGGAATCGGCTTCGCGATCCCCACCAACATGGTGCGTACCGTGGTCGACCAAATCTTGGAACACGGCAGCGTGCGGCGCGGCCTGTTCGGCGCCGCGGCTCAGGACCTGACGCCGGACCTGTCCGCCGCGCTCGGCATCGAACTCTACCGCGGCGCCGTCATCACCACGATAGAATCCGGCTCCGCCGCGGAACGCGCCGGGCTCAGACCCGGCGACATCGTGACCGCCGTAGACGGTCGCACCGTCGGTAACGCTGCCGACCTGCGCAACCGCATCGGCCTACTCAGCGCCGGCAGCGGCGTGGAACTGGTGATTCTGCGCAATGGCAAGCGGCGCACGCTGCATGGCGAACTGGCCGACCCCTTCGCCGAATTCATCCAGGGCAAGCGTCTGAGTCCTGTACTGGAAGGTGCCCTGATCGGCGAGACCGAGCGCAACACGGTCCACGGGCGCCGCCGGCTGGTGGCCGTCGGTCCGTTGCGACCGGGCAGCCCGGCCTGGCTCTCCGGTCTGCGCGAGGGCGATCTGATTCTGCAAGCCAATCGCGAATCAATCGCTAAGCTCGACGACCTGTTGGCCGCCCTGCGCGCCGCGGGCAGCCAGCTCTACAGCCTGCAGGTGCTGCGCGACGGCCAGTTGGTGCGGCTCGCAAGGCGTTAAGACGTGGAACAGCTCGACCTGCTCGGCGAGTCGCCGGCCGAGGCCCCGCAACCCCGCCTGGCACCGGCAGTCGCCGACGACGCGCTGTCGCGCCTCGCAGCGGGACTCGATCCGCGGCTGCGGCTCGGCACCTCGTCCTGGTCCTTTCCCGGCTGGGCCGGGCTGGTCTATGCCGCCAGTGCTACCAAGCAGGTCTTGTCGCGCGACGGCCTCAGCGCCTACAGCCGGCATCCGCTGCTGCGCACCGTCGGTGTCGACAGCGGCTTCTATGCCCCGCTCGACGCCCGTCGTCTGGCCCGCTACGCCGAGCAGGTACCGCTGGATTTCCGCTTTCTGGTCAAGGCCCCGGCATCGATCACCGACCGTTTTCGGCGCGTCGCCGGCGGCCGGATCAGGCAGCTGAATCCCGGCTTTCTCGATCTGGAGTTGGCCTTGGAACAGGCCGTGAGCGCCCTATTGCGACGGACTCGGCGAGCGCGCCGGCGTGCTGTTGCTCCAATTTCCGCCCCTCGGGCGCGACATCACCGACAATCCGCGCCGCTTCGCCGAGGATCTGTATCGGTTCCTGCGCCGGCTGCCGACGGGCCCGACCTATGCCGTGGAATTGCGGGACGAGGCGTTGCTGACCCCGGACCTTGCCGCCGCGATGCACCACGGCGGCGCCGTACCTGGACTTGCGGCGCATCCACGCCTACCGCTGATTCAGACGCAGGGTGAGCTGTTCGGCAACTACGACGACGGCCCACTGGTGATCCGCTGGCTGCTGCGTCGCAATCAGACATACGAAGAGGCCCGTGACCACTACCAGCCCTTCGATCGGCTCGCGGAGCCGGACCTGCCGACGCGCGAACCATTGTTGCCGCATTGGTCGCCGACGCGCTCGATCAGGGACGCGAGGTCTTCGTCATCGTCAACAACAAGGCCGAGGGCTCATCGCCGCTGACGCTCTTCGAGCTGGCGCGAAGGCTCGCAAGATGATCCGCAAGCCCCGCTCCAAGAAGACACCAACCAAGCACGCCGACAATACGTCCGAAGCCAACCGCCGCGGTCGACCCGTCGACGAGGTTGCCCAGAATGCAAGGCAGGCCCGCGCGCTCGCGGGTAACGTTTTGGGGTTGTCCTCAGGCGACGGGCAAGCCGCACGCACCCTGAGACGTCGATGACTGCTTTGATCGCACGCGACGGCGGTGGTACCGTTTCCGTCCTCCCCAAGCTGGGCCTATGCGCCTCGCCCTAACATGCATCATGTCAATGCCGGACCTGCACCAGTTCATCGAGCAGTTGATCACCAGCAGCATCCTGTCTCTGGGGTACTTCGGCGACGTGGTGTTTGCCGTCAGCGGCGCTCTGATGGCCGCACGCCATCGCATGGACCTGTTCGGGTTCGTGTTGCTTGGCACGATCACCGGGGTCGGTGGCGGCACGACACGCGATGTCATCCTGGACCGGCCAGTCTTCTGGCTCAGCAACCCGATGGAACTGCTGTTGTGCGTAGCCGCGGCAATTGCCGTCTACTTTGCCCTCTTCATCTACCGCGAACTGGCCGAGGGCAGACTGCTCATTTGGGCGGACGCGCTGGGGCTTGGGGCCTTCTGCATCCACGGAACTCAGATCGCGATCGCCAACGGCGCACACCCCGCCAGCGCGGTGTTCCTTGGCGTGCTGTCCGCGGTTGGGGGTGGTCTGATACGCGACGTCATCGCTGGCGAGCGCCCCTTTATCGTCTCCGGCGAGCTGTATGCATCAGCGGCGCTTGGCGGTGCGGCAGTCTACCTATTGCTGGTGCAGATTGCCGGCCTGCACCAAGCACCCGCGGCCTTGTTCGGTTTTCTGACGATACTCACTCTGCGGTCACTGTCGATCCTTTACGGCGTGCGGCTGGGCACCCCGGGCGAGGGCTTGATCACACGCTCCACTGACCGCGAAGGTAGACGGTGAACCCACGACGGGCCGGCGGTCCCTATCCGCCGGCCTTGAGCACGGCCAGCCCACCCATGTAGTCGCGCAGCGCCTCCGGCACGCGAATGCTGCCGTCCGCCTGCTGATAGTTTTCCATCACCGCCACCAGGGTGCGGCCGACCGCGAGGCCGGAGCCGTTGAGCGTGTGCAGCAGTTCGGGCTTGCCGGTCTCGGGATTGCGCCAACGGGCCTGCAGGCGGCGCGCCTGGAAGTCGGCGAAGTTGCTGCACGAGGAGATCTCGCGGTAGCGCTGCTGGCCCGGCAGCCAGACCTCCAGGTCGTAGGTCTTGGTCGCGGAGAAGCCGAGGTCACCGGTGCACAGGGTCACCACCCGATAGGGCAGGCCAAGGCGTTGCAGGATGGCCTCTGCATGGCCAGTCAGGGCCTCTAGCGCGGCGAAGGATTCACCCGGGCGCACCGCCTGCACCAGCTCTACCTTCTCGAACTGGTGCTGGCGAATCATGCCGCGGGTGTCCTTGCCGTGGGAACCGGCCTCGCTGCGGAAACAGGGGGTATGCGCGACCCATTTGCGCGGCAGATAGGCGTCATCGACGATAACATCGCGCACCAGGTTGGTGACCGGCACCTCGGCCGTGGGGATCAGATAGAAGTCGCGCTCGCCCTGGCCCCGGTCCGATCCAGACACCTTGAACAGGTCCGCCTCGAACTTGGGTAACTGGCCGGTGCCGGTTAGGCTGTCGGCGTTGACCAGATAGGGAACGTAGGTCTCGGTATAGCCGTGCTCGCCGGTATGCACATCGAGCATCAGCTGGATGAGCGCCCGATGTAGCCGCGCCAACGGGCCGCTGAGCACGACGAAGCGCGCCGAGGTGAGCTTGGCGGCGACATCGAAGTCCATCCAGCCGGTCGGCACGCCCAGATCGACGTGGTCCTTGGGCTCGAAATCGAACGCGGCGGGCTCGCCCCAGCGGCGCTCCTCGCGGTTGCTTGCCTCATCGGCGCCGTCCGGCACGCTGGCATCGGGCAGGTTCGGCAGGCCCAGGCTGATGCTGCTGATCTGCCCCTGCAGCTCGGCCAGCTCGGCGTCCATTGCCTTCAGACGGTCGCCGAAGGCGGCGACCTCGGCCATCAGCGGCGCGATGTCCTCACCGGCGGCCTTGGCCTTGCCGATGGCCTTGGAGCGGGTGTTGCGCTGGTTTTGCAGTTCCTGCACCTGGGTCTGAAGCTCCTTGCGGCGGGCGTCCAATGCCTCGATGCGGGCGGTGTCCAGCGTCATGCCGCGGCGCGCCAGCTGATCGGCCACCAGGGCCAGCTCGGTCCGCAGCAGTTTCGGGTCCAACATGTCGATTACCTGTCTGATGCTTATCTAAAAATTCTGCTAACGCTCAAGGCTTGGGTTCGACATTGACGCTCCAGGACACGACGTGTCCCGGCTCGACGAACTCCTTGATGCGTTCGATGGCAGCGCGCGCGCGATCCGGGCGGTCGAAAAACTCCAACACCAGCGGCAGATCCGTCGACAGGTCCACCAGCCGGGCGCTGTGCACGACGCCAGACGCGCCAAAGCCAGCGACACCGCGCATCACCGTGACCCCGCAAACCTTGAGCTCGTCGTGCAGACACTTGAGTAACGGCTTCAGCTCATGGTCCGATTCGGCCAGATAGACCCGCACCATGGTCGCCCAGACTAGGCAGCTCTCGGCGGCATTGGCTGCCACGTCAGCGCCTGCGTCAGGATCTGCGGTCTTGCGTTTGGTCATAGTGCCCTCGCAGCGATGATTCCGGCCCAACAGGCGGCCACGCATAGCAACACGCTCGCCGCCACGTTCAGCGACGCGCGCAGCATCTCGCCCTGCTCCACCAGCGTCAGCGTCTCCAGCGAAAAGGTGGAAAAGGTGGTGAACGAGCCGAGAAAGCCCACCAGGATCGCGGCCCGGGCCTCCGGCCCGATCAGGCTGCGCTCCAGAAGCAAAACAAACAACAGGCCCATGCCGAAGGAGCCGAAGACGTTGACCGCCAGCGTGCCCCAGGGAAAGTCCCGCCCGAACAGGCGGTACACCCCCGTGGAGACGAGAAAGCGCGCTACCGCGCCGACGGCACCACCGCCAGCGATGGCCAAAATCTGAAGCACGAGAGCGCCCCTCTGAGCTGGTCAGGTCAGAAAACGCCGAATTCTAACAAACCAGGCGGCACCGACAGCGGAGGGACGCACGCAGTTGCGCCCGCCAGCACCCAACTGCCGGCTCAATGCGCCGAGACCAGCTTGAGCCCGACGATACCGGCAACGATGAGCCCAACGAAGAACCAGCGCGCCAGTGTCCCAGGCTCGGCAAAAAAGTAGATGCCGATCACGAAGGCACCGACCGCGCCGATGCCGGTCCAGACGGCATAGGCGGTGCCCATCGGAATGGTCTTTTGCGCGATCAGCAGCAATGCGCCGCTGCACATCATGCAGAGTATTGAGAAGGTGATCCAGCCCCAATGGGCTCCATCGTTGGTCATGCCCAGTTTCAGCCCCACCGGCCAGCCCCATTCAAAGACACCGGCGATCACGAGATAGACCCAAGCCATAGAACCATGCTCCGTACCAAACCCCAATGCATACCGGTCAGCCGCGCGAGCGTTCTTTCGCATCGTCGGCCGCGCGATCCAACGTCCGCAGGCGTTCCAGCTTCTCGGCGATCTTGATCTCCAGGCCGCGCTGCACCGGTGCATAGTATCGCCGCGACTCCAGACCGTCCGGAAAATAGTGCTCGCCGGCGGCATAGGCGTCCGGCTCATCATGGGCATAGCGGTAGGCATGACCGTAGCCGAGTTCCTTCATCAGCCGGGTCGGGGCGTTGCGCAGGTGTGCCGGCACCTCCAGCGAGCCGTGGCAGCGAACGTCCGCCAACGCCGCATTCCAGGCCATATAGACGGCGTTGCTCTTGGCCGCGCAGGCGAGGTAGACCACCGCCTGAGCCAGCGCCAGTTCGCCCTCGGGACTGCCGAGCCGATGCAGGGCATCCCAAGCCTCCAACGCCAGCGTCAGCGCACGCGGATCGGCATTACCGATATCCTCGCTGGCCATGCGCACCACCCGGCGCGCGATGTAGAGCGGATCACAGCCGCCATCGATCATGCGCGCGAGCCAATAGAGTGCCGCATCCGGGGACGAACCGCGCACCGACTTATGCAGCGCAGAGATCTGGTCGTAGAACGCCTCGCCGCCCTTGTCGAAGCGGCGAAAGGTACCGTCGATGACCTGACGTACGGTCTCCGCGTCGATGCATGCTGCTAGTTTGGCCGCAGGCGCAGCTTTGCCATCGGTGGCTAGCGGCGCGGAAACTTGCGCCGGCGCCGAAGTGGGCACAGCCAGCGCATCAAGCGCCAGGTCCGCTGCCAGCTCCAATAGGTTTAGGGCGCGGCGGGCGTCGCCGTCCGCGGCGGCGGCCAGCAACACGCGCGCCTCTTGGTCGATCCTGAGCCCCTGTCGGCCGAGGCCATGCACCTCGTCCAGCAGCGCTCGGTCGATGACCTGCTCCAGGTCCAACGGCTCCAGTGCCTTTAGCACATAGACGCGAGCACGGGACAGCAAGGCGTTGTTCAATTCGAACGATGGATTTTCCGTGGTCGCACCGATGAACACGACGGTGCCGTCCTCGACATGCGGCAGAAACGCGTCCTGCTGCGATTTGTTGAATCGATGCACCTCGTCGATGAACAGGATACTGCCCTTGCCCTGCTCGGCCCGCGCGCGCTTCGCGTCGGCCACCGCGGCGCGGATGTCCTTGACCCCGGACAATACCGCCGACAGCTTCAGAAAATGGCTATTCGAGTGCGCCGCGATCAACCGCGCCAGTGTCGTCTTACCTGTCCCCGGCGGTCCCCAGAAGATCATGGAGTGCGGCCGATCCGAACGGATCGCCGCGTGCAGCGGACGCCCCTCGGCCAGCAGATTCCGCTGACCGACGAACTCCTCGATGCGGTGCGGGCGCATGCGTTCGGCGAGCGGTGGCAAGGGGAGATCAGACATCAGCGTAAAGCCGGCCTTCCATCGTGACAAACCTGTCCGGAATACCGGATGAAGAGTGGAAACGCCATCCTAAGCCGACAGACGAGGCGGCCAGCCTAGCCGAGTCAACCGACGCTTGGCCTGAGGCTCGAGGCATCTTGCGTCGGCGTCCATAAGCGGCCCAGCGTGCCGCGGCCGTGACGCGCGGCGAGGCGCAGTAGGCGTAAGAATACCTGCGCGGTGAGAAAGGCGTCGCCCGGGGCGGTATGACGATCATAGGGTACCACCCCGAAACGCGTGCAGAGGCCGTCCAGCGACAGATCGGTCAATGTCTTTTCCTCACCAAAGGCGCCGTCACCCTCGAGCAGCAGCGCCAATTCGCCGGTGTCGACAAAGTGGTTGTGGAGGTGCCCGTCGCCATGTCGGGCAAGGGCGGCGTCCAGCATGGCGAGATCATGACCAATGTGGTGACCGACGATGACCCCGTCGCGCAGGTAATGAAGTAGGCGTGCCATGGCATCGACCTCCGCCATGCCGGCGCGTGTTTCGTGGCGCGTGATGCCGTGCACCAAGGTCGCATCGGTGTTGAAGCGCACACGCAATAGGGCTTCGAAGCTATCACCGAGATCGATCTGGCAATCCACGATGCCCACCGCGCCAATGCTGACGATGCGATGGCGACGCGCGTCCAGACCCGTGGTCTCACAGTCGAGCACGACGAAACGCACCTCATTGAGCGCCGCATCCTCCTGCCACGATCGCTTGAAGCAGGCCCGGTAGGCACTCAGGCTATCGCTCATACCGGGGTTGCCCGTGGGCTGACTCCCGGTCTCTGCACTGCCAACAGGCTTACTCATGACATCGACTGCGACAGCGGTTGAGGAACGGTCGGATCATCTTGGGCTCGATGTTCATGCCGCGGGATTACGCATGAAGCCGGGGCGTCCGTCGCCGGGTTAGGTTCGTGAGTCGGCGCCGCATTGGCGAAGAAGCTGCTTGATTCGCGCTAATATGGGGGACGATTTGCGTCTAACCGAGGACATCCAATGACCAGGCCCGTCATTCTCGCATGCCTGACCAGCTTGATGCTGTCCGGCTTCGGTACGCCAGCCCTCGCTTTCAAATGCATGCCGATTTACGGCAATTGGTGCGGCATCGATTACCCGAACCACGGCTGGCCCCCACCGGTCGACGCCTTCGATGCCGCCTGCATGCGCCACGACCTATGCACGGCCGGCCCGAACCCGCAAAAGCCCTGCGACATCGCCTTTGTCAACGAGCTGCGCGGAATCGCGGCGCGGGTCGGCTATTTGCCTCGACCGCTGCAATGGGCAGAGTACCTGATTCGCGTCAAATCCGGCGGCCCATGGGGCGGCATGCCGATGCCGACACCGGCGGATGCCTTCGGAGCGATGTCCAGCCTCGCGGCACCTTGTTGGTGAAGCCCGACGAACAGTTTGCGCCAGCCCCGGCGGACACAATAGGCGTATCGCACCCGAACGGCCGGGTATCAGCGGGTGCGGAACGCTGGAAAACCGAATTGGCGCAGGCCTTCACCAACCCGACCGAATTGCTTCGATACCTCGATATCGAACACAGGCGCCTACCCGCAGCCGACGCAGCCTCCGTGCAATTTCGGATGCTCGTACCCCGCGGATTCGCCGCCTTGATGCAACCCGGCAATCCACGCGACCCGCTGTTACTCCAGGTCTTGCCCAGTGCGACGGAGCTGTTGCCGGTTGCGGGCTTTTGCGCCGACCCGGTGGGCGATGGCGGTGCCAAGCGTGCACCGGGGCTGCTGCAAAAATACGCCGGGCGCGCGTTGCTGGTGGTCACCGGCGCCTGCGCGGTGCATTGCCGCTATTGCTTTCGGCGGCAATTCCCGTACGCGGAGCATGCGTCTGGACAGCGATTCGACGCCGCGTTAGCGGCCCTGCAGGCCTCTCCCGACTTGCACGAACTCATCTTGAGCGGCGGCGACCCGTTGATGTTAGACGACAACGCCCTGGCCGGCCTGATCGCCCGGCTGGAACCGATTCGACATCTCCGGCGCCTGCGGCTGCACACACGTCTGCCGGTGGTCCTACCGAGCCGGGTGACGGACGCATTGTGCGAGCTGCTGGGCGGCGGCCGGCTCAAACCGGTGCTGGTCATACACGCCAACCATCCCATGGAACTTGGTCCTAGCGCGACGACGGCGCTAAGCCGACTTAGCCGCGCCGGTATCCCGCTCCTGAATCAAAGCGTGCTGCTGCGAGGCGTCAATGACGACGCAGCAGTGTTGGTTGAACTCGCCGAACGGTTGTTCGACCTGGGCGTTGCAAATTATTACTTACATCAGCTCGACCGAGTACAAGGCGCGGCACATTTCGAAGTCGATGACGCGCGCGCGTGCGCGCTGCTGGAGCAACTGCGGCAACGTCTGCCCGGTTACCTGGTGCCCCGCCTCGTCCGCGAGCAGGCCGGGGCGACACACAAGACACCCCTAGGCTGACTTGACGGCGTTCGCCTCGAACCTGATCCCACTTAACGCGGCAATCCGTCACAGACTATGGCAGGCACAGCGAAACAGTTTCGAATCCTCTTCGTCGCCGCGGAACCCGAGCAGGCAAAAGCCATCCTGAGTCGACTGACCGCGGCACGCCTGCATGTTCGCGCGCTCTTCACGCAATACCCTGACAAACTGCGGGCAGTCACTAGCGAGCATCCCTGCGATCTGATCCTAGTTCGCATCGGCGGCACGATTGCGGCCTCCGAGGTCGCAGCGGTTCGTCGCGAGACCGGCGCGCGAACGCCGTTATTGATCCTGGACCAGAACCAATCCGACCCGGGCGAACTCGTTGAGCTGATGTCCGTCGGTGCCGACGGGTTGATCCGCGATCTTGACGACGGACGCCTGGTATTTCTGATCCGCCGTTGGATCGCGCAGGCCGATGCGATGACGCGCCTGCCAGCGCCACCAGCGTATGCAACAGCGCGTGCCGCCGACTTGCGCGGATCGATCGAACCCGATTCCATGCCCATCGCGCAAGACCAGTCCATCGACGCCGAAACCGGCCTCCCCGACCGCCGCGCGTTGCTCAGCGAGCTGGCGCATCGACTGGGCGAAGCCCCCTCGCCGCAGAATCGCCAAGTCACGCTGCTGTATGCGCGCATACAGGACTTCGACTCGATCTGTCAGGGCTACGGACTCACGCGAGGCCTCGAACACGCCGCAACGATCGTCTCGAACATCCGTGCCGCAATGCTGGAAGATGCCTTTACCGCAAGGGTCGCCGACGACGCCTGCGTCATACTGCTGGCAGCAGGTACCGGTAGCGTGCCGGAATCGGTCGGCGAGCGTTTGCTCAACCGACTGGCGCACTTGGCGCCAGACGCCGCAACGCCCTTACTCAGACTGGGCCTCGCCTCTGGCAACCCCGGAGAGGTCTCGGCAGCGAACCTCCTCGATCAAGCCTTCGCGCACTGTGTCTTGGCGTCGCCCACAACGCCAGGGGCACGAGCACCTCAGGCCAGCGGCCTGAAGATGGCTCGCTCGCAGTCTGGGGAACCGCCTGCCGGCCAATCCGGAGGACACCCCACATCGGTCCTCGACGCCACCCCTGAATTGACACTCGGACCGGAATTCGTTCCGGAATTCGTCCCGAAACCAGTTCCTGAGCTGAGTCTCGGATTCGGGCCGAATCAGGGCGCTGGATTCGGCTCGCCGCCCGGTGCAGGAAGCTCTTTCAGCGCTGATCCCGAGTCTGATCTGGTATCGATCGACCTTGACGCCTGCAACCGATACGGCCCGAACGATGATGAGGGCATGCTCGACGAAAGCGTCATCGCCAGCATAGAACGGGCGTTGGAAACGAACGGGTTCACGGTGATGTATCAGCCCATCATCAGCCTGATGGGGGCCAGCCAGGAACACTACAGCGTGTTGGTGCGATTGCGGGGAGGGCGAGACCAACTGCTGACCGCGAGTGAACTGCTGGGCTTCGCGGCGCGCGCGGGCCATTTGCCGAACGTTGACCGCTGGGTGATGCAATGCGCGTTTCAGGAGCAAGCCAGGCGGCGCCGACTCGGCCAGCAGGTCAGCCTATTCCTCAGTTTGTCCAAGGAGATCGTGCAGGACGAACGCTTGCTAATCTGGATTTGCGATTCCCTGCGCGAATTCGGAATTCGCGGTAGCTGGGTAACCTTTCAGCTCCAGCAGTCCGAGGCGCTGGCGCTGAGCGACAAATGGACGCTACTCGCGGAAGGCTTAAAGAAAATCCAATGCCGAATCTGCATCAATCAGGTTGGTCTCACGGCAGACACCGAAGGTTCGATGCACGGGATGCAGGCGGACTTTATCAAGTTTGCCCCAGAACTCGCGGCCGGATTAGGCAGCGACCAAGCGACCCAAACGCGGTTGCTACAACTCATCAAGACCGCCCAGTTGCACGACAGCAAGACGATCGTGACAGGGGTCGAGGACGCTCGCGCACTGGCCCTGTTATGGAGCACCGGCATCGACTACGTTCAGGGCAACTTCCTCCACGAGGCGCTGCCCCGCCTGGACGCCCCGAAATGAATTTGTGCGGCTTAGTTGCCGTTCGCGACACCATGGGGAACATGCCCCGTCGCAACCAAATCGCGTGCGTCGATGCAATGATTTTCCTGGTCGTCGAAGAAGATATCGGCATCGAACGCCGTCAGGAAAGGCGCCTTGTTGGCGCCGCTCAAGAACAGCGCCTCGTCGATGCGAATCCCCCAAGCACGCAAGGTTCGGATCACGCGCTCGTGGGACGGGGCGCCGCGCGACGTGATCAATGCGGTGCGTAGCGGCGCCTGCCTGGCGGGGAACAGCGCTTGGATACGTTGCAGGGCCATCAGAAATCCCTTGAACGGACCTTCCGACAGCGGCACCGAGGCGGCGGCCAATTCGTTGGCATTAAACGCATCGAGGCCTTCCCTCCGATAGATGCGCTCAGACTCATCGGAGAACAGCACGGCGTCTCCGTCGAAGGCGATGCGCAGCGGCGAGTCCGCGTCGCCATCGCCGAGCGGCGGTGCCGGCACCAGGGTGGCGGCCGCGCAACCCGCGGCCAAGGCCTGCCGGACGTCGCTAGGGTCGGCGGACAGAAACAGGTGAGCCCCGAACGCACCCACGTAGCGATAAGGGCTTTCGCCACCGGTAAAGGCGGCGCGCGTGATGTCCAGCCCGTGGTGGCGAATCGAATTGAACACGCGCAACCCGGTATCGGAACTGTTGCGCGAGAGCAAAATCACGTCCACCCTGCCCCGCTTACCGAGTTCTTCGTTCAGCGCGAGCAATTTTTTGGCCAAGCGGAATGCGACGCCCGGCGCCAACACATCGTTTTCGTGGGAGACCTGGTAGGCGTGATAGGCATCGACGCCCTGTTCGACGAACACCCGATGCGATTCGGTCAAGTCGAACAGGGCCCGCGAGGAAATCGCAACTACCAGGCGGATCAGCGCATTCGACGCGTCCGCATGCTGCCCCCCCGGTTCGCGGCCAGCATCCGACGCGTCGCCGTCGCACCCGGTGCGATCAGCATGGGAATCATCGCCGTCTCGAACCACAGCCTGACCCGACGCGCGGAACGCTCGAGGTCAGCCCATCACCAAGGCATGAAGCTATTCATGAAATGCATCGGCCGACTAATGCTACGGTTCATGACACCAAGGTCGTCACGCATGTTGGCCGTCGTGTAGGTCATCGCCTGCATCGACTGATCCATCCCCTGGATCGTCGTCAGCATCGGTTCCAGGGTGCTGACGTCGCGTGCCATCGAGTCGACACCGACCGCCATCGTGCGGACATTGGAGCTGATTTGCCCCATGTTGTCGGACATAGACTGCATATTGCTTGCCAAGACCGTCATGTTCGAGTCGACGCTGATGGAAAGGTAGTGCACATCCTTCGCCAGGCTGAACACCAGGTAGAAACCGTAAGCGGCAAGGATGATAAAGGCGAACAGGGACGGATAGACGATCAGCTCCCAACGGCGAGCGCTGTTCTCGAACGCCTGCGACAACCGATCCATGGCGAAGGCATTCGCCTGCACATTCATCGCCGCCTCCTCGGCTTGCATCTGCGGGTCGGGTGCGTCTTGGCCTGGACGATCTTGATTCTTCTCCGCCATGGAAATTTCGCCTCGATTCTCTATGCCGATGTGCCAACAAACCGCGTCAGCACTCTCCCGTCGGCTGTTATGGATAATTCCAGCAAAAGCGATGCCGGTCGTATGACAGAGGACCGGAACCTGAGCGAAAGACTAACACAATCGCTCGGTTACACCAGCTATCCCCACCTCATAACAGCACTCAGCTCGCATCCGGCGTTCGCGACCTGTGGTCTAAGCACCGCTCCCGACTGACGCCGACCACGGGATCGGCCACGCACCGAGCAGCAACCCTTTGAATTCAGAAGCCGAGCTGCGAGGGTCCGCGCCTCAGCTCAACAGATGCGGGAACAGCGCCGCGGCGAGCGCATAGAATTCCCGTGCACCCTTGCCCTTGGACTCGAGTTCGAAGACGGCAAGCCCCTCGCTGAAGGAGCGCCGAAACACCGTCCGTTGCGACAACCGTGGCTTGATGTAACGGATGTCCGGTAACGATACAAGGGCTGCCGCGGCCTCATTGGTCTCGCGCACGCCGTGATGGGTGTCCCCGCGATTGATGAACCCGATGATATCCGGCGGGAGGTCCCGCTCCACCGATTTCACCAACTGTATAAACCGTTGGGTGGACCAGATGTCCGCCTGAGAGGGCGGCACCGGCACCACGACGCGATCACAGAGGGCAAGTGACGCCCGCACGGCATCCATGTCAGAGGTGCCGATGTCGATCAGCGTTTCCTCATGTTCCAACACGCCCTCATTTGTCAGCGCCGAACGATCGCGAACCAAGACCGTGGGGTCGAACCCCTCTTCGGTCCGCACCTCGACGACGTCCGACAAGGTGGCCTGTGGATCTGCGTCGATCAGTTGCACGTCGACGTCGGCCATGGCCAGCCAGACGCCGAGATTGAACGTGAGCGTACTTTTTCCGGACCCCCCTTTTAGGGTTCCGATGACGGTGATCATGAACGCGGACCTCCTACAACTGATGGACGGGCCAGCGGCTCGGCAGAGAACGCCCGATGGCACGAAGGCCCCGGCCTGAGCAGGCTTGCACCGGAACGGCCGACGAACAGCTAACGCCCCCCGCCATAGTACCGATCGTAGAAACTACCTGGCATCACATCCGGCTCGTATCCGAACGCTTCGCCACTACGCGAATTGGAGTCGCGACGTTGATCCCGCCGCGACCGCGGAAACGGGTCCCCCTCGGCCGAATCACGGCGGCGCTCGAGTTCCTTGTCGGTCAACGGACGGAAGCGAAAACCGCCATCGTTTCCGGCGACACCTCGATGCTCAAGGTCGGGATCATCCCTGAACCGATATCTTGGCCGTTGGACCGGAGGCATCCATTGATCGCGATGGGCACTCCCGTAACCCTCGTCCCGGTAGCGCAGGTCTTCGTTCCAGCGCCGGTCGAAATGGCGCTGTTCCGTGGCTGGAACGCCCTGACTGGGACTGCCGTATTCGCGCCAACCATAGCCGGGGTCATCGTCCGCCGCACCATACTGATCCGACGAAGTCGGCGGAACCGGAGCGCTCGGTGGCGCCAACCGCTGCTGACCGCCGCGCCAGCTGCCGCCCAATTGATCGTCATACCAGTCGGACGAGTACCACTCCGCACGTTGGTTGTCATCGCCGGAACCGCCTTGGTCCCAGCCACCATCACTGGAACCGCTAACGTATGCGCTTGCTCGGGAATCAGCGCCGACCCCGTCATAAGAACTGGAGTAGCTCGATCTGGAGTCCCCGCCAAAGTCGCGGTTCGCAGAACTGCCCTGGCGATAAGACCCGGGATCCGGCGCCATGCTGCCATCGTAGGCAAACACCGCCATGGTCGGCAGAATCGCCAGGCAGCTCCAGGCCAGAATAGTCTGAGAGAATTTCATGTCCTTAGGTGCAGCGAAGAGCTCAATTTGGCCGACTGGCGGTGCCAACGGACCGCGCCCGCTCGCGAGAAGGTCGACGGTAACAACCGCCTATATACCGACCAAGGTTTTGACTCGGCGTTCCTTCTGGCACGGTCACTCAACAACCATAACGCCGGCAGGCCGCCGCGTCGACAAGCAAAAGGCGCCTTTGCCCCGGTGTGGCGACGTTGTCGCAGCAAGACTGCAGCCTGGCAAGCATGGTGGTTACCGAAGTCAGGGGAACGTCGGGCGATGCCGAGTCAGTCGAAACGGCTCGGCTCACCGTCCCCGGTCTTGAGCCGGATTCCCCGCCGCGGCGCCTTCTTCTGCACCTTGGCCGCGGCGCTTCTACTCGCGCCGCCCGCGGCAGATGCCCGTGCCTTGGCCTTTTTCTTCGCAACCTTTTTCGTTGCCGCGGATTGCCCTTTACCGGTCGGGGTGGTCCTCGGACCGGCTGAGCGAACGGCCGATGCGTCCGGCGCCACTGGGGCATTCGCTGGGGGTTGGGGCGCCGGCTTCAGGTCGGCGCTCCTGGCAGATTCGGCACCCTGAGTGCGCCGCGGCGCCGTCTGGAGTGCGTTAGTCAGCGTCCCGCCCGCAGCGGCCGTGGTGCCATTGTCGGAGCCCAGGGAACCCGTCGGCGCCCCCGAGGGCCCCGGGTCGGATGAACTCGACCCCGGTGGATTCGACTTGGGCGGAGTCGATTGTGGAGGGCTCGAACCCGGTGGGGTCGAGCCGCGCGGAGGGATCGCGGGTAGTCGCTTCTTCTTAAAGAAGCCTTGAATCCAATCGAACAGCAGCAAGAACAGTCCGCGAATACCGTAAAGCACCAGCATCAAGACATTGCCAATCTTCGACAGCACCGGCGCCAGAGACGACGGCGTGTCGTTGGCTCTCGATGCCGAGGCCTGGGATGGCTCGCCAACGGGATCGTTCAACCCCTCGGCACAGGGCACGACCGTCCCGGCGGGGGCGCTGGCGACCGCGACCTCGCACAGGTCCTTGCTCGCCGCCACGCAGCCCAACGGAATCACGATCAGTGTCAGCAGCGTCGACACCAAAACGCCGGAGGACAGCGAGATGGCCATACCTTGGAAGATCGGATCGGTGAAGATGACACTCGAGCCGGCGACCAGTGCCAGCGCGGTAATTACGATGGGGCGTGTACGCGTCTTGCACGCACGGATCACAGCTTCCGCGACCGGCACGCCCTTCTGTACCTCGTGGATGGAAAAGTCCACCAGCAGGATCGAGTTGCGAACGATGATACCGGCGAGCGCAATCCAGCCGATCATCGACGTCGCCGTGAACTCGCCACCCAGACCCAACTGGAAAGTCAGCCAGTGCGCGGGGATGATGCCGAGCAAGGTCAGCGGGATCGGCGCCATGATCACCAAAGGAATGCGGAAGTTACCGAATTCCCAGACCACCAGAATGTAGATCAGGACCAGCGCCACCATAAAGGCCGCGCCCATATCCCGGAACGTCTCGTAGGTAACGGTCCACTCGCCGGCCCACTCGAACGCTGAGACCGTGTCGCTGGGGGGCGGACCGAGCCAATAGGCCTCGGGTTTGACGCCGTCTGGTGCAACGTAGTCGAGTTCATCGAGGCGGTCTTGCACCTGCATCATCGCGTAGGTCGGCGCGGCGAGGGTACCGCCGACGTCCGCGACGACATACTCGACGGCCCGCAGGTCCTTGCGGAAGATGATGTCCTCCTCGGGCACACGCTCGAAGCGGCCGAGTTCGCGCAGCGGTATGGTTAAGCCAGCGCTGGAGCGAATCGGCAGGTCCCCCAGGCGATCGATCTGCGAGCGTTCAGCCAGCGGTACCTGGACGACGATGCGCACCGGCTCATGGCCGGATTTCATCTTCACATCGCCTAGCGGTGCACCACCCAACGCCATGGATAGGTTCTGGTTGATGGCGTCGACTGAAATCCCGCGACGGACGGCCTTTTCGGTGTCCACGTCGAAGCGCCAGTAATCGAAGCTCTCACGAATGTAATTATCGACGTCGCGGGCACTCGGTGCCTCGCGGAAGATTTCGGTCAGGTCCTGGGCAAAGGCGCGTCTGACCTCGGCATTCGGCCCATGCACCTCGGCCACGACCGATTGCAGCACCGGTGGACCCGGCGGCATCTCGACGACGGCCGCCCGCGCCCCGCTCGCCTCGATCAGCGGCTTGATTAGCTCGCGCGCCGCGGAAGCGATCTCGTGGCTGCTTCGATCCCGGTCGTGCTTGTTGGTGAGCTGAACCTGCAGTTCACCCTGCCAGGGATCGGACCGCAGGTAATAGTGGCGCACCATGCCGTTGAAATCGAAAGGCCGAGCGGTTCCCGCATAGAGCTGGATCGCGGTGACTTCCGGCATGGTCCGGATCGCGTCTGCCATGCGGTGTGCGAGATTTGCCGTGACCGGCAGCGCCGTGCCCTCAGGCATGTCGATCACTACCGAAAACTCCGGCTTATTATCCAGCGGGAGCATCTTCACCGGCACCCACTTGAAGTAGAAAAACGACAGCGTGAACAGGAAGCTGCCCCACATCACGAGCTTGAAGATCAGCCGTGTACGCTTGTTCTCGATCAGCGGCGTCAGGATGGCCACGTATAGTTTTTCCAAGCCTTCCGCCTCCTTGTGTTCGCGCTTTTCGGCGATCTCAAGGTAACGCATCGAGGGGCGCAGCCACTTGGAGATGGCCAGGTACGGCGTAAAGACGAAGGCCGCGAACAGCGAGATCAGCATGGCCACCGAGCCCAGCGCCGGGATCGGCTCCATGTACGGCCCCATCATGCCGCTGACAAAGCCCATCGGCAGCAGCGCGGCGATGACGGTGAAGGTGGCCAAGATGGTCGGATTACCGACCTCTCGCACCGCGTCGACTGCGGTATGGTCGTCAGTACGACCTTCCTCCAGCCAGCGCCGATAGATGTTCTCCACCACGACGATGGCATCGTCCACCAGGATGCCAATGGAGAAGATCAGCGCAAACAGACTGACCCGGTCGATAGTGTAGTTGGTGACCCAGGCCATAAAGATGGTCATCAGCAGCACCACCGGGATGACCAGCATGACGACGATGGCCGGCTTCAGCGCGCGGAACGCGATCAACACCAGCAGGAAGACAAAGAAGGTTGCGATGAACAACTTGAAGATCAATTCGGAGACCTTCTCGTCCGCGGTCTCGCCGTAGTTGCGGGTAACGCTGACCTCGACGTTGTTGGGAATGCGCCCACCCTTGAGTTCCTCGACCTTCGCCATAATGGCGTCGGCGACGGTGACGCCGTTGGTCAATTCCTTCTTGGCGATGGCGATGGTGACCGCGGGCTCGCCATTGGCGGCCTGGCCGTCGGGAGCCGCGGCGCCGGAGTAGTAGGCCACCAACTGCGATGCGTCCTCCGGTGCCTGACTTACGCGCGCGACGTCGTAGACGTAGACCGGGATCTCGTTGTACGTACCCACCACCAGCCGCGCGATCTCGTCCGCGCTCCTGAGGAATGAACCGGTGGTCACCGAAAAGTGCGAGCCGCTGGACTCGACCCCGCCGGCGGTGGTCTCGGCATTGGCCGTCTTGATGGTATTGGCGACATCGCCGAGACTGATTTGGTAACCCGACAGACGCTCGGGGACCGCGTCAACGGTGATCTGTTCGCGCCGGCCACCGACGATGAAGGCGTTGCCGGTGTCAGGTACTTCCTTCAGTACCTGCAACATGTCCTGGGCCAGTAACCGTAATTGACCGTCGTCTACATCCGGCTTGCCGTTGGCGTCGAGGTCTTTGGACCAGAGCGTCAGCGTGACGATGGCAACATCGTCGATACCCTTGCTCTTGACCAGCGGCGGCAGCACTCCCGGCGGAACCTTGTCCATGTTCGATGAGAGCTTGTCGTTCACCTTGACCAACGACGGCCCCATCTCCTCGCCCACCTCGAACTGCACGGTGACGATGCCCTGACCGCGCTGGGCCGCCGAATAGACGTGCTTGACCCCTGGGATCTCGCTGATCATCCGCTCCAACGGCTGCATCGCAAGGTTGGAGACCTGGTCGGCGGAGGCGCCAGGATACTGCACCATGATGTCGATCATGGGGACCGAGATCTGCGGGTCCTCTTGGCGCGGCGTCGCGATCAGCCCCAGCAGGCCCATCATCAACATCGCGACGTAGAAAAGCGGCGACAGCGGCGAGCGAATAAAGAAGCGCGCGGTCTTCCCGGCTAGGCCGAGGCTCTCCTCATCGTACTTCGGGCCGTCGTCTGGAGAGTGGCGGAGACTGTCGTCCTGGCTCATGTCGTTTGGATGATTCCGGCTGTGGGCCCGCTCGGGCGGCGATTGCTCAGTGCGCCGGGACGGCGCCGCACGCGGCGCGCCCCGGCCCTAGAAGGGTGTTTGCGGGCTAGCGCCCCGTGCCGGCGTCCTGCGACCAGCCGGTCGCCACGCCAGGGCCGGGATTCTCGAGAATGCGCTCGCCGGCACGCAGACCGCTCAACACGGTGACGCCGCCCTTGGGGGTCGGTTCGCCAACGCGAATCAGCCGCAGCTGCGGATTGCCATTCTCATCCAGCACGTAGACGCCGGGAAGGCTGCCGTTGAAGCGGATTGCAGAGCGAGGGATGACCGGATTGACCCGGGCTGGCGCATTGAAATCCGGCACCAGCACCTTGGCATACATGCCCGGCTCGGAAATGCCTTGGGGCAGGTCGAACTTGACCTTGACGGTATGTCGCTGGGGATCGGCCATGGGAAAGATCTGCGCGACGCGCACCGGCACACCGCCGGCATCGCTAGGAGCCGCCGAGGCCGACTGCGCCTGCACATCCAACTCGGCGCGCAACATCATGCCTTCACGCAGACCAGGGCGGAGTCTTGCCGGCACATCGACCTCTACTTGCAGATACTCGACATCCGCGAAGTTGAGCAGTGGCTGCCCAGGCTGCACCGTGTCGCCGACCTCGATGAATTTCTTCACGATCACCCCATCGAATGGGGAGATCGCGCGGGCGTCCCGTAGTTTCGAATCGAGCCCCCTGAGTTCGGCCTGCAAACGCATCATCGCGTTGCGAGCCTCCTGGATTTGAGTGCTGGACGCGAACAGATCCGCCGACATCTCTGCGTCCTGGTCGCGATCGCCGATGAAATCTTCCATCGGCCGGGTGAAGAACTGGTCGAACAAGTTAGGTACGCCCATGCCTCCCGGCGACGAGCGCGCCCGCGGCGAGAAGAGTTCCCGCGAATACTGCACGCCCGCGTTCCGCACTTGCGCATCGGCGGTGGCGATCTGCGCAAGCAACGCCTGGCGCTTCGCCATGAGTTCGCTGTCATCAATCGCCACCAGCAGGTCGCCGTTGTCAAAGGAATCGCCCTCGATGCCCGCCAAGTACTTGACCCGACCCGGCACCTGCGCCGCCATGGTGACTTCTTTATAGGGAATGACGGTGCCGCCCACGGAGACCGTCGGTAGGCCTTCCGCCTGCTTAACGACATAGGCGTCGGTCGCCGCGGCGGCGAGACCGGGCAACAGGATCGAGCAGACGAGCAGCAAAGGCGCGGCGGTCATCGCGCGTTCGATTGATTTTCCCATGAGTTCGGGTACCTGAAAGCAGCAGAAAGCGGGTTGCGCCGACAGCAAGTCACGACGACCAGGCGTCCTGCGCGGCAGGCTACGGTCCGTGGTCGCATGTTGGGCGGCGTGCCGGACGTCGTCGTTTGTGTTTGAGGCAGTGCACAGACCCAAGCGCTGGTCCTCGTGTTCTCTTCTCGTAATCTTGCGTGAGTCAGCCCGTGAAGTATCGCGAAACCGCGCTGAAAGATCAAGCAATTGAGGAATTTTAGCCATCCAAATCAGTTTCTTAGTTCAGCCGAAACAGGCACTTCCGAGGCTGACCGCGACACCTTCGTCGACGCAGCGACCCCATGCACGTCAGTAGCTTAACAGCCCGCGCCCATCCAATCGCGCGCGGCTGACAACCGCGGCATGCACAGCTTACCCTTCGCTAAAGCGCCTGCCGGTGCCGGGGCCTAACCAGTTCTCGGACTACCGTTCAGCACGTAAAGCGTATAATATCTTTCGGCCGTTTCAGCGCGCACTCTCGGACCCAATGGTTGCTTTGGCCGACGCGCTGGCCCACCGACCAGAGAGACTGCAAGATGCCTTCAGCGGCCGGATCGGATACCGTTCAGCAACGCCTCGGCGAACTAGAGGCCCATCTCGAGCAGGAGAATCCCGTCCTGCTCAACACCGTGCAGAGCTTTCGCATCCTCGACGGCGTGGCCTACGAAATGGCCCTGTTACCTAAGAACGCGTCGTTCGCCAGCCGCATCCCCTGGTGGCCGCTGATTTCGGTACTTGGCACCTTCTCCGCCGGCAAGTCCACCTTTATCAACGACTTTCTCGGCCACACCATCCAACGCACCGGCAACCAAGCGGTCGACGACCGATTCACCGTGATTGTCTACAGTCCGGAAACACGCAGCCATGCACTACCCGGCGTCTCGTTGGACTCCGACCCCCGCTTCCCCTTCTACCAGATGTCGCGCCAGATCGAGAGTGTCGACGGCGGCGAAGGCAAGCGCATCGACGCCTACCTACAACTGAAGACCTGCCGTAGCGATCGCCTGCGCGGCAAGATCCTCATCGATTCCCCCGGATTCGACGCCGACGCGCAGCGCACCGCCATCCTCAGCATCACCGACCACATGACCGATCTGTCCGATCTGGTACTGGTGATGTTCGACGCCCGTCATCCGGAACCGGGCGCAATGCGCGACACATTGCAGCACCTGGTGGTCGAGACCATGAAGCGGCCGGACTCGGGCAAGTTCCTGTTCGTCCTTAACCAACTCGATACATCGTCGAAAGAGGACAATCCCGAGGACATCGTTGCCGCCTGGCTGCGGGCGCTCGGCGAGGTCGGCATGACCACCGGGCGCTTCTACACCATCTTCAGCCGCTCCGCACCCACCATCGAGGACCCGGTGCGGCGAGAACGCTTTGAGAAGAAGCGCGACGCGGACCTGAACGAGATCTACGAACGCATGGACCAAGTCGAAGTGGAGCGCGCTTACCGCATCGTTGCAGCCCTGCGCAAGACCGCGGTTGAGTTCAGCGATGAGACCGTCCCGCTGCTGAAGCAGGCGGTCAAACGCTGGCGGAGGCGTACGCTGGTCGCCGATGCCCTGATCGTCGCCCTAATCATCTTCGGGTTCATGCTGTGGAGTATCCAAGCCGGTCACTGGCAGGGTCTGAGCTACGAGCCGGGCTGGCTGAAATGGATCGAGGAAAACGGCATCACCTACGGCTTGCAGGGCGCGGAGGCGATCGCAGTGCTGTTCGTCGTGCTCGCCCACCTCGTCGTGCGCAAGGTCGCCGCCGCCAGCGTCATGCCCTGGCTCCGCCAGCAAGTGGCCGAAAAGCAACCCCCAGGCGACGTCATCCACGCCTTTCGTCACAACACGAGCCGCTGGCAGACCATCCTAGGGGGTACACCCGACGGATGGACCAGTTGGTCGGAAGGACGCGTCGCGAAGGTCTTGCACGATTGCGAATCCTATGTTCGCAGCCTGAACGAGCGCTTCACCAATCCAAAGGGCCTGCAGGACTGAGGGCGCTTCCGCCGTTGAACGGAAAGGCGCAGGCGGTGCCTGAGTTGCGCATCGGTGTCGACCTCGGCGGCACCAAGATCGAAGCCGCCGCCCTCTCCATCGACGGCCACATACTACTTCGCCGGCGCGTCCCAACCCCGCGCGCTGACTATGACGCAACGCTGTCGGCCGTCGCCGGACTCGTCTTCGACCTAGAGCGCGAACTCGGCCGGCGGGCTAGCGTTGGCATCGGCACTCCCGGTGCGCTGTCTCCGTTCTCTGGCCGGCTGCGCAATGCCAACTCCGTTTGGCTCAACGACCGCGCCCTGGGCCAAGACCTCGAGCAACTGCTACAACGCCCGCTGCGCCTGGCTAACGATGCCGACTGCTTCGCCTTGTCGGAGGCCAGCGACGACGGTGCCGGGGCAGGTGCCAGCAGCGTTTTCGGCGTCATCATCGGCACCGGCACGGGGGGCGGCATCGTCATCAACGGTCGCTTGCATCAGGGCCCCAACGCCATCGCCGGCGAATGGGGCCACAACCCGTTGCCTTGGCCCAGACCCGACGAACTCCCCGGACCGTCCTGCTACTGCGGCAAACAGGGCTGTATCGAGACCTTCTGCTCTGGCCCAGGTCTTTCGGCGGACCTGCTGCGTGTCAGTGGCCGACACCTGGAAGGCCCTGAAATCGTTGCCGCCGCAGAACAGGGAGACCAAAACGCGGAGGCCGCCCTTGCGCGCCACGAGGACCGGCTCGCCCGCGCGCTCGCCTCGGTCGTCAACCTGCTCGACCCGGAGGTCATCGTACTCGGCGGCGGCCTGTCCAACCTGCGCCGCCTCTACCGCAACTTGCCGCTGCTGATCAGTCGCGACGCATTCTCCGACGGACTCGCAACCCGCGTGGTGCCCCCACGTTTCGGCGACTCCAGCGGCGTACGCGGCGCCGCCAGGCTTTGGTGAACGCAGCCGATGATCGTTGCAAAAGTGTAGAAGGCACACTATCTTTCTGGCAACGCCAGCCGCCTAGCGCTCACGATCGCCCGCGCGATGTCAGACGCCCGCCCACACTGCTACGCCTACCCTCACCCGGCCGTCACCACGGACGTGGTGCTGTTCACGCTACGCGGCGAAGCCCTGCAGCTGCTGCTGATCCAACGCGGCAATCCTCCATTCCAAGACTGCTGGGCCTTGCCCGGCGGCTTTCTGGACATCGACGAGGACCTGGACCGCTGCGCGGCACGGGAGTTGGCGGAAGAAACCGGCGTCAGCGGCCTGTACCTGGAACAACTCTGCACCTTCGGCGCGGTAGGGCGAGACCCGCGCGAGCGTGTCATCAGCGTCGCCTATTTCGCGCTGGCACCATCGCAGCGGCTGACGCTCAAGGCTGGCGACGACGCCGCCGATGCGCAGTGGTTTCAGTTCAGCGAGCTGCCAACGCTCGCTTTCGACCACGCCGAGATCATTCGCACCGCGCATGAGCGACTGATCGCCAAACTAGACTATTCGACCATCGCGTTTCAGTTTCTACCCGAGACCTTCACCCTCGGCGAGTTGCAGCGCGTCTACGAGATCCTGGTTGACGCCGAGATCGACAAGCGCAATTTCCGCAAATGGGCGCTGGCCTTACGGCAGATCGAAGAGACCGGTGAACTGCGTCGGCGCGGCAACCATCGCCCGGCCCGCGTCTATCGCATGACCCAGCGCGACCGCATCACCTACATCAAATGACCCTAGTTGGTCGGCCCCGGTGGGCCGACCCTGTTCCGGACATACCGGAATCGGAGACAACCATGAACACCGCAACAACCGCCAGCGCAGTCACGGATAGGCCGGCTCGGGACAAGATCAAAGTGCCCGCGCACCCACAATGGCCGCTGCTGGCGGATGCGGACAAGGCCGCTCTGAAGCAGCGCATCAAGGCATTGTTGGTCGAACAGAATGCCGTACTGGTGGCTCACTACTACGTCGATGGCGATCTCCAGGCCCTGGCCGAGGAGACCGGCGGCTACGTCGCCGACTCCTTGGAAATGGCCCGGTTTGGAGCAGACTGCGACGCCCGCACGCTGGTGGTCTGCGGCGTCCGCTTCATGGGCGAAACGGCGAAGATCCTGAATCCGGAAAAACGCGTACTGATGCCGGACCTCGCCGCCACCTGCTCGCTGGACGAAGGCTGCCCCGCGGACGCATTCGGCGCCTTCTGCGACGCCCATCCAGACCGCACCGTGGTGGTCTACGCCAACACCTCGGCCGAGGTCAAAGCGCGCTCGGACTGGGTGGTGACCTCCAGCATCGCACTGCCGATCGTCACACATCTGCACGCAAGCGGCGAGAAGGTGCTGTGGGCGCCCGACAAACATCTCGGCCATTACGTGCAGCGAATGACCGGGGCAGACATGCTGCTGTGGGACGGTGCCTGCGTCGTGCACGAGGAGTTCAAGGGGTTTGCGCTGGACCGAGTACGCCGGCTGCACCCGCAGGCTGCCATCCTAGTACATCCGGAGTCTCCGAACGAGGTGGTGGACCAAGCCGACGTCGTCGGCTCCACGACCCAGCTCATCAAGGCCGTCATGGAGATGCCCAACCAAGAGTTCATCGTCGCGACCGACGAGGGTATCTTCTGGAAGATGCACCAGCTCGCGCCGGGCAAGACGCTGATCGCCGCCCCCACCGCCGGCGAGGGCGCCACCTGCGAGAGCTGCGCCCATTGCCCATGGATGGGCATGAACGCGCTGCAGAACCTGGAGCAGGTGTTGCTGCGTGGCGACCAAGAGATCCATATCGACGAATCCGTACGCGAACGCGCGGTGCTGCCGATCCAGCGCATGCTCGACTTCGCCCGAGAGCACGGCATCGGCGCGCGCCGCGACGGTGACTGAGCCGCCGCAGAAGCGACGCGACCGCATCGCAAGCAACGCGCTGCCGATCGTAACGGCCTAGACCGTGCTTTACCGGACTGCCTGGCCTACCTCCGGCGTCTCGGTATTCCAGACGGGGATCTGTTACGGCGCGCCGGCACCTATCGTTACCAGCACGTCTTCTATCTGGAAGGCCTGTCCCTCGCCCGGGACGGTGTGCGTTTCGAGCACGACGGCGAGGCTCGGGCCCTCGGCTACACGCCGCTCCGCGTGCCTCCCTTCGCCGACCTGCCAAGGGCACATTCCATCGCCCGCCGGGTGGCGTTTCTGCTGGCGCATCTGCACCAATGACCGGGGCGCCGCGCCCACTCAGCCGATTGACGTACTCCCCGCAAAGAGCCGACCGACCGGCCAAACGCCTGACAAAAGACCTGCACGCAGATCAATGCTCGCTGTAGCCAGACATCGCCGGCACTTAGAAGCGGAGACGACCGATCCGGGTGACTCAGAAAACAGGTCGAGCCCTAGGGAGGAGGCGTACCGGGGAGGCGAGGGGGATAATGGCAACCGAGGCCAGTCAGAACCTGTAACATCCTGACTCGATTCGTTTTTATGTAATTGGCGGAGAGAGAGGGATTCGAACCCTCGATGGGCTATTAACCCATACTCCCTTAGCAGGGGAGCGCCTTCAGCCACTCGGCCATCTCTCCAGATCAAGGGGACTATTGTACCAACATAAAGACCGGTTTGGTCTACCGGTTTATTTGGACATTTCGTCCAGAAAAAACCAGCCTGCCGGGCGAGACCAGAGGTTGCACCTTGGAGCGAGCGGACGACCGGTCAGGTCTGTCGTCCGCCCGCGTTGGTGGCATAAACGTGTAGCGTCTACTCTGCTGGACGGTCTTCGGCTGGACGGTCTTCGGCGGCGCCCGCGTCAGCTGCGGCTAAAGCCTGTTCGCGTTTGATCCGCTCGTAGATCTCTTCACGGTGAACTGCCACGTCACGTGGCGCGTTAACACCAATGCGGACCTGGTTGCCTTTTACTCCAAGCACGGTGACGGTTACTTCGTCACCAATCATCAGCGTTTCACCAACCCGTCGGGTTAGAATCAGCATCTCATTTTCTCCCTGTTTTCCTTCGGACCTGTACGGCCCCTCACCCTGCCGAACCGCAACGATAACCGGCAGTATCCGGTGAAGGGCCGCAGTTTCGAGAGCCGTATTACTCGGCCCCCTGAATTTTAGCAGCAGGCTTCGATGTCGTACATGGAGCGTAACGCGAATAATACGCACTACACACGTACAAACATCGCGGTTTCCGAAACAACCTGCGGATCTCGACGAGCCCTGAGCAACCGAAATCCGGCGCGATCCGCGCGGACAGACTTGAAGGCGATTGCCGAAAAATCTCGCACCAGACGGCGCCGGGTGGAGGTTTGCCTTCAAGGAGCACCGGAAGGGGCATAGCCGCACTATGTGACGGCCAATACGACACAGAAGACGGGCGTCAAGACAAATCAGCTGGTATGAGATTTGACATAAATCGCCTAGGCAGGCGACGCGAGATCGAAGGCCTCGTGCAGCGCGCGGACGCCGAGTTCCAGGTACTTCTCGTCGATAACAACGGATATCTTGATTTCCGACGTAGAGATCATGCGGATGTTTATGCCTTCCCGCGCCAACGCCTCGAACATCCGGCTGGCAATACCCGCATGGGAGCGCATGCCGACACCGACCAGGCTGATCTTGACGATCTTTTCGTCACCAATGACCTCGCGTGCCGCTAACATGTTCGCCGTTTCGCGCAGGATGGCCATCGCCTTCGTGTAGTCGTTCCGATGCACGGTGAACGTGAAATCGGTGGTCTTCTCATCCGAACCGATGTTCTGGATGATCATGTCGACCTCTACATTCGCTTCCGAGATCGGCCCTAGGATCTTGTATGCGACACCGGGCTGGTCCGGAACGCCGAGCACGGTGAGCTTGGCCTCGTCTTTAGCAAAGGCGATACCGGAAATCTTGGCCTCTTCCACAGCGTCCTCCTCAAAGGAAATCAACGTGCCTTCGCCCGATTCGAAACTTGAGAGCACCCGCAACGGCACCTGATACTTGCCGGCAAACTCCACGGCGCGAATCTGCAACACCTTCGACCCCAGGCTGGCCATCTCCAGCATTTCCTCAAAGGTAATGCGATCGAGTTTGCGCGCCTTGGGTTCGATCCGCGGATCGGTGGTGTAGACGCCGTCGACGTCGGTATAGATCTGGCACTCGTCCGCCTTCAGCGCCGCGGCCATGGCCACTGCCGAGGTATCGGAGCCGCCACGCCCGAGCGTGGTGATATTGCCCTGCTGGTCGATGCCCTGAAAGCCCGCCACGACGACGACGCGTCCGGCATCGAGGTCGGCACGGACCCTGGCATCGTCAATATCGCGAATGCGGGCCTTATTGTGTGCGCTGTCGGTGCGGACCTGCACCTGAGAGCCGGTGTAGGAACGCGCCGGACAGCCGCTGGCGTCCAGCGCCATCGACAACAGCGCGATGGTGACCTGCTCGCCGGTGGACAGCAACACATCGAGTTCCCGCGGCATCGGCTCTGTCTGTATCGCCTTGGCCAGGGCCACCAAACGATCGGTCTCCCCGGACATGGCGGAGACGACCACGACCACGTCGTCGCCGCGCTCGCGCTGCTGTTTGACCTTTCGCGCCACCGCCTGGATGCGCTCGACGCTGCCGACGGAGGTGCCGCCGTATTTCTGTACGATCAATGACATAGGGATCTTCCGAGCTTCGAGTAGGGAATAGCGAACAACAAGGGCTGAATAGCGCGCGGCCGATCGAGCGGCCGCCGCGGGTTGCAAGCCTTGCTATTCGACATTCGCGACTCGTTCCTGCACCCACCGGTTGACCAACTCCAGCGCCGCGGGAATCCCCGCTGGATCGGAGCCGCCGGCCTGTGCCATGTCCGGCCGGCCACCACCGCGCCCACCGACCTTCTCCGCCGCCGCCTTGACCAGGTCACCGGCCTTGAAGCGGCTGGTGAGGTCTTTGGTGACCCCGGCGATCAGGCTGACCTTGCCGTCACTCTCGGTGGCTAGCAGCACGATACCGGAGCCGACCTTGTTCTTGAGCTGGTCCAGCGTGTCGCGCAGGGCCTTGGGGTCGGCACCGTCGAGCCGGGCGGCGAGGACCTTGACGCCCTCGACTTCCACCACCTGATCGGCGAGGTCGCTGCCGGCGGCGCTGGCGAGTTTGGCCTTGAGCTGATCCAGTTCCTTTTCGAGCTTGCGGGAGCGCTCCACCAATTGCGCGACCTTGTCGTCGGCATCACCGGCGGCGCCCTTGACCAACTCGGCGATGCGGGCCAGCCGCGACTCCTGGTCCTCGACCCAGGTCAGGGCACGGTCGCCGGCGACGGCCTCGATGCGGCGCACGCCGGAACTGATGCCGCCCTCGGACAGCACCTTGAACAGCCCGATGTCGCCGACCGCACGCACGTGGGTACCGCCGCACAATTCGGTGGAGAAGTCGCCCATGCGCAGCACGCGCACCTGATCGGCGTACTTCTCGCCGAACAGGGCCATGGCGCCGGACGCCTTGGCATCCTCCAGCCCCATGATGCGGGTCTCGACGTTGTGGTTTTCGCGGATTTCGCGATTCACCAGGCGCTCGATCTCCCGCAGTTGTTCGCGGCTGACCGGCTCGAAGTGGGAGAAATCGAAACGCAAGCGATCGGGGTCGACCAGCGACCCGCGCTGCTGCACGTGCTCGCCGAGTACCTGCCGCAGCGCCGCATGCATCAGATGGGTTGCGGAGTGATGCAGCGCCACGGCGCGACGCCGCTCGGCATCCACCCGCGCAGCGACCCGATCTCCCACCAGCAGTTCGCCGTCGCTGACACGGCCGATGTGGCAGATGACCCCGTCGCCCTGCTTGCGGGTATCTTCGACATTGAAGCGCGCGGCGCCACTGTCGGAGTGACGCTCGAGCCAGCCGCGGTCGCCGACCTGGCCACCGGACTCGGCATAAAAGGGTGTGACGTCCAACACCACCAGCCCGCTCTCACCGGCGCTCAGCCGATCGCGGGGCTCGCCGTCGGCATACAGCGCAACGACGGTGCCCTCCCCTTCCAAATCCTCATAGCCGATGAAATCGCTCTCGCCATCCAGGTCGATCGTGATCTCCTGTCCGGCGCCGAATTGACTGGCGGCGCGGGCGCGCTCCTTTTGCGCCTCCATCGCCCGCGCGAAGCCCGCCATGTCCAGGCTTAGACCACGCTCGCGGGCGATATCGGCGGTGAGGTCCGCCGGGAAACCGTAAGTATCGTAGAGCCGGAACACCGCCTCGCCGGGGATCTGCTTGTCGGACAGTCCGGAGACGACATCCTCAAAGATCCGCAACCCTTGCTCCAACGTGTCCGCAAAGCGTTCCTCCTCGGTCTTCAGCACGCGCTCAACGTGCTGCTGCCTGGCGCGCAGTTCCGGGTAGGCGTCGCCCATCTGCTGCACCAACGGCGCGACCAAACGATAAAAAAACGGCTGCTGTTGGCCCAACTGGTAACCGTGGCGGATGGCGCGACGAATGATGCGCCGTTGCACATAGCCGCGGCCCTCGTTGCCGGGGGTGACACCATCCACCACAAGAAAGGCAGCGGAGCGGATGTGATCGGCGATCACGCGCAGCGACTTGGCCTCGCGGTCGTCGCAGCCGGTGGCCTCGGCAGCGGCGGCGATCAGGGCCTGAAACAGATCGATCTCGTAGTTGCTGTGCACGCCCTGCATGACGGCGGCGAGACGCTCCAGGCCCATGCCGGTATCCACCGACGGGTGCGGCAGCGGGGTCAGCTTGCCGCCGGCGTCCCGGTCGTACTGCATAAAGACCAGGTTCCAGATCTCGACATAGCGGTCGCCGTCTTCGTCCGGCGAGCCGGGCGGTCCACCGGCGATCCGCGGGCCATGATCGTAGAAGATCTCGGAACAGGGACCACAGGGACCGGTCTCGCCCATGGACCAGAAGTTGTCCTTTTCGCCGCAACGCGAGAAGCGTTGCGGGTCGATGCCGATCTCTTCCAGCCAGATCTTCTCCGCCTCAGGGTCGTCGACGAACACCGTCACCCAGAGTCTTTCCGGCGGCAGCCCCAACACCTCGGTGAGGAACTCCCAGGCATAGCCGATGGCCTCGCGCTTGAAGTAATCACCGAAGCTGAAGTTGCCGAGCATCTCGAAAAAGGTGTGATGGCGGGCGGTGTAGCCGACGTTTTCGAGGTCATTGTGCTTGCCGCCGGCCCGCACGCAGCGTTGCGATGAGGTCGCTTTGCTGTAGGGGCGCTTCTCGCGCCCCAGAAAGACGTCTTTGAATTGCACCATGCCGGCGTTGGTGAACAGCAGGGTCGGGTCGTTCCCCGGCACCAATGGGCTGCTATCGACCACGCTGTGACCGCGGTCGGCGAAGTAATCGAGGAAGGCTTGACGAAGCTCAGCGCTGCTCTTCATGGGGCAACAGACTCAAGGTGGCGGGTGCATACGTGGGATCAGGGGATGGGGCTGGGGCGACTTCGGGGTCGGATTCCGTGACACAACAGCGGCGATGTCGGCATCGAATCAGCGCGCGCCCTCAAGGAAACGGGCAATCAAGTGTGAAGGAAACCCACGATATTCCAGGAATCGGGCGCGCTTTGCCAGCGTTTGTGACTCGTCTCTTGATCCAGCTCCAAAGCGACGGTCGTGTGCAGCGCCAATCAACGCCAGACAGTCATCGTCCGGTATGTGGAGATGAGGCTCGAATTGCGCGTCCGAAAGACCCTTTTCGCGCAATTCGAAGCGGATGCGTACCGGGCCGAAGCCCTTACTAAGCCGCTCCGCGACATAGACCTCAATCAGGCGCGACTCGCTGAGCAGCTCGGCCTGCTCCAGGTCGTCGAGTACGGTGTCGATGTCGTCGGCTGGATACCCGCGCGCCGTCAGCTTTCGAGTCAGTTCCAGGCGGGAATGCTCGCGCGTGGTCAACAGCTTGACCGCGCGACTTCTGATCTCCGACAACGGCGCGGGCGCCTCGGATGAAGGCGTCATAGTCAGCTCGCTCGGCGTAATGCTCAGGGCTTGGTCTCTGTCGGCCCAGCAAGCGACGCAGGCTTGGATCCAACCGCTGCCGCGGCCTTGACCGGCTTCGATTCCGCCTTCAGGTCAGCCTTCCCATCGGGTTTCGAGGCTGGCTTCGAGTCCGATTTCGAGTCTGGATTGGCCTCGGATGTTGCTTCCGGCTTCGGCAGGAGGATGGCGCGAATCTTGGCCTCGATCTCGGCCGCCATGTCCGGATTCTCCTTGAGCAGATTGCGCACATTGTCCTTGCCCTGACCGATGCGGTTACCGTCGTAGCTGTACCAGGCGCCGGACTTGTCGATCACATTTTGCGCCACGCCCAGGTCGATGATCTCGCCCTCGCGGGAAATACCCTCGCCGTACAAGATATCGAACATGACCTGTTTGAACGGCGGCGCCACCTTGTTCTTAACCACTTTCACCTTGGTCTCGTTACCGACTACCTCGTCGCCCTTCTTGATGGCGCCGGTACGACGGATATCGAGCCGAACCGAGGCGTAGAACTTCAGCGCATTACCGCCGGTTGTCGTCTCCGGCGAGCCGAACATCACACCTATCTTCATCCGGATCTGATTGATGAAGATGACGATGGCATTGGAGCGCTTGATGTTCGCGGTGAGCTTGCGTAGGGCCTGGGACATCAGTCGCGCCTGCAGGCCGACGTGGGAATCGCCCATCTCGCCCTCGATCTCGGCCTTTGGCGTCAACGCCGCCACCGAATCGATGACCACGAGATCGACGGCACCGGAGCGCACCAGCATGTCCGTGATCTCCAGCGCCTGCTCGCCGGTGTCCGGCTGCGACACCAACAGTTCGTCCATATTGACGCCGAGCTTCTCCGCGTATTGCGGGTCCAGCGCATGCTCGGCATCGACGAAGGCCGCGGTGCCGCCGACCTTCTGCATCTCGGCGACCACATGCAGCGTCAGCGTGGTCTTACCGGAGGACTCCGGGCCGTAGATCTCGATTACCCGCCCGCGCGGTACGCCGCCGATACCGAGTGCCACATCCAGCCCCAGCGATCCGGTGGAGACCGCCTCGATGTTCGGGATGGCGCCGGCATCGCCCATGCGCATCACCGAACCCTTGCCGAACTGCTTCTCGATCTGGCCCAGCGCGGCTGCCAGCGCCTTCTTGCGGTTGTCGTCCATCCCAGCTCCGTCAATCGGGTAGCGGCGCCGCGGGGTTGGTGCGGCGTCGAAAGTACGGATTATCACACAGCACGAGCGGGGCGTCACAAACCGACCGCGGCAACAGCAATTTCAAATCGGGCCGGCTCACGTCAGGAGTCCGGAGCTTCAGCTGCGTCAGACTCGCCATCGCTGGCTCAGCTTCGCCTGGCCAGCGATACGATCAGGGCAAAGTTGAAACCGCTGCCGCGGCAATAGCTGCCCTACATTTTCACATCCTGCTGTTGGTACGGTCTTGCCGAAGCCACCATCGCCGCCATCGCGATGACAAATCGCTCCCACCCGACTAGCCCCGCAGCGGCCAACTGCGCAGGATGCGGTATGAGGGCGACCGGCCGGGCGCACTTGCGGCCAACACGAAATCCTGCACCTGCCAGCCCAATGCCAAGGCCCGTGCCGGCAGCGGCGGCGCCTTGCGCGCCAGTGTGATGTGCGGACGATAAGGCCGGTTTTCCGGCGTGAATCCGCAGTTCAGCAGATGCTGCTGCAGCTGGCTGACCAGATTGATTAACGTCGGAGCCGCCTCCGGTTGCGCCAACCACAGGTGCTGCTTGGGCCAACTGCAAAGCTGCTCGACCGACAGCCAAAAAGGCGCCAGCGAGACGTTCTCGGCCGCCGTCGCGATACAGGGCCGAAGCCCAGCGTCGACGTTGCCGATGAACACCAGCGTGACATGCAGATCCAGTGCATGGCTCATCCGCCCCGGCTGGCCCGGACAGGTTGCACGCTCCGCCACCAGGGCATCCCGCACCTCGGCCGGCGGCCACAGCGCAAAGAACAGCCGCTCAGCGGACATCGGCCAACAGAGCGATCAAGCGCCGCAAGGCGTGCTCGACGGTTTGCCGGCGCACGCCGTCGCGATCACCGTCGAACCGCAGGGTCTCGGTCTTGACACGCCCGCCGAGCGCGAAACCGAAGCAAACGGTGCCGATCGGCTTTTCGGTGGAGCCGCCGCCGGGTCCGGCAATGCCGCTGACCGCTACCGCCACCTGTGCCGTGCTGCGGGTCAGCGCCCCCGAGACCATCTCGCGGACCACCGCCTCACTGACCGCGCCCTGCGCCTCCAAGGTCCGCACGGAAACGCCGAGCATGTCGCACTTGGCCGCATTGCTGTAAGTCACGAACCCGCGATCGAACCAAGCGCTACTGCCGGCAACATCGGTCACACACTTGGCGATCCAGCCGCCCGTGCAGGACTCCGCCGCGGCCAGCACGAGCCCCGCGTCAAGCAGCCGCCCACCAAGCTCGGCGGCCAATGAGTCGATAGCGTCATTCATACCCGCAGTTTCCCCCAGGCTCGCGGCAGCAACAAGCGCCGTCCCCTTCACGCTTCACCCTTAACCTTCACCTTAACGATATACAATCCCAGCCATGCCAGTCTGCCATCAACCGCCCCAACGCGTCTTCGTCGGCCTCTCCGGCGGTGTCGACTCCGCCGTCGCCGCGCACCTGTTGCAGCAGCAGGGTTTTGCCGTCGAGGCCCTGTTCATGAAGAATTGGGAGGAAGACGACGAACCCGGCTACTGCGCCGCGGCACAGGACTTGGCCGATGCCCAGGCGGTCGCCGCTCGGCTCGGCATCCGGCTGCACACGGTCAACTTCGCCACCGAGTACTGGGACCGGGTGTTTGCCTATTTTCTGGCCGAGTATCGCGCCTTGCGTACGCCGAATCCGGACGTGTTGTGCAACCGCGAGATCAAGTTTCGCGCCTTTCTCGAGCACGCACTGGACCGCGGCGCGGACTGGATCGCGACTGGACACTATGCCCGCGTGACCCGCGATGATAGCGGCTCGCAGCTGCGCCTGTGTGCGGACGCCGACAAGGACCAGACCTATTTCCTGCACCTGCTCGATCAGGCGCAATTGACGCACGCGCTGTTTCCGCTCGCCGACTTGCACAAGGCGGACGTACGCGGCATCGCCCGCGAGCTTGGACTCGACAACGCGGAGAAGAAGGACAGCACCGGGATCTGCTTTATCGGCGAGCGACGGTTCGGCGATTTTCTCGCCCGCTGGTTGCCCAGCGAGCCCGGCCCCATAGAGACCAGCGAGGGTCAGCTGCTGGGCGAACATCGCGGGCTCGCCTGGCACACCATCGGCCAGCGCTCCGGCCTTGGCATCGGCGGCGTGCGCGATGCCGGCGAGGCGCCCTGGTTCGTCGCAGCCAAGGATGCCGCACGCAACGCGCTGATCGTCGTCCAAGGCAGCGATCATCCGCTGCTCTATGCAAGCGAGCTGCATGGCGAACAGCTGCATTGGATCAGCGGCCATGCGCCCGCCCCGGCACCGATCGACTGCCTGTGCCGGCTGCGTCATCGTCAACCGCTACAAGCCTGCACCCTGGTCGAGTACGATAACGGCCAATGCCGGGTCCGCTTCGCCCACCCCCAGCGCGCCGTCACCCCCGGGCAGTCGGCGGTGTTCTACGCTGGGGATGAATGTCTGGGAGGATGCGTCGTGGCGGAGAGTGGCTAAGTTGCTTGAGGGCGGCAAATGCTTGCAGACGAGCCAAGTTTCGATACGGCATCAGATCGACCAGACTCCTCGCAATCGAAATCGAGGATCGGGATCGGGATCGGGATCGGGTCACTCGCCACGATTTCGATACCGATACCGATACCGATACCGATACCGATACCGATACCGATACCGATACCGACTACTACTCCGGAGTTTTGGGCGGTTACGCTCGTACGCGACATGCAGCCGACACCTCGAATTCGCTGAGCGGCCAACACAATATTTTTTCAATCCCTGCCAACGAATCACTACCCCGTCCATGGACCACACCGACCAAGATCGCACCATCGCCCTCGCCGGACTGCACCAGGCGGCCTACTGCGTGCAGCGCATCGCCAACCGCGGCAGCGTCGACATCGATCAGATGGAGCCCTGCATCTACAGCCTGTTCCAGATCGACGCCGACGACGTGGCGGCCGTCTATGGCGAAGCCGGCGCGGTGGCCACCGGCGCGCGGCAGATCGTCGCGCAGATCACGGGGCAGCCGGAGCGGGACATGGAACTCACGCGCTATGTGGTCTCGCTGATGCGGCACGAGCGCAACCTCGCCAACCGGCGGGATATGCTGGCGGAGATCGGCGGCCGCATCTCCGGTGCCGCGGCGGCACGCGGAGACCTGCCGCTGCTCGATCGCGAGGTGCTGGCGGGTTTTGCCGGCATCTACGGCGACACCATCAGCAAGCTTGAGCCTCGCATCATCGTGCGCGGCAACCCCCTGTACCTGCAAAACCCGGAAAATCAGGACCGCGTTCGCGCCCTGCTGCTGGCCGGCATCCGCTCTGCGATGCTGTGGCGGCAGACCGGCGGCACGCGCTGGCAAATGCTGCTGGGGCGCCGCAAGTTGCTGGACGCGGCCCGCGCCTATCTGTCTGGAAAGGCAAACGCCTGACAACGAACGGGCAACCGCGAACATTGCGCCGCGGTAGGTTCAAGCACCAACCGCGTCGGGCCGAAGCGCCGAACACAATAGAAACAATTCAAGCAACGCGGGTGCGTTTCGCGCCCGGCGCGGCTAGAATCGCCGGATTACTGCACTGCAACATAATCATCGGGAGCACCGCATGCACGACAGCTTCAAGGCCAAGGCCCGCCTCGACGTAGCCGGCAAGACCTACCAAATCTTTCGCGTCGACGCCGTGGCCAACAGCGCCCGGCTGCCGTTCTCGATGAAGATCCTGCTGGAGAACCTGCTGCGCCACGAGGACGGCGTCACCGTGCGACGCGCCGACATCGAGGCGCTGGCCAACTGGGACCCGCAGGCGGAACCCGACACCGAGATCCAGTACCGTCCGGCGCGCGTGCTGATGCAGGACTTCACCGGCGTGCCGGCGGTGGTGGACCTGGCGGCGATGCGTGATGCGATGAGCGCGTTGGGCGGCGACCCGGACAAGATCAACCCGCTGCAGCCCGCCGAACTGGTCATCGACCACTCGGTGCAGGTCGACAACTACGGCACCGACCAGGCCTTCGGCCTGAACGCGGAACTGGAATTTTCGCGCAACAAGGAGCGTTACGAGTTCCTCAAGTGGGGCCAAAAGGCCTTCGACAACTTCAAGGTCGTACCGCCGGACACCGGCATCGTGCACCAGGTAAACGTCGAGTATTTGGCCCGCGTGGTGTTCGGCCGCGAGGTCGACGGCGTGCTGCAGGCCTACCCGGACACCCTGGTGGGCACCGATTCCCACACCACCATGATCAATGGCGTCGGCGTGCTGGGCTGGGGCGTCGGCGGCATTGAGGCCGAGGCGTCGATGCTCGGCCAACCCGTGTCGATGCTGATCCCGAAGGTGGTCGGCGTGAAGCTGACCGGCAAGCTGCCGGAGGGTGCCACCGCCACCGACCTGGTGCTGACCATCGTCGAGATGCTGCGCAAGCATGGCGTGGTGGGCAAGTTCGTCGAGTTCTACGGCCCCGCCGTTAAGACCCTGCCGATGGGCGACCGCTCGACCATTGCCAACATGGGCCCCGAGTACGGCGCCACCTGCGGCCTATTCCCGATCGACAACGAGACGCTCGACTTCCTGCGCCTGACCGGCCGCTCCGAGGAGCAGGTCGCACTGGTGGAGGCCTACGCCAAGGCGCAGGGCATGTTCGATGTCGACGGCAGCTTCGAGGCCGATTACAGCGACAAACTGGAACTGGACATCAGCACCGTGGTGCCGAGCCTGGCCGGTCCCAAGCGCCCACAAGACCGCGTCGCGCTGACCGAGATCAAGACCAACTTCGATGCCGCCCTGAACGCGCTGAACAAGGAGCGCGGCGTCACCACCAAACCGCCGGTCAAGACCGTCATCGACGGCAAAGACGTCGAGATCGGCGACGGCGCGGTCGTCATCGCCGCCATCACCTCCTGCACCAACACCTCCAACCCGAACGTCATGCTCGGCGCCGGCCTGGTCGCCAAGAAGGCCGTCGAGCGCGGCCTGAGCGTGCCGCCCTGGGTCAAGACCTCGCTCGGCCCGGGCTCGATGGTAGTGACCCGCTACCTGGAAGAGTCCGGCTTGATGGGGCCGCTGAAGCAACTCGGCTTCCATGTGGTCGGCTACGGCTGCACCACCTGCATCGGCAACTCCGGCCCGCTGCGTCCGGAGGTGTCCAAGGCCATCGCCGACGGCGACCTGACCGCCGTCTCGGTGCTGTCCGGCAATCGCAACTTCGAGGGCCGTGTGCACGCCGAGGTGCGCATGAACTACCTCGCCTCGCCGCCGCTGGTGGTCGCCTACGCCATCGCCGGGCGCATGGACATCGACCCGTACAACGATGCGCTGGCCAACGACAAGGACGGCAATCCGGTCTATCTGCGCGATATCTGGCCGACCCAGGGCGAGGTGGCGGATACCGTCGCGACCTTCCTCGGCCAAGACGACTTCACCAAGAGCTATGCCGACGTGTTTGCCGGCGACGCCCGTTGGCAAGGATTGACCGCGCCCGAGGGCAAGCTGTTCGCCTGGGACACCAGCTCCACCTACGTACAGGAACCCCCCTACTTCCAGGGCATCACCCAACAGCCGGCACCGGTTGCGGCCATTGACGACGCCCGCTGTCTCGCCGTGCTCGGCGATTCGGTGACCACCGACCACATCTCGCCCGCCGGAAACATCAAGGCCGACAGTCCCGCCGGGCGCTATCTGGTCGAGCACGGCGTGCAGCCCGCGGACTTCAATTCCTACGGCTCGCGACGCGGCAATCACGAGGTCATGATGCGCGGCACCTTCGCCAACATCCGCCTGCGCAACAAGATGGCACCGGGCACCGAAGGCGGCGTGACACTGCATCAGCCGACGGGCGACCCGATGTCGATCTACGACGCGGCCATGCGCTACCAGGCCGACGGCGTGCCGGCCATCATCCTCGCCGGCAAGGAGTACGGCTCCGGCTCGTCCCGTGACTGGGCGGCCAAGGGTCCGCGCCTGCTCGGCGTGCGTGCCGTCATCGCGGAGAGCTACGAGCGCATCCATCGCACCAACCTAGTCTGCATGGGCGTGCTGCCGCTGCAGTTCCTGCCAGGCGACAGCGCCGAGTCCTTGGGCCTGACGGGCTACGAGACCTTCAGCATCGCCGGGCTCGACGACGGCAACGCCAAGGAGGTCACGGTCAGCGCCAAGTCCGACGCCGGCGACAAGCAGTTCAAGGCGCGCGTGCGGATCGACACCCCGAACGAGGTGGAGTACTACCAGCACGGCGGGATTCTGCACTACGTGCTGCGTAAGCTGGCCGCATAAAGGGAACGGCTCAGGGCCGAAATCTCTGAACTCTGGTCTCTGGGGTCTCTGGTGACGAAGCGCTAGCTTCGTCACCAGTGGAACCTGAATCGCACCCGGTTAACAAACCACGACCACACTCACCCATGACATCGACCGAATTGGACCTCTCCTCCCTCACCGCCATCTCCCCAGTAGACGGCCGCTACGACGCCAAGACCGCGGCGCTGCGGCCGATCGTCAGCGAATACGGCCTGATCCGCCATCGCGTGCTGGTCGAGGTGCGCTGGTTGCAGGCACTGGCCGCGCATCCCGGCATTGAGGAGGTCCCGGAGTTATCACAGGATGCCAACGCGCTGCTCGACAAGATCGCCGCCGAATTCACGGTGGAGGATGCGGCGCGAATCAAGACCATCGAGCGCACCACTAATCACGACGTCAAGGCGGTCGAGTACTTTCTGAAGGAACGCATCAAAGACAACGCGGAACTAGACGCGGTTTCGGAGTTTATCCACTTCGCCTGTACCTCCGAGGACATCAACAACCTATCCCACGGCCTGATGCTGCAGACCGCCCGCGCGGCCGTGCTGCTGCCCGAGATGGATGCGATCATCGACGCCATCCGCGGCCTGGCGCATCGCTATGCTGAGGTGCCGATGCTCTCGCGCACCCATGGTCAGCCGGCCTCCCCCACCACGCTGGGCAAGGAGATGGCGAATGTCGTGCACCGGCTGCGTGCGCAACGCGACGCGGTCGCCAAGGTCGCGCTGTTGGGCAAGATCAACGGTGCCGTCGGCAACTACAACGCCCATCTGGCCGCCTATCCCGAGGTGGACTGGCCGGCGTTTGCCCGACAGTTTGTCGAATCCCTCGGCCTGACCTGGAATCCCTACACCATCCAGATCGAACCCCATGACTACATGGCGGAACTGTTCGATGCCATCGCCCGCTTCAACACCGTGCTGCTGGACTTCAGCCGCGATGTCTGGGGCTATATCTCGCTCGGTTACTTCAAGCAGAGCACGGTGGCCGGTGAGGTCGGCTCATCGACCATGCCGCACAAGGTCAACCCGATCGACTTCGAGAATGCCGAGGGCAATCTTGGCATCGCCAATGCGCTGTTCGGCCACCTGGCCGCCAAACTGCCGGTATCGCGCTGGCAACGGGATCTGACCGACTCCACGGTGCTGCGCAATCTGGGCGTCGGCATCGCGCATACCCTGATCGCGCTGCAATCGGCGGACAAAGGGATCGGCAAGCTGGAGGCGGACGCGGCGCGCATGGCCGCCGACCTCGACGCGAATTGGGAGGTGCTGGCCGAGCCGATCCAGACCGTGATGCGCCGCTGGGGTGTGGAGCAACCCTACGAAAAACTCAAGGCACTAACCCGCGGACGACGTATCGGCCCCGATGCACTGGCCGAGTTCGTCGACGGCCTCGAGATTCCCGACAGCGCCAAGGCAGAGCTTAAGGTACTGACACCGGCACGCTATATCGGAAATGCCGCGGAACAGGCACGAGCAGTCTGATCGAAGACCGGACGACGGTTGCGCCGCTCGCGGCGCATTACCTTCTAAGCGTTGCCACTCATTCGCACCCCGCCGCCGCGACCAGCCGGATAGACAGAAACATTGGCACAGGCTCAGGTCGGTCGCCAAGCGCGCCCTGAACCACCGACATCACCTGAAAGCCAAGCGTCTCGTAGAACGCGACCGCCGCCGGCTTGGCGTCCACGAGGATGCCGACGCAGCCGTAGCGCTCGCGGAGATCGAGTCCGAGTTTAAGCGCAAAGCGCAGCAGCGCTTGACCGATGCCGCGGCCCTGAAAGCGTGCATCCACGGCCAGCCGGGCAATGCGCAAAATCGGGAGCGGATAGTCGGGCAACCGCTTACGCAATTGTCGCCCCAGTGTATCGCCTGTGATCTCGCCCGGACTGACGGTGACGAAACCGAGGATCTGCTCCTCGGCCACGGCGACATAGGTGGTGCCGATGTGGTGGCGGAATTGGTTCTGACCGGCGAAACGCTGAAAGAATCGGTCGAGGTCGATATCCGCGCTGCGGAAATCCGTTCGATCGTCATCCCGCGTCAGGGCGCGGATGACAATCTCAGCCATCCCCAGCCATGAGGTCTTGCAGGGCAGCGGTCGGTGGCGCGTCGTCTTCCAGCGCCTCGGCGATGTCCGCCAAGGACGCCTCGGTTACCACGAGACGCCCAGGGATGACGATATCCTCGGGTAGCTCGCGCAGTGCAAGCAGGTGATGCTGCAATGCATCCTCAATGAGACGGGCCTTGGTGATGCCCCGGCACCGCACGAAGGCCGCGATCTGTGCGCGGGTCTCGTCTGACACGTAGGCGGAGATTTGAGAAGTCACGTTTGCCTCTCTACAAATTTGTAGAAGGCAAGCGTAGCATTGTCGGTTTGAACTTTCCAGCCGTCGTGACGTAGGTCAGGATGTCGTTGTCGTTGCCGTTGCCGTTGCCAGGCGAAGACTCGATTTCGATTTCGATTTCGATAACCTGCGAAACTGTCCGCCACGTCTTGGCTTCTGGCTCCGCCGCGTTTGGATCGGGCAATCAGATAAATCGCACAGGTCGACGATCCAGAGGGAACGTCGACCCGCGGTTGCAGCTGGAAGGGAGGATGGGCGATTAGGCGCTCGGCACGATCTCGGTCACAACCACCCGGCGGCGCAGCGGATTGTTTTCCAGCGGGCCCAGGTCGACGAAGCTGCCGTCCTCGGCAACGTCGTCACCGCCTTCCCAAGCGACGCCCTTGACGGACTGGATGCGCTCGGGGGAGATGCCGCGGTCGATCATGTAGTTGCGGATGGTATCGGCGCGATTCTCGCTCAGGACCAGGTTATGCTCGAAGCTGCCGAGCTTGTCGGTATGACCGACGATGGTCAGCATCTCGTCGCGCGGCGAGGCCTTCACCTGGTCGATGTACGCGTCGAGATCGCTCAGGGCATCAGGATTGATGATGTCGTTCAGGCCGTAGCGATCAAGCGCGAAGTTCAGGCGCAGCACCAGCGGCGCGGCGGGCTGAATTGCAGCGCAAGGCGGCAAATTCGTGGGACCATCCGGCACCGCGCTCTGCCAGCACTCACCGGAGCTGGTGGCCCACAGCTGGCCGTCCGGAACGCTCGGATCACCGGAGGCGTACCAGTAGGTCTCATCGATGTTGGCGTTGGCGCCGGTGACGGCGATGGTGGCGGCGACCGGGATGGCCAGCGCGATGTTGCGAAGGAGTTTCAAGTGTTGCATCGTCAGCTCCTGATGTCGGTGAATGATTGGATTATCTGATGACAACCCTGAGTAGCCCCGGGTCGGGCAGCGAAGGCCCAAGCTCGACACGGGCGACGAGCGACGGAATTGCCACGCGTCAATGACCCATATCTCGCTATTGTAGCCCAAGGTTACGACAATTGTGCGACTTTCCCGACTAACCGTGTGAATTCCGATACGGACGCACAAGGAAGCATGGAAGAGACGACCGTTACGGATTGTTTTTTATCGCACTTCCCTGCACGCCGGATGATACAATTGTATCTTTTAAACAACTTTTCCCGATGAATATGCCGACGCAGCGTGCCCTGCTCACTGGCGCCTCATTTATCATGCTCGGCGAGCTTTGTTTTGCCACTATGGGGGTCGGCATCCGTTTCGTCTCGATGGAACTCTCCAACGAGATGATCGTCTTCGCGCGTAACGCGATGGGCTTGGCACTCCTAGCGCCCTGGCTGCTGCGGCGAGGCATCGGCAACGTGGCGACAAGCGTTCCCCGACTGCACCTGCTGCGGGCCCTTGCCGGGGTCTCGGCCATGTATTGTTTCTTTTATGCGATTGCGCACTTACCCTTGGCGGAGGCCATGCTCTTAAAGCTTACGGCGCCGGTATTCATTCCTCTGATCGCGATCGTTTGGCTACATGAGCGCGTCAACGCCTTGCTCTGGATAGCACTCGGAATCGGCTTCGCCGGCGTCATCGTCATCCTAGATCCGAACCTCGACGGCGATTCGGCCATGGTCTCACCCGTTGCACTGATCGGGCTGCTCGGCGGCCTCCTTGCCGCGCTCGCCAAAGTCACCGTCCGTCGACTGTCGCGGACCGAGCCGGCGACTCGCATCGTGTTCTACTTCGCGTTGATCGCGGGCGCGGTATCAGCGGTTCCGCTGCTCTGGTCCTGGCAGACACCCTCAACCGATGCGCTCCTATGGCTGCTTGCCATCGCCCTGAGCGCGACCTTGGGGCAGTTGGCGCTAACCCGCGGGCTCTCCTTGGCTCCCGCCTCGCGCATGGGCGCCTTCGGCTACTCCGCGGTGTTGTTCGGCGCCGCGTTCGGCTGGCTGATCTGGGACGAGTCGATCACGCTCTCCCTGATCATCGGCAGCCTGATGATCGCCGCCGGTGGGTTAATTGCAGGCCGCGCGACCGGCGTCGCGGCTCATCCAAATAGGCTGGCGACACCAGCACCAGTCAAAGGCTGAGGATGTCCGTGATGGCACGCACAATCGAGCACCAATACACCATCCGTCGCGCCAACTGGGAACAGGACCAGGAGGCGCTGCGCAACCTGCGCCAGGCTGTCTTCGTGCGCGAACAAGGGGTACCGGAGGCACTGGAGTGGGACGGACGCGACGACGACTCGTTGCATCTGATCGCGGAGGCTGGCGACGGTATGGCCGTCGGGACCGCACGCATGCTGACTTCCGGTCAGATCGGGCGCATGGCGGTCTTGCCCGAATGGCGCGACCGCGGCATCGGCACACGCCTGCTGGCCGAATTGTTACGTATCGCGCACGCCGAGGACTGTCCAGCACGGTTCCTGAATGCCCAAATCGGCGCAATGCCCTTTTACGAGAGGCTTGGCTTCAAGGCCGTCGGCGACGGCTTCGATGAAGCGGGCATCGCGCATCAGCGCATGGAACTCGCGGATGCGGGCCTGCCGTTGGCCCTGGACATCCGGACCCGCTTGCTGGGTCAGAGCGCCGGGCTGCTCAGGCTCACCGAGCCGGACATGCTGCGTCTCGCCGTCGCAACCATGGCCGAACAAGCGCGTCGTGAACTGCGTTTGCTCACGCCGGATCTGGAGCCGATCCTTTACGATCAAGCGCCCTTCCTCGACCAGGTCTCACGTCTCGCGGTCGATCGCCGTGGCCACCTGCCGGTGCGCATTCTGCTAGTCGATGCGGAGTCACCGCTGCGCCGTGGACACCGGCTCATCGAACTGAGCCGAAAACTCAGTTCGGCGGTTCAGATCCAGGCGGTACCCGCGGAATTCACGGAGCAATCCGACCACTATCTGCTGGCCGACGACAGCGGCTATTGCCTGCGCCGATTCAACGCGCCGAACGCGGCGCTGGTGGACTTCAAGGCCGCTGCCGCCGTGCGTCGGATGCAGCAGGGCTTTGAACAACTTTGGGCTCAGGGCACGGTGCATGTCGGGCTGCGCCGTCTACACCTGTGAACCTTGGTGGTGATCCGTGGTGATACCGTCGTGGCACGGGGGACGGTGCGATGACCGCGTAAAGGACCCAAGACCGCTGCGACTCCGGTGCACAGCGGGCACGCGGACTGACCTATCGCGATAGCGCCGCCGGCAATTCGACCCAAGACCTCGAGTTGCGCGTGCGGGCGATTGACTGAGTTCGACAACGACGGGTAGGCGAAGCGCAGTTGCGCGCAGCCCGTGCAACATGGTTGATCTGAACGTCTGGCTACAGTGTGTCGACGAGCTTGGTCGCCAGGCCCGTCTTCAAGGCCTCCGCCACCGAGATCCAATACATGCTGTTGTTCGGCACCGCGGCGGCGGCCAATGCGACGCCGTCATCGATGCCCATCTCTCGCAGGTAGAGGGCTGCCGCCACCACTGACAGTTGACCGCCCTCGTGGCTACTCAAGTGCTTGGGAACCTTGCTTTGGTGGATGCCGAGTTTGGCGCTACCGGTGACATAGCGCTCGATGCCGCCGGCAAGCACGTCGACGCAGGCCGAGGTACAAAGGCCGTCGACGCCGACTCGAAGGCCGTTTGCGCGCAGATAGCGACCCAGGAGTCGCGCCTCGTACAGCGAACCACCCGGACTATTGATCAGCAGCCCCACGGCCTTGTCCCGGCGCAGGCGACCGATGACCATCTCCGCGAAGCCATCGCTGATCTCGCCGTCGACGCTGACCCAGGTATTGCCAAGCTTGCCGGACTCGTCAAACCGCACCAGGCTCGGCGGGACACCGGTCAGCGCAGCGAGCTGCTCACAGGCACCCTGCGCCAACTCCCGCAGGTACGCCTGATCGGCCCGATCGACGGCGGCGCGCATCAATGCATTGGAGCGCTCGATCATTTCATCGACACTGAAGCCGTAGCGCTCCACCGCGGCGATAACCACCGCATCGGTGGCGCCACGGTCGGCGTTCTGCGCGACCCGTCGCAGATGGCACGCGGCGATTCCGGTGAGCAGATCATCCCGCTCCAAGCCCGGCGGTACATCATCGGGTTGCGAGCCAGCGGGGCGAGGCGCACCGGTTAGGGGTTGGCCGGTTTGTGCATCGTTGGGGCGCGGCGGCCCAAGGCTTCCGCATCCCGCTAGTAGCAGGCACAGCAGCAGTAGGGCCACCAGCGGCCCGGCCTTGCGGACTGCCGCGGCCAAGGGCCAGGGCTGCAACGAATGCATCGGTGTCATTCCTCGTCAATGGTGTCCCGAATCTCGATGCCGCCCGCCTTCAAGTGCGCCTTGACGACATCGATCGGCACCTCACGACGATGGAAAATCCCCGCCGCGAGGGCCGCCTCAACACCCGTTTCGACAAACACCGCGCTGAAATGCTCCGGACAACCAGCACCACTGGAGGCGATGACCGGGATACTCACCGCCGCACGCACCGCACCAATCAATTCCAAATCAAATCCCATGCCGGTGCCATCGCGGTCGATGGAGTTGAGCAGGATCTCGCCAGCACCCAGCGCCTCGCAGGTACGGGCCAGTTCCACGGCATCCACGTCACTGCCTTCGCGTCCACCCTTGACGGTGCATTGGAACCAGCAATAGCGCTCGCCACCGGGGCCGGGGACGGCGGTCTCAATGGCATGGCGATCGGTGTCATCGGGCGAGTCGACATAGACCCGCCGTGGGTCCACCGAGATCACCACCGCCTGATTGCCGTACAGTTCGGCGATCTGTTCGATCGCGCTGGTGCCATCGCCTGCACCGCGCATCCGCACCTGCTCGACGGTGTGCACCGCATCGGAGCCGATGGATATCTTGTCGGCACCAGAACGGAAGTACTCACTGGCAACGTCCAAGGCACTGTAAGTGCGGCCCTCGGCGTCGGTGAAGGCGCGAATACCGCCGCCGATGGTCAGCGGTACGAAGACGTTCTCCGAGGTTCGCCGCAACACCTCCAGCATGGGCTGATCGGCGAGCGGAAAGTCGCGAAACGCAGTGATGTTCAGGAACGTAATCTCGTCCGCGCCCTCGTCGTAGTAACGTTGCGCCAGGTCGACCGGCTTGCCCAGGTTGCGCACCTCCCCCGCCTCGCGCACGTCGTATTGATCACCCTTGGTCACCACGAGATCGCCGTTATCGTTGCTGCGCACGTCCAGGCAGGCGATGACGCGTTTGGCGAATCGGGTCGGATTACCACACCCCGCGCCGTCGTTGGCGCTATCGTCCGCAACGGGCGGTTGTGCCAGGGCGACCGCCTCGCCGCTGAGGAAACGCCGCAGAACCTCGAGTCCTCGGGCGCCGCTCTTCTCGGGATGAAACTGCACCGCCATGACCAACCCGCGCTGAACCGCGCTGACAAAGGGCAAACCGTAGTCGGTTTCCGCAAGCACCCAGTCGGAATTCTCGGCACTCGTGCTGGCGCGGAACGAGTGCACAAAGTAGAACTTGTCCGACTCCATACCGTCCAGTAACGCGGAGCGCCGCCGCAGCCGCAAACCGTTCCAGCCCATGTGCGGCACCGACAACGCCCCCGCGGGAAAGCGTTCCACCACCCCGGGAATGACACCAAGCCCTGCAACGCCCGGCGACTCCGCGCTGCCCTCGAACAGCGATTGCAGCCCAATGCAGATTCCGAAAAACGGACGCCCCGCGGCGAGGTATTCACGTAGCGGTTCCACGTAACCGAGCCGATGCAAGCGCTCCATGGCCGCGCCAAAGGCGCCAACACCAGGAAAGATCAGTCGCTCGGCGCGCAGAATGTCGTCAGGCCGCTGGATGTCGGCCAGTTCGAAGCCCAGGTGTTGGATGGCATTGCGCAGGCTGCGCACGTTGCCGGCGCCGTAGTCGAGAAGGGAGATCATTGCCGTACTGCCGTCAAGCGATCAGATAAATCGAAAGTTTACCAGCAGCCGTGCCAACGCGCCGAGATCCAAGGCCGGGCTCGGTGCCCCCGTCCACAGACGTTTGCCCGCGCGGCTGATACTCAGCCTTCCGCGCGAGTCACGGGCCAGCAGACAAGCGCTGTGCGACAACTCCAGGCCCGCAATCCTTAGATCGTGATGCCCTCCGCCTCGATCACCCGCGCAAGCGCCGACTCCATGGTCGCTCGGGCCTGAGCCGTCGCCGCATGCAGGAAGGCATGCAGCGCCGCATCGTCGGCATCGCGGTTCTCGCATTCTTTACTGTAGTTTTCAAACGCGACGAGACTCGACACCAGCTGCACAAGGTGATGCGGACATTCGCACCGCACCGTCGGCGAGGCCGCAGCGATACGCGTCAGGGCGTCACTGGCATAGCGGCGTGGCGGGATCGGCCCACCAAGGGTTAGCTCCGACAGCATATCCATCGGTTGGGGTACGTCGCTGCCGCTGGCATGGATCGCTTGGCACATCCGCCTAAGCTCGGCCGCATCCAGCGGCGCACGCTTGGCGATGACGTCCTGAGCAGTCAGGCGCTCGATCACCGCTCGAGTAGCAAAATTGTAGACCACCGCCGCGCGAGGGGCGCCGGCACGCGCCAGCAGAGCGGCGATTTCGCGCAACTGGTCGGCGTGAATGCTCGGGCACTCGAGCACGACGAGATCGACTCCCAGCCCCCCGACCTCATCTCGGAAGCGCACTTCCTCGGTGAATAGGCCCACAAACTGAACCAACCCGTCGTGTCTAACAGTTGGTGTTTGCTCCAGTTCCAGCAAGGCCGGCAAGGTCTCACCCAGTACCGCAACACGACAGGGCCTAGGATCGGATACCGGCGAAACCGGCAACAAGCCCTTGACCCGGTCTCGCAACTGTTCCAGCGACAGCGGAGCGACGTGGCTGATTGCATCACCGTTATCCACCAGTCGCTTGATCAGCGTGAGTCGACCGACGTCCTCGGTGCGGTAAAGACGCGTACCGGCGTCGGAACGGAACGGCGTTACGACGGCGTAGCGGCGCTCCCAGACGCGCAGCGTATCCGGTGGAATACCGGTCAGACGGGCAACCGCGCCGATCCGATAGGTTTGCCCAGGTTCGGGGGTCGACATTTCTGTCACATCTTGCTCCCGTTGTCTAAATTTTGAACAGATAATAATCACGAATTTATATTGACAAATCCAGACGTCAGCGCTAGTTTCTGGACAGGCGTTGTGCAACGGAGGCTGTCGCTCCAATGCCTGCCTAGGTATCTGGTCAACCGAGCGTCCCAACGATTCGGGACAGTCACTCGGCACTAGCGATCCGATACTGGCGTCCGGCACCTGTCAAGGTGGTGCCGGAAGCGCTGCGACCAAGTTTTGAACAACACAAAACCGGTCAGCATGTCTGACCTCGGAGCAATTGCATGGCACCACCAACGACTGAATTTGCCAGGGTAACAATGCGCAGGGGCGTCGGTATCGCCGTCGGCTTCCTGGTCTTTAGCGGGGTTGGCATCGCGGAGGCCTGCGAGCGGCCTGCAGACAGGAGCACGGATCGCCTGAGCCGCGCCGAACTCATCGATCGTGTCGTGCGTTATCACCCACACCCTGACTCCAAGGCCCGCGCGCGGATTGCCCGGACTCTAGGCGAGTCGGGCCAGACGCCCATCGCCGCGCCGGGGTGCGTCTCCTGCACCAGCGCGACGACGTTGTCCGCACGAGCAACGCTCGACTAGCCGACAGCGATCGTACCCGGTCGTAAGCGCCACGAAATCCCTCTTCACCAAACACCCGCTGTCCGTCGCAACCGCACGAGAAACCCAGAGATCGAGCCATGAATCAAGTACGAATCGACCGCGCTCACAACCACGGCAACATCGACATCGACCTGCCACTCCACCCAGATACGGGCAACAGCGAACACGTCGCACTGCTGGTCCAGCGCATCCTTGGCGCCATCGCCGACGTAGCGGCGAGTGACGATGCACCGAGTCAGACCGACGTGGTGCAGGCGTTGACGATTGCGACCGCGTTGCGCGCCGCCTTTGCTGAGGTTTCGGCGCGGGCAGGCACCGATTTGACGATGGACTTGCTCGAGATCGCCGTTGATGAGCCCGACCGCCCGCGCTGGGCGGCCTGATAAAACTCGACAGCGACCGAGGCACGGATGCCGCTGGCCCGAGCAATGACCGCAGCAGCGTAGCAACGGTCGCGTATTAGTGCGCCGGTGCTGGGGGCAGCCGTGATCGCGGACGAATCAGTCGGCGGAACCAGAAGCTGTTCGGCACCAGCGCCGCATAGACCATCAAGACGATCACAGCCTGATACCAAAGCATGCCGAGCCAGGCTGGGGTGACGCCCAACTCCATCCAGTTCTCCGCAACACGCTGCAGATTGAAAAAGGCGAAATAGGCCAGGAAGGCCAATAGCAGCCGCCCCCCGCCGCGCTGACGCGGCGACAGGGTGGTCAGCGGGATCGCCAACAGCGCCAGCGCCAAGATTGCCAACGGCGCCGAAATCCGATGCCCCAGTTCGGCCCGGTCCGCCAGCCGATCCGAAGCCATCAGTTCAACGCTCGGGACCGCGGATCGTCGACGTCGCTCCATGCCTGCGTTGGCGTCCGTCTCGATGAAATAGGTATAACGCGAGAAATCGGCGATGCTGTAATTCAGTTGCCCGGGGCGACCATCGAATCGACGTCCTTGCTGCAATACGATAGAGCGCTCGCCGGAGCCCTTTTGCTCGCGGTAGTAGGCGGTTTCTCCGAGCACGATTCGATCCGTATTGCCCCGGCGATCCTGCACAAAGACATTGCGAAAACGCTTGTCGTCGCCGAGTTCCGTCGCGTAGATGGTGATCTGCCCACCGTCCTGCTGATAGAAGCGTCCGGCCTGCAAACCCGCCGCCTGGGTCGCCTCATCATCCTTCATGTCCTCTATGCGCTGGATCTCCGTGGACGCATAGGGCTGCAGCACCAGCGCGAACCAGCCCGTCACCAACGCTAGCGGCAGCGCAAACAGGACCAGGGAGCGATATAGCCGCAACGGCCCCACGCCGCCGGCATTGAAGGCGATGAGTTCGCTGTCCCGCGCCATTCGTCCCAACGTGACGAGCGCGGAGATAAAAAAGGCCGGCGGCAGCAGACTCGCGACATCCCGCAATATCTGCAACCCCAAGAAGCGCATGACCGAGTCCGAGCCCAGCGAACCCACATCCACCTGCTCCAGCGTCCGCAAGAACAACATGCTGGTCATCACCAGCAACAGCGTCAACATGATGGCGCTGAAGATCTTGGCGATCTCAGAAAAGAAATAGCGATCGACAATACTCAAAATACGCGTGCCTGTTCGCCCTGTCAGGGGTGCCAACGATACCACCAGCCGGCCCGGATTCGGCAGCGGCAAGCGGCCGTCAGCGGCTCAGGGTCGGTCGCTTCGCGGTCGGCGACGAACCGAAAACGACCAGTCGATCGGCTATCATGGACGGCACGATCGTTCACGCTAGGTCCAGCGCATCAAAAGGGAACCGCCGCAAGAGGATGATCGGTGATCAATAACTGCAACACGAGGAAAGACCATGAAGTACGCAAAACCGCCAATCTCAGCTACGGCGCTCATCGGCGCAAGCCTTGCGCTCACGGGCTGCGGCGGTGGCCTGATGGCACCGGAGGGCCCGGCATCCAACGCCTTTCTCGACCAGGTCAACTCCAGCTGCGGCAAACTGAACATCGGCAGCCAGCCAATCGACTATCTGCTGAGCGGAAACAGCGACGACACCTACTTCATCGACGAGACCAGTAAGCTGTCGGCCGGAGAAATCGACCAGGCCACCTACACCAGCGATATCAACAGCTTTTACCCCGCCGGCAACAACGACCGCGCCCTCCAATGCATTTTCGAGCAATTGGAAGGGCCTGGCTGATCGGCGCGCCCGTCGGCGTGCCCCGCGGGCGGGGCGTTGATGGTCACGTCGACCGCTGGAGCTAGCGAATCCCTTCCTGCTCCAACTGCTTTTTGAGCACCTCGATCTGGACGTCCAGATCGAGCACGTCGGCCTGGCGCAAGCGCTGGCGCTGGCGTGCGAACTGGTCCTCGATGCTGACCAGCACGTTGCGGAAATTCTGCTCGAGTTCGCCGGATTCGGCGTGGCGATGACTGCGCACATAGCCGTCCGTGACCTGCTCCGTCCCTTCCAGAAATACGGTCAGGAAGCGGCGCGCCCGGCGCAGATCGGACGGGCGCTCGGCAATCTGTTCCAACATACCGCGCCCCTGATCGGCGATGCGACTTAGTCGCAGTTGCAGCTCCGGGTTGCCGATGGCGGCGGCCGCCCGGTCGATATTGATCAATCTCCCCTCGGCCTCGGCAAGGGCCTCGGCGACCGCGCGCGATTCCTTGTCGGTCGCGGTTAGACGCGAGCCCTGCAGCAGCGGCTCCAGTCCGTAGGCGAAGTGATAGCCGAGCACGGCCACTAAGCCGAAGCCGATGCCAACCGGCAGCATATGGCCGACACCGAACACCGCGGCCACGCAGGTACCGATGCCCAACGCGGCCGCCGCCACGTTTCGAAGGGGCAGCCGGAACTGACGCGAGAAGCGCCGCTCGCGACCGCTCCGGGCGTCGGCAAAGCCGAGCCGGGTCAACACCGCCGAACCCGCGATCAGGCCCCAGGCCACGGCATCGCCGAGAAAGCCTCCGACCTGTCCGGCGCCCAGCGACATCAGCGCCGCCAGCGGCAGCGGTGCGGATAGCACCCACAGCATGACCGGGCGGAAGGGCGGCGCCACCACCTGCTCGGGTGCGGGCGCCGGCCGTTCCCGGATATCCGGCGCATCGCTGACCTGGGGCAGGTTGTCGATGCTTAGGTCCAGCTCACCGGCCCGGTTCAGTAGGTCTTGCAAGTTGCGCCGGGGACGGGTGGGCGCACTGGGACGCTGTTCGGTCACGGATAGCCCCTCACAGAAAGAACAGGGATTGGCAGGACAGCAGCCCGACACTGCTGCTCAGCAAGAACCAGCCGAGAAAACGCACGCCAAACGAGGCGCGCGGGCGGGTCGCAAGCGCAGCCGTGGCGTCTTCGCTCGGCAGTGTCGTCGCGGCAGTGGTCGGCGGCTTGTTCATGGCTGCGTACCATACAACGCAATGAAGTCTTCGACCACAAGCCGCAGGTGTGCATCGAGTTCTTCGCGCGGGACCTGCTCGATCAGGTTCAACAGCAGGCGTACATGGAAACTCCCAAAACACATGTTCAGCAGTCGCCACGCGCCAGCAACGCTGTCGTGCTCGCGCAGCAGGCCGCGTGCGACCAACGCTTGTAAGGCATTGGCAACGGCCGCCACGGTGGCCTGCGGGCCGGTCTCGTAGAAGAGTGCCGCGATGCGCGGATGGGCCACCGCCTCCGCCGTGACCACGCGGTACATCGACACCACCTCGGGGTCGAAGATCAGGCGCATGAATTGCCTCACCATCGCCAACAGGATCTCGCGCGCCGATTCCCCGGTCGGCATCGCGTTGCCGTCGAAGCCATGGCTGGTCACCTTATCGCGGATGCAGGCGCAGAACAGCTCGTCCTTGTTCTCGAAATGCGCATACACCGTCTGCTTGGACACCCCGGCCTCCTTTGCCACCCGATCCATGCTCGCACCCTGTAGGCCGCGCTGCAGGAACAGACGACTCGCGGCCTCCAGGATGGCCTCCCTCTTCTCGCTACTGCGTTGGCGTCCGGCACGTTTAGTGAGCATCTGCGGGATTGGATCATGCATCTCGTTACCGTTCATCGGCGTACCGGTGCTACGCCTGGAGACCGCCGACGGCTATGACTTCGAGCGCGTCTTCATCGGCCGCGTCGAGGCCAACCGCAGCGCGCAGCTCGGCTTCGAGCAAGCCGGCTTGCTGCGCGAGGTCCTGGTGCGTGAGGGGGACGCCGTGCAGGCCGGCCAAGCACTGGCCCGGCTTGACGACGCCCGGCTGCACGCCCGTCGCGAAGAGCTGACCGCCGCGCTGGCCAGCGCCGAGGCGGACCTGGCGCTCGCCGAGGCCACCGCGCGACGCTACCGGCAATCGGCCGAGGATGGTGCGGTCACCCGCCAGGCCCTAGACGAGGCCAGCGAGGGGGCACGCGCCGCGGCGGCCAATGCCAGGCTCGCCGCTGCCCGCATCAGGTCGATCGATCTCGACCTGACCAAGAGCACGCTGTTCGCACCCTTCGACGGCGTGGTCACGCACCGCTTCGCGGACGAGGGCAAGGTGCTGGAAGCCGGCACCCCGGTGCTGGCGCTCCAGGACGATGCGCCACCGGAGATTCGCGTCGGGGCCGCCGGGCGCCTCGCGGACCGGCTCCGAACCGGCGACCGCTACCGGCTGCAGACCCGCAAGGGCACCTTCGACGCCCGACTCCGTGCGGTCATACCGCTGCGGACCACGACCAGCCGCACCGTCGACGCGCTATTCGAGCCGGAGGACGGGAACGCTGCGGGGGACGCCCTGATGCGGCCCGGCGAGTTGGTAGAGCTGACCCTGTCGGAGCGCGTCGCAGAGTCCGGCGCCTGGCTGCCGCTCTCAGCGCTGAGCGAGGGCGAGCGCGGGCTATGGCGCGCGCTGGTGGCTCGCCCGCACGAGCTTGAAGCGATGAGCGACCAGACGTCCGCCGAATCCCCCGGCACAGGGCTCTATACGCTCGAGAGCCGGCCAGTGGAACTACTGTACCTCGATACCGATCGAGCCTATGTGCGCGGACCACTGATGGCGGGCGAAGCGGTGGTCGCGGCCGGCTTGCACCGGGTGGTACCGGGGCAGTTGGTGCATGTGCTGGAGGGCGCGGCGCCACGGGTCGCACGACGAACCGCGCTTTGAGATTGGCGTGGACCGACGCTGACCACGGTAACCCTTCGAGACCCCGGACATGACCACGACCGCCATCCGCTTGTTGCAGAACCGGCATCTGCTGCTGCTGTCGCTCGCGCTGATCCTGATCGCCGGGGTCGCCGCCTGGAGCAGCCTGCCGCGCATCGAAGACCCGCGCATCGCCACCCGCAACGTCACCGTGGTTACGCCCTACCCCGGCGCCACCGCCGAACGGGTTGAGGCGTTGGTGACCAAACCGCTGGAAGACGCACTGCGCGAGGTGCCGGAGGTCAAGACCATCGAATCCACATCCCGCGGCAGCATCTCCATCGTCAGTGTCGAACTCGATGACGCCGTCACTGCCGAGAACAACGAGCGCATCTTCTCGGAACTGCGCGATAAGCTGGCCGAGACCGAGGCGCAGCTCCCAGCGGAGGCGGGCCAGCCGGTGCTGGATAGCAAGCGCGGCGCAGTTGCCTATTCGATGATCCTGGCGGTCTCGGGGCAGATCGACGCGGCCTCCGAAGGCCCCGCGAGCGGCGCAGCAAACGGAGCACCGGCCGCAAACGCCGACCATGGCGGCGATGGGCCAGTGCCGTTGGCCATCCTCGAGCGGTTGGCGCAGGATCTTGCGGAGCGCCTGCGCAACCTGCAGGGTACCGAGCAGGTGGTACGCTTCGGCGCCGTGGACGAGGAGATCCGCGTCGAGATCGACCCGGCCGAACTGGCGGCGCTCGGCTTCAGCGCCGAATCGGTCGCAGCGCGCCTGGCCGCTGCCGACGTCAAGGACCCGGCCGGCACGCTGCACAACACCGAGCGCCGGCTGCGGCTGACGCTGGACGGCGAACTCGACGCGGTGCAAAGGGTGGCCGCCGTGCCGCTGTTGGCGGTTGACGGCGCCATCGTCAGCATCGGCGACCTGGCCCGCGTGCGCAAGACGCAGCGCGAGCCAGCCACCGAGATCGCCTTCGCCGACGGCCAGCGCGCGGTCCTGATCGGCGTGCGCACCCGCGGCGCGCTGCATCTGAACCAATGGGCCGAGGCCGCCCGCACCCTAGCGCAACAGGTCGGCGAGCAGGCCGGCGCTACCGTTCGCGTGCGGGTGCTGTTCGATCAGAGCGCCTACACCGGCGCACGCCTCGCCGAGCTGGGGGGCAATCTGATCGCCGGCGCCCTGGTGGTGATGTTGGTGGTACTCGGATCGATGGGCTGGCGCGCCGCGTTGATCGTCGGCGCGGCGCTGCCGCTGTCCGCGGCCATCACACTGTTCGGTCTTGACCTAATCGGCCAGCAGATCCATCAGATGACCATCTTCGGCATGATCATCGCAATCGGGCTGCTGATCGACAACGCCATCGTCGTCACCGACGAGGTCCGCGGCCAACGCGCCCGCGGACTCGCACCGGAGGCGGCAATTCGCGTCGCGGTCGGCCACCTGTTCGCACCGCTGGCGGCCTCGACCTTCACCACCATGCTCGGCTTTATGCCGATCCTGCTGTTGCCGGGCAATATCGGCGACTTCATCGGCCCTATCGCCATCTCGGTGATTTTGGCCCTGGCGGCCTCATTCGTCGTCGCGATGACCATCATCCCGGCGCTTGCCGCCATGACCCCGGCGCCGGCTCAGGCAGTGGCCGCAGGCCATCGGTCAGGTCCTCGCGACTGGTGGAGCAACGGCTTCTCCAACCCAGCGCTCGGGCGCACCTATCGCGCGGCGCTGACCGCGACCCTGCAACGGCCACTGCTGGCCACGGCCGTCTGTCTGTTGCTGCCCGCGGCCGGCCTGGTCGCCGCCGGCCAGCTTGGCAACCAGTTCTTTCCGGCGGCGGACCGCGACCAGTTCGAGGTACAGGTCTGGGGCGCGAGCGACAGCTCGATCCATCGCACCGCGGCGGCAACGCTGGAACTGGAGCAGCTGATCCGTGCCGCTGGCGACGTGCGCCAGGTGTTCTGGGTGACCGGCGCCAGCTCGCCGCCGGTCTACTACAACCAGTTGCGCAACCAGGACGCCAATCCCGCTTACGCACGCGGCACGGTATTGGCCGTGGACCCCGCCGAGGCCAAGCGTTTGGTCGGGGTGCTGCAACGTTCGCTGCCGCTAAGGTTCCCGGACTTGCGCATCGTCGTGCGCGCCTTCGGTCAAGGGCCGCCGGTCAGCGCACCGGTGGCACTGCGCATCATCGGACCGGACACCAACCGACTGCGCCATCTGGGCGATCAGGTGCGCCGTATCCTGCACCAATTGCCGCAGATCACCGAGAGCCGCGCCAGCATCGGCGGTGGCGAGCCGACGCTGCGCCTGGTCGCCGACGAGCGCGACGCGGGGCTGGCCGGGCTCGCACTGCGCGACATCGCTGCCCAGTACCGCGGTGCGTTGGACGGCGCCCTCGGCGGACGCGTACTCGAAGACCTGCAAGACCTGCCCGTGCGAGTGCGCTACGGCGATGCCGAGCGGACCGACCCAACGCGGCTGGCGACGCTGCCGCTGGTCAGCGCAGCGGCCCCCGGCAGTTGGATACCGGCCGCGGCCCTGGGTGAACTCGCGCTGGTGCCCGAGGCCGCCGCGATCACCCGCCGCGACGGCGAGCGTGTCAACACCATCGAGGCCTGGCTCACCGCGGACGCGCTGCCCATTGAGGTCAGCGATAGGCTGCGCGCCGCACTCGCCGCGGACGGCTTGACGCTGCCGCCGGGCTATCGGATGGAATTAGCTGGCGACAGCGAGGAACAAGGCGAGGCCATCGCGCTACTGCTGGCCTACGCCCCATTGCTCGGCACGCTGATGCTCGCAGCCCTTGTGCTGGCCTTTCGCAGCTTTACGCTGGCCGGCATCGTGCTGCTGACGGGCCTGCTATCGGTGGCACTGGGCTTACTGGCGCTGTGGTTCAGCGGTTATCCGCTGGGCTTCAATCCGATCCTCGGCAGTGCCGGGCTCATGGGCGTGGCGATCAACGCCAGCATCGTCGTACTGGCCGCAATCCGCGCCGACCCAACGGCGGCGGCCGGCCAAGTTGCGCCCATCGTCGACGCCGTGCTCGGCTGCACCCGCCACATCGTCTCCACCACGCTGACGACGGTCGGCGGCTTCCTGCCGCTGATTCTGTTCTCCCGCGGCGACTTCTGGCCACCGCTAGCGGTGGTCATCGCCGGCGGCGTCGGCCTGTCGATCGTGCTCGGGCTGGTGCTGACGCCGGCGCTGTACCGGATCGTAGTCCGGCTCCAGCTCGTGCGCGGCGGCGTCCATGGCACAACGCACGAACCGGCAGCACAGAGGGTTGCGGCTTGAGACCGAAACGGAGGCGAGCGCCAATCATTTCACCCGATAGGCGTTCACATCAGCGGCATAGGGCAGGCCATCGTCCGCCCGCCCCCCTTCCAGCGCCAGGCTGAACAGCGTCTTCAGCGCCGGGTTGCGCTGAACTGTTTTGCCGGTGAAGTAGTTGTGCGCATTATCCACGGCCTTGGCCTGCGTGACATCGATGTAGCGGACATTCCGGGCCGTCAGATTCTTAAGGTAGTGCCCGAGCCGCGGCCCTTGCTCATCCCCCGGCTTGCGCCGCGACCACTCCAACGCAAAGTCGTTCTCATTGACCACGACATAGAGCCGATTGCGGACCTGCAGTTGCTCGACCCAGACCTGATGCGCGGCGTTGTTGGCGTCCGCGGCGACCAGTGAGATGTTGTCGAAGATCAATTGCTTGGACGCGGCCTTGGTGGGACGCAGGGCATACTTGAGCACGTAATTGCCCATGCTGTGGCAGAGCATGCTCAGGTTGACCTTGCAATCACCGTGCAGCAGTTCGGCGAAGCGCTCCTGAGCGCCGGATGGATTATCGGAAAACGCGTCATCCGCCTGTTGCCACAACTCGTCCTTGCGGGCTTGAACCAGCTTGGTATGAAAGAAGTGCAGCTTATCCAGGAACCGGTTCAGCGCGTCCATGGAGGCACGCGCGTCCTGTTTGTCATTCAGGTACGCGGTTGTGCCGCTGACCGCGCCGCCGCCGTTGGCGGGCCAGCTGAAAGGCAGCACGATGACGCCGTACAGTTGTTCGATGTCCTCTACCGTGTTGACGACATCGGTCATGTCGTTGTTGTAGCCGTGCACGTACACCAGCACGTGGCGCTGTTGGTGCATCGCCTGCCGCATGATGTGGCAAGCCACCCGCAGGCTACCGTGCCGAATCTGGCGCTCGTCGATGTCGAGCCGGAAGCTTCGCTTTAGCGCCCGCGCCTCCTTGAGGGTCAATTCATCGGGTACGGGGTCCGTGACATAGGCGCTCCCCTCTTTGAGCACTTCCACAATGCGCAGTTCGTTGGGGCCCTTCGGGTTCGGGTGCGCTCCAAACACGTCGAGGCCCTGGTGACGTTTCGGATTCTTGATTTCGCGATTGGTCACGACGAACATGATCAGTATCCTCCCCGGTTCTGACGTTGAGTCTAGCCGAAGACGACGGATTTGCCGCCCAATGGTCAGCCACGGACGGCCTCGCACGAGTCGCCTGCCGCCAGTCGGCGCCGTGGCCGGTCGCGATCTCCGTCAAGCGCAGCGCGCGGCGCCGGGTCGGTTAGGCATCTGGGCCAAGGCCGCGGCATCGTCACGAAACGGCGCGGCGGATGCGACGCCGCTGGCGGTCTGCCGCAGTACCGCAAGCGCCCAGCTCGGTAAGACCGGGTTGATGCGGTAATAGACCCAGACGCCGACGCGCCGGTCCGTCACCAGACCGGCCTCACGCAACTGCGCCAAGTGTCGGGAGATGTGCGGCTGCGAGAGGCCCAGGGCATGGGTCAATTCGCACACACAAAGTTCGCTCTGCTGCGACAGCAGCACCAGTGAGCGCAGACGGGTATCGTTGGCCAGTGCGGCGAAGACTTCGGGGACGGAGATGCACGCCGCGTGGCTTGCCAAGGCGTCGGGGTCCACGCGGGTTTCGGTGATGGAAGGGTTGCGAGGGGTGGCGCGGTTCACAGGATTGGCTCGGCGCGTCGGCACATAAGCTCAGTAGCCATAGCCTTGGCTCTCGATGCGGTAGATCTTGCCACCCTTGATGGTGATGCGCTGAACGAAACGCCGCGGCCCGAAGTTAAAGGTCCAGACGTCGTAAGACTGTTCTTCGTAGAGCAGGTAGTACTCGTCGCGAAACTGATCATAGGCCCGCACCGGCACGCGGTCGACGACCTGCTCCTTCAGGGTCGGCTCACCGCAGTGACGCAACAGCAATAAGGTGCTGTCGCCCTCGCTGACGACGTTGTTGCCGCAGCGCAGTGCATAAGCAGGCGCGGCGCCCAGCAATAGACAGCACAGCAGGCATTGGACTGCCGACGCTCGGCGCATGGCGGACCTCCTAGGCCTAGATTGCTTGAGGGCGGAAAATGCTTGCAGATGAGTCAAGTTTCGACGCAGCCTAGGACCGGCGGGGGATCTCGAAATCGGGATCGGGATCGGGATCGCTTGCCACTCGTTTCGATTTCGATTTCGATTTCGATTTCGATTTCGATACCGATACCGATACCGATACCGATACCGAATGATCACGACTCGTCGGTCTGACGCGAAGCCTCGCTAGCTATTGGTAACGAACGTCGAGGATCTCCATCTCGCGTTTGCCGCCGGGGGCCTCCACCAGCGCGACATCGCCTTCGCTCTTGCCGATCAACGCGCGAGCGATCGGTGAGCTAACGCTGATCTTACCTTGCTTGATGTCTGCCTCGTCGTCGCCGACGATGATGAAGGTGTGCTCAACATCCTTGTCGAGTTCGAGCACGTCGACGGTGGTACCGAACACCACTTTGCCGTTCTGGGGCAGACGGGTCACGTCGATGATCTCGGCGTGGGACAACTTGCCTTCGATGTCCTTGATGCGGCCCTCGATGAAGCCCTGCTGCTCGCGCGCGGCATGATATTCGGCGTTTTCCTTTAGGTCGCCGTGGGCGCGCGCCTCGGCGATGGCCTCGATGACCCGCGGCCGTTCGACCCGCTTCAGTTGCTCCAGCTCCGAACGCAATTGTTCAGCGCCTCTGGCTGTCAGAGGTACTTTGTTCATGGATTCGATCCTCTAGGATGTGGTCCGCGCTCGCGGGCCGACGGTGTATGCGGATGGTATCGTGCGCGTCCGGTTCTAGCGCCCGAAATGGGCCGTTTGTTACGTAAGCGCTCGGTGGCGCGGTCCTAAGGCAAGCGCCAACCCGGCAGCTCAAACTAGCGTCGGACCCAGGCCTAGTAAAGTTCCTGCAAGCGATTGACCCGCAGCAAGTCTTTTTGTTTCAGCGCAAGCACGGTCGCCTCCGCCCCCGCAATGGTTGTGGTGTAGCTGACCTTGTATTGCAGCGCGGCGCGGCGGATTTCGGCGGAATCGGCGATGGCCTGAGCGCCCTCGGTGGTATTGACGATGAAGCTCACCTCGCCGTTCTTGATCATATCGACAATATGTGGCCGACCTTCCTTGACCTTGTTCACACCAACGCACTCCATGCCGGCCTCCCGCACCGAGTCCGCTGTTCCGTGTGTACCATAGAGCGTGAATCCGAGTTCGAAGAGGTCCTTCGCCACCCGCACCAATCGCGCTCGGTCGGCGACTCGCACACTGAGCATCGCCTTGCCGGTGCGCGGCAGCGACATGCCGGCGCCCTCGACGGCCTTTCCGAAGGCCTCGGCGAAGCTCTCACCAATACCCATAACCTCGCCGGTGGACTTCATCTCCGGCCCCAGCACGGTATCGACGCCTGGGAACTTGGCGAACGGGAAGACCGCCTCCTTGACGAAATAGTGCTTTGGAGTGACCTCCTGCGACAGCCCCTGATCCGCAAGCGAGCGGCCAGCCATACAGCGTGCACCGGCCTTTGCCAACGCCACACCAATGGACTTGGAAACAAACGGAACCGTGCGGGAGGCTCGCGGGTTGACCTCGAGGATATAGACCTCGTCATCCTGGATTGCAAACTGCGCGTTCATCAATCCGCGCACCCCAAGCGCAAGCCCGAGTTGGGTCATCTGCTCCCGCATACGATCCTGCAGCGCATCTGACAGCGTGTAGGGCGGCAGCGAACAGGCGGAATCGCCGGAATGCACGCCGGCCTGCTCGATGTGCTCCATGATGCCGCCTATCAGTACCTGCTCGCCGTCGCAGACCGCGTCCACGTCCACCTCGATGGCGTCATCGAGGAACCGGTCCAGCAGCACCGGCGAGTCATTGGACACGCTCACCGCCGTGCGGATGTAACGCGACAGCTCGGCGTCGTCGAACACCACCTCCATCGCACGCCCACCGAGCACGTACGACGGCCGAACTACCAACGGGTAGCCAATGTTGGCGGCGGCCTCCAACGCCTCGCTCTCGCTGCGGGCGGTGGCGTTGGGCGGCTGCCGCAGACCCAGCTCGTTGATCAAACGCTGAAACCGCTCACGATCCTCGGCCAGATCGATTGAGTCCGGCGAGGTGCCGATGATGGGCACGCCGGCCGCCTCCAGGTCGCGCGCCAGCTTCAGCGGCGTCTGACCGCCGTACTGCACGATGACGCCGTAGGGCCGCTCGGTCTCGACGATCTCAAGCACGTCCTCCAGCGTCAACGGCTCGAAGTAGAGTCGGTCGGAGGTGTCGTAGTCGGTGGAGACCGTCTCAGGGTTGCAGTTGACCATGATGGTCTCGTAACCGTCTTCGCGCAGCGCGAAGGCGGCATGACAGCAGCAATAGTCAAACTCGATGCCCTGCCCGATTCGGTTCGGTCCACCGCCGAGCACCATGATCTTCTTGGCGTCGGTCGGTGCGGCCTCACACTCCTCCTCATAGGTGGAATACAGGTACGCGGTGCTGGAAGCGAACTCGGCAGCGCAGGTATCGACGCGCTTGAAGACCGGTCGGATGCCGTATTCGCGGCGCAAGTCGCGGATCTGCTGCTCCTTGGTCGCGGTCAGCTTGGCCAGACGCCGGTCCGAGAAGCCCTTGCGTTTGAGCGACCGCAGGCGCTCAGCGCTGAGCGCATTGAAACCCTCCAGCTTCACCTCGTGCTCAATCCCGACCAATTCGTCGACCTGGGCCACGAACCAGGGATCGACGCCGGACAGCTCATGCACCTCGGCCTGGGTCATGCCCGCGCGCAGCGCATCGGCCAGGTAAAACAAGCGGTCGGCGCCGGGGATGCGCAGCTCGCGACGCAACGAACTGATCGCATCCGGATCAGATAGATTCAGGACCTCGTTCAATCCGTCGCGATCAGTCTCGAGCCCGCGCAGGGCCTTCTGCAACGACTCCTGGAAGGTCCGGCCGATGGCCATCACCTCGCCAACGGACTTCATCTGCGTCGTCAGCCGCGCATCGGCCAGCGGGAACTTTTCGAACGCGAACCGCGGTATCTTGGTGACGACATAGTCGATGCTCGGCTCGAACGAGGCCGGCGTGGCACCGCCGGTGATCTCATTGCGCAGCTCGTCCAGCGTGTAACCCACCGCCAGCTTGGCCGCCACCTTGGCGATCGGGAAGCCTGTGGCCTTGGAGGCCAGCGCGGAGCTGCGCGACACGCGCGGATTCATCTCGATGATGATCATGCGCCCGTCGGCCGGGTTGATGGCGAACTGTACGTTGGAGCCACCGGTGTCGACGCCGATCTCGCGCAGCACCGCCAGCGAGGCGTTGCGCATGATCTGATATTCCTTGTCGGTCAGCGTCTGAGCCGGCGCCACCGTGATGGAATCGCCGGTGTGCACCCCCATGGCGTCGAAGTTCTCGATGGAGCAGATGATGATGCAATTGTCCTTGTGGTCCCGCACCACCTCCATCTCGTATTCCTTCCAACCCAGCACCGATTCCTCAATCAGCAACTCGGTAGTGGGCGATAGGTCGAGACCGCGCGTGCAGATCTCTTCGAACTCCTCAGCGTTGTAGGCGATGCCGCCACCGCTGCCGCCCATGGTGAACGAAGGCCGGATGATCGCAGGAAAGCCCACCTGGACCTGGACCTGGATTGCTTCCTCGAGACTATGAGCAATGGCGGAGCGTGGCAGATCAAGGCCGATGCGGCGCATGGCCTGGCGGAACAGGTCGCGGTCCTCGGCCTTGTCGATCGCCTCCCGCGAAGCCCCAATCATCTCGACGCCAAAGCGCTCCAATACGCCCTCGCGGGCCAGGTCCAGCGCGCAGTTCAGTGCCGTCTGTCCACCCATGGTGGGTAACAGGGCGTCCGGGCGTTCGCGCTCGATGATCCGCTCCAGCACGCGCCAGTTGATGGGCTCGATGTAGGTCGCGTCGGCCATCTCCGGGTCGGTCATGATGGTAGCCGGGTTGGAGTTCACCAGCACAACCCGAAACCCCTCCTCACGCAGCGCCTTGCACGCCTGCGCACCGGAGTAATCGAACTCGCACGCCTGGCCTATCACGATGGGACCCGCGCCGATGATCAGGATGCTCTTGATGTCTGTACGCTTGGGCATGACGAAGTTCTATATTCTTGGTTTGTGAGCGAACGCCATTGAGCACAAATCAGCGACGATTCGCACACTGACTGATATAACTAGCGTATGACGTCGCCCGCGCAGCGTGCAACGCCGCCAAATTGTACTAACGGCAAACGAGCCCATGCCCGACGACCGTGCGCGCACCGCAGCCGCGCCTAGCGGTGTTGCTCCATCAGCGCGACGAACTGCGCGAAGAGGGGCGCCACGTCGTGGGGCCCCGGGCTGGCCTCCGGGTGTCCTTGAAAGCTGAAAGCCGGGTGCATGCGATGGCGAATGCCCTGCAGCGAGCCGTCGAACAGCGAGCGGTGGGTTGCCTCGACATCAGCGGGCAGGGTCTGCTCGTCCACCGCAAAACCATGGTTCTGGCTGCTGATCATCACCTCGCCGGTTGCGAGCACCTGTACCGGGTGGTTGGCGCCGTGGTGGCCAAACTTCATCTTCACGGTCCGGGCGCCACTGGACAGGCCAAGCAGTTGGTGGCCCAGGCAGATGCCGAACAGGGGGACATCCGCGCTCAGCAACTCCCGAATGGCGGCAATCGCATAGTCGCAGGGCTCCGGGTCACCGGGGCCGTTGCTGAGAAAAACGCCATCGGGCCCCATTGCCATCACATCGGCAGCCGGTGTTCGGGCGGGCACGACGGTGACTCGGCAGCCATGATCGACGAACATGCGCAGGATGTTACGTTTGACGCCGAAGTCGTAGGCAACGACGTGAAAGCCTAGGCGATCGTCATCGTTCGGCAGCGGTGCGGGCATGCCGTGCTCTAGGGACCAGGTGCCCTGAGTCCACAAATAGGCAGCGCTGGTGGAGACCTCTTGCGCGAGATCCATGCCCTTCAAACCCGGGAATGCCGTGGCGGCGGCCAGCGCCGCGCGTTCGTCGATCTCTTCCCCGGCCTGGAGACAACCGTTCTGGGCGCCCTTTTCGCGCAGGATGCGGGTCAAGCGACGGGTGTCGATGTCGCTGATGCCGACGATTCCGTGGCGGCCCAGGTAGGCGTCTAGCGCTTCGCTGCTTCGCCAGTTGCTGGACGCGACCGGATAGTCGCGGATGATCAGACCCGCGGCTTGGACCGCCGCCGACTCCTCGTCGTCTGCGTTAACGCCGGTGTTGCCGATGTGCGGATAAGTCAGCGTGACCAGCTGGCGGCGGTACGAGGGATCGGTCAGGATCTCCTGATAGCCGGACATCGCCGTATTGAAGACGACCTCGCCGACGCTTTGCCCGTTGGCACCGATGGACGTGCCCCGAAAGATCGAACCGTCTTCCAGGACCAGAACCGCGGGGTGTCTCACAACTTTCTCCGATGCAGGCGACGACGCAACGGGAGCGGACTTGCTCACCGTCGTGACAGCTTAGATGGTCGATGATGGGGCCCGGCCCCGGTCAGACGCGGAACCGCCAGGCATGTTAAAGGATGCCTCGCCCGCTGTCCATGTGGCTTTGCTGCACTGCGGCATGCTGGATTCGGCGCTCGGACCGTATTGATTCGGTTCGAACCTACAATTACCTTTCACCATCAATCGGCGGTTACGGTCGCCGCCGCACGAACACCGTTTTCGAGGAACATGCCATGTCCGAATCTCCCTACGTCGTCAACGTCACCGCCGCCGACTTTGAACAAGTCGTCTTGGAAGGCTCCCGGCGTCAGCCCGTGCTGGTGGACTTCTGGGCGGATTGGTGCGCCCCCTGTCGGCAGCTGATGCCGATCCTCTCCCGGCTTGCGGACGAATTCGCCGGCGCCTTCGTGCTGGCCAAGGTCGACACCGAAGCAGAACCGACACTCGCGGCACAGTTTGGCATCCGCAGCCTACCGACGGTGCAATTGTTCAAGGACTCGCTCCCGGTGGATCAATTCATGGGCGCCTTGCCGGAAGGCGAGATTCGGGAGTTCTTGAAAAGACACATCGAGACCGAGTCCGACCAAAGACTGGCGGAAGCGGAGGCCCTGATCGCCGCCGGCAACACCGCGGCGGCCGCCAAACTCCTTGATGAGGTCCGAGGGCAGACGCCGGACAGCAGTCGACTGTTTCTGGCCGAGGTCAGCCTAAAGGCCGCCGAAGGCGACGCAACCGCTGCCGCCGAGATGCTGGAACGCACCCCGCTGGATCTCGCCAACGATCCGCGCGTCGCCGCCCTGCGTGGAGAACTCGGCTTTGCCGCCGTGATCGACGGTGCCGAGTCTGCCGAAGCCTGCGCGCGGCGCCTCGAGGTCAACCCCAAAGACAGCGATACCCGATACAAACTTGCAGCTCACCAGGCAGTTGCGGGGGACTACGCATCCGCCCTGGAGAACCTACTCCTGCTGATGCAGCGTGACCGAGGATATGGCGACGACGCCGCGCGCAAGGGCATGCTGATGATCTTCGATCTGCTCGGCGGCGAAGGGGAACTGGTGAGCACCTATCGCGCCAAGCTCGCCCGCGCGCTCTATTGACCACGAGACGATATGCCGCGCAAGTCGGCGGCAGTTCGCGTGGCGGCCAACGTACTGGCGCCCTGCATCGTCATAGGCGCGACTTTCAGCGCAACAGTGAAGCACTTGGGGACACTCTCCTGCGCGGAACATCCGTTGTGCCTCCTTGCCCCCAATCCTCTAAAATCCCACCAGGCACTAACGTCCCGGTGCCAGCACTCAAAGGACATTACAATGCGCCGCGCCCAGTCCCTCCCCCTGTTGCTGACGCTAATCCTAGCCGCTGGAGCCCAGGCCGACTCGGTCACCGACCAGATCGAGGCCGGCCGTCGCGCCTACGAGGCGGGTGATGCACGTGTCGCGATCCAGGCGCTCCAGTTTGCTGTCGCCGAGATCGAAACACAATTGAGCAAGAAGCAGCTGGAGTTGCTGCCGCAGCCGCTCCCGGGCTGGAGCGCGGATGACGCCGTGTCGGAGACCGGCGGATTCGCCGCAATGCTTGCCGGCACCAACCTCAGCCGCTCTTATCGCAACGACGCATCCGGTGCCGGCGTCCAAATCAGCATCACCGCAGACTCGCCGCTGCTGGCGATGATGGGCATGATGATGTCGACACCGATGTTGATGCAGGCACAACCCGGCAGCAGTCCCTATACCAGAGCCGGGTTCCGCGGCATGCTGGAAAAAGACGACGCCGACAACGTCAAGATCACCCTGATGGTCGGAACCCGCATCCTGCTTCAGATGCAGGGCAGCGACGGCGCGAGTCGCGCTGAACTCGAGGCCTATCTGGACGCCATGGATCTCGGCAATCTGGAAAAGGCCCTGCTCGGTTGACGCAGAGGGGCCATCACGCACGTCGGCGATAGCTGTCAAAGCTCACACCGACTGAATGGGCTTGGAGCCCGCCTCCTGTATCGCACCGGCAGTTGCATAGCCCTGCTATGCAACTGCCGGTGCTCCTTGAAAGCGAACCTCAATCCGGCGTCATCTGGTACGAGACTTTTCGCCAATGGGCTTAGAGCACAAGGGTCTTCAGATAACGGCGAAAGGACTCACCCAGCTCCGTGTGTGCGAGGGCGTACTCCACCGTCGCTTCCAGATAGCCTTCCTTGCTGCCACAGTCGTAGCGCTTCCCTTCGAACGGATAGGCGATTACCGTCTCTTCCTTCAGCAGCTCGGCAATCGCGTCGGTAAGCTGGATCTCGCCGCCAGCGCCGGGCTTGGTCTGCTCTAGCTTCTCGAAGATCTTGGGTGTAAGCAGATAACGACCAACCACAGCGAGGTTGGAAGGTGCCACGTCCGGCGCCGGCTTCTCGACGATGGAGATCACTCGCAGCGAGCCATCCGGCTGTTCCTCGGTCTCAACGATACCGTACTTGTTGGTCTCCCCAGGAGGCACCTCCTCTACGCTCAGCACGCTGGCACCAGTGCGCTCGTAGACCTCGGCCATCTGCTCCACCACGCCCTTGTGGTCATTACGGATCAGGTCATCCGCCAGCAAGATGGCGAACGGCTCGTCGCCAACCACCGGCTTGGCGCACAGCACCGCATGCCCGAGGCCCAAAGCCTCCGCCTGGCGCACATAAATACAGTTGACGTGACTGGGAAGGATGGTCTGCACGATCTCCAGCAATTTCTCTTTGCCCGCGCTGGCAAGCTCCGATTCCAGCTCATAGGCCTTGTCAAAATGGTCTTCGATGGAGCGCTTATGGCGCCCCGTCACGAACACCAATTGCGTGGCACCGCCCGCCTCCGCCTCCTCGGCGGCATATTGAATCAGCGGCTTATCCACCACCGGCAGCATCTCTTTGGGGCTGGCCTTGGTTGCCGGCAGGAAACGCGTGCCAAGGCCCGCGACGGGAAATACAGCCTTACCAATCTTTGCCATGTGAACTCCTATGTCGTTATCGTTGGAATGATGAGAGCGCCAGACCGACGCGATCCACCCGTGACAGTGATGCCAACGCATCATCGTGGCGGGTGGTCCCGAACCATGAGTGCTAGTCCGCCGCCGCGATCTCCGCATCGATAGCAGCCAGCGCCGCCATCGGGTCAGGCGCGCCGGTGATGGGTCGGCCGATGACCAGATAGTGAGCGCCAGCGGCCAGCGCCTGAGCTGGCGTCATGACGCGCTTCTGATCCCCTCGCGCGGCGGTTGCGGGACGCACGCCGGGCGTGATCAGCTGGAACTCCGCGCCCAAGGCCTCACGCACCGGCCTTGCCTCCAACGGCGAGCAGACGATGCCGTCGAGTCCCGACGCCTGGGCCAAACGTGCCAATGCCAAGACCCGGGCGGCAGGATCACCGGGACAGCCGACCGCGGCAAGATCCGCGGCATCCAGACTGGTCAGCACCGTGACGGCGATCAACAAAGGCGGTGCTGGATGGGCATCCAAGCGCTCGCGTGCCGCGCGTAGCATGGCCGGTCCGCCGGATGCGTGCACGTTGACCATCCACACGCCGAGGTCCGCGGCCGCCGCGCAAGCGGCAGCCACGGTGTTTGGAATGTCATGAAACTTCAGATCGAGAAATACATCGAAACCCGCCGCCGTGGCACGCTCGACGAACCGCGGCCCGGCACGGGTGAACAATTCCTTGCCGACCTTGATCCGGCAACGCGCCGGATCCAGCCGCTCTAGGAAGTTCAGCGCGGGAGTCTGATCAGGGAAATCGAAGGCGACGATGATGCGCGGGTCGGTCAACATGAGGCGAATGACGTGGGGTGAGAGGATAAACAGGCAAACCGTGCCGAATGACCCGGTCAGGAGATCTGCCGTTGCTTGAGCACGGCTGGATCGGAAATGGGATAGGGCTCAACGGCCTTTATGCTGCCCCAACGCTTACAGCTTGGGCATTGCCAATGCAGCGCACGTGCCTCAAAGCCGCAGTGCTCGCACTGGTAGACGGGCTGCAGTGCCAGCAGGTGCCGGGTGACTTCGAGCAAGGTCGCATCGCCGCGTGCTGCGCCGTCGCCGCGCAGGCGCAGCTCCAGTAATCGCTCAGCGCCCGCCAGATCGGCATGCTCTCCGAGATAACGCTCAAGAAATTCGAGTGCGGCCCCGGTGCCCTGCTCGCGCTCGATGGCGTCGGACAGCTCCAACATCACTGGTGGCGAAGGATGCGCCCGAAACAACGTCTCCAACTCGCTGGCGACCTGCTTGCGTCCGAGCTTCGTCCAGCATTCGATTAACCCCGGCAGCATCGCCGGCACGTAGCGCGGCCCCCGTTCGGCTACCCGCCGATACAACAGCGCCGCGGTCTCGGCATCACCAGCGGTCATCTCCATCTGGGCCTGCAACATACTGGCGCGAATGCAGTCGACATCGACCGACTGGGCGTCGAGCAGATGCGTGCGGGCGCGGTCGGTATCACCGGCACGCAGCCACTTCTCCGCCATCTCGCAATGGTATTGCGCAATCTCGGTCAACATGGGCTGATCGGAGATGAGCTGGAGCTTCTCCGCCATCTCTAGGCAACGCGGCCACTCCTTTTCGGCCTGGTAGATCTCGATCAGCCCCCGCAGCGCACGCTTCTGCTGCACCCGCATCTCGACCAGCTCGTTGAACAGGCTTTCAGCCCGATCGAATAGGCCCGCCAACATATAGTCGCGACCCAGCTCGTACTGCGCGAATCCTCGCTGCGCGGTCGTCAGCGAGCGGCGGGCTATCAGGTTTTGGTGAATGCGGATGGCACGATCCACCTCGCCGCGACGACGAAACAGCGAGCCGAGCGCCAAGTGCGTCTCCACCGTCTCGTTGTCCACCTCCGCCAGTCTCAGAAACACGTCGATGGCCTTGTCTGGCTGCTCGTTGAGCAAATAATTGAGGCCGCGAAAGAAGGTCGGTGCCCGCTCACGATCGGCCTCGGCCTTCGAATGACCCGTGCGCCGAGCGATCCACCAGCCGGAAGCCGCAGCCACGGGCAGGAGCAGAAATAGAAACTCCATCAGCGGCTCACTGCGCTCGCGAGGCCGAAAGCGGATAGGGTATCGGTAACGGGCCCGTAGCCCCCCGCGCAACGTACCCTGGGAAGCAGAGCCCATTGGCCGGTACGACGAGGCGCATCGCAGACAACGACAACGTCCGCCAGCGGGTCGTAGCTTCCATTTACCAAGGCATCGTCGAGGTACATCCACGTATGATACAGCCTCGGACGCCCTGCCGCACCGAGCTCGCCAGTCGACGGCCGGTACCGAGCGCATCGACCGCCGACAGCTCCTGATCGCCTGACGCGACGTTTATTGCGTGGGCACCTGCCCTCAGCTGTAGGAAGGTCTATCATGCTACCGGAGAATTTCTATGAGTGAGTTCGAAGGCAAGGTTGCCGTCGTCACGGGCGCCGCGGGAAACCTCGGCGCGGCCGTCTGTGACGCACTCGCCCGACGCGGCGCGCGCATCGCAATGCTGGATCTGAACCAGAAAGCCCTCGTGAGTTGCCAGGCGGCGCTTCCCACGGGCACCGACGTCGAGACATTCGCCACCGACCTGATCGACGCCGACGCCGTCGCCACAACCGTCAACGTCGTGCGCGAACGCTTCGGCCGCATCGATATCCTGGCCAACGTCGCCGGCGGCTTTAGTATGGGGCCGAATCTTGAAGAGACGCCGGACCGAACCTGGAATCTGATGATGGATCTGAATGCACGCAGCGTTTTCAACATGTGTCGGACCGTTGTGCCGATCATGCGCGCAGCTGGCCATGGGCGTGTCGTGAACGTCTCCGCCCGCGCCGCGTTGGCCGGCAAAGGCAGCATGGGACCGTACTGCGCGTCGAAGGCCGCCGTTATCACGCTGACAGAGACGCTTGCCCAAGAGACGAAACACGCCGGCATCACCGTCAATTGCATCCTGCCTGGGACCGTCGATACACCTCAGAACCGCGCCTCGATGCCGGACCAGGATCATACAACCTGGGTTCCCACAAGCGCGCTGGCGGATGTCATCTTATTCCTCGCCTCCGATGCGGCCCGCTGCGTTACCGGCGCCGCCGTACCCGTCTACGGACGCAGTTGATCCCCATGCTTAATATACGGCTCTCGAGATCATTTCCGCGCGCCGCAGGCTTCGCCCTGCTGGCACTCCTCACCGCGGGCAACGCGCGCTCTGGCACACTGGTCGATGAACAGACGGAGCAACTCCTGGTCAACGCCGTCGAGGCCGCCTTCGAGTTCGACCTGTTCAATAACCGTTGCCGCAGCGACCAATCCGGTCGCCGCACCGAGAATCTCAACAAAGAACTGGCCAGCCGCTTCCGCATGACCGTCCTCGACGTGGAAGACGACCTCTTCCCCGAGGGCTACTACCGAGACGCCGAGGCGCGCATGCAGCGCGACTTTCTGGAACGACTGCGTGACATGGGTGGCTGCGCCGGCGCCAAAACGGACCGCCTACGCGACAGTTTGAGTGAACGCTACGACGCCGCCATGGCCGAAATCGCGGCCAAACCCTGACGAACGGATCACAACTGGCGACACACCAAAGGATGCTCGGTCCCGCGCTGCCGATCGGCTGTCCACCGTTCAAGCCTTTCGATCGGCAAAGCTGCTGTTACACTCAGGTTCGAGGGCTAAACAACGACAGCCGCTGAGGAGAGCTTAGATGACGATCTGGGTAATTGCCGCCGACAACAGCCGCGCCCGCTTTTTCACCGCCGACAAGTCGCGCAGTCCATTGCGGGAGGTCCGAGATCTGGTGGATCCCCGGGCACGGCTCCACGCGGGCGATTTGGTGACTGACCGAGAAGGCCGTGACCGGCGCGCCGGCAGCCCGATTCACGGCGTTGGCAGCGACTCCGGCGTAAAGGAAGAAAGTGCCGATCGCTTCGCCCAGCAGATCTGCTCGGAACTCGACTCGGCCCGCATCAACGGGGCCTTCAGCAAGCTCTACATCGTCGCGGCGCCCGCCTTCTTGGGCATGCTGCGCAAACATCAGACCGCGCCACTGCGTGCGCTGGTGGCCGGAGAAGTAGACAAGAACCTCGCCGCGCAAGACAGCGAGGCCATCCGCGGCCATCTACCTGACTACCTCTAGCAGTAACTCAGCGGCCCGAGGGTCCGGTGTCGGGCCGCCTCGGCATGCGGCACAGCCTCTCGGGGGCTATTGACTATTGGCCATCTTAGCCAACGTCAGATGGAACACAAAAATGCCGCCTCCAGGTTCCTTTATTTTCCTTCGCTCAGGTGCTTGAAAGCCAAGGGACGCCCTGCCCCGTGCGGGAAGCGCTGATCAATCATCGTATCCCCGAATCGTACTCCAGTCCCCCTCGCGCGGCTCGCAGCAGTTGCAGTGCGGCCCTATGGTAACCTGAGGCATTTCGGCACAGCACTAGGCAGTAACTCCATGGCAGAACGCGCGTTCGACAGTATCATCATCGGCACTGGGCCAGCCGGTGAGGGCGCAGCGATGAAGCTGGCCAAGGCCGGCCATCGGGTCGCGGTGATCGAAGCCCATGCGCAGGTGGGCGGCGGCTGTACCCATTGGGGCACCATTCCCAGCAAGGCGTTGCGGCATTCGATTCAGATGCTGTCGGACTACCGACGCAATCCGTTGTTCCATCACACCCTCGACCAAGTGGACGTGCAGTTCCCGGACCTGCTGCGGGCAGCGGACTCGGTCATCGACTACCAGGTACGCACCCGCTATCGCTACTACCAGCGCAACCGAGTGGAGGTCATTTTCGGCCGCGCCCGTTTCGCCGACGCCAACCATGTGGAAGTGATCCGGGCTGATGGCGCCGCCGACCTGCTGCGCGGCGAGTATTTCGTCATCGCCACCGGCTCGCGCCCCTATCACCCGCCGGATGTGGACTTCAGCCATCCACGCATCCTCGACAGCGATTCGGTCCTGGGACTGCAACACACCCCGCGCAGCATGACCATTTACGGCGCGGGGGTCATTGGTTGCGAGTACGCCTCCATCATGAGTTATCTGGACGTAAAGGTGAATCTGGTCGACTCCCGCGACCGGCTCTTGTCGTTCCTCGACGACGAGATCACCGACGCACTGAGCTACCATTTGCGCGAGCAGGGCGTCGTCATCCGTCACGACGAGACCTACGACAAGGTCGAGCCCCAAGATGACGGTGTCGTCCTACACTGCCGCTCGGGCAAGAAACTGAAGACCGATGTGCTGCTGTGGGCCAACGGTCGCAGCGGCAACACCGAGGGCCTGGACCTGGCTCAGATCGGAGTCGAACCCAACCGACGAGGCCAGATTGAGGTCAACAAGAGCTATCAGACGACGCTACCCCATATCTACGCAGTCGGCGATGTCGTCGGGCCGCCAGCGCTGGCCAGCGCCAGCTACGACCAGGGTCGCTTCGTCGGCGCCCACATCGCCGATGGTGAATGCGACTGGTCCCTAATTGAAGAATTCCCGGCGGGCATCTACACGGTACCGGAGATCAGCTCCGTCGGCCGCACCGAGCGCGAGTTGACCGCTCAACAGGTCCCCTACGAGGTTGCACAGGCCCATTTCAAGACCATCGCTCGTGCGCAGATCACCGGACACACCGTCGGGATGCTCAAGTTGCTGTTCCACCGCGAAACCATGCAGATCCTAGGCATTCACTGCTTCGGCGAACAGGCCTCCGAGATCATTCACATCGGCCAGGCCATCATGTCCCAGGGCGGCGAGGCCAACAGCATCCAGTACTTCGCCGAGACCACGTTCAACTATCCGACGATGGCCGAGGCCTACCGCGTCGCGGCCCTTAACGGACTCAACCGGCTGTTCTAGGGGGGAGTCTGTTAGGAACGTCAGCTTCTAGGGCTGCTGCCTAGGCCCTTTGCGAAAGGCCATGATGCTCCAGAGCAGCACGTAGAGCAGCCCACTGAGCACCGTGGTCGCCAGACAGCTCCAGATCAGCGTTTCGAGCAGGATTGGCGGCAGCGGCAGCGGTCCCGCGTCGGCGATCACGGCCACGACCAAGACGATTTGAACCACTGTATTGAGTTTGCTGAGCCGGGTGGGCGTGGCCTGCACGTCTTCGATCAGGTGGTGGTAAAGCACACCACCGGAGACGATAACCAGGTCGCGGAACAGGACGGCCAACGTCAGCCACAATGGGATGAGCCCCATGGTGCCGAGGACCAGATAGCAGCTGATCAGGAGCGCCTTGTCCGCGAGCGGATCCAGGATGCCCCCAAGTGACGTCTGCCAGCCGTAGTGTTTGGCGAGAAAGCCGTCGACGCCGTCGGAAATACCGGCAATCAAGAACACCAACAACGCCCAGCCGTAGCGCTCCGATACCAAAAGGTGGATCACCGGCACCACCGCCACAAGCCGGAGCGTGCTGATAACATTCGGCAGGTCACTGAGTTCAAGCGGGCGCATCATTTACACCTCGTTCAGTCGCGCGGTAGCGACACGGCAAACGCAACCCGACACGTCCGACATCGGAACAATCGGCACCGGCATTATCCTCGTCGTGCTGGATGCACCGAGCGCGCACGCCAGGGCAAACCGATGGGATAGGCCGGTCTGTGTCGTCTTCGCTCGGCGGATGCAGCGATAGTCTTTTTCTATCAAGCGATCGCATCGCCTAGTCGAAATAAATTGCTATTTCATTATTTTCTTATATACTGCAATTCCACTGGCGCAGGGCAAACGCCAGGGCCTGACATCCAGGCCACGGCCCCCGACGGTGGATGCAAGATCAACAACGATTATCCGCCCAAAGCTGCCCATAAGCTAACCGCTTCAATAAGTAGCTCAATATTCAACTCTTGTCTCAGGTGTGTTCCATGAAAAAGCTCATCCTTTCTAGCTCCGCTGCTGCCCTGACCGTTGCCACCATGACCGCCGCCGCCTGGTGTAACGGCTCGGCGTATGAGGGTCCGTTCGCAACACCCGCCCTGACGGCCGAACAGCAGCAAACCATGGTCGAGCAGCAGCAGGCGATGGCCGAGCAGCACCGCGCGATGTCCGAGCAGCACGCCAAGGCGATGCAGCAGCGGATGGAAGAACAGCGCAAGATGGCAGAGCAATGGGCCACGCAGAGGCCCGCTTACACGCAGCACCCAGCGATGCCCGAGATGCCAGCCTTCGGTCAGCGTCCGGCCATGCCCGCAATGCCTGAGATGCCAGCCTTCGGTCAGCGTCCGGCCATGCCCGCAATGCCTGAGATGCCAGCCTTCGGTCAGCGTCCGGCCATGCCCGCAATGCCTGAGATGCCGGCCTTCGGTCAGCGTCCCGCCATGCCAGAAATGCCTGAGATGCCAGCCTTCGGTCAGCGCCCGGCGATGCCTGAAATGCCAGCGTTCGGTCAGCGTCCCGCCATGCCAGAAATGCCTGAGATGCCAGCCTTCGAACTACCGGAACTGCCGGCATTTCCCGATATGAACATGCCGCAGGTGTCCATGCCCGACTATCCGGCAATGCCTGAACTCGGCGCAAGCTTGGCGGAACGTAAGGCCAGTCGCGACAGCCACCGCGCCCAAGCTAAGCAACGCATGGATGCGCATCGCGCTGAGATGAAGGAACGGATCGAGCGGATGCGCGCATCGGGCCCGCAGGCTCACTCCTATCGGATGGCTCCGATGCCGGTCGCCTTCGCCCCGGTCGCGGCCTCCAACTGCGCCGAAACCACACCGCAGACCCAGGCAGACGCCGCCCAGCCGTCGACGACGACGGTCCAGTAGTCGACGCTGCTGGCGCCGCTTTCGGCGCCAACAAGCGCTCGCCAAGTCGCGCATAGGCGCGGCGTCGGCAAACAAAGCCCCCGCCCAGCGGGGGCTTTTGCTTGTGGACCGCACCCGCAATTGAAGACTTGGTGCGCCTAGGACGTTATCTGTTTGCCGATACTGAAAAATGTCCTGGCGCATCCGGCCCTGTGCACCAACGGCTGAACCGTTCAGCAATCACCTCACGATGACGATCGGCGGGCTCGCGGAATGCCCCGTGGAACCCGATGTATTCGCTGGCTCAATCATAAGCATTTGCCAATATTCCCGCACTGAGTTAGGTTTCGTTCTTTGCTGCCTTCGCCGTCAACCGGCCCTCGTGCGGTGCAGCCGACTCTGAACCTCGCATCGGAACCCGTTTCAGGAATGCCCATGGCCAACAAGCCCGACATCGACCCACAAGAGACGCAAGAGTGGCTCGACTCCCTAGATGCCGTGCTCGAAAACGAAGGCGTCGAACGCGCCCATTATTTGCTGGAACGCCTGATCGACAAGGCGCGGCGCTCCGGAGCACACCTGCCCTACAGCGCCAACACCGCCTATGTCAACAGCATTCCGGTGCAGCAGCAGGAACGCTTCCCAGGCGATCGCGCCATGGAACGCCGCATCCGCTCCTTCGTGCGCTGGAACGCGATGGCGATGGTGGTGCAGGCGAATCGGCTGTCCACCGAACTCGGTGGACACATCTCGTCGTTTGCCTCCTCGGCAACACTGTTCGATGTAGGCTACAACCATTTCTATCGGGCGCGGGGAAAGGACCACGGCGGCGACCTGATCTTCATCCAAGGCCACTCGGCGCCGGGCATCTATGCCCGCGCCTACCTGGAAGGCCGCATCAGCGAGGAGCAGCTCTACAGCTTCCGCCAGGAGGTGGACGGCAACGGACTGTCGTCCTATCCGCATCCGTGGCTGATGCCGGGCTTTTGGCAGTTCCCAACCGTCTCCATGGGTCTTGGGCCGATCATGGCCATCTATCAGGCCCGCTTCATGCGGTACCTCAACGACCGCGGCCTGGTCAATACCGAGAACCGCAAGGTCTGGACCTTCCTCGGCGACGGCGAGATGGACGAGCCGGAATCCCTCGGCGCCATCTCGCTGGCGGCACGCGAACGGCTCGACAACCTGGTGTTCGTCGTCAACTGCAACCTGCAACGGCTCGACGGCCCGGTGCGCGGCAACGGCAAGATCATCCAGGAACTGGAAGCGGTATTCCGCGGCGCCGGGTGGAACGTCATCAAGGTCATCTGGGGCAGCTACTGGGATCCGCTGCTGGCCCGCGACAAAGACGGGCTGCTGCTCAAGCGCATGGAAGAGTGCGTCGACGGCGACTACCAGGCCTATAAGGCCAAGGGCGGCGCCTACACGCGCAAGCACTTCTTCGGCAAGTATCCGGAGTTGGCGGAGATGGTCGCCAATTTGACTGACGAAGATATCTGGCGCTTAAACCGCGGCGGCCATGACCCAATCAAGGTCTATGCGGCCTATGCGGAGGCCATGCGCGCCAACGGCAAGCCGACGGTCATCCTGGCCAAGACCGTAAAAGGTTACGGCATGGGCGAAGCCGGCGAGGGCATGAACATTACGCACTCGCAGAAGAAGATGGGAGAGGCCAGCCTGAAGGCCTTCCGCGACCGCTTCAATATTCCGATCTCCGACGACCAGATCGCCGCCGCGCCGTTCTACAAGCCGCCGCCGGACAGCGAGGAGATGAAGTACCTGCAAGAGCGCCGCGAGACCCTCGGCGGTCCCCTGCCCGCCCGCCGCGATACGGCGCCGGCGCTGACGGTACCGACGCTGGACGCGTTCGCATCGTTGCTGGAGTCCAGCGGCGATCGCGAGATGTCCACCACCATGGCGCTGGTTCGTCTGCTGACCGTGACCTTGCGCGACAAGGAGATCGGCAAATTCGTCGTGCCCATCGTGCCGGACGAGGCGCGCACCTTCGGCATGGAGGGCATGTTCCGGCAACTCGGCATCTACTCATCCATCGGCCAGCTCTACGAGCCGATGGATGCCGATCAGGTCATGTACTACCGCGAGGACAAGAAGGGCCAGATCCTGCAAGAAGGCATCAACGAGGCCGGTGCCATGTCCTCGTGGATCGCTGCCGCCACCGCCTATGCCAATCATGGTCAGGCGATGATCCCGTTCTACATCTACTATTCGATGTTCGGTTTCCAGCGCATCGGCGACCTCGCCTGGGCGGCCGGTGACATGCAGGCGCGGGGCTTCCTGATCGGCGGCACGGCCGGGCGCACCACCCTCGCCGGCGAGGGCCTGCAGCACCAGGACGGCCATAGCCACCTGCTGGCCTCCACAATCCCCAACTGCGTCAGCTACGACCCCGCCTACGCCTACGAGCTCGCCGTGATCGTGCAGGACGGCCTGCGCCGGATGTATCAGGAGAAGCAGAACTGCTTCTACTACATCACGGTGATGAACGAGAACTATCCGCAGCCGGCGATGCCCGAGGGCGTCGAAGACGGCATCAAGCGCGGCATCTATCGCCTGCATCTCGGCAGTGCGGAGTACGAACCGCGGGTGCAACTGCTCGGCAGCGGCACCATCCTGCGCGAGGTCATCGCCGCCGGCGAACTGCTGGAGAACGACTTCGGCATCGCCGCCGACATCTGGAGCGTGACCAGCTTCAACGAACTGCGCCGCGACGGCATCGACGTGCAGCGCTGGAATATGCTGCATCCGGATGAACCGCCACGACAGGCGTATGTCAGCGCCCAATTGGCGGATACCAGCGGCCCCATCGTTGCCGCCACCGACTACATCCGCACCCACGCCGACCAGATCCGGCCCTATCTGTCGCGGCGCTACAGCGTGCTCGGCACCGACGGCTACGGCCGCAGCGACATGCGCAGCCAGTTGCGCAAGTTCTTCGAGGTCAACCGCTGGTACGTGGTCGTCGCCGCGCTGACCGCGCTGGCGGATGAGGGCCTGGTAGAGCGCTCGCTGGTGCGCGAGGCCATCGAGAAATACCGCATCGACCCGGAAAAGCCAAACCCGGTGACGCAATGATCAGCCCGTTCCCGACACCCTCTACCGAACCCCGGCCGAGCACCCGGCAGCCGGCTCGGAACCCAATCTGGAATCAGGTCTGGAATCAGGCGCAGGAGACCGCGACGTGGCAACCGTAGAAGACGTTCTGCTTCCCGACATCGGCGATTTCTCCGAGGTCGAGGTCATCGAGATTCTGGTCGCCCCTGGCGACCACATCGAGGCCGAGCAATCGCTGCTAACGCTCGAAAGCGACAAGGCCAGCATGGAGATCCCGTCACCGTTCTCCGGCACGGTGACGGCGATCGAGGTCGCGGTGGGCGACAAGATCAGCCAAGGCTCCCTGCTGGCCAAGATCGAGACCGACGCGGGTAACGCACAGGCTGCAACCCCAACGGAGGTCGCGTCGACCGACGACGCCAGCCCGCAGGTCGAGGCGCCGGCCGGCGCGACCAAGAGCGCAGCCCCAGAACCGCCTCCGACAGCAAGTAAGGCCACCGAAATCGAGGTGCGCCTGCCGGATATCGGTGATTTCGCCGACATCCCCATTATCGAAGTCCTGGTCGGCCCCGGCGACAGCGTGGACGTGGATCAGTCGATCCTGACGCTGGAAAGCGACAAGGCGACCATGGAGATCCCCTGCCCCGCCGCCGGCAGCGTGCAGTCGGTCTCGGTAAAGGTCGGCGACAAACTGAACCAGGGCGACCTGATTCTCACGCTGCTGGGTACCACCGAGGGCGCGACCGATGCCGACAGTTCGGCGGAAGAGGTCGAGGCGCCCCAGGCACCCGCGGCGACGCCCAAGCCCGATGCGCCGGTGCGCGCACCCGGCGAGGCCGAGCAACGTAAGGCACCGGTTCTGCCGCGACCGGCGGATATGGCCGCGATCGCCGTTGGGCGAACCCCCCATGCCAGCCCCGCGGTGCGCCGCTTTGCCCGTGAACTCGGTGTCGACCTGGGTCAGGTCAAGGGCAGCGGGCGCAAGCAGCGCATCGTCAAGGACGATGTACAGGCCTATGTCAAACAGATGCTCAGTGCCGGTGCGGCGACACCGGCAGCGGCGGGCCTGCCGTTCCAACTGCCGGCAGCGCCAGCGGTGGACTTCAGCAAATTCGGCGAGGTCGAGACGCAGCCGCTGTCGCGGATCAAGCGCATCAGCGGCGCGCATCTGCATCGCTGTTGGCTGTCGGTACCGCACGTCACGCAGTTCGACGAGGCCGATATCACCGAGCTGGAGGCCTTTCGCAAGGGCCAGAAGGCGGCAGCGGAGAGGGCCGGCGTCAAGCTCACCTTCATGCCCTTCCTGCTCAAAGCGGTTGCCGGCGCGTTGGCGCAGATGCCGAACCTACGCGCGTCGCTGGCGGCGGACGGCGAGAACCTCATCGTCAAGCACTACATCCATATCGGTGTCGCCGTCGACACGCCCAACGGACTGGTGGTGCCGGTACTGCGCGATGTCGACAAAAAGGGCGTCTTCGACCTCGCCGGCGAACTGATGACCCTGAGCGCCAAGGCCCGCGACGGCAAGCTGCTGCCCGGCGACATGCAGGGCGGCGTGTTCTCCATCTCCAGCCTCGGCGGCATCGGCGGTACGGCCTTCACACCCATCGTCAACGCGCCGGAGGTCGCCATCCTCGGCGTCTCGCGCTCGGAGATGAAACCGGTGTGGGACGGAAGCACATTCCAGCCGCGGATGATGTTGCCGCTGTCGCTGTCCTACGACCACCGCGTCGTGGACGGTGCCGAGGGGGTGCGCTTTACAACGCTGTTGTCGAGCCTGCTCTCGGACATTCGGCGGCTGCTCTTATAAGGGCGCAGCGCACCTGGGTACGCCGGATTCATCCGGCCCAAGATTGCTTGGGGGCGCCGAATGTTTGCAGATGAGTCCAGTTTCGACGGGGGGTCGTCGGACTGGCCAGACTCGTCGGGATCGGGATCGGTTGCCATTCGCTTCGATTTCGATAGCGATCCCGATAGCGACACCGACACCGATACAGATGAACTCGACTCGTCGGTCTGAGGCGATGCCTCGAGATTGTGAAAGTATTCTCTGTAGGCTGGGTTGAGGAACGAAACCCAGCATCGACCGCTCCGTAACCCGTTGAAAGCTGGGTTTCGCAAGCTCAACCCAGCCTACAATATGACGCCGAATCAGCGGAGCGCCGAATACTTTCACAATCTCCTGGCTAGGGATCAGCGACTTCAGTCGCCCGCGCTGAGCTTGCCCCGCCTCAGGCCGGCTCGGCCAAGGCCTTTTGGATCAGCGGCACCAGCGGCTCAGGCAGCCGCAGCTTGCCCGAAACGGCGAAGGCGCGGCCCGACTCCGACAGCTTCTTCCAGGCCTTGCGGATGATGTCGAGCCATTTTGCCTCGTCGTACTCCGGGTGCTTCGAGGCAAACGGCAGCATGTAATGCTCGAGGAAGACCAGCGCGGCGATGTTTTCGATCAACTGGCTGTCCGGATTGAGCTTGATGGCCCGTTTGCCGACCGCCTGCTGAACCCGATCGATGACAGATTGATCGTAGCCGGCCTCGGCCAGCAAGGCCCCGGCGGTCTCGGCGTGAAATTTGTACATCCCGGTGCGCCATTGCAGATAGCCCTGCCGGCCTTCCGGGAAGTCCGTCCGGGCCGACGTCCAGCGTCGGATGTGCTGCGCACGCGCCGCGAGCTGCATCGCTTCGTCGGCGTCGGGGGCGAAGCGTTCGAGCATCTCCGACATGCGCATCGAATAGAGCAGCTCCTTCGCCCAGGTACGATCGCCGTCCTGCTCCTGGTTGGGGTCCTCGGCATTGGCCGAGTCGATGAGTGCCAGCGCTCGGGCGAGGCGGTCCGGTTCGGTCATGATCGCGAGCTCCATATGGCTTAATTTGGGCTCGACACTCTAATCCCTTCCAGCAACAGGGACATTGATCGACGACATGGTACATTGCCCGTCGCCCGACTAAGAGCCTCGCCGAAATAGCCCCGACATCTCGGCGCCAGATACACTAAGAGCCCACGCTCCCGCCAGACACGAGAACCCGATGTCCCGTCTACCCGTCGCCTGCCTGCTGCTGCTCGCCTCGCTGACCATCGGTCCGGCAATCGGCCCCGCCCGCGCCGGCGAGGGGCTCGCGCTGACGATCCTGCACTTCAACGACTTCCACGGCCAGCTCGATCCGGTGTCAGACCCGACGACCGGCCGGCGGCTCGGCGGCATCGCTCGACTGGCCGGGCTGGTGGGCGCGATCCGGGCCGAGGACCCGGCGCGCCCCGTCCTGCTGCTGTTTGCCGGCGACTTGCTGCAGGGGAGCGTGACCTCGACGGTGTTTCTGGGTTTACCCGACATCGGCTTCCTGACCGCGATGGGCGTCGACGCCGCCGTGATGGGCAACCACGAACTCGACTACGGTCAAGCCGACTTCCGCAACCTGATCGCCGCGGCCGGCTTTCCGGTGCTCGGCGCAAATGTCGAGGCCGAGCCGATCCCCTTCCCGCTGCTACCGGCCGTGGTCCTCGCGCCCCCCGGCGGGCCGCGGGTTGGGGTACTGGGGCTGGTGACCGACGAGCTGACCACAACCACCCACCCGCGCAACACCGACGGCGTGCGCGTGGTAGCGCCAGCGCTGACCGCCGCCGGCTGGGTGCCCTGGCTGCGCGCGCGCGCCGACCTAGTGGTGGTCCTGTCGCACCTGGGGTTGGCGGCGGATCGGCAGCTGGCAAGGGACGTGGACGGCATCGACCTGATCATCGGCGGCCACACCCATCGGCTGCTCGACGCGCCCGAGATGGAGGACGGCGTGCCGATCCTGCAGGCCGGCGAGCGCGGCGAGCACCTCGGCCGGTTGGATCTGCTGGTCACGGACGGTGTGGTGCAGATCCAAGACTATCGCCTGCTTGCCGTCGACGACGGCGTGCCCGAGGACGCCGCGATGGCGGCCGAGGTCGCGGCCCTGGACGCCCGGCTTGCCGAGGAGATCGAGGTCGTCGTCGGCCGCAACGCCACCACGCTGGATGCCGACCGGACGGTGGTCCGCCGCATCGAAAGCAATTTCGGCGATTGGGTCGGCGACCTGGCGCGGGCACTGACCGGCGCCGACGTGGCCCTGTTCAACGGCGGCAGCTTCCGCGCAAGCATCGCCGCCGGCGAGGTGCGCATCCGCGATGTCTACCAGGCCTTTCCGTTCGGCAATGAACTGGTCACCGCCGAGGTCTCAGGGGCGGTGCTGCAGCAGGCGCTCGATCGCTCCGCGTCGCTGGACCCCGAGGACAACCCCGGCGCATTTCTGCAGGTCTCGGGCATGCGCCTGGCAATCGCCGACGGCAAGGCCACGTCCATCCAAATCGGCGGTCGGCCGTTGGACCCCGCCGCGAGCTACCGTTTGGTGATGCCGGACTTCCTCGCTGCTGGCGGCGACGGATACGGCATGCTGAAGGACCTGCCGGACGCCAACGCCACTGGCCTATTGATCCTGGATATGGTGCTGGACGCCTTCCGCGGGCAGGACCTCGTCGCCATCGCCACCGATGGGCGCCTAGTCCGGCGCTGACGTCCGGCCTGAGTCGCGAGCGTCGCGGCGGTCGCTGTTGGTTGCCGGCTGCTGGGGACTTGGGCCGGGCATTGTGCGGGATTGAACCTGAGATTCCGCGGTTCGCATGGATCGTCCAACATCCGAAGTACGGCAACGATGGCGCCAGCCCGGCACCGCCAACGCCGAATGCGCAATGCCTTGGCAATCAGCGCCGCTGTGAGAGACTATGGTGCGATGCGGGCGCACCCGGAACGCCATCCGACCCAAGACGCCAGCAATCGAACAGCTTCATTCGCAATCAACAACTCGTTTGGGGGAACAATGAGCGACACCGCTCCAAGCAAAGAAATCAGTGCACAGGTCGTTGTCATGGGTGCCGGGCCCGGTGGCTACACCGCCGCCTTTCGCGCCGCCGACCTTGGCCTGCGGGTGGTCTTGATCGAGCGCTACCCCGCGCTCGGCGGTGTCTGTCTCAATGTCGGCTGCATCCCGTCCAAGGCCTTGCTGCACACCGCGGCCATTATTGAAGAGGCCAAGACCATGGGCGCCATGGGCGTCACCTTCGCGCCGCCGCAGATCGACCTGGACAAGATGCGCGCTGGCAAGGACAAGGTGGTCAAGAAGCTCACCGGCGGCCTCGCCGCGCTGGCCAAGCAACGCAAGGTCGAGGTGGTGCAGGGCATCGGCCGGTTCGAGGCACCTAACCGCATCGGCGTCGACGCCCGCGACGGCAAGCTGTCCGTCACGTTCGATCACTGCATCATCGCCTGCGGCTCCAGCCCGGTGCGCATTCCCGGATTTCCCCATGACGACCCGCGCGTGATCGATTCCACCGGCGCGCTGGAGGTCGACGGCATCCCCGAGCGCATGCTGGTCGTCGGCGGCGGCATCATCGGCCTGGAGATGGCCAGCGTCTACAGCGCCCTGGGCGCCAAGATCGACGTCGTCGAGCTGCAGAACCAACTCATGCCGGGCGCCGACCCGGACCTGGTGCGTGCCTTCGAGAAGGTGGTCAAGAAGCGCTACGACCGGATCATGCTGGAAACCAAGGTGGCCAGCATGGAAGCAGCCTCAGACGGCATCAAGGTGGTGTTCGACGGCAAACACGCCGGCGAGGCGAGCTACGACAGGGTATTGGTGGCGGTCGGCCGTCGGCCCAACGGCAAGCTGATCAATGCCGAGGCGGCCGGCGTCAAGGTCGACGAGCGTGGCTTCATTCCGGTGGATCAGCACATGCGCACCAACGTGCCGAACATCTTCGCCATCGGCGACGTGGTGGGCAACCCGATGTTGGCGCACAAGGCGACCCACGAGGGCAAGGTGGCCGCCGAGGTGATCGCCGGCGAGCCGGCCCTGTTCGACCCGTTGACGATCCCATCGGTGGCCTACACCGATCCGGAGGTCGCGTGGATGGGGCTGACCGAGACCGAGGCCAAGGCCAACAACATCGCCTACGAAAAGGGCGTGTTCCCCTGGGCCGCCAGCGGTCGCGCCCTCGGCATCCACCGCGACGAGGGCCTGACCAAGTTGCTGTTCGACCCCGAGACCAAGCGCATCCTCGGCGCCGGCATCGTCGGTCCCAATGCCGGCGAACTGATCGGCGAGACCGTCTTGGCGCTGGAGATGGGCGCGGACATGGAGGACATCGGCATGACCATCCACCCACACCCGACCCTAAACGAAACCATCTGTTTCGCCGCCGAGATGGCGCATGGTTCCATCACGGATCTGATTGCGCCGAAGCAGCGCTGAGCGAGGTAGCTATCCCCAACAAGTCGCTGTGGGTCTATCGCTCGCCTTGCACGAACGGCTATGCCGATGTCACCGTCGTGGCCGACTGTTAGTCCAGCCTTGTTTCGAGCCTCTGTCTTAGTAGCGATTCAACAACTAGCGATGCATCTTTCTTGAACTAAGAAACACGCGAAAAGCGCGAAAATTCCCGAGATACAGCTGAACCCCTGTCTTCTTTCGTGTGTTTCGCGTATTTCGTAGTCGGTTTCTGTCCGCCGTGATGTTCATGTTGTTTCTGACCTGTTCCTTGGGCGCGCCCCAGAGGCGATCTGGTTAGGCGCGCCATCTCGCCTACATGGCCATTTCCAGATCGTCCTGCACCGCGGCGACGCCGGCCTTGGCACACTCCTCGTCGGTCTCGCCGGACGGTGCTCCGCTGACACCGACACCGCCGACCAGGGCGCCGCCCACCTGTACCACGGCGCCGCCGGCGGACATGACGAGGAAGTCGAGTCGACCGATGGGCGTATCCGCCCGTTCACCGAGCGCCGAGGTGTCCGCGTTGAAGTTGACCGCGGTATAGGCCTTTTTGAAGCTGATCGGGACCGTAATCGGCGACGCGATGGTGTCGCGCAGTTGGGTCTGGACTACGCCGTCGCGGTCGACGACGGTGACGCCGATCTGGATACCCTTCTCGCGGCAGGCATCGATCGCACCCTGAGCGATCTTCTGGGCGGTTTCCAGCGACAGGCGCTTGACCGAGACCATCATCGGGTCTTCGGCGAGGGCCGGCCCCGCGGTCAACGCTGCCGCTGCGAAGATCGGCACCCAGGTCGGTAATGGCAGTTTTTTCAGCATCGATAGACTCCTCGTTGGTAGTAAAGTTGTTACTCTCAGTCTCGGCGCTTGGCGCAGCCGCTCACCAGCTTGCACCCCTTATAGGGTCATTGTCGTTGTCGGATAGTCGATTACGACAACGACAACGATGATTGCTGCCAAGCTTGCCGAAGCGGCGATCACGACGCGTCGGTCTCCGGCGAAGCCTCGCTAGGTGTTCGCAACGGCTACCGGTCAGGGTGAGATCCGACGCAGGTTTGCGCCAAAACCAAATCAGCGTGGCGCATAGTTTTCGACAACATAGTCGTCGACCATCTGTTTGAAGCGGTCGACAATACCGGCCCCCTTCAGCGTCGTCACCTTCTCACCGTCGACGTAGACCGGGGCCGACGGCTGCTCGCCGGTGCCGGGCAGACTGATGCCGATGTTGGCTTGCTTGCTCTCGCCGGGGCCGTTCACCACGCAGCCCATCACCGCCACCTGCATGGTCTCGACGCCGGGGTAGGTGTCGCGCCAGACCGGCATCTGCTCGCGCAGGTAGTTCTGAATGTCCTCCGCCAATTCCTGGAACACGGTGCTGGTGGTGCGCCCGCACCCCGGACAGGCCGTGACCATCGGCGCGAACGAGCGCATCCCCATGGTCTGCAGGATTTCTTGGCCGACGATCACCTCACGCGTCCGCGATTCCCCCGGTGCCGGTGTCAGCGAGATACGGATGGTGTCGCCGATGCCCTCTTGCAATAGCACCGACAGGGCCGCCGTGGAGGCAACGATGCCCTTGGAGCCCATGCCGGCCTCGGTGAGCCCGAGGTGCAGGGCATGATCGCTACGCTGGGCCAGCGCGCGGTAGACGGCGATCAGGTCCTGCACGCCGCTCATCTTGCATGACAGCAGGATATGATCCCGCGGCAGGCCCAACTCCTCGGCCCGCAACGCGCTGCCGACGGCGGACTCGACCATCGCCTCGCGCATCACCAGATCGGCGGGCTTGGGCTGCGCCGACTTGGCGTTGGCGTCCATCATCCGCACCACCAGGTCCGGGTCGAGACTGCCCCAGTTGACGCCGATGCGCACTGGCCTGTCGTAGCGGCAGGCGATCTCGATCATCGTGGCGAACTGCGAGTCGCGCTTCTCGCCGCGGCCGACATTGCCGGGATTGATGCGGTACTTGGCCAGGGCCTCGGCGCAGGCCGGGTAGTCGCTCAGCAGGCGGTGGCCATTGAAGTGGAAGTCGCCGATCAGCGGCACGCTCAGGCCTAACGCATCCAGGCGCTCGCGGATGCGCGGCACCGCGGCGGCGGCGGACTCGTTGTTGACGGTGAGGCGCACCATCTCCGAGCCGGCACGGGCCAGCTCGACACATTGCGTCACCGTCGACTCGATGTCGGCGCTGTCGGTATTGGTCATCGATTGGATGCGGATCGGTTCGTCGCCGCCGACACCGATGTCGCCAACCCGAACCCTGACGGTCCGATGGCGGTTGATTGGGGATTCACTCATGTTCATGGACACCTCAGGGGTTACCGCGGTGGTGCGAACGCGACATCGACGGCATCCGCAACCACCCCGTGACGCTCAAGATCGGGCCGGCGCGACCTTTGCCAATGGCGCCCGCAGCCCCTGGACCAGTTCCAGGTACTGCGGATGCTCGGGACCGAGCAGCCCGTGCCGGATCAGAAAATCGATAATGACCAGGTTGCAGTTCAGTTTGAACTCATCCGTTTCGGCAACCACCGCCATCACGCGCTGGACAGGCCAGAGCGAAAACCCGGCGACCTCGTCGTCGTTGCAGCGCGGTTCGAAATCGGTATCGAGCTCCAGGTCGTAGCAATAGATCACGTCGGGCTTCAGCCCGCGATCGGAATCACGGCAATAGCTGATCGCGCTCACCGGCACGGCCCGATCGGCGATGTCCGCAGGCATCGACGCCTCTTCGAAACACTCCTTGCGCAGGTTCTCGCCCAGCCCGATGCCCCAGGGCAAACCGCCGGCGACCATGTTGTCGAGGCGATTGGGATAGACACGCCGGCTCGCGGAGCGCCGTGCCACCCAGAGGTACAGCCCGTCCGGGCGTCGCACATAACCATTCAGGTGCTGGCCGAAGGCGCGCACACCAAAATACGGCGCGCAGGCGCGGTCGATGAGAAAGCGCGCGTCATCGCGTCGCCCCGGCGTCACCGGGTACCGCTCGCCATGCAGATGGCTGACGAGTCCTGCTTGTACAAGGTCGGCGCAGAGCACCGCCATCGCATCGGTGCGGGCGTCAAAGCCCGACGGCGCCGAAGCCCAATGGATCGCCTCGGCGTGCAGCCTGAACTGGTCGCTGAACGCGGCCAACTTGGCGGCGAAGTCACGACGCAGGCTACCAAGACCCTCGCCGGCGACGACAAAGGGTAGGAAATCCGCCGGCTGCCAGCGGTTGCAGGCATGAATATGATCGAGAAAGCTCATGCGAGTCGGGAATCCGGGGCAGTGCCGCTCAATAGCCCTCGTGCTTCACCGTCTCCCACAGCCGCTCCATCTCGTCGCGGTGCGCACGATCCGGCGCCTTGCCGGCGGCACCCAGGCACACCTCGACCCGTTGGAACCGTCGCTCAAAGCGATGATTCGCGCTGCGCAGCGCCTGCTCGGCATCGACCCCGAGGTGCCGCGCCAAGTTCACGCACGAGAACAGCAAGTCACCGACCTCGTGCACCCGATGGGTCGGGTCGGCATGCTCGGAAAAGGTCTCCTCGCATTCGACCAACTCCTCGCGCACCTTGTCCACGACCCCGTCCAGCGCATCCCAATCGAAACCGACGCGGGCGGCGCGCTTTTGCAACTTCTCGGCACGCACCAAAGCCGGCAGCGCCTGGGCAACGCCATCCAGCACGCTGGTGCGCAGCCGCTTGCCCTTGGCCTCCCGCTCCGCTGCCTTCATGGCCTCCCAGTTTTCGCGCACCTCGGCCTCGCTGGCCACATCGGTGTCGCCAAACACGTGCGGATGGCGCCGGATCATCTTGCCGCTGATGGACGCGACCACATCGCCAAAGTCGAAGGCCCCCTTCTCCTCAGCCATGCGGGAATAGATTGCCACCTGGAACAACAAGTCGCCGAGTTCTTCGCACAGCTCGACCATGTCATCCACTTCGATGGCCTCAGCCACCTCGTAGGCCTCTTCGAGCGTGTAGGGCAAAATGCTCCGAAAGGTCTGCTTCAGATCCCAGGGGCATCCCTGATCCGGATCACGCAGGCGCGCGACCACCGCAAGCAACGCGTCGATGGAGTGCGGATCGATGGCGCGCGCATCGAGGTTGGCGTAATTCGGGTGCTTGCTCATAACCTAGTCGTTGCTCGGGCTGCGTCTGCTCGGTCCGGTCCGACGGCAGGCGGTCTTAGAAATCGGATGAGGCGAACCGCTGAACACGACCGTCCAGCGATCCTGTCAGGGACCGGACGGCGGCCGCTCAGGGCCGCACCAATACATTGAAAATAACACCGATCAGCACGGCGCCAATGCTGCCCCACTTCCAGTAGCCGATCGGTATACCCACAATCTCATCCGGCTTCGACCGGGATGGGTCTTGCAGAATGCCCCATAGATGGGGACCGGACAGGAACCAGGGCACGAACCCGAACATGACCGGTACGCCGATCCACAAGGGCAGCGGCTGGTTCAAGTACACCAGCACCAGCAAGGCCGGCCAACCGATGAAATAGGCAGCCGTGAGTTTGGCATCCAGCGTCTTTTCGCGGGTCTGCAAAAACGCCACCACCGCGCCGATGCCCCACAGCGTAGCTAGGGCGATAAGCACCAATCTCATCAGGGAACCTCCTCCCAGAGCTTTGCCAGGGGTTCTGCGCCACCCATACGCCGCAGCCGCCAAGTCGGAAGCGCGACCGTAGCACCCACCAACTCAATCGACGCGCCGAGCACCGGACTGGACGTCTGCATGACAACGGGAATGTTCAAAGGGCTGGCTTCGCGATCTGTTCCAATTTGGGCAACTCGGTCTTACGAACGGCGACATCCGGGCGCGGTGCATCGGTGAGGAGCCCGGCGCCATTGTCCAGCAAAACGCTGAGATCTTCCTCCCCGTCTGCTGAAGCAGCGATCAGACGGAAGACACGGGTCGGCTACTCGCCGTTTCGACAAGCTAAGACCGACGTCAAAAGGCCAAGGATACAGGATGTCAGCAAGACCGTTGGACTCCCAATCAACGCTGGGCGTTGCTGTCGCATGACGCTTGATATGGTATCGGACCCAGCCAAGCGAGGTCTATGTCACGAAGGACATAACCCCAAGTCCGGTCTCGGCCAGGGGGAAAGCGTGGCATCGCAGATTGGTCGGCCAGGCAAGAAAATGCTTGACCACACCCGTCCTCATACCCATAATTCACGGCTCGACGCGCCCGTAGCTCAGCTGGATAGAGTACCTGGCTACGAACCAGGTGGTCGGGAGTTCGAATCTCTCCGGGCGCGCCATAAAATTAGACGGCTTAGGTGGTTTTCCTCCTAAGCCGTTTTTCGTTGAGTCACCATGGGAACCGATTTCGCGCTGGTCGAGTCACCAGCAGCGGGCGGTCCGGGATAGCTGCTCGGGCGTTTTCTCTGACGCTTATCAGGCACCCGCTTTTTTGGCAATTTGTGCACATCAGCGCCTTGACACCGATCCGGAATCCTGAACCAAGTCCGGGATGCGTCAGTACGCGCTAATATTCCGTCCATCATTGATTTGCCAATCAAATCCTGGCGGTCAAAATTCAACCAATCGAACAGAATTGCCACAAATCCTTGAGGTAGCGAGTGCAGCTTCGGTTCATCCACAGAGTTATCCACAAGTTCTGTGGATGTCTTGAATTTTGCGCCAAGTCGTAACCGTTTAGGCAAGCGCGAGCCAGATACGTTTGAACAGCGTCGCGCAAGTCGCTGTTTGATGCAGCGCAGCAATCCGGCGATTCCAACAGGCGTTTGGTTGTGCGAACGCTGTCCGGTCGCGGTATTCATCTGACGAACGGCGTAGGCTTCGGACTGCCCCCGATTGTGGCGGACGGTATCCCGCCCCCTACTCCACTCCCAGCGCCTTGAACACCGCATCCACCGGGTCCGCGTAGAACGACGTCTGGAACTTGGCGAACAGTTCGCCGGGGATGCTCGGGATGTCGCCGACGCTCGCCATCGGCAGCAGGATGCGCTTGGCGCCGGAGTCGAAGGCGACCTGCAGGCATTCGGCCAGGTTCTCGACCGGGATCACGCTGCCGCCGAGGCTCATGTCGCCGAGCACGACGAGCTGGGACTGGACGGGCTTCGCCAGCACCCCGGAGCAGAGCGCGACGAAGCTCGGCAGGGTCATGGCCTTGGTGGCGCCGGTGTTGTGCAGTTCGACCGTATGCAGGTGGTAGTCGTGGTCGCCGGCCTTGGTCAGGCCACTGACGCGGCTCAGGTTGGCCTTGAAGTAGTCGAAGGCGACCTTGACCGACTCCTTGGCGGCGCTGTTCGATCCCAGTCCGGAGACGTTGAACTTGCCGTTGCCCGCCGTGGTCTGGGTCTCCAGCCGATACAGCCCCAGGTGGCCGCCGCTGCCGGTGGCGATGGTGTGCAGCACGCCGGGGTTCATCGGTCCGTCCGGGATCAGCTTGTCGCCGCCCTGCTCGGGCACGCTGACGAAGGTCTCCTCCAGCGTCTCCTGGTCGATGTAGGAGAAGTGGACGTCGAAGAACTCCATGCCGCCGATCTTCTTGAGCTGCTCCTTGACCCGGCGGCGGGTCTCCAGCGCGTACTCCAGGCAGCGGCGGACCGCCTCCTTGTCGTAGTCGCCGTCGGGATAGAGCAGCTTCAGCAGCCCGGACACCGTGCGCCGCACGGCGATGGTGTCGCGCTGGTTCAGGTCCCGGCCGAGCTTGAACCACTTGTCGATGGCGTCGGAGAAGTTGCGCTTGCGCATCTCGCGCATGAACTCGGCCAGGTAGTCGACGATCAGGCCGTACTGGTTGGTGAAGAACTCCGGGCGCATCTTCGGGATTTCCCAGCCGGGGATGTAGGCGTGGAAGCGGTCGAAGAAGGCCGAGTCGATCATGCTCTCCGGGAAGGGCGCCAACAGGTGGCTGGTCTTGACCAGCGTGTCGACCGGCTGGTTGATGTTGCCGACAAAGACCATGCTGGCGTAGGCCTTGATCGCATCCCTGCCCCGGGCGAAGGAGCCGGAGGCCATGAAGTCCTTCATGATCTGGACGCCGTCCTTGTCCTTGAAGGAGATGCCGGCTACCTCGTCGAAGGCCACCACGTCCCACAGACCGACCAGACCGACCTTGCGCGCGTGCCATGTTGTAGAACAGGTTGGCCACCGTGGTCTGGCCGCCGGAGATCAGGATGCTGTTCGGGCTGATCTCCTTGTAGATGTGGCTCTTGCCGGTGCCGCGCGGGCCAAGCTCGCAGCAGTTGTAGTTGTTCTCGACCAGCGGAATCATCCGCGCCAGCAGGTGCCACTTGACCCGCTCGTCGAAGCTGGCCGGCTCCATGCCGGTTGAGCGGCACAGCACGTCAATCCACTGCGCCTCGGTGAAGCGCCTGGCGGCCCTCAAACAGCGCCTCCATGTCCATGTTCGGCATCTGGATCGGCTTCAGGTCGCCGATATGAACGGCGAGCCCTTCTGCCCTCCTCGAAGAAGTACTGCAGGGTGACGATGCACCAGATGCCGCCGACCAGCAGCTTTTCGAACTGCTGGACGTAGCGTGCCGGAAATCTCGGCGTTCTTGACGCCCAGATTCGACAGCAGGGCCTCATAGACGTCGCGCTTTTCGTTCAGCTTGACCGTCACCTTGTCGATGACCTTGTAGCTGCCGCGCTCGCGGATCTTGGACTTGACCTTCTCCGCTTCGTCCGGGCGCACGTAGTTTCGGTGAGGATGGTCTTGACCGTCACCAGGCCATCCGGATGATCGCCTCATCATCGGAGGCGCAGTACATGCCGAGCAGGTATTCCAGCACGTAGACGGGCACATTCGCCCCTTCTTTGATCAGCTTGGTCAGGTCCTTGCGCGACCACCTTGCCGGCGAAGTGGCGG